>NZ_JASCQQ010000038.1:0-221455 GCF_030012485.1 Halomonas rhizosphaerae
CGGGCGTGGCGCACCTGCAGCTCGGGGGCGTCGGTCTTCGCCAGCTCGATGTCGAACACCACCTCGGAGAAGGGGCCGTCCAGCTCGCGCCGGGCGATCTCGGCCGGGTCCTCGATGCGGCTGGCCGGCACCACCAGCTCCTCGCGGGTGGCGAAGGCGAAGTCGTCGAAGGTGTAGGGGTCGCCCGCCAGGTTGATCTGGGTGGTCAGGTGCTGGTGGCCCGGGGCGGAGATGAAGTAGTGAATGTGCGCCGGGCGCTGGCCGTGACGGCCGAGCAGGTCGAGCACCTGCTGGGTCGGGCTGTCCGGCGGGCAGCCGTAGCCGGAGGGGATGATGCTGCGCGCGGTGTAGCGGCCCTCGGCATCGGTAAAGATGCTGCGGCGCAGGTTGTACTCGGACTGGGTCGGGTCGAAGAAGGAGTAGCCGCCCTTGGAGTTGGCGTGCCAGATCTCGACCTTGGCGCCGGCGACGGGGTGGCCGTCGACGTCACGCACCTGGCCGGTCAGCCACATGGTCTCGCCGTCCTGGTCCTTGCCGTCGTCCATGCGCGCGAAGCCCTCGGCCTCCGGGGCGCCGGCCACGTAGAGCGGGCCCTCGATGGTGCGCGGGGTACCGCCCAGCAGGCCGCGCTCGCGGTCGGCGGCGTCCATGCGCATGTCCAGGTAGTGGTCGAAGCCCAGCCCCGGGGCCAGCAGGCCGAACTGGGTGCCATTGCCCAGCGCGTTGAGCACGCTGACGGCGGACCAGAACTCCTCGGCACTGACGTCGTAGTCGTCCATCAGCCGGAACAGGTCGGAGAGCAGGCGGTGTATGATCTGCTTGGCGCGCTCGCTGCCGCCGTCCTGGTCGAAGCCGGCGACGGTGGTCAGGAAGTCCTGGACCTCGGGGGTGTCGAAAATCTTCACGGTCATGGTCGGTTATCCTCGATCGTTATCTGGTGCAGTCCCGCAGCGGACTGGCGTGCTTCATCCGTGACTCAGGCGTCGTCCTCGCGGATGGAGGACGGGTGGCGACACAGCGGCTTGACGCTGATCTCCATGTAGGGAAAGAGCGGCAGGTTGCTGACCAGCTCCTGAAGCTCGGCGTTGTCCTCGACGTCGAAGATGCTGACGTTCGAGTAGCTGCCAGCCACGCGCCACAGGTGGCGCCACTTGCCGGAGCGCTGCAGCTCCTGGGAGTAGGCCTTCTCGGTCGCCTTGATCTCGGCGGCCTGTTCCGCTGGCATGGACGGCGGCAGCTTGACGGTCATTTCCACCTGAAACAGCATGATGTCCTCCTCCTCTCTTCGGGACTGGCCCGATAACGATTGATGGCGGCCGCTTTCGAGCGGGCCTTACCGGCGCGCGTAGTGGGCCAGCTTGTCTTCGTCCAGGGTGATGCCGAGCCCCGCGCCCTGGGGCAGGTCGACACCGAACTCGCGGTAGTTGAGCGGCTCGGCGACGATGTCGTCCTTGAGCAGCAGCGGGCCGAACATCTCGGTGCCCCAGGCCATCTCGGGAAGCGTCGCCCAGGCGTGCAGCGAGGCGGTGGTGCCGATGCTGCCCTCGAGCAGGGTGCCGCCGTAGAGGCCGATACCGGCGGCCTGGGCCACATGGGCCAGCTCCAGCACGCCGTGCAGCCCGCCGGACTTGGCGATCTTGAGGGCGAAGGCCCCGCTGAAGCCGCCGGCCACCAGGTCGAGCCCGTCGCGGGCGTCCTGCACCGCCTCGTCGGCCAGCATCGGCACGTTGAAGCGGTTGGCCAGGCGGATCAGGCCGGCATGCTCGCGGGCGGGAATGGCCTGCTCGATCAGCTCGATGCCGGCGTCCTGCAGCGCCTGGATGCCGCGCACCGCGGTGGACTCGTCCCAGGCCTGGTTGACGTCGACCCGCACGCTTGCCCGGTCGCCCAGGGCCTCCTTGATGGCGGCCACGTGGCGCACGTCCTGGTCCACCGGGTTGGCGCCGATCTTCAGCTTGAAGTCGCAGTGGCGACGCTGCTCGAGGCGCAGCAGGGCCTCGTCGATGTCCTTTTGGGTATCGCCGCTGGCCAGGGTCCAGAGCACCGGCAGGTGGGTCTGGCGGGCGCCGCCCAGCAGATCGGCCACGGAGAGGCCCAGGCGCTTGCCCTGGGCGTCGAGCAGCGCGGTCTCCAGCGCTGACTTGGCGATGGCGTTGCCGCGGGCCTGGCGATTCAACCGGGCACGCAATGCATGGACGTTGCCCGAGGGCTGGCCGATCAGCAGCGGCGCCAGGTAGGCATCGATATTGGTCTTGATGCTCTCGGGACTCTCGGGGCCATAGGTCAGGCCGCCGATGGTGGTGCCCTCGCCGAGGCCCTCGATGCCATCGCTGTGACGCATCCGCACGATGACCATGGTCTGGCAGGCCATGGTGGTCATGGAGAGCTTGTGGGGGCGGATGGTTGGCAGGTCGACCAGCAGCGTCTCGATGCTTTCGATCACGGATGACATGGGGGGCTCCGAAGTCCGGGAATCTGGTGATTGCATGGCAGTCTGATTGCAGCGGGAAGACCGAACCAATATTGTTTGGGTGCCCTGCCATACCCAGGAGGTATCATGGAACTGCGCCATCTCAGGTACTTCTGCGTGGTCGCCGAGGAGCTCAACCTGACCTGTGCCGCCGAGCGGCTGCACATGTCGCAGCCGCCTTTATCCCGACAGATCAAGCAGTTGGAGAACGAAGTCGGGGCGGAGCTGTTCGAGCGAGGCTCCCGCGGCCTGCGCCTGACCACCACTGGGCAGTTCTTCCGGCAGCACGCCATCCAGATACTCGAGAAGGTGGACGCCACCCTGGAGGCCACAAGGCGCATGGCCCGCAGCAAGCGCGTCATGTTCGGCATCGGCTTCGTGCCGTCGGTGTTCTATGGCCAGCTACCGCTGCTGGTCCGCGACTTACGACAAAAGGATAATATCGAGCTGAGCCTGGCCGAGCTGACCACGGTGCAGCAGATCCAGGCCCTGAAGGCGGGTCGTATCGACATGGGCTTCGGTCGTCTCAGGATCGACGACCCGGACGTGGAGCAGGAGGTGCTGTTCGACGAGCCGCTGATGGCGGTGTTACCGACCGGCCATCCGCTGGAGGGCTCCACCCCGACCCTCGAGCAGCTCGCCCGCTACCCGCTGATCCTGTTTCCCGCCAAGCCACGCCCCAGCATGGCCGACATGGTGCTCGGGCTCTTCCGCCGCCAGGGGCTGAAGGTAGAGGTGGTGCAGGAAGCCAACGAGTTGCAGACGGCGCTGGGCCTGGTGGCCTCGGAGATCGGCATCAGCCTGGTGCCCGAACAGGTCAAGCGCGTGCAGCGCGACGGCATCAGCTATGTCTATCTCGCCGACAGGAGCATCACCACCCCCGTCATCTGCAGCCGCCGCCGCGGGGAGGCCCCCTCCCCCGTGATGCAGGAGGCCAACGCCATCCTCGAGGTGCTGGTGGAGAACCGCCGCAGCGGGCGCTATCCCTGAGGCACCGGCGCCATGCCGTCTGTCCGGCCGCCGGTGACCGCCCACGACAGGACCCGGGCCCTCGGGCCCGGGTCTCGAAGTAATGTGCGCGAGCGGTCGCGCTACTCGAGGGACTCGTAGGGCAGGCCCACGTAGTTCTCGGCGATGGTGGTCAGTCCGGCCTCGGAGTTGGTCACGTAGTCCAGTTCGGCCTGCTGCATGCGGGTATTGAAGTCCTCCTCCTCGGAGAACTTGTGCAGCATGGAGGTCATCCACCAGGAGAAGCGCTCGGCCTTCCAGATGCGCTTGAGGCAGGTCTCGGAGTAGTTGGGGATCAGGTCGGTGCGACCCTCCTGGTAGACCTTCACCATCAGCCGATAGAGGGTGTTGACGTCGCTGGCCGCCAGGTTGAGGCCCTTGGCGCCGGTGGGCGGCACGATATGGGCGGCATCGCCCACCAGGAAGAGGCGCCCGAACTGCATGGGCTCGACCACGAAGCTGCGCAGCGGCGCGATGCTCTTCTCGATGGAAGGCCCGGTGACCAGCTTCTCGGCCACCTCGTCGGGAATCCGCCGCTTGAGTTCCTCCCAGAAGCGCTCGTCGGACCACTCCTCGACCTTCTCGTCCAGACCCACCTGGATGTAGTAACGGCTGCGGGTCGACGAGCGCATGCTGCACAGGGCGAAGCCACGCTCGTGGCGGGCGTAGATCAGCTCCTCGGCGACCGGCGGGGTGTCGGAGAGCAGGCCCAGCCAGCCGAAGGGGTAGACCTTCTCGAACTCCTTGATGCGACCCTCGGGGATCGACTTGCGCGAGATGCCGTGGAAGCCGTCACAGCCGGCCACGTAGTCGCACTCCAGGCGATGGGTCTCGCCATCCTTCTCGAAGGTGACATAGGGGCGGTCGGTCTCGAGATCATGGGGCTGGACGTTGTCCGCCTCGTAGAGGGTCGTGCCGCCCGTAGTCTCGCGAGCCTCCATCAGGTCCCGGGTCACCTCGGTCTGGCCGTAGACCATCACCGTCTTGCCGCCGGTGAGCCCGGCCAGGTCGACGCGCACGCGGCGATTGTCCAGGGCCAGCTCGACGCCGTCGTGGACTTCGCCCTCCTCGTCCATGCGCTTGTCGACACCCGCCTCGCGCAGCAGGTCGACCATGCCCTGCTCCAGCACGCCGGCACGGATACGGCTCAGCACGTACTCGCCGGACTTGCGCTCGAGGATGACGTTGTCGATGCCCTGGCGGCTGAGCAGCTGGCCGAGCAGCAGGCCCGAGGGACCGGCGCCGATGATCGCGACCTGTGTCTTCATGGGGAGGCTCCGTTGTTAGGCAGTGGTGAACATCTGTTCGCTATGTGGATTGTATTTTTCACTGAAACCCACGCCCATATAAGGCAATATTGGCAGAGTTAATTGGACAATCCCAATACGCATGGCCGACTTTAGTCGTAAAGCGCTGACCGGAGGCCCGATGTCCAACGCCGCTGTCCCCGTCTTCAAGCTGTATGGCGAGACACGCCACTGGCCGACGCCGGACCTGCTCCACTGGGAATCGATTCCCGAACGCAGCCGGCTGCACGACTGGAGAATCCGCCCGCATCGCCATACCGACCTCCTGCACCTGCTTCACCTGTCTTCCGGCCGAGTCAGCCTGGAGCTGGAGGGGAGCCTGCACGCCCATGACGCCCCCCTGGTCATCGTGGTGCCAGCCATGAGCATTCATGGCTTCCATTTCTCGTCGGATACCCAGGGCCATATCATCACACTGGCCAACCCCCTGGCCAAGCGGCTGGAAGAGCGCCTGGGTGGCCAGGCCGAGGTGCTGTCCCGGGCCACCGCATACCCTCTCGAGGGAACCCGGCAGGCCGGGCGCATCGCCACCCTGGTGGACCAACTCGGAGAGGAGTATCGCCACCCGGCACCCGGCCGCGAGCGGCTGCTTGAGGCGTTCACCGAGGCACTGTTCATCGAGATCTCGCGCCTCGTCGACAAGCGCGCTGCTGCCAGCACAACGAAACGCCCGCAACCCCAGCACCGAGGGCTGGCCCACCTGCAGAACTACCAGGCGCTGATCGAGAGACAGTTCCGCCAGCAGCCCAGCATCGAGCGGTTCGCCGAGCAGATGGGCATGACCAGCGCCCACCTCAACCTGCTGTGCCGGCGCCTTGCCAACCGCAGTGCCCTGCAGCTGCTCCATGAGCGCCTGCTGCTCGAGGCCAAGCGCCAGCTCACCTACACCAACATGACCATCGGCCAGGTCGCCGACTCCCTGGGCTTCTCGGAGCCAGCCTACTTCACCCGCTTCTTCAAGCGACTCACTGGCCTCTCGCCCCGGGACTTCCGCCGGCGCCAGCCGGAGGCTTAGTCCCGATACAAAAGCGCCCTCGGCCAGGCTTGCTGTACCGAGGGCGCGGTGAACCGCCAAACGCAGTCAATCAGATCAGAAACATCGTGGAGAGCACCGGGAAGAGGATCAAGAGGGTGAGCCGCAGCAGGTCGGAGACCACGAAAGGTGCCACGCCCCTGAATATCTCCCCCAGCCCCACGTGGGGGGCCATGGCCTTGATCACGAAGACGTTCATGCCCACCGGCGGCGTCATCAGGCCCAGTTCCACGGTGAGCACGGTGATGATGCCGAACCACACCGGGTCGATGCCCAGCGACTGGATGATCGGGAACACCACCGGCACGGTGATAACCAGCATGGCGATCGAGTCCATGAACATCCCCAGCACGAAGTAGAGCAGCAGGATGCACAGCACCACCACGATCGGCGCCAGTTCCATGCCGTAGAGGATGTCGGTGATCGAGAAGGAGATCCGCGACACCGAGATGAAGTAGCCCAGGGTCTCGGCCCCCACCAGCATGAAGAACACCACGGAGGAAAGCGCCAGGGTCTCCTGCACGCTGCGCCACAGCTCGGCTCCGCGCATGCCCTTGGCGAGTGCATAGAGCAGGGTGGCGAAGGCGCCGACGCTGGCCCCCTCGGTGGGGGTGAAGGCGCCGAAGTAGATCCCCAGGATCATCACCAGAAAGACCGCGAAGAAGGGCACCAGGCCGGTCATCGACACCAGCTTCTCCCGCCAGGCGGTGGGCTCGCCGGCCACCGCCAGCGAGGGTTTGAGGTGCATCATCACGGTGACTGTCAGGGCGTACATCACCAGCCCCATCAGCCCTGGCACCAGGCCGGCCATGAACATGTCGCCCACCGACTGCTCGGTGAGGATGGCGTAGATCAGCAGCGCAATGGAGGGCGGAATCATGATCCCCAGGGTACCGCCGGCGGCCAGTGCCCCGGTGGCCAGGCCGCGGTTGTAGCCGTAGCGCTCCATCTCCGGCAGGGCGACCCGGGTCATGGTGCTGGCGGTGGCCAGCGAAGAGCCGGAGATCGCCGAGAAGATGCCGCAGGAGCCTACGGCCGCGATGGCCAGCCCCCCCTTCCAGCCGCCGCAGATCACCCGGGCGGAGTTGAAGAGCTTGCCGGCCATGCCGGAATGCGCCGCCAGCACGCCCATCAGGATGAACATGGGTACGGCGCTGAAGCTGTAGTTGGAGAGCACCTCCACCGGCACGGTCTTGAGCTGGGAGATGGCCGCACTCCAGCTGATCACCTGGGCGAAGCCCACTACCCCGACGATCAGCATGGTCAGCGCCACCGGTACCCGCAGCGCCATCAACACCAGCAGCAGGCCCAGGCCGATGGCGCCAATCATCTCACTCCCCATGGGAGACCTCCCCTTCGGCACCGAAGACGGCATTCAGCACGGCATGGATCAGGCTGCGCAGCCCCAGCAGCAGGCTGAGCACGGCGGCCGCGTAGTAGATGGGGCCCATGGGAATTCGCAGGTCCTGGGTCACCTCGCCATGCCGGGTGGCCGACGCCGCCGACTCGAGCAGCCCCAGGAACAGCACCAGCCCCAGGGCCGTGAACCCAAGCAGGTAGACGCCATGCAGGCGGTTCTTGATGGTGGGCGACAGGCCATGGGAGAAGGCCTCCACCACCACCTGGCTCTTCTCCACGTTGGCGGCCATGGCCGCCAGCAGGGAGAAGAGCATCAGGTAGCTGACCAGTTCCACGCTGCCGGAGACGCGCAGGGCGATGGCCCCCTCGGTGAGCCGAGACAGATAGCGGGTGCCAACATCAGCGATGGTCACCCCTAGCAGCCCCACCAGGGCAATGCCGGCGACCAGCTTGCACAAGAGGGCCAGCCACTGGCTGGCCCGTTCCAACTGCGTCTGCATAAGGATCCTCCGGCATTCTGCATGCATCAGTTCGCATAGTGAACACAAGTTCGTACCAAGCGGAAGACTAACTCAGACTATGCCGTCGTGCAGAGAGACTTTGGTCGTAAGGGATCCAATCGATCACTCATCCGTACCGGATAACGACACCGGCTCCATCCCGAGAAGGTCAACATAGCGCAACCCGATGAAGGCATGCTCACGCATCAGCATCTCGGCCCTAGCACCCTCCCCACAGCGAAGCGCCTGGAGTACCAGCTCGTGTTGCAGCTGCGCCTGAAGCAACTTGCGATATTCGCGATCCAGCGCCTCCGTATCGATGATGATGGAGTCTGCGGCGGCGAATGGCAGGTGGTTATTGCGGGCAATGGCATCACCGATCACCGGACTCCCCGCCGCGGCCACAAGCGCCTCGTGGAAACTGTGGTTGATGTCGCCCCATCGGCCAACATCGACTTCTTCCAGATGTCCCTTGGCCAGCAGCTCCCGGCCTTTCTGGATCCAAAAACTCAAGAGCTCGTCCAGACTGTCATCTAACCCTCGCTCGGCCAGGCGTCGCACGGCCAAGCCCTCAAGCACCCCCCTCACCTCAACAGCACAGAGCACATCTGCTGCACTGAACTCTCGCACCCTGAAGCCACGCTTACCGGCTCGCTCCAGCAAGCCCTCCTGTTCCAGGGTGCGAAAAGCCAGTCGTACCGGCGTCCGCGACACGCCGAGCTGTTGGGCCACGCGCACTTCGCCGATTCGATCACCCGGCTGATACTCGCCGTCGCTGATCAACTTGCGAAGCCGGCTGATCACGCTGTCCCCACCGCTACTGCTCACTTGACCTCCCCATACCGAGGTTGAAGATCCATCAGCACGCCTGAATGGATCCAACAAAGGTATAACTTGACCACAAAACCCCGAAAGGTCTCTAATTTGGATCCAAACGCAACGACGCCAGCAACGCCGTGACAAAGAGGAGAAAGCTCATGTTCCCCAAGAACACTTGGTATGTCGCCTGCACCCCCGACGAGTTCGACGACAAGCCGCTGGGCCGCACCATCTGCAACGAACCGATGGTCTTCTTCCGCGGGGACGAAGGCAAGGTCGCCGCCGTCGAGGACTTCTGCCCCCACCGTGGCGCCCCGCTGTCGCTGGGCTTCGTGCGCGACGGCAAGCTGGTGTGCGGCTACCACGGCCTGGAGATGGCCTGCAATGGCAAGTGTTCCAGCATGCCCGGCCAGCGGGTACGCGGCTTCCCCAGCATTCGGGCCTACCCCACGGAGGAACGCCATGGCTTTGTCTGGGTGTGGCCCGGCGACGCGACCAAGGCCGATCCCGAACTGATCCCAGAACTGCGCTGGGCTCACGACCCGGAATGGGCCTATGGCGGCGGTCTCTACCACGTCAACTGTGAGTATCGGCTGATGATCGACAATCTCATGGACCTGACCCACGAGACCTACGTGCATGCCTCGAGCATCGGCCAGCCGGAGATCGAGGAAGCCGCTCCCGAGACCACTGTCAACGACGACGAGGTGATCACCAGCCGCACCATGGAGGCAATCCCGGCACCGCCCTTCTGGCAGGCCGCGTTGCGCGGCATGGGCCTGGCCGACGACGTGCCGGTAGACCGCTGGCAGGTATGCCGCTTCACCCCGCCCAGCCACGTGCACATCGACGTCGGCGTGGCGCATGCCGGTCATGGCGGCTACGAGGCCCCGGCCGAGCTCAAGGCCTCGAGCATCGTGGTCGACTTCATCACCCCCGAGACCGACACCTCGATCTGGTACTTCTGGGGAATGGCTCGCCACTTCAAGCCCGAGGACGAGGCGCTCACGGACAAGATCCGCGAGGGGCAGGGTCAGATCTTTGCCGAGGACCTGGAGATGCTCGAGTCCCAGCAGCGTAACCTGCTCAAGTACCCCGACCGTCAGCTGCTCAAGCTCAATATCGACGGGGGCGGCGTCCAGGCCCGGCGGATCATCGACCGCATCCTGGCCGAGGAAGCCGACACGCCGAGCGGATCACGGGAGGCTGCAAAATGAGCATTCCCAGCTCCCTCTCGTTGATCGTTGAGGTCAAGAGCAAGCGCCAGGAGGCCGAGGATATCGTCACCTTCGAACTGGCCGACCCCCACGGGCGGCCGCTGCCGGCCTTCGGCGCCGGTGCGCATATCGATGTGCAAGTCAAGCCGGGGGTGGTTCGCCAGTACTCGCTGTGCAACCACCCCGAGGAACGCGATCGTTATCAGATCGGCGTGCTGCGCGACCCCATCTCGCGCGGCGGCTCGATCGCCATGCACGACGAGATCCAGGAAGGCGACCTGATCCAGATCAGCGCACCCAAGAACCACTTCCCGCTGGAACACGCCAAGCGCACCCTGCTGTTCGCTGGGGGTATCGGCGTGACACCGATCCTGTGCATGGCCGAACGCCTGGCGCATACCGACGCCGACTTCGAGATGCACTACTGCAATCGATCGCCCGACCGCACGGCTTTTCTCGGGCGCATTCGCCAGGGGGAATTCGCCGACCGCGTGCACTTTCACTTCGATGACGGTGATCCCGATCAGAAGCTCGACCTGGAGCCGCTGATCGGCACACCCGACCCCGAGACCCTGGTCTATATCTGCGGCCCGAAGGGCTTTATCGATTTCGTGCTGTCGACCTGCAAGGCCCATGGCTGGGACAGCCACCAGCTGCATATAGAGTACTTCGCCGGCGCCGAGGCCGATACCAGCGAGGACGACAGCTTCGAGGTCAAGATCGCCAGCAGTGGTGCCAGCTTCACGGTGCCCGCCGACAAGACCGTGCACCAAGTACTGGCGGACAACGGCATCGAGGTCATGGTGTCCTGCGAACAGGGGGTGTGCGGCACCTGCCTGACGCGGGTCCTCGAGGGCGAACCGGACCACCGCGACCTCTACCTGGACGATGACGAGCATGCGGCGAACGACCAGTTCACCCCCTGCTGCTCACGAGCCAAGAGCAAGACCCTGGTGCTGGATCTCTGAGATACCGCCCCAAACATGCCATCAATGGCAACCAACAATACGACAATCACAACGAGAGAGATCCCCTATGAATCTCACCAAGACCGCAGTAAGCAGTGCAATTGCTCTCACGCTGACCGCTACTACCCTAGCCGAGGCGAGCACGACCCTTCGGATCGCGCATGTCTGGCCTGGTGGCTCGCTGATCGACAAGGAATTGTTCCAAGCTTGGGGAGAGAGCGTGGAGGCGGCCTCCGATGGCCAGCTCGAGGTGGAAATCTATCCCAGCCAGACGCTGGCCAAGTCAGACCAGACCTACCATAGCGTGGTTACCGGCATCGCCGACGTGGGCGCCACGGCCCAAGGCTATACGTCCGGCCGCTTCCCGAAAACGCAGATCATCGAGTTGCCTGGTGTTTCCGATAGCAGTCGCCAAGGCTCGTGCATCCTGCAATCACTTTACGATGAGAGCCACATTGGCGGTGAGTACGACGACACGCGACCGCTGTTCATGTTCACCACGGGGCCCGGCTACCTGCATACCAAGGAGAAGCTCATCGAGTCGCCGGCTGATCTAGAGGGAATGCGCATTCGTCGTCCCACCTCGGTGGTCGGCGATATGCTCGAGCGTCTCGGTGCCCAGGCGGTGGGCATGCCCGCACCGGATGTCTTCACCTCCATGCAGCGTGGAGTGGTTGATGGGCTGAGCTTCAACTGGGAAGGCATGAAGACCTTCCGACTCAACGAATTGGCCGAGTATCACACCGAAATCCCGCTCTACGACTTGTCTCTGATCGCTACCATGAGCAGCCGTACCTACGATAGCCTGCCTGATGATCTGAAACAGGTCATCGATGACCACAGTGGCATGGAGTGGTCGCTGAAGGCTGCCGCGGTCTATGACGAGCTGATCACCCAGGGCCGTCAGGATGCCAAGGACGCTGGCCACGAGTTTCTGGTTATCGACGACCCGCTCGAGCATGACGATTGGGGTCCCGTGCTTCAGGAGACCATCGACCGCTATCTGGAGGAAGTCGGCGGCGACGCCGAGGACGTCTATGCGCGAGCAATGCAGTTGAAGGAAGAGTGCGAAGCCTGACAGCTGCCCCCCTACTGGAAAGCGGCGGACCCGAAAGGTCCGTCGCTTTTGGGTGCCTGTTGAGTAATCTGGTCCTTTAATTCACTGCAGATACCTACAAATTAGTCGCCTCGGAGTACAGGAGGGCCAGCCACTGGCTGGCCCGTTCCAGGGTGAACTGCATGCCCCTTACCCCTGTTCGGCGGCGCAGGACTCGCTGGCCGCCAGGGCGGCCTCGTAGACCTCGCGGGCCGGCAGGTCGCGCTCCTCGAGTTCGGCCAGGTAGTTGTCGATGCCGTCCTGGAGCGGCTTCTGCCAGTCCGGATCCTCCAGAGGATTCTCGATCTCGCGGATGGTGTGGCCGGCGTCCTTGGCCTCCTGCTTGCCTTCCACGTCGAGACGGTCGAAGACCTCGCCGGCATTCTCGGCCCACCGCATGCCGGAGTTGGCGTCGATGACTTCCTGCTGCTCGGGGCTCAGGCCGTCATAGGTGCGCTGATTCATGGTGGCCACGAAGATCAGGGTGTAGAACGGCACCTCGGTGTGGTACTCGACAAGCTCGTTGATCCGGAACCCCTTCAGCCCTTCCCAGGGGAAACTCAGGCCGTCGATGACGCCACGCTGCATGGAGGTGTAGATGTCCGGGGCCGGCATGCCCACCGGGCTCGCCCCCATGTTCTCGAGCATCTCGCCGGCCACCGCGGTGGGGCGACGGATGCGCAGCCCCTCGAGATCGGAGGGCTCCTGGACGTCGGTATCGATGGTGTGGATACCGCCCGGGCCGGTGGTGAAGAAGAATAGCGGACGGGTGTCCTCATATTCGCTGTCCAAATGCCCCTCGTCATAGAGGGTCTGCAGCACGCAGGCGCCCTGGGTCGCGGTGGTCGCGACTCCAGGTAGTTCGACGATCTGCGACAGCGGAAAACGCCCGGCGGTATAGCCCTGGGCGGTGGCCCCGATATCGGCGATGCCGTTGCCTACCGCCTCGTAGATGGAATCGGGCTTGGCCAGGGTCCCGGAGGGGAACATCTCGACGCTGAGCTCACCGTCGGACTCCTCCTCGAGGGTAGCCGCCCACTCCTCGAAGATCTCCTGGTTGACGCCAGAGGCGCCCGGCCAGAAGTGGGCCATGCGCAAAGTGGTGGCCGACTGGGCAGAAACGGCTCCTAGGCCGGCGATGGACGCGGCCAGCAGGCAGGCGGTGAACTTGGTCTTCATGGTCATCCTCCGGGTATCGTTATCGTGTTCGCGCGTCCGTTCGCAGAGTGAACATCAGTTCGCTTCACTGACTCGAAGGTAAACCACCCTCCTCTAAGGCGAAAAGCGACTTTGGTCTTACTGGATGCTCCGAGAGCAAGACGGGGTAGACCGGAATCGTCACATGCCGGCCCATCCCTTCCTATCGCGGGTGAAGCGCGATTACCTCAGTCTCAGCTCGGCTCCACCATGAAACGGGAGAAGAAGGCGTCGAGTTCGTCGACACCGTCGAGCGGCAGCACCAGCGAGACGTACTGGTCCGGGCGCACCACCACCAGCGCGCCAGCGCCTCGGTCGATGCCCCGCAGGTCGAAGATGTCCTGGTCGGTCCCCAGTACCGGCGCGTGGGCCTTCTGGTAGTCCTGGAGCCCGAGGGCTCCCTTGTGGGGCTTGAGCAGCGCATGCATGTCGGCCCAGTCCACCTCCAGGTGGGACTGCTGGATGATGCCGTGGACGTCGAAGATCGCGTCGGGATCGGCCCCTTTCGGGGTTCAGCAGGATGTTGCCCGCCTCGGCGGACTGGATCGTGCACTTGAAGCGGATGTCCGGGAAGTCGGTCACCGCCAGCACGTCCAGTCCGCCGAGGCCCTGGGGCACACGGCCGATGGACTCGCGCACCACGCTGTGCGCACCGTCACAGCCGACCACGTACCTGGCGCGAACGCTCTTCTCGCCCTCCGGTGTCTTGAGCCTCACCGTGACGCGCTCGCCGGGGTCTTCGGGCACCGTCACCTTGAGCGTCTCGTGGAGGTAGTTGACCCGCAGGCGGCTGGGGGTGTTGTGCATATATTCCAGTAGGAAGTCGAGCAGGCGCCCGGCATCCGGCTGAGCACCGTACGCAGCCAGAACGAGGACCTGAAGCGGGAGATGGAGGATGGCCGGATCGACCTGGCGATCGGCCTGATCCCCCAGCTCGGCGCCAGCTTCTACCAGCAGGGGCTCTTCGTGCAGCGCTATGTCTGCCTGATGCGTCGGGACCACCCCCTGGCCATGGGGGACTCCGGCCTGGACGACTTCGTCGCCGCGTGCCGGCCTTGCCGACGTCCCGAGCAGGCCCGCCACGATTACCCGGCGCAGTCGGCCGGGGTGGTGGCGCGGTAGGTCGCCATGGCCTCCTCCATGGCGTCTTGAAGTGCCTCGATGCGCGAGCCGTGGGCCGGATGGGTCGAGAGGAACTCGGGAGGCTGGCCACCGCCGGTGGCTGCCATGTTGCGCCACAGCGCCACGCTCTCTTGCGGGTCGAACCCCGCTCGCGCCATGATCGCCAGGCCCATCAGGTCGGCCTCCTCCTCGTGGGCGCGACTGAACGGCAGGCTGATGCCGAGCCGGGCGCCGAGACCCAGGGCCTGCATCAGCTGCTGCTGACCCAGATCCCCCTCCCCGAAAAACCCCACCAGCAGTAGCACGGCCTTGATGCCGAGCTGCTGGGTGAGACGCTCGTTTCCGTGGTCGGCCAGCACATGGCCCACCTCGTGCCCGATCACCGCCGCCAGCTGGGCCGGGGTCTCGGCCACCCGCAGCAGGCCGGTATGCACACCGATGCGTCCCCCCGGCAGGGCGAAGGCGTTGGGGGAGGGATCCTCGAAGACCACCACCTCCCAGGCCCCGGGCCGGTCGCCGGCCGGGTAGCGCGCCTCGGCAGAAGCCACCACCGCACGGGCCACGCACTGCACCCGGCGGTTGACGGCCGCATCGCGGGAGACCGGCTGGCCGCGACGCAGCTGGTCGAAGGCATTCCCGCCCATCTGCTCCATCAGGGTGTCCGGCACTAGGGCCAGCTGGGAGCGCCCGGTCGGGGTCTCCTCGCAGCCTGCCAGCAGGACCAGGGGCAGCACGAACGGAATCATCAATGACAGGCGCAATCGGCAGCGCAGGCGCATCACGTCATCCTTCTCGTCTGTCGTACCAGGCAGGCCAGCCTAGCCCGCCTGGCCCGGGGAGGAAACGTCCCCCTCCCCGAACACCTGGTCGACCAGGCCGACCAGGTTGTGGAGGGCCGGCGAGTCGTTGCTCGACCGCCAGGCCAGCCACAGCGGCATGTCGCAGGCGGTGAGTTCCTCCAGATGCAGGAAGCGGATGCCGGGCATGGGGTGGGCGCTGCTCGCCGAGGGCACGATGGCGATCCCCAGCTCGGCGGCCACCATGCTGAGGATGGTGATGTTGTCGGCGCCGTACTGCACCACCCGCGGCTCGAACTCCAGGCGGGCGAAGTGGGCCATCACGCGGTCGTAGTAGACCGGTGAGACGCTGCGGAAGCCCCATACGAAGTCGGCATTGTTCAGCTCTCGCAGGCGGCGTGGTGGCTCTCTGGCCCACTGGGAAGCTTCAGGCACGGCGAGCATCAGGTGGTCCTGCTGCAGCAGGCGGGTCTCGAGGCCGGGTTGTTCGGCACTGTCCAGGTAGAGGATGCCGGCATCCAGGCTACCCTCCCGCAGCCGCTCCAGCTGGGGCCCCGACAGCAGGGGGAAGACCTCGAAGGCGACCTTGGCATAGCGATCGCGATAGCGCCTCAGCAGGCTGGCCACTTCCGGCACCCAGAGATGGGTCACCGTGACCCCCAGGCTGACCTTGCCGATCAGCCCCTGGCCCAGCGCCGAGAGTCGCGTTCGAATCCGGGTACGCCTGTCGAGTAGTTGGACGGCCTCGTCGTAGAGCGCCTGGCCGGCCACCGTCAGGCTGACCCCACGAGCATGACGCTCCAGCAGTCGAGTGCCCAGGTCCTCCTCCAATAGTCTAACCTGCCGAGTCAGCGCCGGCTGGGCGACGTGCACCTGGCGGCTGGCCGCGGAGATGGAGCCGGTCTCAGCAACGGCAATGAAATAGCTGAGTTGGCGGAATTCCATGGTTGCCTCGCCGACAGATACAGGGTGCCTCCGACTCTATCCATATCAATACGGCATGTCAGCAATACTAAACCTATATTTTTTCTATCGCTCGAAGGGTTTCATAGTCTCGGGACAACCCATAACAAGTCTCGCCGTGTGCGAGCTGGACTCCCTCCATGAACAAGACCTATCACCTCCTCACGGGGCTGCACTTCGCGGTGTGCACCCTGGCCATGATCTGGCCCGGCGCCCTGATCGCCAACCGCATCGAGCCCACCGTGCTGGGCCTGCCCTTCCTGTTCTTCTGGTACATCCTGTGGATGCTGGTGCTCTTCGTCGGCATGTGGATCGCCTTCGTCGTACGTCACGGAGGTGGCCGCCATGAGTGATTCAGTGATCGTGGTCGGCATCACGCTGGCCTACCTCGCCGCGGTGCTGTGGGTCGGCCTGCGGGCGCGCAACCAGGAAAGCTCCAGCCTGGAGGGCTATGTCGCCGGCGGCCGCCATGTCGGCGTGGTGATCCTGTTCTTCATTCTCGGTGCGGAGATCTTCTCCGCCTTCGCCTTCCTCGGTGCGCCGGGCTGGGCCTACCAGCATGGCTCCGAGCTTCTATATCCTCGCCTACCTGTCGCTGGTGCCCATCACCATCTGGGCCCTGGGTCCGCGGGTGGCGAAGCTGGGACGCGAGCGCGGCTACCTCACCCAGGGCGACATGATCGCCGACCACTACCGCAGCAAGCCGCTCGGTATCCTGGCCGGGGTCATCGGCGTGCTGGCATTGGTGCCCTACCTGACCATCCAGATCGCCGGGGCCGGCCTGCTGTTCCAGGCGGCCACCGATGGCCTGGTACCCTTCTGGCTGGGGGCCCTGCTGGCCTTCCTCGTGGTGGCCGCCTATGTGTTCGCCAGCGGCCTGAGCGGTATCGGCTGGACCAACCTGATGCAGGGCATCATGATGATCGCCATCGCCTGGTTCCTCGGCCTCACCATTCCCGAACGCCTCTATGGCGGCGTCGGCGAGATGTTCGCCCAGCTCCAGCAGGCCGCCCCCGAGTACCTGACCATGCCGGGCGCCACCGACATGAGCTGGGGCTACTTCAGTACCGCCGTGCTGGTCAGCGCCTTCGGCGGCGCCATGTGGCCGCACCTGTTCATGAAGTTCTACTCCGCGGACAGCGGCGAGTCCCTGCGCAAGGTCAGTGTCTTCTATCCGCTCTACCCGCTCTACGCATACCTGCTGGTCCCGCTGCTGTTCATCGGCTTCGCCGGCATCCTGGTGTTCGCCGATGAGCCCCTGGCGCGTGCCGATACCGTGCTGCTGCGCATGGTGATGGATGTGGCCAACTTCTCGCCCTGGGTCATCGGCCTGATGCTCTCCGGCGCGCTGGCAGCCGCCATGTCCACCGGGGCCAACCTGGCCCATACCGCGGCCGTGGTGCTCGTACGCGATGTCTTCGGCCCCACGGTGATGAAGGGGGCCAGCGAGAAGGCCTCGGTATCTGCCACCCGCTGGAGCGTGCTCGGGCTGTCGCTGATCGCCTATCTCTTTGCGCTGATCAACCCCGCCTCGCTGGTCATGCTGCTGCTCGGGGCCTATGGCCTGCTCGTCCAGCTGTTCCCGATGGTGATCGGCGCACTGTTCTTCCCGCGCCTGCGCCGCGCCAGCGTGATGTTTGGTGCCCTGATCGGCAGCCTGGCCTATCTGCTGATGGAGTTCATCTGGAGCTCCCCGCTGGGCTGGCATGCCGGGGTCTGGGCGATCCTGCTCAACCTCCTCGTCGTTGCCGTCAGCCAGCACTTCAGCCAGCCGGCTTCCCGGGACCCGTCCGCGGCCCGCCAACCTTCTTGATGGATACGGAGACTCTCATGACCATGCACGCCCAAGATCCCGACCTGAAAGAGGCGATCGGCGCCCAGGCCGACGCGGCCTTCGAGACGGTCCAGGCGCTCTATCGCCAGCTCCATCAATATCCCGAGCTGCCTTTCCAGGAGCACGCCACCAGTACCCGGCTCGCCGAGGCGCTGGAACATCTCGGCCTCGAGGTGACCCGTGGCGTGGGCGGCACCGGTGTGGTGGCCCTGCTGCGCAACGGCGAGGGCCCCACGGTGATGCTGCGCGGCGACATGGACGCCCTGCCGATCAAGGAGGAGACCGGCCTGGACTACGCCAGCACGCGGACGGCGGAGACCGAGAGCGGCACGGTCCCGCTGATGCATGCCTGCGGCCACGACCTGCACAGCAGCTGCGTGGTGGGGGCCGCCGCCGTGATGGCCGGGCTCAAGGACCAGTGGTCCGGCACCCTGATGCTGATCTGCCAGCCGGCCGAGGAGATCTTCGGCGGTGCCAGGGCCATGCTGGAGGACGGCCTCTACGAACGCTTCGCTCGGCCGGACGTGATCCTCGGCCAGCACAACATGCCGGCCCTGGCGGGCACCGTGGGGCATCGTGCCGGCGGCGCCATGGCCGCCTGTACCAACCTGGCCGTCACCATCCACGGCGCCGGCGGTCACGGTTCCATGCCGGCCCAGACGGTGGATCCGGTGGTGATCGCCGCCCATGTGGTCACGCGCCTGCAGACCATCGTCTCCCGCAAGGTGCCACCGGAGGAGACCGTGGTGGTCACCGTCGGCAAGCTGCATGCCGGCACCCAGGCCAACATCATTCCCCACTCGGCGGAGCTCGAGATCAATATCCGCAGCTTCGACAACGCCCTGCACCGCCAGGTGGTGGAGGCCATCGAGCGCATCATCCGCGCCGAGTGCGAGGCGGGCCGCTCCCCGACGCCGCCGGAATTCCGCGTGCTCAACGAGACCCTCGCCCTGCACAACGATCCCGCCACGGTCGAGCGGGTGCGCCAGGCCCACGGCGAACACTTCGGCGAGGCCAACCTCTACGCCATGCCGCGCCTCAACGGCAGCGAGGACTTTCCCTACTTCGGCAATGCCCAGGCGGGGGGCTTCGGTGGCGAGGATATCCCCTACGTCTACTGGTTCATCGGGGCGACCCCCGAGGAGCGCTGGCAGGCCACGCCAGGCAACGGCGTGGCGGAGAAGATGCGCCACCTGGAGATGCCCCACTCGCCCTACTACTTCCCGGGCAATGCCGTGACCCTGCGCACCGGCATCGAGGCCATGGCCGCCGGGGCGCTCGCCTACCTGGGCTAGCCTCGCTCGGACAGCGACGCCCTGCAGAATGGAAAGGGGGCGGCATCCCTAGATGCCGCCCCCTTCGTTGCTGGTAGGCTGTCGGGCGGCGGCCGTGGCGGCCCCGAAGCGCATGCCATCTCGTCTCGATGCAGGTCAGTCGATCTTCAGCACCGGCTTGACGGTGGTGCCGTTCTTCGAGTCCTCGAAGGCCTTGTTGATCTGCTCGGGCGCATAGAACTTCACCAGCCTGTCGAAGGGGAAGCGCCCCGCCTTGTAGTAGGCCACCAGCTGCGGGATGAAGACCCGCGGCACGGAGTCGCCCTCGATCACCCCGATCATCGACTTGCCCTCGGCCATCAGGTCCTGGTGCACGTCCAGGGTCACCTCGGGGGTGACGCCGACGATCGCCGAAACACCCAGCGGGCGCAGCGCCTGCAGCGACTGGCGCACCACCGCCGGCACCCCGGTGGTCTCCACCGCGAACTCGCTGCCGCCACCAGTGATCTCCCGGATACGTTCGACCACTTCTTCGCGCTTGCCGTTGAGGGCATGGGTGGCGCCCAGTTCCCGGGCCAGCTCGAGGCGGCTGTCGTGGACATCCACCGCGATGATGTGCCGGCAGCCGGCGATGCTGGCCGCCATGATGGCGGAAAGCCCCACGGCGCCGCAGCCGTAGACCACCAGGCTGGAACCGAATTCGGGCTTGAGGCGGTTGAGTACGGTGCCGGCCCCGGTCTGGATGCCGCAGCCCAGCGGGCCGAGCAGCGCCAGGTCCACCTCGGGGTCCACCTTCACCGCATTGCGGGCACTGACCACGGCATGGGTGGCAAACGACGACTGGCCGAAGAAGGTGGCCAGTGCCTCGCCGTCACGTGCCAGTCGGTGGCCGCCGTCGTCCATCGCCCCGCCGAAGTTGAGCTCGTTGAAGGTATCGCAGACGGTGGGATGGCCGGTCAGGCAGTGGCCACAGCGCCCGCAGTGGGCAAACGACAGCACCACATGGTCGCCCACCTCGAGCCCCGTCACACCCTCGCCGAGGGCCTCGACCACCCCGGCGCCTTCGTGGCCCAGCACGATGGGAAAGGGCGCGATGCCGAGGTCCCTGGCCACGGCATCGGTGTGGCAGACACCGGTCGCCACGATACGCACGCGGATCTCGCCCAGGGCGGGCTCGGCGAGCTCCACCGCCTGCCACGCGAAGTCACTCCCCTGCGCCGGGGTCACGGCCGCTTGAATCTGCATGGATACTCTCCTCCCTCGAAGGCCCCGCCCGGCCGGCGGCCGAGCGGGGTCGATAGTGCTCCGGTGATGCCCCCGGCCGCCACGTCGGTGGCCGCCCGGAAAGGCTCACAGGAACTTGGTCAGCTGCAGGCGAATGGCGTCGCCTTCGCCTTCGAGCTCACGCTTCAGTGCGCCGCCTTCGGCATCGTACTCGTGGTAGGCGGCGCCCTTGAGCATCACCCCGGCCGTGGGCCAGAGGTAGCCCGCCTCGACGCCGATGGCGTGCCGCTCGGCCTTGGCGGTGGTCGGCGCGCCTTCGTCGGCCTCCAGCTGCCAGGCGTCATAGCCCACCAGGCCAAGCTCCAGGCCATTCTCCAGACGGTGGCCGAGGCCCCACTCCACCAGCCAGCTGTCTCCCGGCGTGATGCCGGTCACGTCCTGCTCGGTCTTGATCTCGTAGCGCGACAGTGCCGAGACGTTCCAGCGCCGCTCGGCATCGAGGTGCCACATGCCGCCCAGGGTGAGCATGGTGGTGCCATAGCCCTTACCCACCGAGGCCGGGTTGTCGGCCTCGAAATCGGCGGTGTCGAACCAGTGGCCTGCGGCGAAGGTGGCGTCCCACTGCTCGCCGTGCCAGCCCAGGATCACCGGGCCGACGAAGACGTCGCCGAGGCCGTCGTCCTCGAAGCGCTGGCCGCCGGCGACATCGAGGTCGAGCTCGATATCGAGCATCGGCACGATCGCCTCGACCCCGTAGTCGGCGCCCAGGAACTGCTGGCCGGTCATCCAGATGACGCGATGGGCCCAGGCGTTGACCGACCCCGTGTTACGCCCGGGTGCGGCGTCGCCGCTGGAGTCACGGAAGCTGTCGATGTCGTAGTGCATCAGGTAGCCCCGGTAGTAGAGGCCTTCCGGTGGGGCGGCGGCAGCGCTCAGCCCCTCGATGCCTGGAACGTAATGGCCGTTGACGGCGAGTGCGGGCGTGGCGGCGAGGCTGGCGCCCAGGGCGGCCAGCCAGGCAGTTGTCGGATACTTCATCGGGTGTTGTCTCTCTTGTTGTCTCGCCCTGCCATCCCATGGCGAGGGGTGGCAGGGCCGTCGGTCGTGCTTAGAACGGGTAGGCGCGCGGCGAATGCTGGACGCTGATCCACTGGTCGGTGGTGAACTCCTCGATGGCCCAGTCGCCGTTGAAGCGGCCGAGGCCGGAGTTCTTCTCGCCGCCGAAGGGCACATGGGCCTCGTCGTTGACCGGCATGTCGTTCACATGGGTCATGCCCGCCTTGATGCCCTGGGCGAAGCGGGCGCCTCGCGCCAGGTCGGCGGTGAACACCGCGCTCGAGAGCCCATACTCGCTGGCATTGGCAAGCGTCAGGGCATGGGCCTCGTCGCGGGCCTTCTGGATGCCGACCAGCGGGCCGAAGATCTCCTCGCGACTGATCTCCATCTCCGGGGTGACGTCGCCGAACACGTGCGGAGGCACCAGCTGGCCGTCGACCTCGCCCTCCAGCAGCACGGTTGCGCCCTCCTGCCGGGCCGTGGCGATCTTGGCCTCCAGGCCCTCGCGCTGCCTGGCGTTGATGATCGGCCCGACCACCGTTTCCATGTCGTTCGGGTCGCCGACCCGGAGCCCCTTGACCTTCTCCACAAAGCGCGCGACGAAGTCGTCGTAGCGGCGTTCGTCGACGATGATGCGGTTGATGGCCATGCAGATCTGGCCCTGGTGCAGGAACTTGCCCATCGCCGCGGCGTTCACCGCCTGGTCGAGGTCGGCATCGTCGAGCACCACGAAGGGGCTGTTGCCGCCCAGTTCCAGGGCCACCTTCTTGATATGTTCGCCGCCGCTGCAGATCCCGCCAATGCGCCGCCCCACCGGGGTCGAGCCGGTGAAGGAGACCATCCTCGGCACGCGGTGCTCCACGAAGGCGTCGCCGATCTCGCTGCCGGCGCCCACCACCACGCTGAGCAGCCCCGCGGGCAGCCCGGCCTCCTCGAAGATCCTTGCCAGCAGCAGGCCGCCGGTGACCGGGGTGTCGCTTGCCGGCTTGACCACCACGGCATTGCCCAGCGCCAGCGCCGGGGCGATGGAGCGCTGGGAGAGGTGCAGCGGGAAGTTCCAGGGGCTGATCACCCCCACCACGCCCAGCGGCTTGCGATAGACGCGGTTCTCCTTGCCCGGCACGTTGGAGGCCAGGGTCATGCCGTGGACGCGCCCCGGCATGCTGGCGGCCTCCTGGGTGATGCCGCGGGCCGCGCCCCACTCGACGTTGGCCTTGAGGCGGGTGCTGCCCGACTCGCGGATCAGCCAGTCGATGATCTCCTCCTTGCGGGCGTCGAAGATCTCCACCACCCGCTGCAACAGGGCGCTGCGCTCGGCCGGCGGGGTCGCTGCCCACTCGGCCTGGGCCTTCTCGGCCGCCAGGAAGGCGGCGTCCAGGTCGCTGCGATCCGCCAGGCGGATATCGAGCAGCGCACTGCCGTCATAGGGGTTGGTCACCGTGGTGCGGCGATCGCTTGTGCCCTCGCGCCACTCGCCGGCGATCGGCTGGAGATGGAAGTCGCGGTATGCAGTACTCATGGGTCACTCTCCTCTGGGATATCGCGGGCCGAGGCTCACTGCCGAATGCCGGACTTGCCGGGCGACAGGATGCCGTTGGGGTCCAGGGCATTCTTCAGGGTCTTGTGCACCTCGCGCAGCGGCTCGCCGAAGGTGCCGGCGACCTGTTCCATGAACTCGGTGTTGGTGCGGTAGAGCCCGTAGCCGCGCTTGGCGAACTCGTCGATCAGCTCGGCGAAGCAGTCATGGGCCCGCTGGGTCTCCTCCGGGTCCTGGCGGTTGTAGAGCAGGTCGATGACGTGGTGCATGTCGCGCCATCCGACGATGTACTCGGCGACATAGTCGAAGCCATACTTGCCGAGGATCTGCTGGGCCAGTTCGGTCTGGTCCCTGGTCTCGCTGCCCTTGGCCTGGGAGACCGGCGCGAACCACATGGAGCCACCGCCCCCGCGCCAGTTGTAGAGGCCGAACTCCTGCAGGTTCATGTCGCCCTTCATCAGCGCCGAGCGATACTCGAAGCCACCGCCCCGCTTCTCGGCCTCCTCGCCATACATGATCTTCGCCTTGCCGCTCGCCCCGAAGGCCTGCTCGACGATCTTCCAGTTGACCTCGATCTGCTCCGGGGTGCCGTAGAGCGCCGCATAGACGTTCCACTCGCCGATGCCTTCATCGGCCTTGATGCGCTCGATGGCCTCCCGCGGGATGGAGTCGCTGCCGTCGTAGTACTCCTTGCGTACCACGTGGGTGCCGGCATCCCAGAGGGTATGCACGATCACCACGGCGTTGGGGATGATCTGGGCGATGCGCAGCGGGCGCAGCACGTCGACGATCTCCTCGATGTCCTCGGGATCCTGGTACTGGATCAGGAAGGGACGATAGGCGGGCGGCTCCGGCATCAGCCAGAGGCCCATCTTGGTGACGATGCCGTAGTTGGACTGGGTGAAGAGGCCATCGATGTAGGGGCCATAGCCCCACTTGAACACTTGCCAGGAGCTGGAGTTCTCGATGCCCCCCATGCCGGTGCGCACCACTTCGCCGTTGGCCAGCACCACCTCCATGCCGCACTGGAACATGAAGTGCTCGCCGTAGGGGGTGTAACCGACGCCGCGGTCCAGGGTGTTGCCCACCGGTCCTGCGATCGCCGAGGGCGCGGGGGGGTCGAGCCACAGCTTGAGGTCGTGCTCCTTGATGTGGTCGTAGAGCTGCTGGTAGGTCACGCCGGGCTCGAGCAGCGCCGTGCAGACCTCGGCATCCACGTCGAGGATCCGGTTCATGCGGTGCATGTCGAGCATTACCTGGCCGGTCTCCCCCGGGGCGGCGGAGCCGTAGCCCAGGTTCTTGCCGGTGGAGATGGTCCAGATCGGCACCTTGTACTCGTTGCAGGTGCGCACGATCCCCTGCACCTGCTCGGTGGTGGTGGGCAGCAGTGCCGCCGAGGGGATGTAGTCCGCGTCGTCGCCGGCCATCATGATCTTGGTATAGGGCGCGAGCTGGTCGCTCTCGGTCAGGACGCTGTCAGCGCCGAGGATCTCGCGGAAACGGGCCAGGGCGGCATCGAAGTCCGCCTCACTCACGCCCTTGGGAAGAATGCGCTGTGTCGTGCTCATGGATGGGTCTCTCGATTGTTGTGATGGGGGCTCAGAGCCGAACCAGGAAGCTCAGCTCACGGGCATTCACGGCCTCGCTGGCGGCGCGCGTGAACTGCCGGGCATGGCGGGCGGTGCTGCCGGCCAGTGCCAGTCGGGCATACTCGCGTCCCAGGGCGGCCTGCCAGCTGCCGGCCTCTACCGCCAGCGGCGCCGCGACCGGGCCGCGATGGCTCAGCAGCTGGTGGCGTCCCGCCTCGTGGCGGCCAAGCGCCAGGATCCGGCCGCGCCCGGCCAGCAGGCTGGTCAGCAGCACCAGGCCCGCCTCGTCGGTGAAGCCCGTCGCCAGGGCGCCGGCAGGCAGGGCGTTGAGTGCCAGCGGGTCGAGGCGCCCCTCGTAGCGTGGTGCCCAGCCCTGCTGACGCAGCCCCAGCCCCAGCTCGGTGGTGGAGCGATCGGCGCCATAGAGGCTGATCGGGCCATGCACCGGCGCATCGGCGAGTTCGCTATCGGCGGCCCAGGCGGCCCCCAGGGAGAGCGGCATGGCAGCGCCCAGCAGCAGGCCATTCTTCATGAGCTGTCGACGTGTCAGGTTCATGGCCTCACTCCTCGTTCGCGGCGCCGGCCGCCAGGTCACCGCGCACCAGGGCCTGGATCAGGGCCTCCAGCTCGGGGTCGCTGACCTTGGCCTGGCGGAAGGCGGGCATGGCGGCCCGGCCATTGCGTACGGTCATGCGGATGTAGTTGCCCCGCGCCTCATGGGCCGCCTCGGGAAAGGCCATGGTGATCTCGGGGCCGACGGCCTTGTCCGGGGCGTGGCAGTGGGCACAGACCTGGCGGTAGACCTCGGCGGGGTCGCGAACGTCCGACTCGCTGTCGGGGGCTGCCGAGGCTGCCACCGGCAGCAGCAGGGCCGCGAGCAGGGCAAGGGGCATGAGTCTGAGCGTGGGGAGGTGCCGGCAGGGCACCGTTGTTGTGTTGTGCATGTCAGTGTCACCCGTCTGTTCGTCAAGGGCATGTCGCCTTCGGAGCACACCGACACCAGCGTCTTAGACTTTGGTATAAATCAAGAGGTTAGCATCGGGCTCCACGCCAATTAGCTGTCAAGAACCGTGCCGTTATCGGAAAAAACCTTGTCATCAGGGCACTAGGCGAACCCCCGGCACCAGATTGTCCGGATCGCGGACACCCGTTCGATACTATGGCTCAACCATTTGGTGAGCCCCTGCGCAAATGATGAAGGCCTCACCTCATCAGGATAGCTCCCTCCCCCTCTCCTCGGGGCGGGGGTGATATCCTCTTGCCTTGATCCGCGACAGCTGGAAGACGTCATGTCCGCCTCACCCCCCGACTACCCCAGTGCCCGCGACCTCATGGATGCCCTGCGCTTCCTGCCGGAGGAAGGCCAGATATGGCTCGGCGAGCAACGCATGCTGCTGATGCCGCTGGCGGCCTCGTCCTTCTTCCGCAACGAGCTGGTGACCACCCTGGGCATGGAGCGCGCCCGCGGGCTCTTCATGCGGCTGGGCTACCATTCGGGACTGATGGATGCGGAGCTCGGCAGGTCACTCAGGGGAGACGACCAGGCACTGGAAGAGAGCTACCTGGCAGGCCCCCAGCTGCACGCCCTGCAGGGCCATGTCCAGGCGGTGCCGGTGCACCTGGAGATGGACCTGGAGAACGACTGGTTCTATAGCGAGTTCATCTGGAAGGGCTCCTTCGAGGTCGATGTCTGGCGACCGCGGGGGCCCCAGGCCGAGCCCGTCTGCTGGACCCTGCTGGGTTACGCCTGCGCCTATGCCAGCCACCTGCTGGGCCGCGAGGTGCAGTTCCGCGAGGTCAGCTGCCGCGGCTGCGGGGATGCCGAGTGCCGCATCGTCGGCAAGCTGGCCGAGGAGTGGCCCGACCATGAGGCCTTCGCCGAGCACTTCCGCGAGGAGCCGCTGATCGATGAGCTCTACGAGCTGCAGGCGCGCATCGCCACGCTGGAGGGGGACCTGGCCCGCACCCGCGGCCAGGAGGACTGGGCGCCCATCGGCTCGACGCCGGCCTTCCAGGAGATGCTCGCCATGCTCGACAGCGCAGCGCCCTCCGAGGTCCCCGTGCTGCTGCTGGGAGAGACCGGCACCGGCAAGGAGATCCTGGCCCGGCGCCTCCACGACCAGAGCCATCGCGCCGAGGGCCCCTTCATCGCCGTCAACTGTGCGGCCATCCCGGCGGAGCTGATCGAGTCGGAACTGTTCGGCGTCGAGAAGGGGGCCTACACGGGCGCCGTGCAGTCGCGGATGGGGCGCTTCGAGCGGGCCGACGGCGGTACCCTGTTCCTGGACGAGCTCGCGGAGCTCTCGCCGCGTGCCCAGGCCGCCCTGCTGCGGGTGCTGCAGGAGCAGCAGATCGAGCGGGTCGGCGCCCAGGCGGTGCAGGACGTGGACGTGCGTATCGTGGCCGCCACCCATACCGACCTGCTGCGACGCGTCGAGGAGGGCAGCTTTCGCCAGGACCTCTTCTACCGCCTGAACGCCTTCACCCTGACCGTGCCGCCCCTTCGCGAGCGACGCGAGGACATCGCTGCCCTGGCGGAGCACTTCCTGTCACGCTTCGAGCACCACTACCAGCGCCGCACCCTGGGCTTCTCCGACCAGGCCCGCTCGGCCTTGAGCCAGTACCGCTGGCCGGGCAACATCCGCGAGCTCAAGAACAGCGTCGAGCGGGGGGTCATCCTCACCGCCGACCACAAGCGCATCACCGAGAAGGCACTGTTCGGCGACTATCGGGTCCCCACCCTGGCGCGCGAGAAGGGCCAGGGCCTCGATGCCTCGGGCATGCTCACCGCCTCGCCGGGTGGCGCACCCGACGAGGCGTCACCGCGGGAGCGTGTCCGTGCGCTGATCGAGGCCGGCATGACCCTGGAGGAGGTCGAGCGCACCATGCTCGAGACCGCCCAGGCCGACAGCGACGGCAACATCACCGCTGCCGCCCGCCGGCTGGGCATGACCCGCGCCGCCTATGCCTACCGGCTCAAGAAGCACGGCATGCGGTAGGGCCAGGCCGTATGGCAGCGAGGGGATCACCCCCGGCAACGCAGAAGGCCCCGCCATCCCGAGGGGGATGGCGGGGCCTCGCGCTGGAGTGAGGGCCGGTCAGACCTCGAGGCGTCTAGAAATCAAAGAAGACCGTCTCGCCCTCGCCCTGCAGGCGAATGTCGAAGCGATAGCGCACCTTGCCGTCGACCTCCTCGCGCCGGGCGATCAGGGTCTGGCGGCGAGCCGGCGACTCGATGCGCGAGAGCACCGGACATTCGGCATTCGCCTCGGCCTCATCCTCGAAGTAGAGGCGGGTCTGGAGGTGGATATTGATGCCGCGGGCGAAGAGGGTCAGGTTGATATGCGGGGCCATCAGCAGGGCGCTGCGGGCACTCGCCAGGTCGTTCTCCTTGTCGTCGATGGCACCGTGCGCCTCGTCGATGCCATCCACCCGCACGCGACCCGGCTTGACGGTCCTGAGGGTCCACTCGCTGCCGTGCTCGAAGGTGGTGGCGGTGCGCCCGAAGCCGTTGAACGGCTTCTCCAGGTCATACTCGCGCTGATAGACGCCCTTGCTGTCCGCCTGCCACGCCTCGAGGAAGGCATCGCGCACCAGGTCGCCGTTGCCGTCGATCACGGTACCGACGATCTCGATATGCTCACCCTCGGCCTCGGGACGGGCCATCTCGTTCCAGATCTCCTCGTCGCGGGTCGGGTTGCCGGCCGCGGCCAGGGCCAGGCCGATGTGGACGTAGGGCCCGGCGGTCTGGGAGGCGGTCTCGCGCAGCATCAGCTCGCTGGTGGGCTGGGAGTTGGGCTGTTTCATGGTCTGGTTACCCCGTCCTGTCACTGGTTCTCGAACCGATCACTGGTTTTCAAAATAGGTCTGCAGCTCACCGCGCACGACCAGGTCGAAGCGGTAGGCCAGGCAGTCCATGGGCCGGCTGCGGGCCATGTCCAGGCGACCGACCATGGTCTCGACGGCGTCGGGGTCCTTGATG
Organism: Halomonas rhizosphaerae; assembly: GCF_030012485.1. NCBI lineage: Bacteria > Pseudomonadati > Pseudomonadota > Gammaproteobacteria > Oceanospirillales > Halomonadaceae > Halomonas > Halomonas rhizosphaerae. Next base: position 28,353 of record NZ_JASCQQ010000038.1, read on the forward strand.
GTGTTGACGATGGGGCAAAGCGGGATCAGCGGGTCGCCCTCGAAGTACATCTGGGTGATCAGGCGGGTGGAGATCGCCGGGCCCATCACCGAGACGTGGATGTGGGAGGGACGCCAGCTGTTCACGTCGTTGGGCCAGGGATAGGGGCCCGGCTTGATGGTGCGGAAGCGGTACCAGCCTGCCTCGTCGGTCAGGCAGCGGCCCACGCCACCGAAGTTGGGGTCCAGCGGCGCCAGGTAGTTGTCGTTGCGGTGACGATAGCGGCCGCCGGCATTGGCCTGCCACATCTCCACCAGGGTGTGGGGCACCGGCTTGCCGAACTGGTCGACCACGCGACCGAACATGATGATGCGCTCCCCCACCGGCAGCCCCTGGCTCTCATCTTGGCGAAAGTTGAGCAGCAGGTCGTTGTCGTGGGGCCCCATGCGCAGGCCACGGAACTCCGGGCCGGTGAGCTCGGAGGCGGTGGCATGCTGCATGCTGACCAGCGCCTGGCGCGGGGAGCGGGCCACGGAGGTCTTGTAACCGGGCGCATAGGCCGGCGGATGCCAGTTGCGGTCGCGCTCCACGAAGCGCTTGCTGTCGTCCTGCATATCGATTCATCTCCAGGGGTCATGGATCTCGGCCAGTGTGGCGCCCTGTCGCAGGCCTGCCAATTGACGTCTTCATCGCCTGGCATAACCCAGGGGTTATGCCTTACCTGCCACCCACCAGGCTCGCCGCCACCTCGCGGAGGGTCTCGCAGAACCCCTCCAGGGCCAGCGACGGCTCGAGGCTGGCGTTGGTGCAGAGCCCTACGGAGCCGCCCTGCTGCTCCAGCGCCAGGGCCAGCTCGACCAGCCGGCCTTCGTGCAGGGCGTCGCGCACCGCCTCTTCCGGCGCCACCCAGACGGCGTCGCTCTCCAGGGTGTAGCGGTGGCTCAAGGGCAGCGACAGGGTCTCCAGCTGCCGCCCCGGCAGGCGCAGCGAGTGGCGCACGCAGAAGCTGTCGACCTGCTGGCGCAGGGTGGTCTGGGGGGGCGGCAGCACCCAGGGATACTCCTCCAGCCGGTGTGACTCGAGGGGCGCGACCCCGGCCAGCGGGTGCCCTGCCCGCACCACCAGGACAAGGCGCTCGTAGTAGAGGTGCTCGAAGGCCAGGTCGCGGATCTCGCGGGCCTCGGTCATGCGTCCCACTACCAGCTCCAGCTCCCCCCGGCGCAGCCGAGAGAGCAGGAAGGCACTGGGCCCGGTCACCACGTTGACACCGGCCTCGCCGGCCTCGGCCTGCTGCCAGCGCCGGATCGCCTCGGGCAGCAGTCGGCTCTCCACCGTGGAGAGCGCCCCCACCCTGAGCCAGCGCAGCGCGGCATGCGCCTCGCCCAGCGCGCTGACGCCCTCCTCCAGGGCGCGGATCGCCGGGCCGGCGTGGCGCAGCAGGGTCAGGCCGGCCTGGGTCAGCGCCACCCCCCGGGCGGTCCGCTCGAAGAGCGCGGTGCCGAGGATCTCCTCGAGCTCCTTGATGGTCTTGGACATGCCCGGCTGGGTGATCGCCAGGCGCTCGGCGGCACGCGCGAAGCTGCGCTGGCGGGCCACCTCCAGGAAGGCCTGGAGGTGGCGCAGCTTGATGCGGGCATTGAGCATTCAGGCCTCCCGTTGGCGGGATGCGAGCAACCGGCGGGTGCTGGCCATGGCCGCCAGGCTGATCGCCAGGGTCGGCAGGAAGGCCAGCGCCACGACCCCCGAGAGGTCATAGAGCCCGCCACCCACCACGGTGATGACGAAGACCAGAAGATAGCCGAAGAAGAGCATGCCGCCCATCAGCCTCGGCAGCGCCTCGACGCGCACCAGCCAGGCGGGCAGCGCCAGCACGAAGATGAACAGCGCGCTGGTGAAGAAGCCGAACAGCCCCGCGGCCCAGACCACGTGCTGCCCCGGCAGCCAGAGCATCAGCGGCAGCGCCAGCAGGGCCAGGGCCGTGATGGCGACCAGCGGACGGTGCCGCCCCATCAGCCGGTCGGCATAGAGGACCAGCAGCGTCGAGGAGAGCATCTGGGCACCGTTGAGGGCCGTCAGGCTGGGCGTGAGCAGCGCCAGGCGCCCGCTCTCCTCGAGCAGCGGCGGCAGGAAGACATTGCCGGTGAAGTAGAGCGCCGCGGCGGCGCCGAGCAGCGTCACCAGGCGCCACATGCGGGCATCACGGCGATCCGGGAGCACCAGCTCGGCGCTGGAGGAGCCCCGCCCGGTGGCCGGCAGTCGGCGACTGCCGGCGGCCAGGGCCAGCATCAGCAGCGGGACCGGCGCCACCCAGAGGGCGAAGGCCCACTGCCACTGCTCGCCCAGCCAGATGGCCACCAGGGGAGCGGTGGCCCCGGCGGCCAGCAGTTCGCCCACCAGCAGGCCATTGGTGTAGATCGCCGAGGCGCGGCCCACGCGCCCCGGCGACCAGAGCTTGGCCAGCACCGGTATGGCCGCCTGCATGAAGGCGATGCCCACCCCCATGATCACGGTGGCCACCATCATCGCCAGGAAGCTCTCCGGCAGGCTGCGCAGCGCACTGCCCCCCGCCATCACCGCCAGCCCCAGCAGCATGCCGGGAAGCACCCCGACTCGCGCCAGCAGCCAGCCGGCGGCCAGCCCGCCCAGGGCCAGGGTGACCAGCGGCAGGCTGGTGGCGATGGCGACCTCGCCGCTGGTGAAGCCCAGCACCGCCTTGAGCTGCGGGATCAGCGGCGGCACCACCAGCACCGTCAGGCGCAGGTAGAGCCCGAGGCACCACAGCAGGCCATAGGCCAGCAGGGCCTGCCGCCACTGGCCCGACACGTCCATCGTCGCCGTCTCACCGCTCATCCGGATCCTCCTTGCCTGCCCTCGATGCTGATGGCCCCTCGGCCCGCCGTGAAAAGGACGAAGCCGGCACTCGTGCCGGCTTCGCATCTTGCCATATCGGGCACCATGTTAGCGCCCTAACAGATAGTGGCGTGGCGTATCAGTCCTTCTCCCCGCCCCAGCCCAGCTGCTTGGCCAGCGAGAAGGCATGATTGGCCGCCGGCACGCCGCCATAGATGGCCACATGCATCAGCACCTGGCGCAGCTCCGCCTCGGAGAGGCCGATGCGCTTGGCGGTCTTGAGGTGCAGGGTCAGCTCCTCGCGACCCAGGGCGGCGAGGATGCCGGTGGTGATCATGCTGCGCTCGCGACGGGTCAGGTCGTCGTTGCTCCACAGCTCGCCCCAGGCCAGGCGGGTGATCATCTGCTGGAAGGGCGCGTCCAGGCGGGTGGCGTTCGCGGTGGAGCGCGCCACGTGTTCCTCGCCCAGCACCTGCTTGCGGGTCGCAAGGCCGGTGGCGTAGGCCACGCCCTGGTTGGCCACGTCGCCCAGGTCCACGGACATCACTGCCTGAAGCTTCTCGGCGAACAGGGCCGGCACCTCCACGGAGGGCACATGGCCGACGCCCTCGAGGATCTCGAGGGGCGCGCCGTCGCACTCGGCCGCCAGGGCCTCCAGGGTCGCCGGCGGGGTCGCCAGGTCCTCGCTGCCGCCGAAGAGCTGCACCTTGACGCCCGGGTTTTGAGAAAGAGGGCCCGAGAGTTTCCCCGTGAAGGTATCGCGCCCCAGCATCTCGCACAGCAGTGCATAGGAGTCGTCGTCGCCGCGGCCCATCTGGGTGCACCAGCCGTCCTTGAGGGCCGGCTCGGCCTCGAAGCAGGCCGGGGCGAACCAGCGTGGCACGATCTCCTCGGACATCGCCGCCAGGCCTTCCTGGCGCACGCGACCGGCGCGGGTGTTCCACAGCTCGGCGTTGCCGATCACCGCCCCGGTGTTGGTCAGGGTGGCGGAGAGCAGCCGCTCACCGTGCCCGCTGACCAACTGCTGGCCCACCACCCCGCCGATGGAGGTGCCCACGAAGTGGAAGCGGCCGACGCCGGCGTGGTCGGCCAGCGCCAGGGCTTCGCTTGCCAGGTAGGCCGGAGTGATCGCCCCCTCGCCCCAGGCCTGGCTCGCGCCATGGCCGGGCAGGTCCCAGGTCAGCACGCGGTAGCGCGGCAGCAGCGCCGGCAGCACGTCGTCCCACACCGCCTGGCTCATGCCCAGCGGATGGGCCAGCATCACCAGGGGATTGGCCTCGGCGCCGAGCAGGCGATAGGCCACGCTGCGGCCGTTGATGTTCAGAAATGCCATGGAAGTCTCTCCTGACGCCTTACGTCAAAATTCAATGTTGTCCCCTCGACGGCGGTCCGGACCGCCCGTCAGTGGCCCCCGACATGGACCCGGTGGGGAGTCGTCAGACGGCCTTGAGTCCCAGGATCTCGCGAGCCTGTTGCCAGGTAGCCACCGGGCGCTCGTACTTCTCGCAAAGCGCCGCCACCCGCTCGACCAGGGCGGCATTCGAGGGGGCCAGGCGCTCCTTGTCCCAGCGGACATTGTCCTCGAGGCCGGTGCGCGTGTGGCCTCCGGCGGCGATCGACCACTCGTTGAGCACCAGCTGGTTGGCACCGACCCCGGCCCCGCACCACTGGGAACCCGGCGCCAGTCGCTCGAGGGTCTCGATGTAGAAGTCGAAGGTAGGCTTGTCGGCCGGCATGGCGTTCTTCACGCCCATCACGAACTGGACGTACAGCGGCGCCTTGATCTTGCCCTGCTTCATCAGGTTCACCGCCTGATGGATATGCGACAGGTCAAAGGCCTCGATCTCGGGCTTGATCTCATGAGTCAGCATCTCGGCGGCGAGCCAGTCCACCAGGTCGGGGGAATTCTCGTAGACGCGCGTGGGGAAGTTGTTGGAGCCCACCGACAGGCTGGCCATGTCGGGCTTCAGCGGCAGCATGCCGCCGCGCTCACGGTCGGCACCGGAGCGGCCGCCGGTGGAGAGCTGGACGATCATGCCCGGGCAGTGCTTGCGCAGTCCTTCCAGCAGACGGGCAAACTTCTCGGGATCCGAGGTCGGGGTCTGGTCCTCGTTGCGGACATGGCAGTGCGCAATGGTCGCCCCGGCCTCGAAGGCCGCCTGGGTGCTCTCGATCTGCTCCTCGATGGTGATCGGAACCGCCGGATTGTTCTCTTTGCGTGGCAGGCTGCCGGTAATGGCAACGCAGATAATACAGGGATTTGACATGGGAACCTCACGTTATGCCCAGGGGCTGGTGTGGAGGGTATGGAGGAATCTCGAGGGTGGTGCCGCGGGCACTTACGCCCGCTCGATCAGGGTGGCGATGCCCTGCCCCACGCCCACGCACATGGTGCACAGGGCATAGCGCTTGCCGCTCTTCTGCAACTCGTGGGCGGCGGTCAACAGCAGGCGCGCCCCGGACATGCCCAGTGGATGGCCCAGGGCGATGGCGCCGCCGTTGGGGTTCACCCGCGGGTCGTCGTCCTCGAGGCCGAGGTCGCGCATGCAGGCGAGCGCCTGAGCGGCGAAGGCCTCGTTGAGCTCGATCACGTCGATCTCGTCGAGCGACACGCCGGTGCGCTCGAGCAGCTTGTTGACTGCCGGCACCGGGCCATAGCCCATGATGCGCGGCTCGACCCCGGCGGTGGCCATGCCGAGGATCCGGGCCATGGGCGTCAGGCCGTGTTTCTCCACCGCGGCGGCGCTTGCCACCAGCATGGCGGCGGCGCCGTCGTTGACGCCCGAGGCGTTGCCGGCGGTGACGCTGCCGCCCTCGCGGAAGGGCGTGGGCAGGCCGGCGAGCTTCTCGAGGGTGGTCTCGCGCGGGTGCTCGTCCTGGTCGAAGAGCAGCGGCGCCTGCTTGCGACGCGGGATCTCGATGGCGGTGATCTCCTCGGCAAAGCGGCCGGCCTCTTGTGCGGCGGCGGCCTTCTGCTGGGAGCGCAGGGCGAAGGCGTCCTGGTCCTCGCGGGAGATCTTGAACTGCTCGGCCACGTTCTCGGCGGTCTCGGGCATGGACTCCACGCCGTAGGCCTTCTTCATCAACGGGTTGATGAAGCGCCAGCCGATGGTGGTGTCCTCGATCTTCTGGCCGCGGGAGAAGGCACTGTCGGCCTTGCCCATCACGTATGGGGCCCGGGACATGGACTCCACGCCGCCGGCCAGGGCCAGCTCCATCTCGCCGGCCTTGATGGCGCGGAAGGCGGTGCCCACCGCGTCCATGCCGGAGCCGCACAGGCGGTTCAGGGTGGTGCCGGGCACGGAGGTCGGCAGGCCGGCGAGCAGCAGCGACATGCGCGCCACGCTGCGGTTGTCCTCGCCGGCCTGGTTGGCGCAGCCCATGAAGACATCGTCGATGGCCGCCGGGTCGAGCCCCGGGGCCTCGGCCATCACCGCCTTGAAGATGCTGGCGGCGAGGTCGTCGGGGCGCACGCTGGAAAGGGTGCCGCCGAAGCGGCCCACGGCGCTGCGCCGCGGATGACAGAGGAATACGTCGCTCATGGGGGTCTCCTGTTACTCGCCGGCGTGCTGGCGTTCGGTTCTGTCCTTCAGCTCGCGCAGGATCTCGAGCTCCTTTGCACTGGGCTCCGGGGTGCTCTCGAGCTCGCCGGCGAAGCGGATCTCCCAGCCGGTGGCCTCGATGACGTCCTCGCGGCTCACGCCCGGATGCAGGGAGACCACCGTGAGCTCCTTGGTCTCCGGGTCGGGCTTCATCACGCAGAGGTCGGTGATGACGCGCGTGGGGCCCTTGCCGATGTTCGGCACGCCGTCGCGGCCCTTGCCGTCGCGACCGAAGCCCAGGGTGGTGACGAAGTCGACGTCCTTCACGAAGGCGCGCTTGGAGTGCTTCAAGGTAATGAAGACCTCTCCCGCATTCGTCGCGATCTCCGGCGCCCCACCACCGCCCGGCAGGCGCACCTTGGGATCATGGTAGTCGCCGATCAGGGTGGTGTTGAGGTTGGCATAGCGGTCGATCTGGGCGGTACCCAGGAAGCCCACGCTGATCTTGCCGCCCTGCAGCCAGTAGCGGAACATCTCCGGCACCGCGACGGTGGTCAGGGCCGACTCGGCGAGTTCGCCGTCGCCGATGGAGAGCGGCAGCACGTCCGGCTTGGTCTGCAGGGTGCCGGACTCGTAGATCAGCACCACGTCGGGGGCATGGGTCAGGCGCGCCAGGTTGGCGGCCTCGGAGGGCAGGCCGATGCCGACGAAGCAGGTCATGCCGTTCTCCAGGGCGCGGGCGGCGGTGACGGTCATCATCTCCGAGGACGTGTACTCGAGGCTCATCAGGCGTTCCCCCCTGCGTTCATGACATTCTCGTCGATCCAGGCCGTGAAGGCGTCGCGATCCCGGGCGATGGCATCCCACTCCTTGTAGAAGCGGTTGTTGCGCGGGTAGTAGCCATGGGCATAGGAGGGCAAGGCGCCCTTCTCGGCCACGGCGATGGCATTGATGGCCCAGCCCGGGATGATGCAGGCGTTGGGGTGGTAGTCCGGCTCGGCGGTCAGGTCCTCGACGATCTCCTCGACGGTGACGATGCTCCTGGCCGCCGCCAGCACGGCCTCCTTCTGCACGCCGACGATCCCTTCCACCAGCACGTTGCCCTTACGGTCCGCCTTCTGGGCGTGGACGATGGAGACATCGGGTCGTACCGCCGGCACCGCGGCCAGGCGCTCGCCGGTGAAGGGGCACTCGATGAACTTGATCTGGTCGTTGACGTTGGGCAGCTCGCTGCCCACGTAGCCGCGCAGCACGGCCAGCGGCAGGCCGGCGGCCCCGGCCTCGAAGGCGCAGGCCATGGCGGCGTGGCTGTGCTCCAGGATCTCGATCCTGCGGGGCCAGCCCTTCTCCACGGCGTCGCGCAGGCGGTGGAGGGAGCCCACGCCGGGGTTGCCGCCCCAGGAGAAGATCACCTTCCTGGCACAGCCCGCGCCGATCAACTGGTCGTAGATCAGGTCGGGGGTCATGCGGATCAGGGTCAGGTCACGCTTCTTCTGGCGGATCACCTCGTGACCCGCGGCGAAGGGAATCAGGTGGGTAAAGCCTTCCATGGCCACGGTGGCGCCGTCCTCGACGTAGCGCGCGACCGCGTCATGCAGGCTGAGAAACTCGGCCATGATGGTTCGCCTCTTGCTGTTGCGTTCCGAAGGCCAGCGGCTGGAAGCCGGCAGACCCGCAGAAGTTCGCAAAGTGAACATAGGTTTGTATGGCGAACAAATTACTCCCGTCGAATTCAGCCGTCAAATCCCGCCGTGCGCGCACGAAAAAGGGGAGGCCTGGCCTCCCCTCACGATCACACCGCGTAAATGTCGAACTTTCAGTCGATTACTTGCCTTCCAGCCAGGCGATGGCACGCTGCACCTGGACTCGACTACTACCAAGGTATAAGGCCGGGTCGCTGGCCCGCTCGAGGTCGGTACGCTCGACGCGCCCCGCCACCTCCTCGTGCCCCGCCAGCACCTCGGCATAGGGGCGTCCCGTCAGGCGCGCCGTCTCGGCGGCCTCGGCGCTGATCCGCTTGGCGGCGTCCTGGCCCACGACCGGGGCCAGCAGGCGCGAGACCGGCTCGGCCATGATGCCGCCGCCCGTCGCCGCCAGGTTTCGCCGCATCGCCTCGGGGTGCACCTCCAGGCCCTCGAGCAGCACCGCGGCCTGTTCCAGCGCGCCTTCCAGCAGCAGGGCACTGTCGAGCAGCGGCGCCCACTCGGCGTGCCACTCCCCCAGCCCCCGCTCCAGGGGCTGGGCCGCGGCGTTGAGGATCACCGTGGTGTGGCCGTGCACCTGGCGGGCGGCGCCGCGGATCAGCGCGCAGCGCACCGGATTGCGCTTGTGCGGCATCGACGAGGACTCCCCCATGCCGGGGGCCGCCGGCTCGGCCACCTCGCCGAGCTCCGTCTGGGTCAGCAGCGACACGTCCAGGGCCAGCTTCTCGGCAGCCCCGGCGGCGGCATCCAGCCCCGTGGCCAGGGCATGGATCGGCTGGCGATCGGTGTGCCAGGGCAGCACGGCAGCCGCGAGGCCCAGCCGCTCGGCCAGGGCGTCCATGAAGGCAAGGCCCAGGTTGTCCCAGCCCGGCCCGTCTAAACCAGAGTGCACCGCCACGGCGCCGCCGAACTGCACCGGCAACTCGAGCCCGGCCAGGCGACGGCGGGCCTGCTCCAGGCCGATGGCCCAGTGGGCCACCTTGACGCCGAAGGTGATCGGCAGCGCCTGCTGCATCAGGGTGCGCCCCACCATCACGGTCTCGTCATGCGCCTGCATCAGGCTGAGGGCCGCGGAGCGACAGCGCACCAGCAGGGCATCGAGGGCGGCCAGGCGAGGTTTCAGCAGCAGCATCAGGGCCGTGTCGACCACGTCCTGGCTGGTGGCGCCCTGGTGCCAATAGCGTTTGAGGTCTTCCTGCAAGGCAGCGCGCCCCTGCTTGACGAAGGGGATGGCCGCATTGCCGCCGCTGGCGACGCCGGCGGCGATGGCGTCCAGGTCGAAGGCATGCGCCTCGAGCGTCTTGCACATGGCCAGGCTGGCGCCGTCGGGTACCGCCCCGCGGGCCTCCTGGACCTCGGCCAGGGCCAGCTCGAAGGCCAGCATGGCATCGACCATGGCCCGGGCATTGCACTCGGCCAGCGCCTGTTGGCTCATGAAGGGGTGCTGGATCAGGTCGGCAGGCATGACGGTCTCTCCGATGGTTTCGTGGGGCCTCGGCCGATGGCTGGACAGGCTCCCCCTATGGTCGCACAACTGTTCGCAGTTCGAACAAATATGCTAGATTAGACCATGGTTCTCCGGCAACACGACCAAGGATAACAACGGATGGAAACGTCCCTGCAGGACGAGGCCCTGAGCCCCAATGATCGCGACTTCGTCACGGCACTGGCCAGTGGCCTCGAGGTCATCCTGGCCTTCGACGAGGCCCACCCGCGCATGACGCTCAGCGAGGTGGCGGCGCGCACCGGCATGAACCGTGCCCGGGCGCGACGCTTCCTGCTGACCCTGCATGCGCTGGGCTATGTCCGCAAGCAGCAGCGCCACTTCGAGCTGGCCCCCAAGGTGCTGAACCTCGGCTATGCGTTTCTCTCCGCCAACAACTACCGCAGCGTGATCCAGCAGATCCTCGAGGACATCACCAGCGAATGTGGCGAGTCCTCGTCGCTGGGCGTGCTGGACGGCGACGACGTCACCTATGTGGCTCGCTCCTCGTCACGCCACCGACTGATGGCCATTACCCTCTCGGTGGGCACGCGCCTGCCGGCGGCCCACACCTCCATGGGGCGGGTGCTGCTGGCCCAGCTGCCGGAGGCCGAGCTCGACGCCTTCCTGGCGCGGGTGGTCCTCGAGCCGCATACCGACAAGACCATCACCGACAAGGCCGAGCTCAAGCGCTGCATCCTCGAGGTGCGCCAGCAGGGCTACGCCATCGCCGACCAGGAACTGGACTCCGGGTTGCGCTCGGTGGCCGTTCCGGCCTTCGATGCCAACGGCCGGCTGCTCGGTGCGATCAACATCAGCACCAATGCCGCCCGGGTCGACTACGACACCCTGATGCGCCAGTACCTGCCGCTGCTGCAGGAGAAGGCCCGACAGATCCGCGCCAGCGTCAGCTGATCCCACCTGCCCCCCCAAGGACGGCGAAGTGCTAGAGATACTGGCGATCACGCTGCCGATCTTCCTGCTGATCGGCGCCGGCTTCATTGCGGCTCGCACCGGCCTGTTGAGTCGCGACAACATGCAGGGCGTGGGCACCTTCGTCATGTACCTGGCGCTGCCCTCGCTGATCATCCGCGCCCTGACCGAGCACCCGCTGGCGGAGGTCTTCAACCCGACCTACCTGCTGGCCTACGGCCTGGGGTCGCTGGCGACCTTCCTGCTGGGGCTGTCGCTCTCCGTGGGGCTGCGCGGCAAGCGCCTGGATGCCGGTGCCATCCACGCCCTGGGCATGTCCGCCTCCAACAGCGGCTTCATCGGCTACCCGGTCGCCCTGATGGCGATCGGTCCCCCGGCGGCCATCTTCATGGCGCTGAACATGGTGGTGGAGACGCTGTTCATCATCCCCACGGCGCTGATACTGGCCGAGGCCAGCCGCCAGAACGGCAACGGCGTCGGACAGGTGGCGCGCCAGACTGTCGCCCGCCTGACACGCAACCCGGTACTGATCGGGCTGTTGATCGGCATGCTCCTTGCCCTGACCGGGCTGAGGCTGCCGGGTCCCCTGGCCCGGGCCGTCGGCATGCTGGCCGACACGGCGGGCCCCGCGGCCCTGTTCACCATCGGCGGCATGCTGCATGGCCTCAAGGTGCGGGGCATGGCCATGGATGTCGGACAGGTGGTACTGGGCAAGCTGCTGCTGCACCCGCTGATCGTGCTGGGCGCCTTCCTGCTGCTGCCCGACCCGGACCCGATGCTGATCGCCGGCGCCATGCTGTTCGCCTGCGCGCCGATGATCAGCGTCTACCCGCTGTTCGGCAAGCAGTACGGCCAGGGCGATACCAGTGCCGCGGGGCTGATGGTCAGCACGCTTGCCTCCTTCGGGACCATCAGCCTGGTGATCTGGCTGCTGACGCAGTTTGGCCTGCTGCCGGTCTGAACGCCGGCTGTCAGGAGACGGCCCCGTCGCCGGCAGCCATCACCGCCTCCAGGGCGCTGACATAGCCGCGGCTCCCCAGGCCCGCGATCACCCCGTCGGCCCGCAGCGAGACATAGGAGTGGTGGCGGAAGCTCTCGCGCTTGTGCACGTTGGAGAGGTGCACCTCGATTACCCTGCCGTCGAAGGCGTTGAGCGCATCCAGGATCGCCACCGAGGTGTGGGTATAGGCCGCCGGGTTGATGATGATCGCCGCGGTGCCATCCAGGCGAGCCGCCTGGATGAGGTCGATCAGCTCGCCCTCGTGATTGCTCTGCCGGCAGGTGATCGCCCAGCCCCCCAGCGCCGCCTGCTCGTAGAGGGCGTTGTTGATGTCCTCCAGGGTCTCATGGCCATAGATCTCGGGCTGACGGGTGCCCAGCAGGTTGAGGTTGGGGCCATGGAGTACCAGTACCTTGCGCTGACTCATCCGGCAGTCTCCCTTGATCGTTTGTCCTTGGGGTTGAAGAGATCGGCCAGCGATGTCCCTGGCAGCCCGGCAATTGTCAGTGCCTTCCCACGGGGGTGCAAGGCAGAGGCCATCCTCTCGGCGAAATGACGGCACATGACGCAACTCCTCGGAAAAATCCAATCTGGTCAGATTGGCCGTGGGGGCAACTGTCATTGCCATGCCGCCCTGCCGACAATACGGATCAACAAGGAAGCACGACGCATCGTTGACGCGAAAGCAGGCGTGACAGGATTCCTTGTCGATCCAGGCTCCATGCGCCCAGACAACAGGCCATCAGGTCAGCGGTGGCATGGAGAGACCCACAACAAGACCCCGAGGTGACACCATGGACAAGACCCGTCTTGAAGGAAAGAACTGCCTGATTACCGGTGCCGCGCGTGGCATGGGTGCCGCCGTTGCCGAACACTATGCCGCACAGGGCGCCAATGTGTGCGTGGCGGATCTGAACATCGAAGGCTGCGAAGAAGTCGCCCAGCGCATCAACGAAAGGGACGGCGGCAAGGCCATCGCGGTGAAGCTCAACGTGACCGAGCGTGAGCAGATGAAAGCGGCCGTCCAGGCCACCGTCGAGGCCTTCGGCAGCCTCAATGTCATGGTCAACAACGCCGGCATCAACAAGCCGCTGATGTTCCTCGATATCACCGAGGAGAACTGGCAACAGATCATGGACGTCAATGCGCTGGGCTGCCTGCTCGGCATGCAGGAAGCCGCCAAGCAGATGATCGAGCAGGGCAAGGAGAACGGCCCCTACAAGATCCTCAATGTCGGCTCCATCCTGTCGCGCCAGGCCTTCGATGACGTGGTGCCCTACGCCTGCAGCAAGCATGCCGTGCTGGCGATGATCAACGGTGGCGCCAAGGCGCTGGTCGACCACAACATCACCGTCAACGGCTATGGCCCCGGTGTCGTGCGCACCGAGCTGTGGGAGCAGCTCGACAAGGACCTGGTCAGCATCGGCAAGTTCGACAAGCAGGGCCAGTCCATGGACGAGCTCGCCGAGAAGATGATCCTGATGAAGCGCTACTCCTACCCGGAAGACGTGGTCGGAACCGCTTCCTTCCTGGCCAGCCCCGAGTCGGACTACATGACCGGCCAGCTGCTGATGATCGACGGCGGCATGATCATGCAGTGATGCCACCGGCAACTCGGCGGGTGGCTCAGTAATATCCCCTGTTACGCATCACCCGATCGGCCCTGTCCTGCGCCAAGGACAGGGCCTTCTTGATGGAGCGCCGCCCGTCCAGCACCTCGAAGATCTCGTGCCCGGCAATACTGATCACGTCAGTGATACCCGGCACCGGGGGCCGCGGCCAGGCCTGCAGGATGTCCTTCCTCGCCATGTCATCCACGATCTCGATCAGCGGCGACAGCGCCGAGACCTCCGGGTCCTGGCTGACGCTGAAGCGCGGGGTCACCAGGCTGCCGTTGAGGATGTAGAGCTTGGACATGTTGGCCGAGGTGAGGTGACGAAGAGCCGTCCAGACATTCTCGATCCGCTCCTCCGAAAGGTTGGCCGGAATGGCCAGGGCATAGCCTCCGATCGGGGTGATCGGACGGCCATGGTTACCAACGGGGTGCGGCAGATAGCCGGTCTGTCCCCAGGCCGGTGACGCTTGATCGAACTCGATGAGCGGGGCCAGCAGCGTATAACAGTAGGCCATGCAGGCTTCGCCGCTCGCATAGGACTGGGCTCGCTCATACCAGGCCATGTTGAGGATGTTGGGCGGTGAGTACTTGAGGATATCGAGCATGTACTCGCAGGCGCGGTAGGCCGCATCCGACTGGAACATCGGCCGCAATTCCTCCCCGGACGCCTGCTGGAAGTCATAGCCCCCCTCGCGGCGGCGGAGATTGATGATCGGCTGGCCGAACTTGGCCATCAGGAAGCTGAAGGTGTGGCCCAGCGGCGTTCCTCGCGCGGCGTTCCAGGCGATGCCGTATCTCCCCCGGGCGGGTTCGTGCAAGCGCCTGGCCGCCTTGACCAGTTCCTCGGTCGTCGACGGGGGCTCGAGCTGTGCCTGCTCGAATATGTCCTTCCGGTAACAGAGCAGCTCCGGCGTGGTCTGCAGGGGAATACCGTATTGCCGCCCGGCGTAGCGCGAGCTCTGGACGGCGACCGGATGAAAGTCAGACAGGTCGTAGGCATCGCGACGCATGAAGCGGTCGAGGGGCAGCAGGATTCCCTTCGACGCCAGTTCGCCGAACCAGGGGAGGTCGCAGGCGACGAGGTCGTAGCGAGACTTCGCGCGGCCGGCATTGGCCAGGATCGCGTCGAGCAGGTCGTCGATCGAGCGGGCGGAGTTGTGGATCTCGAGGCCGAAGATGGACTCCAGCTGCTGCTTGAGGTTATGCATCGCCATGAAGGTCGGGTCGGCGTGGATCAGCCCACGCAGCCCGCCCTTCAGTTCGAGCCGTGCCGACAGCACCGCCGGCGGTGAGATCACGCGACCCGTCGCGTCCGCATCGAGGAACATCCGGCGACCGGTGTCCGACGCCGGGTCCACGCCGAACAGGGGACCCAGGAGGTCCTTGATCCGGTGTGCATAGGCCTCCCACTCGTCGATCATCATGGCCGAGGGGTGCAGCGAGACGGTCTTGCCCGATTTCGTCCTGGGGCGTGACAGGATCAGCCCGCGCTGGATGATGCTCTCGATCCCGCGCTTGGCGGTTCCGTAGGAGAGCCCGGACGCATCCGCGAGGGAGGTGGGCGTCGTCAGTCGGCCGGCGAGGTGGTTGCGCATCAGATGGAGCATCATGCGCATCTCCCGGTAGCCGTGGCTCAGGGAGAGCGAGTGCTCGGTCTCCTCCTCGAACTTCTCGATGAAGTCGATGAAGCGCGAGAGCTCCGTATTGGAGAGCTTCGGCCTCGGCGTCTGGGAAAGCCTGTCGTAGGGCCCCTCAGGATGGCTCTCGTCGGGGAGGTCGCTCATGGTCGCCTCGAGGCAGGGAGAAGGGAGTGCCACAAGATAGCGCCGCCTCACGCCTGGCGGCAAACGCGACGCCAACGCGGCTATCCCCAGCCGTCAACGATCAGCCGCATGCCCAGCAGGATCAGCAGGCCCAGGATGATCCGGAAGAAGAGCTCGCCGCTCAGCCGCTTCTGTATGACCAGCCCCAGGCGCACCCCCAGCCAGGCCACCGGGATCAGCAGCAGCGCGATGGTGAGGTTCGCGACATTCAGCAGGCCAAGCATGCCGTAGGGCACCAGCTTGACCAGGTTGGTGGCGGCCAGGAAGACCACGGCGGTTCCCAGGAACTGCTCCTTGGAGAGCCGGCACTGCAGCAGGTAGAAGTTGAGCGGCGGCCCCCCGGCATGGGCGATGAAGCTGGTGAAGCCTGCGATGCCGCCGCTCAGCCCGCCGACCCAGACCGGCATGACGCGGCCTCGGAGGGGCTTGAGCAGTCCCCACAGGCCAAACAGGATCGAGAACACCCCCAGCATCACCTTCAGCAGCTCCTGATCGAAGCGGCCATAGGTCAGGTAGCCGACCGCCACACCCAGCACCGCCGGGGGAAACATCAGCCACAGAACGGACCCCACATGATGGCGCCACCAGGCCTTGAGGCTGAACAGGTCCATCACGATCAGCAGCGGCAGCATGACGGCCACGGCGAAGGCCGGGCTGGCCTTCAGCGAGATCAGCGGCACTGCCACCACCCCGACGCCTCCGGCGAACCCCGATTTCGAAATGCCGGTAATCAGCACGGCGATGATAATCAATACAATGAACTGCCAGTCGTACACCATGCAGGCCCCTGCTCTCTGACCGGATATAAAAAGGGGCCGTGGCGATCACGGCCCAATCGGAGGAGGTCATTGCCTCCCTTGCGTGGCATGCCTCATGAGGTATCCGGGAGTCGCCTCCCGGAAGGTCGGATCACAGTACTTCGCAAACCTCCTCGAACTTGAAGCGGTCCTGTCGCGGGAAGAGCGCCGAGGCATCGCCGTACCCCAGATTGCAGAGGAAGTTGCTCTTCACCTGGCCATCGGGGAAGAACTCCTCATCCACCGCCGCATTGTTGAAGCCGGACATCGGCCCGGCATTCAGCCCCAGTGCGCGGGCGGCAAGAATGAAGTAGCCACCCTGGATGGAGCTGTTGCGGAACGCCGTCGTATTGATGAAGTCCGTCTTGCCCTCGAACAGCGACTTGGCATCCTTGTTGTGGGAGAACATTCGCGGAAGGTGCTGGTAGAACTCGGTGTCGTAGCCCAGCAAGGCCACCACGGGCGCCTGCATGGTCTTCTCCTGGTTGCCGGGAAGCAGGGCCGGCTTGAGGCGCTCCTTGGCTTCCTGGCTCTTCAGGAAGAGCACGCGAAGGGGCTGGCAGTTCATGGAGGTCGGACCGAAATGCATCAGGTGATACAGCTCGCGCAGCTTCTCCTCGCTGACATCCTGGTCCTTCCACACGTTATGGGTACGCGCCTCGGTGAACAGGGTCTCGATCGCGGTGTTGTCGATAGCAGTCATGTCGCTTTCCTCTTGCTGGATGGTGGTTGCTGGATGGTTTCTCTTGCGATGCGACTAGCGGCTCGCCTTCAGGCCGAAGTCGTATGTCAGATGGCGGAAGGGGACTTCCATCGACCGTCCATCCGGTGCTCTTCCCGGCGGCAGCAACGCGTACTCCCTGACCAGGGAATCCTTGACACCGAAGACGGCGTCGGAGTCGAGATAGGGGTCGTCCTCGGCGAAGACCTGGGTCACCAGAGTCTCGTAGCCCTCGGCCATCAGCATGAAGTGCACATGGGCGGGGCGGTAAGGGTGTCGACCGGTGATTTCCAGCATCTTGCCGACGGGTCCGTCGGTGGGGATCGGATAGGGTGAGGGGGTCACCGTCCAGAAGGCATAGCGCCCCTGGTCGTCGGTGGTGAACCTGGCCCGCAGCGAGGCACTCTCGAGCTCCTTCTGGACGTCGTAGAACCCTTCGCTGTCCGATTGCCAGACATCGACCACGACATTGGCCAGCGGCTCGCCGCGACCGTCATGCACCCGCCCCTCCACGAAGAAGGGCTCTCCCTCGACGTTCCAGTCGATCGACTCGCCCTGGGCGACCTGGGGCGGGTCGGCCACGTAGAAGGGTCCCAGCACCGTGCTTTCCGACACCATCGGGTCCGATGTCTGATGATTGATGGCATCGACGAGCATCGTCACGCCCAGGGTGTCGGAGAGCAGGATGAACTCCTGACGCTTGTCGTCGCACATCTGGCCGGTGCGGGTCAGGAAGTCGATGGCGTCGGTCCACTCCTTCTCGGTGGGCTCCACCTCGCGGATGAAGGCGTGCAGGTGGGTGACCAGGCTGTTCAGCACGCGCTTCAGGCGCTCGTCACTGCAGCCGGCGAACTGCTCGATCACGGCATCCGTGATGTTCTCTGCATTCAGGTTTCGCATGGGGTCATTTCCTCTCGATGGCCGGCAGCCCGGAGAGGCGCTCGGTGTGGTGGATCGTGGCGATGTAGTCATCCTCACCATGCCCCGTGCCGATCAGGGAGCTGTAGGCCTCGCGCATCTGGGCGGCCAGGGGTACGGCGACACCGTCCCCATGGGCACAGCCGAGGATCAGGTCCAGGTCCTTGGCCATCTGAGCGGCCGAGAAGGTGGAGGTGAAGTCACGGTCCTTCAGCGGCTGGGTCTTGTACTTGACCATCGGCGAGCCCACGGCACTGTCGGCCATCAGGTCCAGCATCGCCTCCCAGCCGATGTTGCCCTTGCGGGCCATCGCCAGAGCCTCGCCCATCATTCCGGCGCTCACCGCGATCATCAGGTTGATGGCCAGCTTGGCGTAGCGAGCCTGTTCCTCGTCACCGAGCCAGTACTGGGCCTTGGTGAAGGTGGCCATCACCGGCACGGCCCCATCCAGCGCCTCGCGCGGCCCGGAGACCATGGCCGACAGGGTGCCGGATTCGGCGGCGACCGGGTTGCCCGACACCGGGCTGCGCAGATAGGCAATGCCCCGCTCCTCGGCGGCCGTGGCCACGCGAGCGGAGGCCTCGATGCTGACGGTGCTGGTCTCGACCAGCACGCTGCCCGGGGCCATCGCCTCGATCAGCCCACCCGACCCCAGTGTCAGGCCAAGCAGCGCCCGGTCATCGGGAATCGACACGAACACCAGGCCACAACCTTCGACGGCGGAGGCCAGGTCATCTTGTGCCCTGATGCCGGACTGCTCGGCCAGCGCTGTCCGCTCGGCGCTGAGATCGAACCCCTGGACGGGATAGCCGGCGGCGGCGATCCGCGTCGCCATGGGCAAGCCCAGCTTGCCAAGGCCGATCCAGGCTACCTTGGTGGTAGTTGTCATTGTGACGCCCCCTCTTGTTGGCGTGACTGAAGCTCGGCGTAGATGCGGTGACCGGAGGCTGCCAGCTGGCTGATCCCCTCCTCGACGTCCGCCAGCAGCTTGCCGTGTCGCTTGTGGAACTCTCCCGCCACCATGACGCTGTCAATGTTGGCGAGACTCGCCTGCATGACCACGGTCGAGACCGGGTCATTGACCGGCTGCATGTTCAGCCGACTGCTGTCGAGCAGCACGATGTCGGCCTGCTTGCCAGGGGTCAGGCTGCCGATGCGCTCCTCGAGTCCGAGGGCGCGGGCACCGTCGAGGGTGATCCACTGAAGCGCCTCACGGGTGCGGATGGTCGAGGTGTCGGGAATGCTGCCCTGCTCGCGCCGCGAGGCATCGTTGTCCAGCGAGCGCTGCATGCCCAGCGCCATCCGCGCCACCGTGAACATGTCCCCGGAGATCACCGATTCGAGATCCACCCCCAGGGAGACGACGCCGCCGTGTCGGCGAACGTGACCGGTGATCGGGAACCCGTGCCCCTGGGTCATCTCGTTCTCCGGGGCGATGGAGAAGGTCACGCCCTGCTCGCAGAAGCGAGCCAGCTGTCCGTCGTCCAGGCTCTGCCCGTGCACGATGTTGATGTCCGGCCCCAGCAGCCCCTGCTCCTCGATCACGTCCCAGCCACCGGGGCTGACGGCCTTGCCGCCGCCCTGGTGCATCGAGGCCACCAGGCCGAACTCCTTGGCCAGTTCGAAATCGTGCAGGGTGACATCGAGGGTGGAGTAGTGGGGGCCGAGGATGGCCAGGCCCAGGGTCACGCGCCCCTCGCGGTCGCCCAACGGGCCGGCGAGCAGCCGCTCGACCTCGCTGCGCGGATGGGGAATCTCGCTGAAGTGCGGCTGGCCCGGCTTGGGATCCGGCTTGGGCGAGCCATGGAAGAACAGTGCCCGGATACCGGACGCCTCGAGCCCGCGAATCGCCGCATCGGTATGCTCGGGCGTGGGGTTGTTGTGGCACCAGTCACCCAGGGTGGTGGTACCGCAGTTGAGCTGGTTGAGGGCCCCCATGCGGGTGGCGATGTGGATGTCATCCGGGGTGAACAGGGTCGCCAGGCCGCGATGCACATGGCCGAAGTACTCAAGCAGCGTCCAGTTGGCGGCGACGCCGCGCAGGGCCGTCTGCCAGGTATGCATATGGGCATTGACCAGGCCGGGGATCAGGATGCCGCCCCGGCAGTCGATGACCTCGGCGCCCTCGGCGGGAAGGTCCTGGCCCACGGCCAGGATCCGGTCGTCCTCCACCAGCACCTGGCCATCGGCCAGATCGCCGATCTCGGGATCCATGGTCACCACGGTGGCATTGGTCAGCAGGGTCTTCATGCGTCGGTAACCTCCCTTGACGTCGGGCGACGGCCGGCATAGGCATCGCTCAAGAGGCGGTGGATGCCGTCGGCCTCGATCTCGCGTGGATTCCAGTAGGGATTGCTCGTGGCGATCTCGGTCGCCCGGTCGATATCGCTTTCCTGCAGGCCGATATCGGCCAGGGCCAGTGGCGCGCCCACGGCGCGCGCCAGGTCATGGAGCCCGCCGGCCGCATCGTCGCTGCCCAGCGCCCGGGCGATGCGGGACATCGCCTCCGGGGCGGCTCCGGCGTTGTAGGCCACGGCGTGGGGCAGCACGATGGTGTGGGTCTCGGCATGGGGCAGGTCGAAGGAGCCGCCCAGGGTGTGACAGAGCTTGTGATGCAACGACATCCCGACGGAGCCGAGGCAGGCACCGCATAGCCAGGCGCCATAGAGGGCATCGGAACGCGCGGTCTGGTTGGCCGGTTCCTTGGCGATCAGCGGCAGGCTGCGCGACAGGGCCGCAATGCCCTCCTCCGCCATCAGCGAGACCACCGGGTTGCGGTCCTTGGCGTAGAGCGCCTCCACCGCATGGGCGATGGCATTGATGCCGCTGGTACCGGACATGCCGACCGGCAGGCCCAGCGTCAGGTCGACGTCGTAGATCACCACCTCGGGCAGTACCTCGAGGGTGCGCTGGGTCGTCTTGAGGCCATCCCGGGTTTCCCCGAGGATCGGCGTCATCTCGGAGCCGGCATAGGTCGTGGGAATCGCCACCTGGGGCAGGCCGGTACGCAGCGCGATGGCCTTTCCCAGGCCGATGGTGGAGCCGCCCCCGATGGCCACGGTGCAGTCCGCCTCGAGTTCCTCCAGGTGGCGCATCGCCGCGTCGGTCACCTCGACCGGGGTGTGCATCCTGGCCTCGGCGAAGAGGCCGGCCCCGAGCTCGCCCAACTGGGCGAGCACCTCGCGGGCCTGGCCGGCCTGCTCGGGCGTTGCCAGGACGAGTGCACGCTGGCAGCCCAGCTCACGGACCTCGTCGGCGAGGCGGGACAGGGTTCCCTGGCCGAAGATGACGCGTGACGGCAGGCCGTTGTAGATGAAGGGCATCATGGTGGTGTCCTCGTGATTGCGTGGGAAGCTCGGGCGCGGCTCGCGTGGCCACATCAGGCCGAGGCCGCGGGGGCAGGCCCGCTGGCGTCCGTGACGTACTGTCCGGTGATGGCCTGAACCAGCTTGTCCTCGGATACGGCATCGCCGTCGAATTCCGCCGTCACCCGGCCGTCATACATCGCGATGATGCGATTGCTGACGCCCAGCACCTCGGGCATTTCCGACGAGATCACCAGCACCGCATAGCCCGACCGGGCCAGCTCCTTGATCAGCGCATGGATCTCGGCCTTGGAGCCCACGTCGATGCCGCGGGTCGGCTCGTCCAGGATCAGCAGCTTGGGATGGGTATGCAGCCACTTGCCGATGACGATCTTCTGCTGGTTGCCGCCACTTAGGTTGCCGACCTTCTGGCGCCAGCTGGGCGTCTTGATCTTCATCGCCTGCTGGTACTTGTCGTAGACGACCTTCTCTTCCCCGGTCTTCATGAAGCCCATGGAGGAGACACTGCCAAGCGCCGAGAGCGTCATGTTGTCGCGACAGTTCATGCCGAGGATCAGGCCCTGATCCTTGCGATCCTCCGGGACCAGGGCGATGCCCTTGACGACCGCATCGTGGCTGGAGTGGATCGTCTGGGCCTTGCCTTCGAGCAGAATCTCGCCGGCGGATGGCTGACGCAGGCCGAAGATCGTCTCGGCGACCTCGGAGCGGCCCGCCCCGACCAGCCCGTACATGCCGACGATCTCGCCCTTGCGGACACTGAAGCTGACGTCCTCGAACACCCCTTTCACGGTGAGGTGACGCAGTTCCAGCATCTTCTCGCCGAACTCGCTGGGCTTGCTGGCATGATCGAGTTCGAGGGTCCTGCCGATCATCAGCTTGGTGACCTCATCCTCGCTGGTGTCGGCCGTATTCAGGGTCCCGTTGTACTCGCCGTCACGCAGGACCGAGATGCGCTGGGAGAGGTGGAAGATCTCGTCCATGCGATGCGAGATGTAGACGATCCCGACCCCCTGCTCCTGGAGGTTGCGGATGATGTCGTAGAGCACCGGCTTCTCGTGATCGGTCAGTGATGCCGTCGGCTCGTCGAAGACCACGATCCGGGGGGTGAAGACCAGGGCCCGGGCGATTTCCACCATCTGCTTCTTGGCGATGGAGAGGTTGCTGACCATGTCGCGCGAGCTGAAGGTGCACTTGAGACGCTTGAGTATCTCGGTGCTGTCGGCGTGCAGCTTCTTCCAGTCGACGCGGTTGCCCCATTTCAGCGGCAGGCTGCCCAGGAAGATGTTCTCCGCCACCGACATCTCGGGGACCAGCGACTGCTCCTGGTGAATTAGCACGATGCCGCTCTTCTTGGCCTGCTTGGGGTTCTCGAAGGACTTCTCCTCGCCCGCGAGGATGATCTGCCCCCCGTTGGGCTGATGCTTGCCGGCCAGCACCTTCATCAGGGTGGACTTGCCGGCGCCGTTCTCGCCCAGCAGGGCATGGACCTCGCCCGCCCTGACGTCGAAGCTGACCTTGTTCAGGGCCACCACACCGGGAAACTTCTTGGTGATGTCGATCAACGACAGTACGGGGCTCGGGGAATCCGCAGCGTGGCGGGGATTCCGACTCATGGCTGCAGTGCTCATATGCTGACTCCCTTGCTGGCATGGACATTGAGCCGCTGGTCGATGATCAGCACCGAGATCAGGATGGCGCCGAGAATGACCAGCACGTAGAAGGCCGGCACCTGCATCAGGTTCATGCCGTTACGCAGGATCCCGATGGCCAGCACGCCGCCCAGGGTGCCGGTGATGCTGCCGTATCCACCTGTCAGCTTGGTGCCGCCGAGCACCACGGCCGTGATGGTCCAGAGCTCGTAGTCACGGCCCAGGTTCGGCGTGGCAGCCCCCATCTGGGTCGCCAGGAGCACCCCGGCGAGGGCGGCGAAGAAGCCCACGATGATGAAGTTGATCATCATGTGACGGCCGATGCGGATGCCCGCATCCAGGGCGGCCTCGGGGTTGCCACCCACGGCAAAGGTATTGCGCCCATGACCGGTCTTCTTCAGCACCAGGTGCATCACCAGGGTGCAGATGAGAAAGATGATGGCGAGCACGGGGATCGGCCCGATCGAGGCGGTCCCGAAGTCGGAGAAGGCGAAGTTGGTGGCGTAGAAGGACTGCTCTTCGGTGTAGATGAAGATGAGGCCGCGGACACCGATCATCGCCCCCAGGGTCACGATGAAGGCGTTGACGCCGGTCTTCCAGACGATCAGGCCATTGATGGCGCCCAGGACAAGGCCCGATGCCAGGGCGGCGATGACCGCGATGGTGATGCCATAATCCTGAAGGCCGACCGACAGCGATGCCGCCAGCCCCAGGACGGCGCCCACCGAGAGGTCGATGTTGCCGTTGATCATCACGTAGGTCATGCCCAGGGCGATCAGCCCGATCGTCGAGGTCTGGACCAGGATGTTGGTCAGGTTCCCGACCGAGAGGAAGTACTCCGACATGAAGCTGAAGAAGACGGTAATGACGATGACGAATACCCAGATCGGCTGGATGACGCCACTGCCCTTGAGAAAATCCTTCACGTTAATCATGTTGATCACCAGGTTCAGGAGTGAGTCGTGAACAGACGCTTGCGCTTGTTGGCAAGGTCCAGCCACACCGCCAGGATGATGATCACCCAGGTGACGAGCCATTGGGTGTAATAGGGGTAGCCCACCAGCAGCAGACCGTTCTGGATGAAGCCCAGGATCAATACCCCGATGACCGTCTTCCAGATGCTGCCGGCGCCGCCCAGCAGGCTGGTTCCCCCCAGGATGATCCCGGCCAGCACCAGCAGCTCGTAGCCCTGCCCGACGTTGTTCTGGGACCCCATGACCCGCGAGCCCAGCACCAGGGCGGCACAGGCCACGCAGAAGGCCGAGATCAGATAGGTACTGAACACGCACCAGTTCTTGCGGATGCCGGAGTAGACGGCGGCGGCCGGGTTGCCGCCGACGGCGAAGATGCGCCGACCGTAGCTGGTGTAGGACATGACGACCTGCACGATGATCGCCAGCAAGGCAAAGAGGATCACCGGTACCGCGATACCCAGCACATAGCCACGACCGAAGAAGGCGAACCAGGTGTCGCTCGAGTTGGCGATATCGACGTTCTGTCCGCCGCTGTAGATCAGCACCAGCCCCTGGATCGCCGACAGCATCGCCAGGGTGACGATCAGCGAGTTCAGCCTCATGAAGCCGATCAGGAAGCCGTTGACGGCTCCGATCAGCAGGGTGAGGACGAACATCAGGATGATGGCACCGGCCGGCCCGATCTTGTCATGCAGATCGACGACCAGCACCGTCGAGAAGGAGAGCATCGACCCGACGGAGAGATCCAGGTTACCGCCGATGATGACCACAGTGACGCCCACGGCAATGATACCGATGATCGAAGCCTGGCGGACCACCGTCATGATGTTTGACTGGGAGAGGAACTGTTCGGAGAACAGCGAGAAAGCAAACATGCAGAGAAGAAAGAAGACCAGGATGCCCTGAGCGGAAAGAAAGTTCAGGAGACCCGCTTTATGCTTCTTGCTCAGCATGATGGCTTGTTTACCTTGTTCTACAGAAGCCATGATACTCACCTATGTTGGCGCTACGGACTGAAGGCCAGGGTGTTTCCGTTGCAGTCGACGCCCCGCTGGCATACCCGGGGGCATGCCACCGAATCGTGTGACCTTCTGACCATTCGTCACGGCCAACGGAGTGTGGTTTTCGGTATTCCGCGAGAGCCTTCATCGACCGCTGCGGAGCCATTGGCCTGGGGAGACGCGGGAAGGCACGAGTTCCCTTCGTGCCCCGAGAGTTACGATATTCAGAACACGGGCTTTTCGAACTCGGCCAGGTTGTCGGCGGTGATCTTGGGCGTCTCGAAGAAGTTCATCTTCGGCACATCCTCTCCCGACAGCACGTCGAGGGCAGTCTGGAGGGCCGCTTCCGCGTCATCGACCGGTGACTGGTAGATGGAGCCGTAGTACTCGCCACGTTCGATGGCCTCGTAGCCCACGGCGAAATTGGTGGCACCGATAAAAACGATCTCATCGGCGCGGTCGGCGCTCTTGGCGGCATTCAGGGCACCGACACCCATGTTGTCATCTCCGGCGTAGACGCCGTCGATGTCATCGTATTTGGTGAGGAAGTTTTCCATGACCCGCTGGGCCTTCTCGCGGTTCCAGTCCGCGGGCTGGGTCTCCACGAGTTCGATCCCGGGGCATGCCTCGGCCAGTCGCTCCTCGAAGCCCTGGGAACGCTCCATGGCCGTGGTATACCCCGGCTGGCCGGCGATCTGCACGATCTGACCCTCGCCATCGAGGGCCTCGCACATCATCTCGGCAGAAGAGGCCCCCTGCTGGACGTTGTCGGGGCCGGAGAAGGAGGCGATATACTCCATGCCGGCCTCGGCGATCTTGGAGTTGGTCACCACGACGGGGATACCGGCCTTGTGGGCCTGGCGGATGGCCGGGATCACCGCCTGGCCGTTGGTTGGCCAGATGATGATGGCATCCACATTCTGCTGGATGAGATCCTGCATCTGGCCGATCTGACGTGCCACATCGCCGCCGGCATCGAGCACTACGATATCGACATTGCCTTGCTTCTCGGCCGCCTCCTCGAAGGCGCTTTCATAGGTCGTCTGGTAGCTGTCGACACCGACATTGTTCTGGGTGATGCCGATCCGGTAGGACTCCTCGGCCTGAGCGAGGCCCGCGGAGAGCATCATGACACTGGTCGCTAGCGCTGTTTTGTAGAACATGTTGTCACCTGCTTTGTTTTAGTTGGTCTCACCGACTCGCCGGAGGGGCTTGTCAGGGTCAGGGGGAGCTTAGGGCCGAGGCTTGATTCACCGCAACGCGACCATCCTGTCGAAATGACCAATCTGGATACTTTTCCGTCCCGCTTCGCCCGAGGAAGGGGCAATGTCTGGGAAAAGGCGGCGCTACGGCCTGTTAACCCGCTGTAATGACAGGGGGGGGAAGCCCCATGGCAACTGTTACTGAGGAATTCCGTGATAACGGCAAAGCGATGGCGCAGACGCAAGACGCCCCGCCTGTCGTCGACAGGCGGGGCGTCTGATCACGCTCCGAAGCCAGCTCGGCTGGCCACTAGGCCACCGGCGCCAGCCTGCTGGCAACGATGGCCTGCTGTCGCGCACCACGTCGAACCCGCGCGCTCAGTGGCCTTGCGGTTCGAGCAGGCGCTGCCAGAGCTCGATGACGGCCTCGCGATGCGCCCGGAAGTCCTCGTTGCTCCCGCGCCCGGCCCCACCGGTCAGGGCCGTCCGGTGGGCGGCAGTGCGCAAGGCCAGGTAGGCCTCGCGCAGTCGCTGGCACGTCTCGGCCGGCAGGCGCTCGGTGGCCTCCAGGGTCTCGAGGATGCGCATGTTGTCGCTGTAGGCCAGGAGGTCCGGCGTCTCATGGCCCATGGCCAGCACCGCGTACTGGCAGAGAAACTCGATGTCGACCATCCCGCCGGGGTCGTGCTTGAGGTCGAAATCGTCGCCCTCGCCCTTGCTGCCCAGGTGGTCGCGCATCTTGTGGCGCATCTTCACCACCTCCTTGCGCAGCGCCTCGAGATCCCGCTGGCGGCCGAGGATCTCGCCGCGAATCTCGTCGAAACGCTCGGCCAACCGCGGATGGCCGGCCACCACCCGGGCCCGCACCAGGGCCTGGTGCTCCCAGGTCCAGGCCTGCTCGCGCTGGTAGTCGGCGAAGGCCGAGAGCGTCGAGACCAGCAGCCCGGAGTTGCCCGAGGGGCGCAGGCGCATGTCCACCTCATAGAGGCTGCCCGCCGGCGTCACCGCGGTGAGCAGGTGGATGATCCGCTGGCCCAGCCGGGTGAAGAAGACCGCATTGTCGATGGGGCGCTTGCCATCGGTGGTCCCCTGGGTGGCACCATCGTGGAGGAACACTAGGTCCAGGTCGGAGCTGTAGCCCAGTTCGATGCCGCCGAGCTTGCCGTAGCCGACCACCAGGAACTCGGGCTCGCTGCCGCAGCGCCCCTCCTCGCGACGTTCCGGGAAGCCATGCTTGCGGGTCAGGTGCTTCCAGGCCATGGCCAGTACCGCCTCCAGGACCACCTCGGCGATGTAGGTGAGATAGTCGCTGACCTTCATCAGGTGGCGGGTGCCGGCGATGTCGGAGGCCGCCACGTGCAGCACCTGGGCATGCTTGAAGACCCGCAGGGCCTCGAGCTGGGCCTCCTCGTCATCCTCAGGCAGCCGCCCCAGGGCCTGGCGCAGCTCGTCGGCCAGGCGCTCCTTGTCGGCCGGAGTGTAGAGGGTCTCCGGGGTCAACAGCTCATCGAGCAGGATGGGATGGCGGGCGAGCTGGGCGGCGATCCAGGGGCTGGCGCTGCACAGCTTCATCAGGTGCCCCAGGGCATCCGGGTTCTCGCGCAGCAGCGCCAGGTAGGCGGTGCGTCGCAACACCGCCTCGACCAGCGGAAGCACCCTCTCCAGGGCGATGTCCGGGGTCTCGCTGCCGGCCACGGCATCGAGCAGCAGCGGCATCAGGGCCTCCAGCCGTTCGAAGCCGATACGCTGCATGGCCTGCACCTGGCGGGACTGGCGCATCGCCCGTAGCCGGCGCAGGGCGGCATCCGGTTCCGCCAGGCCGGCCTCCTCCAGCAGCTCCCGGGCCTCGTCCTCCTCCAGCTCGTCGCGCCACAGTGCGCGCCACTCCTCCAGGCCGACGGCACCGGAGGCCTGGTCGGCGTCATCGGCCTCGTCCACCTCCTCCTCGGGCTCGGCGATCACCGCATCGAAGTGCCGGCGCACCCGCTCCCGGACCTCGTCGAGGCGTGCCATCACCGCCGGCCAGTCCTCCATGTCGAGCGCCAGGGCCACGCGCTCGCGGTCGTTATCGTCGTCGGGCAGGGTCTGGGTCTGGCGATCCTCCAGGGCCTGCAGCACATGCTCCAGGTCGCGCAGGAAGACATAGTCGGGCATCAGCTCGTCGACGACCTCCCGGGGCAACAGGCCGAGCTCGGGCAGGCGCTCCAGGGCGGTCTTGAGCGAGGTGACCTGCAGTTCGGTGTCGCGGCCGCCGCGGATCAGCTGAAAGGCCTGGACCACGAACTCCACCTCACGAATGCCCCCGGGGCCAAGCTTGATGTTGCCCTGCATCCCCTTGCGCCGGACCTCACGGTTGATCATCGACTTGAGCTCGCGCAGCGACTCGATGGCGCCGAAGTCGAGGTACTTGCGGTACACGAAGGGGCGCAGGCTCGACAACAGCTCGGCGCCCGCCCCCAGGTCGCCGGCCACCGGCCGTGCCTTGAGCATGGCGTAGCGTTCCCACTCGCGCCCCTGATCCTGGTAGTAGCCGGCGAGCGAGGAGAAGCTCCCCACCAGGGGGCCGCCATCGCCCAGCGGGCGCAGGCGCATGTCGACGCGAAAGGCGAAGCCGTCGGCGGTCACCGCATCCAGGGCGGTGATCAGCCGCTGGCCAAGCTTGGTGAAATATTCCTGGTGCTCCAGGGACTTGCGACCGCCCTCGGTCTCGCCCTTCTCGGGGAAGGCGAAGATCAGGTCGATATCGGAAGAGAGGTTCAGCTCGCCGGCACCGAGCTTGCCCATGCCCAGCACCACCAGCCGCTGCTCGCTGCCGTCGCGACGCGGGGCGGGCCACCCCCAGCGCGGCGCGAAATGCGCCTCGAGCCAGGCCAGAGCCGCCTCCACGCAGGTCTCGGCGAGTCGCGACACCGCGCCACTGGTCTCCCACATGTCGATGCCCGGGGGGCGGGTCAGGTCACGCCAGACGATGCCCAGCATGCGTGCGCGACGAAAACGGCGGATGGCGCCATGCAGGGCCTCCTCGTCCTCGGCGACCTCCAGCCTCTCGTCGAGCCAGTCTCGTTGGGCCTCCGCGGAGGGCGTTGCGTCCAGTTCGCCGCTGGCATCCAGGTGCAACAGCCACTCTGGATAGCGCACCAGGGTCTCGGCGGCGAAGGTCGAGACGGCCAGCACCCGCGACAACTGACGGCGCCGCTCATCCGACAGCGCCAGCCAGTCCTCCAGCGGGGAGTCGCTGCCGTTCATGTCGGCCAGGTTGTCGGCCTGCTCCAGCGAGCTCGCCAGCCTGTCGCGAGCGTGCGCCAGGGGAGCCCTCAGGGGCTCGGGAATGTCATCCAGCGGCAGGAAGTCATCGGGCAGGGCCATGGGCATCTCGCATCCGGTTCTCGAATGCCTCCAGCATAGCGAAGCCAGCCCTGCTCCATAACCTAGGCGAGGAATTTCTGCCAGACCAAGAAGCCCCAGGTCAGGCCGACGATCAACAGCGAGAGCATCACGGCCGCCGAACTGATGTCCTTGGCGCGCCCAGAGAGCTCATGGTGCTCGGTGCCGATGCGATCCACCACGTTCTCGATGGCGCTGTTGAGCAGTTCCACGATCAGCACCAGCAGGCAGCTACCCACCAGCAGGATCCACTCTACCGGCCCCTGGCCGATCCACCAGGCCAGCGGCAGCAGGACCAGGCAGACCCCGAGCTCCTGGCGGAAGGCTGCCTCGTTGCGAAAGGCAGCCCTGAGTCCCTTGAGGGAGTAGCGAGTGGAGTGCACCAGGTGCTGCCAGCCGGTGTGTCCTGGCTTCATGTCGCGAGGTCCGGGGTATCAGTGGGCATCGATCATCTCCTCGAGGTCGGCGGCCAATGGGTCGAGTACCTGCTGCCAGTTGAGCCAGGGGGTGTTCGAGGTACCGTTGACGATCGCCGCGAACACGCCCCACTGCCCGCTGCGGGTGCGGAAGTAGCCGCCCACGGCGCGCACCGCCACCGGCTGGTTGAGGGTGCCGGTCTTGAGCATCACATGCTGCTGGAAGGTCGTTGATCCGCGGCGCAGGAAGCGCATCACGCCGTTGGCCGGCGACTGCAGGGCAGCGACGAAACTGGGGAAGAGTGCCGGCCGACGGTACATGCTCTCCAGCAGGGCGGTGATGCCCGCCGCCGAGGTGCGGTTCTCGGGGGTGAGACCGCTGCCGCTGCGCAGGGTCACGGGACCATGGTCGGGCAGACCAGTCACGAAGGCCTCCAGCGCCCCGCCGGCCTGCACCAGGCCGGCGCGGGGGGATTCCACCAGGTTCAGCGCCAGCTGGTCGGCCATGAAGTTGTTGGAGTGGTTGAGGGTGCGCAGCAGCAGCTCCTGCAGCGGCTCGCTCTCCACCTCGGCCAGGGAGCGGGCCTCGGCCGGCGGCTCGGTGGACGCCACCCCGGCACCGTCACGCACGCGGATTCCGGCCTGTTCCAGCATCGCCAGCAGGGTGGCCGCACTCTGGCGCGCCGGGTCGGAACTGGCCCGGTAGATGGACCGGGGGCGGGCATTGGTGGAGATCTGTCCGCTCACCACCATCACGTCGCCGCTGTCGCGCAGCACCCGCTCGGCATTGAGCCGGGTGCCGCTGTCGTCGGGCTTCGTCTCGACGCGGTTGTCGATCCCGACGATCGGCGCCTGGCTGTCGCAGCTGGTGATGCGGGCGGACTCGCCGGGCACGGCGGCGGGGGCCACGTTGACGCACCAGCTGCCATGGTTCACCCCGGCCGACGAGAGCAGCGCACTGTAGGCGTTGGCCACCCGGGAATGGGCCTGACAGCGGTCGGTGGTGATGCACTCCACCGGGCCATAGCGCCACTGGCTGACCACCAGGCGTCCCTCGACCCGGCGCACGCCGGCCTGGTGCAGCCGCTGCGTGAGCCGCCACAGGTCCTCGCTGGTCAGCATAGGGTCGCCCCCGCCGTCGAGCACCAGGTCACCGTGCAGCACCCCGTCCGCACCGGGCTCGGCCAGACTTACCAGCCGGGTGGAGAAGCGGTGCTGCGGCCCCCAGCGCTCCAGCGCCGCCGCCGCCAGGTAGACCTTGGACACCGAAGCCGGTGACAGCTGGCGCTCGGGCCCGATGGCGCCCAGGACCTCGCCGCTGTTCAGCAAGCGGGCCTCGGCACCGAGCAGGAAGCCCTTGTCGGCGAGTTCGGCCAGGCGGGTGAAGCCGCTCGCCTGGGCGAAGAGCGGCAGCAGCGTCAGCAGGACGCAGAGCAGCGGGCGACGGAGCATGGGACCTCCAGGCAGCATGAGAGGCCTCAGCTTAATGGGATGAGACGGAAGAGAACACCTGGATCACCACCACGCCGCCAACGATCATGGCGAGGCCCAGCAATGCCGGGAGGTCCGGCTTCTCGCCATAGACCAGGATGCCCACCAGGGTCACCAGCACGATGCCGAGCCCCGCCCAGAAGGCGTAGGCGATGCCCACGGGCATGGTGCGCAGCACCAGGGCGAGCAGGTAGAAGGCCAGCCCATAGCCGACCACCACCGTGACGCTGGGCCACAGCCGTGTGAAGCCCTCCGAGGCCTTCAGCGCACTGGTGGCGATCACCTCGGCGACGATCGCCAGGGCCAGGAACAGGAACGCCATCATCCTTCTTCCCCGGCGGCCGGCAGCGCGCCCCCGGGCACCAGCCCGGGAGCGTGGGGCAACTCGACCACCAGCCGCCAGAGCGCCTGTCCGCTGCCATGGTACTTCTGCTCGAAGGGCGTCAGGCAGGCCTCGCCCGGCACGAAGGGTGCCGCCTCGGCTGCCACTTCGGTGGCCTGGGTCACCGCCAGGGCGAACTCCTCCACGTAGAGCCGCCAGTTGGAGCGAAGCTCCAGCCGGCCGCCCAGGGCCAGGATCACCGGCAGCACCGGATGCCCTTGCCAGCGCATCTTCAGGTGGGCGGCCTTGGGGTAGGGGTTGGGATAGAGCAGGTAGTGACGCACCGGCCGCCATCCCTCGGCCAGGGCCAGCCGCCAGAAATCCACCAGGTCGGCACGCACCAGCAGGGCATTGTCCGGCAGCCGGCCATGGTCCCGGGACAGGCGGTCGGCGCTGCGGTCGACGCCAATCACCGCGGCGGCCGGATACTTCTCGGCCAGCCGGCGCGTCGAGAGTCCCACGCCGCATCCCGCATCCAGGATCAATGACGCTCCATCGCGGCGCTCGAGCCAGTCGCGGGCCCGGGCAAAGGCCTCGCGGGTGTGCTCGGCGAATGGCTTGCGCAGGGGATGCGCCAGGGCCCGCGCCACGCGGCGGGCCAGGTCCTCGTGGGGGCCGGTCTGGCGGCTGACGATGGATCGCGAACGGGCAGTCATATGTCAGCGGGCTCGGCGTAAACGGAAAGGGGAAGCATTCTACCAGCCGCAAGCCCCCCGCGCAGGGGGCGCCGGCATGACGCCGCCACGGGCCGGGTGCTATGATCCATGGCCTGACAGCGACTAAATGCAGCCACGATATCAACCGCACAACGAGGAACCCGGCTTGCCACACTTACCGGTGATCGTCGGCATGGGCGGCGTGAATCCCGCCGGCCGAACCTCGGGCCACCAGGCGTTTCGCCGCACCGTGCTCGACGCCCTGTCCGACGACGACCAGGCCAGCACCCTGCTGGGCCTGGCGGCGATGATGCGCCTGGCCGACTGCCAGGCGGATGGCGCCTGGCATGACGCCGAGGGCCGGCCGCTGGACGCCGCCGGGATCGTCGAGCAGACCCGCCAGCAGGTGCTCGACCACACCCTGATCCGGCGCATCGAGGATCCCCGCTTCAACGAGGAGGGCCTGCCGGCCAACCGCAAGGCGAGCCTGGCGCTGGACACTCCGCTGACCTTCCGCATCCGTCGCCGGCAGTTGCCCGACGACCTGCCCCCCACCTGGCAGGTCAAGGAACTGGACCGTCAGAGCCTCGAGGTCACCGTCCCGGCCGGCACCATGGAAGTGATGTTGCCCGAGACGCGCCCGGCCCAGGTGCGCGCCGCCGGCCAGCTGCCCTCGGGGTTCGAGCCCAGCCGACTCTACCGCAGCGTGCACCACCCCCGCGGGCTCTCCATGACCGTCTTCGCCGCCAGCGACTGTCTGGGCGACAGCGGACTCGAGTGGGATGGGCTGCGCGACCGCCTGGACCCCGACGAGGTTGCCGTCTATGCCGGCAACTCCATCGGTCAGCTCGACGACGAGGGCTGGGGCGGCCTGCTCAAGAGCTTCGTCTCCGGCAAGCGCGCCACCTCCAAGCAGATGCCGCTGGGCTACGGCCAGATGCCCGCCGACTTCATCAATGCCTATGTACTGGGCAGCGTCGGCGGCACCGGGGCGGCCCTGGGCGCCTGCGCCAGCTTCCTCTACAACCTGCGCCTGGGGGTGGACGACATCCGTGCCGGGCGGCGCCGGGTCGTGCTGGTGGGCACCGCCGATGCCCCGATCACGCCCGAGGTCATCGAGGGCTTCCGCACCATGGGCGCACTCGCCGATGATGACGGCCTCAAGGCCCTGGATGCCCTGGAGCTGCTCACCGACGCCGATTATCAGCGTGCCTGCCGTCCCTTCGCCCGCAACTGCGGCTTCACCATGGGCGAGTCCAGCCAGTTCATCATGCTGATGGACGACGCCCTGGCCCTGGAGACCGGTGCCGAGGTCCTCGGCAGCGTGCCGGGCGTGTTCGTCAATGCCGACGGCTGGAAGCGCTCGATCTCCGCCCCCGGCATCGGCAACTATATTTCCCTGGCCAAGGGGGCCGCGCTGGTGCGCGACATGCTCGGCGAGAAGGCCCTGCGCGAGCGCACCTTCCTCCATGCTCATGGCACCAGCACGCCCAAGAACCGTATCACCGAGTCCCACGTCTTCGACCAGGTGGCCCGCGCCCACGGCATCACGGCATGGCCGGTGGTGGCGGTGAAGGCCTTCGTCGGCCACTCCCAGGGCAGTGCCGCCGGCGACCAGCTGACCAGCGCCCTGGGCAGCTTCGCTCACGGGCTGCTGCCGGGCATCTTCACCCTGGATGCGGTAGCCGACGACGTCCATGCCGAACGTCTGAAGCTGTTCCGCGACCCACTGCCCTTCGTCGCGGATGCCGCCTTCATCAACGCCAAGGGCTTCGGTGGCAACAATGCCACCGGCGTGGTGCTCTCTCCTGCGGTGACCGAGCGACTGATGGCCCAGCGCCACGGCGAGACCGCCATGGCCGCCTGGCAGATGCGCCGCGAGGCCACCCGGGAGGTCGCTGCGGCCTTTCATCGGGCCGCCGACCGAGGCCATTTCGAGGTCCGCTATCGCTTCGGCGAGGGCGTGCTGGAGGGACCCGAGCTCGACGTCGGCCGGGACGCCATCCGCATTCCCGGCTATGCCCAGGAGGTATCGCTGGCCGTGGACAACCCCTTCGGACGACTCGACGAGGGAGAAGCGTGATGAACACCGCCATCTATCCGGGCACCTTCGACCCCATCACCAACGGCCACCTCGACCTGATCGAACGCGCCGCCCGGCTGTTTGACAAGGTGGTAGTGGCCATCGCCACCAGCCCCGGCAAGGGGCCTGCCCTGGACCTCGATACCCGCATCGCCCTGGCCCAGGAGGTGGTGGCCGGCCTCGACAACGTCGAGGTGGTCGGCTTCTCGGGGCTGATGACCGAATTCATGAAGCAGCAGAAGGCACGAGTGCTGCTGCGCGGCCTGAGGGCGGTGTCGGACTTCGAGTACGAGCTGCAGCTGGCCAACATGAACCGCGCCCAGATGCCGGAGCTGGAGACGGTCTTCCTGACCCCGGAGGTGGAGAACTCCTACATCTCCTCGACGCTGGTGCGCGAGATCGCCCGGCTCGGCGGCGATGTCTCCAAGCACGTGCATCCCAGGGTCGCCGAGACGCTGAAGAGCCATTACAATACCTGACCAGGAAACTCGGGATTACCCACTTCCCGGGACCGCTTGCTGGCCAGCGACATCCGTGAGGTACCCCATGGCCCTGATGATCACCGATGAGTGCATCAACTGCGACGTCTGCGAACCCGAATGCCCCAACGGCGCCATCTCGCCGGGGGAAGAGATCTATGTCATCGACCCCGGCCTGTGCACCGAGTGCGTCGGCCACTACGACGAGCCCCAGTGCCAACAGGTCTGCCCGGTGGATTGCATTCCGCTGGACCCGGAGCACAAGGAGAGCCGTGAGGCGCTGATGGAGAAGTACCACCTCATCACCGCGGCCTGACCCCGTTCGACGCCAGCACAACCGACGGCGCCCCGCTCGATGAGCGGGGCGCCGTTGTCTGGAGCAGCAAAAACTCAGCCCCTTTTGCCCGGTTATCCTGTCAAGAACGCAGAGGGACTGGCCGTCGCCTGCAGCCGGCCTACATCTCGTCGGCGCGCCTGCTCACCTTGCACCCCAGGCAGCGCCGGAAGGCCGCCTCGGCCGGGGTCTTGATCAGGGTCTCCGCCGCCCCGTCCACGTTCCCCCCCAGGGCGGTGAACGGCAGCGACACCAGGAAGATCGCCGTACCGCCCACCGTGGCCGCCGCCAGCAGCGGCCGGGCGACGACCGCATCGGCAATCATCGCCCCGCCGCTGGGCTGGGCCTCCATGCGCTCTCCCTGTGCCACGGCCGGCAGGCTGCCCAGCAGCATCACCAGCGCCAGCATGGCAAACATCGTGCTCTTGCCCAGTCGCTTCATCATCCTCGCTCCCTACCCTGTCGCCTGGATTGTCGCCCTGCCGGCCGCCGCCGGACCATGGCATTCATTCGAATTAGCACCTAGAATCTTCAAAGTTACATCCTTTCACAGGATCTTACATCAGGGTAGCCGGCTTTCGCCGCATGCCCAACCCCGCGGGCCCCGCCCGCCCCATGCAAAGGAGCGCATGATGAAACGCCTGATCGCCACCGCCGCCCTGGCCGGCCTGGTCGCCTCGCCCGCCTTCGCCCAGAGCTATCAGTACAACCCTGCCGAGGGGCCCTACCTGGGTGCCGGGATCGGTCATGCTTCATTGGACAATGAGGGACTGAGCTGGCTTGATCGCAACGGATTCAACACCGATGACAGCGATACCGGTTACAAGCTATTTGCCGGTTACCAGTTCAACCCCAACTTTGCTGTAGAAGCTAGCTATGTAGACCTTGGAGATTTCTCAGCCAGTGGCGCTGAGGGGAGCGATAGCGTCAATCTGGAGCTAGGTATCGATGGCTTCACAGCAGCTCTGGTCGGCAAGCTACCGATCCAAAATGGTTTCAGTGTCCATGGCAAGCTGGGGATGATCGCTTGGGATGCCGACATCGATGGGAATGCGACGGTCGATGGCACCTACTATCGTGAAACTGCCGGCGAAGACGGCACCGATCCCTTCTATGGCATCGGCGCCGAATATGAGATCGACCAGGTCATGATGCGTGCCGAGTACGAGCGCTACGACATCAGCGACAGCGGCGAGGATTTCGAGGTCGACCTCTTCTCCGCCAGCCTGGGCTACCGCTTCTAGCCCCTGACACACGCCCTCGACGGCCCCGCCCATCGGCGGGGCCGTTGCGTTCCGGGCCGGGACACGCCACCCTGCCCCGTTTCACCGCCAAGGACCCCGCCGTGACGTCGCCCACGACCACTGCCCGCGCGGGCACGCGACAGCGCATCCTCTCGCTGGCCTGGCCGATCATCCTCTCCAACATCACCGTGCCGCTGCTCGGGCTGGTGGATACTGCCGTGGTCGGCCACCTGCCCGACTCGCGCTATCTCGCCGGGGTGACCCTGGGCGCGACGCTGTTCAGCTTCCTCTACTGGGGTTTCGGCTTCCTGCGCATGGGCACCACCGGCCTCACCTCCCAGGCGGTGGGCCGCGAGGCGGACGGTGAGGTGCGCAACCTGCTCGGCCAGTCGCTACTGCTCGCCCTGGTGATCGGTATGTGGCTGATCCTCGCCGGTGGCCCATTGGTGACCCTCGGACTGTGGCTGCTCGACGGCAGCGAGGTGGCCACGGCGCTGGCCGCGGAGTACGCCCGCATCCGCCTGCTCTCCGCCCCGGCGGTGCTGGCCAACTACGCCATCCTCGGCTGGTTCCTCGGCCAGCAGAACTCACGGGTAACGCTGGCCATCCTGGTGCTGACCAACGGCGTCAACATCGCCCTCGACCTGCTGTTTGTGGTGGGGCTGGGGATGACCAGCGACGGCGTGGCCTGGGCCACGGTGCTCGCCGACTACACGGCACTGGCCTTCGGCCTCTGGCTGGTCTCGCGCCAGCTCAAGCTGCTGGAAGGGCGCTTCCTGCGCGAACGACTGCTGCGCCTGGCCGCCTATGGCGAACTCTTCCGGGTCAACGCCAACCTCTTCGTGCGCACCCTGGGCCTGCTGTTCGCCATGGCCTTCTTCACCTCCCGCGGCGCCGCCCAGGGCGATACGGTGCTGGCGGCCAATGCCGTACTGCTGCAGTTCATCATGCTGACCAGCTACGCGCTGGACGGCTTCGCCCATGCCGCCGAGGCGCTGGCCGGCCGTGCCGTGGGCCGCCGGCGCTTCGACGAGTTCGGCCAGGTCGTCCGCAGTGCCGCGCGCTTCTCGCTGGTCACAGCGGGGCTGGCCGCGCTGGCCTTCGCCCTGGGGGGCGAGTGGCTGATCGCGCTGCTCACCGGCCTGCCGGAGGTGCGGTCCACCGCCGGCGACTATCTGCCCTGGATGGTCGTCATGCCGCTGGTGGCGGTGTGGAGCTACCTGCTGGACGGCGTCTTCATCGGGGCCACGGCGATCCGCGAGATGCGCAACAGCATCTATGCAGGACTCGCCGTCTACCTGCCACTCTGGTGGCTGACCACGCCCCTGGGCAACCACGGCCTGTGGCTGGCCTTCCTGGCCTTTGCCGTGGTGCGCTCGGGCGTGCTGGCGGCCTACTATCGGCACCACCGCCGCTCCCGCTGGCGCCACCACGCCGCGGCCGACGGCGTTGAAGGAGTCTCCCGCGCCGGGTAGCGCAACCCTCTGAGGTTGCGCTACTTTCTGTCAGACACGCGACAATTCGACCACAGAAGAAGGGAACCCTCATGCTCAAGGCCCTATCGAGACCAGCCGTCAAGCTGGTCGAACGCTACCTGCCCGACCCCTATATCTTCGTCCTGCTGCTGACGATCATCGCCGCCGCCGCGGCCATCGCAGTGGAACGCCAGACCCCGCTGGCGGTGATGCGTTTCTGGGGCGACGGCTTCTGGGGCCTGCTGACCTTCTCGATGCAGATGCTGCTGGTGCTCGTCACCGGCTACATGCTGGCCAGCTCCCCGCCCGTCAAGCGCCTGCTGCAGAAGCTCGCCGGTCTGGCGAAGAATGCCGGCAGCGCCATCATCCTGGTCACCCTGGTGTCGCTGGTCGCCAGCTGGATCAACTGGGGCTTCGGCCTGGTGGTAGGGGCGCTGTTCGCCAAGGAACTGGCCCGCCTGGTGCGCGTCGACTACCGCCTGCTGGTGGCCAGCGCCTACTCCGGCTTCATCGTCTGGCACGGCGGCCTGGCCGGCTCGATCCCGCTGACCATCGCCACCGACGACCATTTCACCGCCGAGCAGATCGGCGTGATCGGTACCGGCGATACCATCTTCTCGCTGTTCAACCTGGCCATCGTGGCCTGCCTGTTCATCGCCGTACCGCTGGTCAACCGGCTGATGCTCCCCGACGAGAAGGAGAGCGTCTATATCGACCCCAAGCTGCTGGGTGACGACGAGGAAAGGCGCGTGCGCATCACCCGTCCCGCCGAGCGCCTGGAGAACAGCACGACCCTGGCCTGGCTGGTGGGCATCCCCGGGGTGCTGTTCCTGCTCGACCACTTCATCTTCCGCGACGGCGGCCTGAACCTCAACGTGGTCAACTTCCTGTTCCTGTCGCTGGCCATCGTGCTGCACCGCACGCCCCGTAGCCTGCTCGAGAGCCTCCAGGAGGCGATCAAGGGCGGTGCCGGCATCGTCATCCAGTTCCCCTTCTATGCCGGCATCATGGCGATCATGGTGCAGTCGGGGCTGGCCGAGAGCATGTCGGAGACACTCATCTCCTTTGCCACCGAGACCACCCTGCCCTTCTGGTCCTTCATCAGCGCCGGTATCGTCAATATCTTCGTGCCCTCAGGTGGCGGCCAGTGGGCCGTGCAGGCGCCGGTGATGCTGCCCGCCGCCCAGGCCCTGGGCGTGGACATTCCCCGGGTGGCCATGGCCGTGGCCTGGGGGGACGCCTGGACCAACCTGCTGCAGCCCTTCTGGGCCCTGCCGGTGCTCGGCATCGCCGGCCTCAAGGCCAAGGACATCATGGGCTTCTGCCTGATCCAGCTGTTCATCACCGGTATCATCATCGCGGTGGGCCTGACCTGGTTCTGATCCCCGGGCCTGACTGCCCCGCATCAAACGCCTTGCTCCCCTCGCGGGGGCAAGGCGTTATGCTGTAGGAAACCTCAAGGGAGCATGACGATGGACGACCAACCGCTGAACGGGCAGCACGAGCTCTCGATGACCGTGCTGATGACACCGGACATGGCCAACTTCAGTGGCAAGGTGCATGGCGGCGCCATCCTCAAGAAGCTCGACGAGGTGGCCTATGCCTGTGCCAGCCGCTATGCCGGCCACTACGTGGTGACGCTGTCCGTCGACCAGGTGCTGTTCAAGCAGCCGATCCATGTCGGCGAGCTGGTCACCTTCCTGGCCTGCGTCAACCATGTCGGCAGTTCTTCCATGGAGATCGGCATCAAGGTGGTGGCCGAGGACATCCGCAAGAAGGTGATCCGCCACACCAACAGCTGCTACCTGACCATGGTGGCCGTGGACGACACCGGCAAGCCGGCACGGGTCCCGCCTTTGAAGCTGGCGACCCGGCTCCAGAAGCTGCGTTTCGAGAAGGCGGCCCTGCGCAAGAAGTTGCGAAAGCAGGCCGAGGAGGAAGAGCGTCGCACCCAGGCCGAGCACGGCGACCCCTGAGAAGAAGCGTGCGTCAGCCGCAATTCAGGGCGGTGATCCGGTCCCGGTCGTCCAGGCGAACATTGAGGCGCTCGGCCCGGTAATCGAGGGTATGGGCCTCGCCGGGGCGCATCACGCGCAGCGTGTCGGTACCGCTCTCTTCACGAAGGGACGCACCCAGCGCCTCATCGAAGTGGCGCCCCACCCGGTCCTGGACGCGGCCGGCACCACAGGCATCCTCGACCTCGGTGACGCGAGGAGGCTCGGGTGCCGGCGCGCGGGGAACCGGGGGATCGTTCGTGGCACTGCAGGCGGTCATCAGCGACAGGCCAGCGGCGGCCAGCCAGGGTTTCCAGGCGAGCAACATGCGGGAGTTCCAGCTAGTGAACGGGGATCTTGTCGAAAAATGAATCAAGACGGGCACGCCGAAGGGCGTGCCCGTGTCAACCTAGGCAGGCTTGCTATGCCGGATGAGCGGGAGCTCAGCTGGCGGCATCCTGCACGGCCTCGCCACCCTGCTCGACGTCCTGACCGGCGCCTTCCATGGTATTACACCCGGCGAGCAGGCCGGCGGTCATCAGCAGCATGAAGCCCATGGCGATCACTTTCTTCATGGCATGTCCTCCTTAACGGGTTCAGGGATCCATTCCTTGCCGTGAAGCAATGGCAATTTCAGCCTAGCAGCCCACTCGCCAACCTGCTTCGGGAAAGCAACGTCAGGAGCTGGAGCGCTGGATCGCCTCGCCGCCCTCCTCGATGTCCTCGCCGGCCCCGCGCATGGTATTGCAGCCGCTGAGCAGGGAAAGGGTGAAAAGTGAGACCAGTATCAGCGATATCATTCGTTTCATGATGGCGTCCTCGTTGCCGTTCCCGATGTGGAACACAAGGGGTGTCCCTTTAAATCTAGCAGATACGGCGAAAGTGCCCAGTGGGCTCTCACCCCAGCAGCAGCCGCAGGATGATCGCGATGATCACCGCGATGGTCAGCCACTTGACGACGAAGGCGCCACGCGGGCTCATGTTGACTTTCACCGCCAACCAGGCCCCCAGCATGCTGCCGGCCGCCAGCACCAGGCCGTAGCCCCAGCGCACCTGATCGTTGGCCAGGAAGATGGCCAGAGCCGGCAAGGTGTAGACCAGTATGATCAGCACCTTGAAGACGTTCACCTGGGCCAGGTCGATCTTCAGCATACGGTAGAGCACCACGATAAACAGGATGCCGACACCAACCTGGATAAAGCCGCCATAGAGGCCGATGGCGAACATGGCCAGATAGACCGCCGGCGTGAGGCGCTCCGGTGTCAGGGTCCGGGTCTCCAGGCGCGGCTGGGGCAGCAGCATCAACACCGCCGAGCACGCCATCACCGTGATCAGGATCGCCTCGAAGAGCCCATCCCCGGTGTGCAGGGCGAGCCAGGCACCGAGCACCGAGCCGACCACTGCCGGCACCGAGAGCCGCAACGAGAGGCCCAGGTAGCGTGCACCGGCACGGAAGAAGCTGGTCACCGCGGAGATGCTCTGCAGCGCGATCGAGACCCGGTTGGTGCCGTTGGCCGCCTGAGGCGGCAACCCCAGGAACATCAGCAGTGGCAGGGTAAGCATCGAGCCCCCGGCGGAGAG
Source organism: Halomonas rhizosphaerae (assembly GCF_030012485.1). Lineage (NCBI taxonomy): Bacteria > Pseudomonadati > Pseudomonadota > Gammaproteobacteria > Oceanospirillales > Halomonadaceae > Halomonas > Halomonas rhizosphaerae. The sequence continues at coordinate 69,388 of NZ_JASCQQ010000038.1, forward strand.
CACGTTGATGAACCCGGCCAGGGTCCCGATGGCCAGCAGGGCAAGCGCCTCGAGCAGCGTCATGACAGCGTCCGTTTTTTGCGGGTCGGAGAAAGGCCGTCCAGCATACCGGGGCAGCCCTGTAGGGGGAATCTGCCCCGATATCGGGTAGTTGTGCCATGATGACGGACAGGGACAGCCGACGCGAAAGGAGCCCCCGTGATGTCGGATTTCGAACCCGATCCCCGTCTGGTGGATGACAGCTATCCCGTCACCGAACTGCCGCTGTGCCAGCTGCGGCTGATGGACGATGCCCGCTTCCCCTGGCTGGTGCTGATACCGCGCCGCCTCGAGGTCAGCGAGGTGTTCCAGCTCGATGCCCCGGCTCAGCAGCAGCTATGGCGGGAAGCCAGCGCGGTCGGCAGGGCCATGCTCGATGCCCTCGGTGGCGACAAGCTCAACATCGCCAGCCTCGGCAATGTCGTCGCCCAGCTGCATGTGCACGTCATCGTGCGGCGTCGCGAGGATGCCGCCTGGCCGGCGCCGGTCTGGGGCCATGGTCAGGCCGAGGGCTATGACCTTGACCGGCTGGCCGACATGCGTGCCCGCATCCTGGCCGAGGTGGAAGGGCTGGACCTGGCATCGCACGAAGGTTAACCGCCGAAGGGATGGGGCGCAGTATCCGGCTGCGCCGTCGCACCGCGCGACGGGGGCTCGCCCAGCAGCAGCGCGCTGGCCGGCTGGCCGACGCCGGTCACGGTCAGCGACACCCCCAGGACCATGATGGCCAGCCCGCCCGCCAGGGCGGCCCAGCCCAGCAGCCTGCCGATGCGGTGGTCCGTGCTCCGGGCCGCCAGCCGCTGCTCTGCCCAGCCTCGAGCGAACACGCTTGCCAGCGCCAGGGACGAGACGGTGAGGGCGGTACCCAGCGACATCACCAGTACCGCCGTCACCCCGACCATGAAATTGCCGAGCAGGGTCGCCGCCCCCAGCAGTAGAACGGCCCCGCTGCAGGGGCGTATGCCGATGGCGACCACCGTGGCCAGGGCCGTGCGCCAATCCCCGGCCCGCTGCGGATCCACATGGTGGTGCCCCCCGCAACAGTCGTGACCCGGGTGATGTTGATGCCCGTCATGGACATAGCCATCGCCGGATGCCACCACCGGGCGGCGCAGTTGGCGGATGGCACGCAGGCAGAGCCAGGCGCCGAGCAGCGCCACCATGATGAAGCTCGCCTGCTCGACCCAGGCCACACTGCCCATGGCCTGGCGGGTCAACCAGTCCAGGCCATGCACCAGCACTACCACCAGGGCGATGGCCACCAGTCCCTGCAGCAGGGAGGCGGCACAGGAGAGCGCCAGCGCTCGCCGCCGTGCCCCGCCCTGGGAGACCAGATACGTGGTCAACACCGCCTTGCCATGGCCGGGGCCGGCGGCATGGAAGACGCCATAGCCGAAGCTGATGCCGAGCAGGGTCGTCCAGGTCGCCGGCGAGGGTGTGCCGGAAATCCCCGTGATGGCCATGGTCAGCGCGCGATGGAAGTCGCGCTGCCAGGTCACCAGCTGCAGGGTGATGGCATTCAGGCCGCCCTGCATGACGAACTGGAGGAGGGCCGCAACCACCAGCAGGGCCACCAGTACCACGGTCAGGTGCCTCACCGTCAATGGCATACCACCTCCCCGGTCTCGGCGAAGTGACGCCCCAGCCCCGACTCGGCGGTGTCATCGACATCCAGCATGGCGGCCTCCATGACTCGCTCGGGATCGGGCTCTGCCGCCAGGATGCGCGTCTCGCAATCGAGCTTGCCGCTCACCACCAGGGCATCGTCAAGCGGCGTATCACCCTCCGCTTCGTGCACCACCTCGATATAGTAGGAGGGGTCGAACACCCGGTAACGCAGTGGCCCTCCCGTCAGGTCCAGCGGTTCAGCCAGCGGCAGCAGGAAGACGAATTCGATGCGCCCCTCCCGTGCGAGCACCGTGTACTCCTCGACCTCGCCGAAACCTGGCCTGTCGTCGCCCCATTGCAGCTCGGTGAAATAGTCCTGCGGCGACAGGGTATTCCGCATCTCGCCGCCCAACTGATCCAGAGCGGCCTCGACCCCACCGTCCCCCTGCTCACGTTCGAGCTCCTCGAGCAGCACCAGGCTGTAGAAGGGGTCCAGGCGCCATGACTGCTGCAGCGCTTCCAGCCGGCCTTCATCGTCGAGCACCAGGCGCATGCGCAGGTCAATCCAGCCGTGGGGGTGCGCCGTGGCCGTAAGCGGCAGAAGAAGGCCGGCGGCGAGGCAGAGCACGCCGATCACGCGAGGGAAGAGTACGTAAGGAATCATCGTAGGCCTTGTCATCATTCGAGCAGGTCAGGGCAACAGCCCCAGCCGCGACTGCAGGTCGGTCAGCAGCGGGTCCAGGACGGTGGGCGGCAGGGGCCGACCACCGCGGGTAGCGATGAAGCTGACGCGGCTGCCGTCCCCCTGGCCGGCCACGCGCAGCGACACGCCGTATCCCGGCATCCGGCCCAGCACCGCCTCCAGGCGACCCAGGTCGGCGTCGGCATGATGGATCACGTAGCCGCGTTCCATCAGCAGGTCCATGGCCTCGCGCAGGGTGGTCTCGGGCGTCGCCGCCAGGTAAATCTCGCGGGGCTCAGGCGGAGCCGGCGTGGCACAGCCGGCCAGCCAGGCGACCAGCAGGATGACGAGGGGGGCACGCATCATGGGGCCTCCTGTGCCGGTACGGCCTCGATGGCAGCACGCAGATCGCGGCAGAAGGCGGCATCGCTGGCGCTGCGTGACTCGCGCAGCTCACCTCGCCAGTCGAAGATGCGGATATCCCGGGACACCTGCACCTGCTGCGCCCCCACCACCACCGAGACCCGCTCGATTCGAGTCGCCTCGTCGGTCGCCGATCCGATGCCGCTACCGATGCCGATCATCACGCCGGAGGCGACATGGCCACCACTGCCGCCCAGCACGAAGCCGCCGAATCGGGGCAGGCGCTCGACGCCATGGTCGTGATAGATGGTGTTCCGGGCGCGTTCGGCACTGACCAGTCCCAGCGAGGCATCGGTGTGCCGCACCAGGAAGCCCTCCGTCTCCAGGGCCGTGACGGCCCTGGCCAGGCTGTCACCGGGCCCGGCGGGCCAGCGGCACTCGGCGGCCGGGGCAGGCTCGGCCACGGGCAGGGTCGTCGGCGTCACCTGGCAGCCGGCCAGCACCGCCGGCAGCAGCATTAACAACCATGCACGCATCGGATGATCTCCGCGAAGGGTAAAAAGCAGTCTACGCCGGAAGCCGACAGGGATGAAGCGCCCCGGGGTTCTGTCCCGCGCCGGCTGGCGCTAAGCTGGAAACCCCTTCCACACGACGAGAGCGGACATGAAGATCCTCATCTGCCCGGACAGCTTCAAGGATGCCCTGCCCGCCGCCGACGCCGCGCGCGCCATCGCCGTCGGGGCGCGACGTGCCGGTGGCGACATCGAGGCCCTGGAATGCCCGCTGGCCGATGGTGGAGAGGGCAGCCTGAATGCCCTGCTGGCTGCCACCGGGGCCGAGCGGCGCTCGGCTGACGTCCACGACGCCCTGGGACGCCCTGCCCGGGCCGACTGGGGCTGGCACGCCGGGAGCCGCACCGCCTACGTGGAACTGGCCGAGGCCAGTGGCCTGCAGGCGCTGGCGCCCGACGAGCGCACCGCCCTGCACAGCACCACCCTCGGTGTCGGCGAGCTGATCCGCGAGGCGCTGGATGCCGGTGCCGAACGCCTGCTGCTCACGCTCGGCGGCAGTGCCACCAATGACGGCGGGGCGGGGATGCTGGCCGCCCTGGGGGCGCGACTGCGTGACGCCGAGGGCCGCGACCTGGCACCGGGCGGCGCCGCCCTGGCCGACCTGGCCGAGCTCGACCTCGAGGGCCTCGACCCGCGCCTGGCCGGCCTGCGGGTCGAGACCGCGGTGGACGTGGACAACCCGCTGCTGGGGGAGCGCGGCGCCAGTGCGGTCTTCGGCCCCCAGAAGGGCGCCACGCCGGAGGAGGTGGCGCGCCTCGATGCCGCCCTGGCCCGCCTCGCCGACGTCACTGCTGCGACCCTGGCCCAGGATCACCGTGACCTGCCCGGGGCCGGCGCCGCGGGGGGCATGGGCTTTGCCGCCCGGGCCTTCCTCGGCGCCGAGCTGCGCCCCGGCATCGAGCTGGTGATGGCGCAGGCCGGTATCGAGGCCCTGCTGGCGAACGCCGACCTGGTGATCACCGGCGAAGGCCAGCTCGACGGCCAGAGCCTGGCCGGCAAGACACCGGTCGGGGTGGCACGGTTGGCCCATCGTCACGGGGTGCCGGTGGTGGTGCTGGCCGGGCGCCTGGCCCCGGGCTGGCAGGCCGCCTTCGACGAGGGGGTCACCGCGGCCTTCGCCCTGGCCGATGGCCCCATGGTGCTTGACGAGGCCCTCGCGCGCAGCGCCGAGCTGCTGGCCGATCGCACCGAGGGCCTGGTGCGTCTCTGGGTCGCACTGGCCGGCCGTCGGCCTTGAAGAGCGCGGCCGACACCCGCATAACATGGGCATCGGCTATGGTGGCCATGGCGACAATCGACTTATCCACCGCCGGCGGACGTCTTACCCTACCTGCATCGCGATCAAGGAGGCATTGCATGAGCGACACCAACACCATCGGCCTGCACGAGGCCAGCGCCAGCCAGCTGGCCGAGAAGCTCAACGAGCTGCTGGCCAACTACCAGATCTTCTACATGAACGTGCGCGGCTACCACTGGAACGTGAAGGGCCGCCAGTTCTTCCAGCTCCACGAGAAGTTCGAGGAGTTCTACACCGACCTGCTAACCAAGGTCGACGAGGTCGCCGAGCGCATCCTCACCCTGGGCCACCAGCCGGTGCACGCTTACAGCGACTACGTGAAGCTCGCCAGGATCCAGGAGGACAAGAATGTCCATGACGGCGAGGCCTGCGTGCGCGGCGTGCTCCAGGGCTACCAGACCCTGATCGAGCTCCAGCGCGAGTTGCTCTCCCTAGCCTCGGATGCCGACGACGAGGGCACCGCCGCCCAGGCCGGCGACTACATCCGCGAGCAGGAGAAGACCGTGTGGATGCTGGGCGCCTACCTCGACTGATCACTGGCTCCGCAGGACCACCGCACACGACGCCGCCCTTCGGGGCGGCGTCGTCGTTGCCGATCCGGTCGATGGGGGAGAGGCTCAGGCGCGCCCCGTCGCCTCGTCGTCCGGCTCGCCGTCTCCCCCGGCGGCGCGCACCAGCTCCGTCGGCAACGGCTTCTTCATGCGCACCCCCAGGCGCTGCAGCTCGGTGGCCTGGGCCACCAGACTGCCCTGCCCGCTGGAGAGCCGCCCCATGGCCCGGCGATGGCTGTCGCCCGCCCGTTCCAGGTGACGGCCGACCTCCTCGAGGCTCTCGACGAAGCCGGAGAACTTGGCCAGCAGCTTCTCGGCCCGGTCGCCGATCAGGCGCGCGTTCTCGTTCTGGCGCTCCAGGCTCCACAGGCCGGCCACGGTGCGCAGGCTGGCCAGCAGGGTGGTCGGGGTGACCACCACCACCTGGCGGTCGAAGGCCTCCTGGAAGAGCGTGGGATCGCGCTCGAAGGCGGCGGCGAAGGCCGGCTCCACCGGCACGAAGAGGAACACGAAGTCCGGCGAGTTGAGCCCCGGCAGCGCGGGGTAGTCCTTGCCCGATAGCCCGGCGACATGGCCGCGCAGCGACTGCAGGTGGGCCTTCATGGCCGCCTCGCGCTCGGGCTCGTCCTCTGCATTGACCACGCGGGTCCAGGCCACCAGCGACACCTTGGCGTCGACGATCAGATGGCGGTCGTCGGGCAGGTAGATCACCGCATCGGGGCGCTGGCGACCCTGGTCGCCCTGCAGCGAGACCTCTCGGCGGTACTCGATGTCCCGACGCAGGCCGCTGCGCTCCAGTACGGTCTCGAGCATCAGCTCGCCCCAATGGCCCTGTGCCTTCTGGTCGCCCTTGAGGGCCCGGGCGAGGCCCGCGGCCTCGTCGCCAAGGCGTGCATTGAGCCCGGCAAGCTGTTCCAGCTGGGCCTTGAGGGAGCCGCTGTCGCGGCTCTGCTGGCCATGCAGTTCCTCGACCCGACGGCGGAACTGGTCGACCTGCTCGCGGAAGGGCCGCAGCAGGGCCTCCAGGCTGTCGCGACTCTGCACCGAGAAGGCCTGCTGGCGCTCCTCGAAGATGCGCCCGGCGAGCTGGCGGAACTCCTCCTTGAGCCGCTCCCGGGCCTCCTCCAGCAGGTCCAGCTGCTCGCGATGACGCAGCGCCATCTGCTCGCGCTCGACCTCCAGCCGGGCGGCATGCTCGCGCCGCTCGGCCAGCCGGTCGCGCGTCGCGGCCAGCTCGGCCTCCAGGGCGGCCAGGCGCTCGCGGCTGCCATCCAGCTGCGCATCGCTCTGGGCCAGCTCCTGCTCCAGCCGCCGCACGGTGGCCTCGCCCTCGGCGCCCTCCTGCTCCCGGACGAGGAGGCGTGCCTCGACGGCGACCAGCCGCTTGCGCCAGGACAGTCCCGCCCAGGCCATCGCCACCAGCAGCCCGGCCAGCCCCAAGGCCAGCCAGGCCGGTACGACCTCCTGCAGCAGTTCATTCATCTCGGTCACTCCTGAGCCTTGCACCATGGTGTCGACCGCGATTGCCGAGGAGCAGCCCCTAGCCCCTGGCCAGGTCCTCGATCAGGGCGCGCAGCAGTTCCCAGAACTCCGCCACGGAAGTAAGCTCCACCCGCTCGTCGGGGGAGTGGGCACCGCGGATCAGCGGGCCGAAGGAGATCATGTCCAGCTGCGGATACTTGCCGCCGAGGATGCCGCACTCGAGGCCGGCGTGGATCACCTTGACCTCGGGGTCACTGCCCAGCCGCTCACGGTGCAGGCGACAGAAGCGCGCGAGCAGCGGGCTATCCGGGTTCGGCGTCCAGCCCGGGTAGGCGTTCTCGACCCGGGTGCGGGCGCCGATCAGCTCGAACAGCGCCCGGAAGCGGTCGGCGAGGTCCTCGGTGGCACTGTCGCGCAGCGAACGCACCAGGGCGCAGAGGTGGAAGCGCCCGCCCTCCAGGCTGACCACGCCCAGGTTGTTGGAGGTCTCCACCACCCCCGGCACCGCGACGCTCATGCGTTCGACGCCGCAGGGGGCCACGTGCAGGGCACGGACCAGCAGCTGGCTGGCGTGCTCCGTCAGCGCCTCGGTAGGCCGGACCTCCAGTGGCGACAGCGTCAGAGTAAGCCCCTCGTCGACCCCGGCCAGCTCGGCGCGCAGCTCCTCCTGCAGCACGGCCACTCGCTCACTGGCAGAGGCCTGCTCATCGCCGGGCAGGACCAGGGTGGCGAAGGCCTCCCGCGGCAGGGCATTGCGCAGCGTGCCGCCATGGTAGTCGACCAGCCGCGCACCGAAGGGCTCGAGGGCACGCAGCACCCGCACCAGCAGCCGGTTGGCGTTGCCGCGTCCCTTGTGGATGTCGATGCCGGAGTGCCCCCCCGAGAGCCCGGTCAGCGACAGCCGCAGCGCCACCTCGTGGTCGACCAGCGGCGCGGTGGGCAGCTGGGCCTCGACGATGACGTCGGCGCCGCCGGCGCAACCGATGTAGACCTGGCCACGGTCCTCGGAGTCGAGGTTGAGCAGCAGGCGTCCCTCGAGCCAACCCTCGGCCAGGTTGAGGGCCCCGCCCATGGAGGACTCCTCCTCCAGGGTGAAGAGCGCCTCCAGCGGGCCGTGTACCAGGGTCTCGTCCTCGAGGATCGCCTGCGCCGCCGCCACCCCCAGGCCGTTGTCCGCGCCCAGGGTCGTATCGCACGCGCGCAGCCAGCCATCCTCGCCCACCCGGGTCTCGATGGGATCCCGGGTGAAGTCGTGGGGATGGTCGGCATTGGCCTGGGCCACCATGTCCAGGTGACCCTGCAGGATCACCCCCGGGGCCGACTCGAAGCCCGGCGTGGCGGCCTTGCGGATGCGCAGGTTGCCGAAGGCGTCGCGGTCATGGGCCAGGCCCAGCGTGTCGGCCCAGCGCTCCAGGATCACCACCAGCGCGGCCTCGTGGCCGGAGGGACGCGGCGTGTTGCACAGGGTGCGGAAGTGATGCCACAGGGGCCGGGGGGAGAGCTGCTCGAGATGTGCGTTCATGACGGTTCTGTCTCGCGGTTGACCCGGGCACTCTACCGGCCGGCCTCGCCGGGGGAAAGCCCGCGGTCGCCGTCATGGAGCCGTGCCACGACCTCGCGCAGCCGGGCCTGCACGCCTCGCTTGCCCGACACCCCCAGCCGCGCTGCCAGCCAGGCCACCTCGCGTCCCTGGAAGGCCCAAGCGGCGAGCAGGGCCAGCGTCTCGTCCTGGCGGCCCGCCAGGCGTGTCGCATGGCACCTTACCAGGGCCTGGATCGCCGGACGGGCCAGGGCGGGCTCGCGATGACCGAAGGCGACGTCATCGAGGTCGCGGTGGTCCTCGTCGCCCAGGGGGGCGGCAGGCGCCTCGCCGAGCAGGGACATCACCACCGCCGGCTCCAGCTCGGCCAGCTCGAAGGCCAGCAGCCCCGGCAGCTGGCGATGGAAGCGCGCCTGGAGGCGCTCGGCGAGTCGCACCCCCGTCGGGCCGGTGGGGCGCACCACCATCAGCGCGTGCTCGCCGGTGGCCGTCTCCCGGGTCAGCCCCAGGCGCACCGCCCGGAAGCCCGCCGCCCGCCAGAAGGCCTGCAGCCCCGCCTCGGCGCCGAAACTCGCCCCCAGCAGGTCGATCCCGTCGTCACGGGCCCGCATGACCTCGGCCTCGACCAGTTGGCGCCCCGTCCCGTGACGGCGCCGCTCGGCCGGGACGGCGATGCGCAGTATTCGCCGCAGGCGGGCCGTCAGCGCCTCGCGCTCCCCGGCATGGGCGGCCAGCGACTGGGCAAGCAGGTGGCCACGCGGTCGTCGCTCGCCCCGTGCCACCTGCTCGGCGAGCCCGGCCGGAAAGCCCCCCTCGTCGCCGCTCACTACGACCCCCTGCAGGGCTGATTCGGCCTCGAGGACGGTGAGGGCGACCCCCGGGCCATCCAGCAGCCGGCGCAGGTCGGCGGGCGTGGTGCGGTAGTGGGCTTGTACCAGCAGGCCGAAGAGCGCCCGCAGCCGCGGCTCGTCGCGGGCCAGGGCAGCACGGTCCAGGCGCCGCAGAGTCGCGATGTCCCCGGCGTCCGGGCACGCTGCCGGCTCGGCATCCAGCAGCAACAGGCGCGAGGTCAGCGCCTCCAGGGGGTCGCCCTCGGCCCAGCGGATCGGCTCGGCCAGGTGGCACGCCCGCCAGTCGGGCGTCTGGCGCTCGAGCCGTTCCCGGAAGCGCAGCGCGAAGCCACGCCCCGACCCCTCGTAGCCGTGCACCGTGGTGGCGAAGGCGATGCGCGGGAAGGCGGCGAGCCAGCGTCCCAACAGCGGCGCGGGAATCGCCGCCGCCTCGTCGACCAGCAGCAGCCGGCCGGGGCCACCGACCTCGCCCTGCTCGGCCAGCCGGTCCAGCGCGTCGGGGGGCAGGAAAGCGACCCGGCCGTGGCCCGCCTCGAAGGCGTTGCCGTGCCGCTGTCCCTCGGGACAGAGGACCACCAGGCGCTCGAAGAGCCCGGCCACGGCCGACGGGCGCGGCGCCGTGACCAGGATCTCCACCTCCCCCGCCGCCAGCAGCCGCGCGCAGGCGATGCCCAGGGCCGCCGTCTTGCCGCGACCGCGGTCGGCGGTCAGTACCAGTGGTCGACGGCGACGCAGCCGGGTGAGCCGTGCCACCGCTTCCGCCTGGTCGCGGGTCAGGCAGTCCGCGTCCGCGTCAGGCGACGACGCCGCTGCCGGCGGTGCCTCGGGCAGAGAGGGTCGCTGCGGCGCCTCCCCCGCCGTCCAGTGGATCACTCGCGCGTCGGCGCGCAGCAGCCGAGCAAGCCGGGCCAGGTAACGGGCGCTGAGCTGCTCAGCGCGCCAGGGGTACTCGGCCAGGCGGCTATAGTCCGCATCGGGGCGTGCCCCCCAGTCGGGCGGGGTCATCAGCACTAGCAGGCCACCGGCGCGCAGGGTGCCGGCCAGCGCGCCGAAGGCCTCGGGGTCGAAGCCGCTCTCGGCCGAGACGGCGTCCATCACCACCAGGTCCTGCTCGCCCCCCAGTCGTGTGCGGGCCTTGGCCGCCGGCAGCCAGCACGAGGCCTCGATGCCGTCCACCGGCTCGGCGGCGACCCACAGCGGCGACGACCAGTCGCCCTGCTGCCACAACGCCAGGGCCTCCCGGCGGCAGGCATCGGCGGCGCCGGTCAGCCAGACCAGGCCGCGCCAGCGCTGCCGGTCCAGCCGGCGTCGGGTCTCCTGCAGGGGGGCGAGATGGTCGCGGATCATACGGGGCTCCACCTGCGGCTCAACTTTGGTCTAAGGGTGCGCGGCCTTTCAACGTTGCCGGGCATTTCGGCATTGCAACATGATTGTCATACGTGCGTTTCAACTCTTTGATTGAAAAGATATTATCCCAATCCATGCGGTGGCCTTGCGGGGCACGTCCCAGGCCCGGAGGCAGCCAGGGCCCGGTCGAACATCTCCGTCGTCCCATGCTAGCTTGTTTCCTGTTGCCGAGTTGCCCGGACGGTCAGGCCCGCTCCGCAGGCGGCCGCTTCCCGGCACCGACGGCCGTTCCATCGACTTCTGGACAAGCAGAACAACCCACAAGGGAGCACCTCAATGAAGAAGATGCGCAAGTTCGCCCTCACCGGGCTGGCAGCGGGCGTCGCCCTCGCCGCCATGAGCTCCACCGCCCAGGCCCAGGAACAGTGGACCATGACCACCACCTGGCCGGACAACCTGGACCTGATCCAGATCGACCGCCACTGGGCGGAGCTGGTCAACAAGCTCGCCGGTGACGAGGTGCAGATCGAGTTCCGTGCCGGCGGCACCCTGATGCCCGGCACCGAGGTCTTCGATGCCACCGAGACCGGCAGCATCGAGGCCGCCGGCGACTGGCCGGGCTACTGGGCCGGTCGCAGTCCGGCCTTCTCGCCGCTGGCCACCACCACCAGCCTGTTCAATGGCGTCGACTACCTGAACTGGATCATGGAGTGGGGCGGCTGGGAGCTCTACCAGGAGGTCTACGGCCAGTACAACATGGTCTACCTGCCCTACGGCATCACCAACAACGAGTCCGGCTTCCGCGGCGGCACGCCCATCGAGAGCATTGCCGACCTGGATGGGAAGCGCCTGCGCCTCTCCGGTCGCGACCAGGGCCGCGTGCTCGAGGAACTGGGCGGTTCCCAGGTGACCCTGGCCGGCGGCGAGATCTACCAGGCCATCGAGCGTGGCGTGGTCGACGGTGCCGAGTTCTCCACCCCGGGCGTGGACTACAAGGCCGGCTTCTCCGAGGTGGCCGACTACTGGTCCGTGCCGGGCTGGCACCAGTCCGCCAGCGTGTTCGGCGTGATGATCAACCAGGATGCCTGGGACGCCCTCTCCGAGGAGACCCAGGAGAAGCTGAAGATCGCCGCCGAGGCCACCATGGCCTGGTCACTGGCCTGGTCCGAGCGCGAGTCCACCGAGGGCACGGTGAAGTTCCTCGAGGACGGCACGGAGATCAACCAGCTCTCCGAGGAGGACCTCGCCGAGATCCAGCGCATCACCAACGACGTGATCGTCCAGGGGGCCTGCGAGGACCCGATGCACGCCAAGGTCTACCACTCCATGATCAGCTACCTGGAGCACTACGCCAAATGGCGTGACGTCTCGGTGCCCTACAACATGAGCCGCGTCACCGACGACCTGCCCTCGCTCGAGGAGATCGAGGCCTGCATGTAAGGCCCCGCCGGGGTCCTCCCCCGGGAGGGCCCGCTGGCCGGCCGGCGGCTGATCGTCGCCGGCCGGCCGAACGTCGTGTTCCCACTGATTCACGAGATCCCCGCTCATGAACGCCATTGCCAAGGCCATCGATGCCCTCAACGAGGCATTCGGTCGCCTGATCGCTCCGCTGATCGCCGTGATCACCCTGATCGTGATCTACGACATCGCCATGCGCTTCTTCATCGGACGCCCCAGTGACTGGGCCTTCGATACCACCAAGATGCTGTTCGGCGTCCATTTCATGCTGATGGCCGCCTATGGGCTGCGCCACCATGCCCACGTGGAGGTCGACGTCCTCAAGCGGCTGCTGTCGCGCCGCAAGCAGGCCGCCCTGGAGATACTCGGCTACCTGATCTTCTTCGTGCCCTTCATCTGGATGCTGCTCACCCTGGGCTGGGACTTCTTCCTGCGCTCCTTCAGCCGCGGCGAGACCACCTATGGCATGGTCGCCATCCCCGTCTACCCGGTGAAGGCGGTGATCGTCATCGCCGCCTTCCTGATCCTGCTGCAGGCCGTGGCCATCGTCATCCGCGCCATCCAGCAGCTGCGTGAGGAGGAGCCCGCATGAGCCCCGAAATGCTCACCCTGTTCATGTTCGGCGGCCTGCTGGTCGGCCTGTTCATGGGCCATCCGCTGGCCTTCGTGCTCGGCGGCATCGCCGTGCTCGGCGCCTGGCTCGGCCCCGGCGCCAAGATCCTCGGCACCCTGATCAACAACATCTACGGCAACGCCATGGACAACTATGTCCTGGTGGCCATCCCGCTGTTCATCCTGATGGCGCGTTTCCTCAACGATTCAGGGGTCACCGAGAAGATGTTCGAGGCGATGCGCCTGCTGCTCGCCAACCTGCGCGGCGGCCTGGCACTCACCGTGGTCATCGTCTCGGTGCTGCTGGCCGCCACCACCGGCATCGTCGGGGCCTCGATCGCGGTGATGGGCATGATCGCCCTGGTGCCGATGCTCAAGTACGGCTACAACAAGGAGCTCAGCACCGGGGTGATCATGGCCAGCGGCTGCCTGGGCATCCTGATCCCGCCGAGCATCATGCTGATCCTGATGGCCAGCTACTCGCCGGTCTCGGTGGGCGCGCTTTTCGCCGGCGCCCTGGTGCCGGGCCTGCTGCTCGGCGTGATGTATGCCCTCTATGTGCTGATCATCTGCCACGTGAAGCCCTCCTACGGCCCGCTGGTGCCGGCGGCGGAGCGCGCCGAGACCAGCACCCGCGAGCTGCTGGTCATGCTGGCCAAGTACGTGCTGCCGCCCATGTCGCTGATCCTCGGCGTGCTGGGCGCCCTGTTCACCGGCATCGCCACGGCCACCGAGGCCTCGGCGATCGGCGTGACCATCGCCTTCGTGCTGTTCCTGATCTTCGGCGACCGCAAGGCCTCGACCTGCTACCGCACCCTGATCGATGCCAGCAAGACCACCACCATGGTGATGCTGGTGCTGGTCGGCGCCACCGCCTTCACCGGGGTGTTCTCCCGCGGCGGCGGCATGCAGGTGATCCACGAGCTGGTGATGGCGATGCCGGGCGGCACCACCGGGGCGCTGATCCTGATGCTCTTCCTGGTGTTCATCCTGGGCATGTTCCTGGACTGGACCGGCATCGTGCTGCTGAGCTTCCCGATCATGCTGCCGATCGTCGAGAGCATGGGTATCGACGTGCTGTGGTTCGTGGTGATGGTCGCCGTGGTGCTGCAGACCTCCTTCCTCACACCGCCCTTCGGCTATGCGCTCTTCTACCTGAAGGGGGTGGCGCCGCCCGGGGTCGAGATCGTCGACCTCTACAAGGCGGTGATCCCCTTCTGCGCGCTGATCGTGCTGGCCTGCGTGCTGATGGCCTTCTTCCCGGCACTGGTCACCGGCCTGCCCTCCCTGCTGATCGGCTACTGAGCCTCCCCTGCCGGCACCCCCTGACGCCCGCCGCTCATTGAGCGGCGGGCGTTTGCCTTGATCCGGGGCAACCGCAATGGCTGCAGCCACGGGGGCCAGCTGATACAATTCTCACGCGCAAATGCCTCGCATCCACACCGCCTCCAGAGCTCGCTGGAAGGAGACCTCGTTGACCAGTCCGGCCAGTTCCCGCGCCCCGTCCCGTCTGTCGTTGCCCTTCAATGTCTGGAACGCCCTGACCCTCGGGATCGCCCTGATCGTGGCACTGCCGGTCATCGTGGTGTTGGCCCACCTGTTTATGCCCACCGAGGGCATCTGGCAGCACCTGGGCAGCACGGTGCTGCCCAGGTATCTCGTCAACACCCTCTTCCTGGTGGTGACGGTGGGGCTCGGCACCTTCGTGATCGGCACCGGGACCGCCTGGCTGGTGGTGATGTGCCGCTTCCCCGGGCGTCGACTGTTCGAGTGGGGACTGCTGCTGCCGCTGGCGGTACCGACCTACGTGATCGCCTATGCCTACACGGATTTCCTGCAGTTCGCCGGCCCCGTCCAGACCTGGCTGCGGGAGAGCCTTGGCTGGTCGGCCGGCGATTACGTCTTCCCCGACATCCGCTCCCTGTGGGGGGCGGCCACCCTGATCACCCTGGTGCTCTATCCCTATGTCTACATGCTGGCGCGGGCGGCCTTCCTGGAGCAGTCGGTGTGCGTGCTGGACGTGGGGCGGACCCTGGGGCGGGGTCCCTGGCGGCTGTTCACCAGCGTGGCCCTACCGCTGGCGCGGCCGGCCATCGTCGGCGGCGTGTCGCTGGCGCTGATGGAGACCCTCAACGAGTTCGGGGCCGTGCAGTACTTCGGGGTCGACACCTTCACCACCGGCATCTATCGCACCTGGTTCGGGATGGGCGAGCAGGTGGCTGCGGCCCAGCTCGCCGCCTGCCTGCTGGCCTTCGTCATCGCCCTGGTGCTGCTCGAGCGCGCCTCGCGCGGCAAGCGCCGCTATTTCCACACCACCGGTCGCTACCAGCACCTGCCGGAGTTCGCGCTCCATGGCTGGCGGGCCTGGGCCGCCACCCTGGCCTGCCTGGCGCCGGTGCTGCTCGGCTTCCTGATCCCCAGCGGCCTGCTGGGCTACCTCTCGGTCCAGGGCGGGGATGCGCTGTTCGGCTCGGCCTTCCTGGGCTTTGCCGGCAACAGCCTGCTGCTGGCGTCGCTCGCCGCGGTGGTCGCCGTGAGCCTGGCGCTGCTGCTCAGCTACGGCGCCCGCCTGCACCCCGGCAAGGTGACGCGGGTCGCGACGCGCGTGGCCGCCATGGGCTATGCGGTGCCCGGTTCGGTGGTAGCGGTGGGCATCCTGATCCCCTTCGTGTGGATGGACCACCAGATCAACGACGTCATGAAGAGCCAGTTCGGGGTCGTGGTGGGGCTGCTGCTCAGCGGGTCAGCCTTCATCCTGGTGTATGCCTACCTGGTGCGCTTCCTCGCCGTCTCCTTCAATGCCATCGAGGCGAGCCTGGGCAAGGTGACGCCGAGCATGGATGCGGCCTCGCGGACCCTGGGTCAGACGGCGGGCGGCACCCTGCGCAAGGTGCACACTCCGATCATGCGCGGCAGCCTGATCGCCGCCGGCATCCTGGTCTTCGTGGACGTGATGAAGGAGCTGCCGGCCACGGTGATCCTGCGTCCCTTCGACTTCGACACCCTGGCGATCCGCGCCCACAGCCTGGCCGCGGACGAGCGCCTGGCCGAGGCCTCGACCTCGTCACTGGCCATCGTGGCAGTAGGCATCCTGCCGGTGATACTGCTCAGCATCGCCATGCGCCGCTCCCGCCCCGGCAGCCGCTGAGGGTGCAAGGGGGAAGACGAAGACCTGAGAGGCATCCAGGCCGATCATGACCGGCTGGCCCTCCCGGGGCAGGAAGACCCCCGGGGCCCGGGCGTGCAGGTGGCTCTCCCCGCCGTCGGGGGAATGGGCGCAGATGTGCAGCAGGCTGGTGCGGCCCAGCAGCTTGGCCATGATGACATGGCTATGGTGATGTTCCGGCGGCTCGTCCAGTGGTACCACCCGCAGGGCCTCGGGCCGGATCATCACCTGCACCCGGCTGCCTTCGGGCAGCCCCCCGCCTGAGACGTCGCCCACTGGCGTCGCCACCTTGCCGTCCACCACGCGTCCCTCGAGTTCGTTCACCTCGCCGAAGAAGGTGACCACGAAAGGGTCGGTGGGGGCGCAGTAGAGGTCCAGCGGCGTTCCGGCCTGCACCACCCGACCTTCGCGCATCAGCACGATGCGATCGGCCATGAACATGGCCTCCTCCGGGTCGTGGGTCACCAGCAGCACTCCTGCGCCCACCTTCTTCAGCACGTGCAGGGTATCGTCGCGGATGCGGTCGCGCAGGCGGGCATCGAGACTGGAGAAGGGCTCGTCGAGCAGCATCAGCTGCGGCGCCGGCGCCAGCGCCCGGGCCAGGGCGATGCGTTGCTGCTGCCCTCCCGAGAGCATGTGCGGGAAGACCCGGGCATAGCGCTCCATGCCCAGCAGCTCGAGAAGCTCATAGGCCCGGCGACGTCGCTGCTGGGCGGGCTGCGACTCGAGCCCGAAGGCCACGTTGTCGAGCACCGAGAGGTGCGGGAAGAGCGCCGAGTCCTGGAAGGCCAGGCCGACGTTGCGCTTCTCCGGCGGCACATGGGAACGCCCGGCGCGCCCCATCGACTCGCCACCCAGTTCCACACGCCCCTGCTGCACCACCTCGAGTCCCGCGGCGATCCGCAACAGGGTGGACTTGCCGCAGCCGGAAGGCCCCAGCAGGCAGACGATCTCGCCGGGCTTGACCTCGAGGGAGACATCTTCCACGGCCAGGTGCTGCTGGTAGGCATGGCGGATCTGGTGCATGGCGAGAACGGGTGCCACGGCAGCATTCTCGTCGATCGGGAGCATCGGTTGGCTAGTCATGGGATCTGAGCGGCCATTGAGAAAGGTGTGTCCTGCATGGTAACGCGAAAGCCTCCTGAATGCGTTGTACTATCGCTCGCATTTCGCTCCGCCGACTGTCAAGGCACGGCGACCCCTGACCTGGATCAGGTGGCCCGCCGGCGGGGCTTGACGACGGTGGCGGGAGGCGCTTCAATAGCGTAAGTGTAATGCAAAGCATTATCATTCGAAACCGCAACCCCGCAACACGAGGTGTCTCCATGCCGCTGAATCGTCGTCTCACCGTGCCCCTCGCCGCCCTGGTGGCCGGCTCCGCCATGGCCTCCCAGGCCGCTGCCGCCGAGGAGCTCAATGTCTACTCGGCTCGCCACTACGATTCCGACGAGGCGCTCTATGCCGCCTTCACCGAGCAGACGGGTGTCGAGGTCAACGTCCTGGAGGGCGACTCCGACCAGCTGATCCAGCGCCTCAAGCTGGAGGGCGAGGCCAGTCCCGCGGACGTGATGATCACCGTGGATGCCGGACGCCTGTGGCGCGGCGAGCAGGAGGACATCTTCGCCAGCGTGGACTCGGAGGTGCTCGACGAGCGGCTGCCCGACTACATGCGTCATCCGGAAGGCAAGTGGTTCGGCTTCAGCCAGCGCGTCCGGGCGATCTTCATCGACCCCACCGAGGTCAATGCCGACGAGATCACCAGCTACGAGGACCTCGCGGACCCGAAGTTCGAGGGCCAGGTCTGCATCCGCTCCTCGAACAACATCTACAACCAGTCCCTGCTGGCCTCGCTGATCGCCCACCACAGCGAGGAAGAGGCGGAAGCCTGGGCCAAGGGCGTGGTCGACAATTTCGCGCGTGACCCCGAGGGCGGCGACACCGACCAGATCCGCGGCGTCGCCAGCGGCGAGTGCAACATCGCCCTGGCCAACCATTACTACTACGTCCGCCTGGTCAACTCCGACCAGGAAGCCGACCGCGAGGCGGCCGAGAAGGTCGAGATCGTCTTCCCCAACCAGGACGGTCGCGGCGCGCACGTCAACGTGGGCGGTGCCGGCATGGTGAAGGGCGCGCCCAACGAGGAGAACGCCGTGCGCTTCCTCGAGTTCCTCGCCTCCGACGAGGCCCAGGCACTCTTTGCCACCGGCAACTACGAGTTCCCCGCCGTGGAATCCGCGGAGACCGATGGCGTCATCGCCTCCTGGGCCGACTTCAAGAAGGATGACCTGAACGTCAGCGTGCTGGGCGAGAACAACCCGGAGGCGATTCGTATCTTCGATCGCGTCGGCTGGCGGTAAGCCGTCAGGCCAGCCCCGGACGAAAACGCCACCGCAGCCGCGGTGGCGTTTTTCATGGTCAGTGGGCCTCGTCCCAGTTGGCCCCACTCTCGGCCTCGACGGTCAGCGCCACGTCTAGCCGGGCGGCGCCTTCCATGCGCCCCTTCACCTCCTCGATGAAAGCCTCGACCTGGCCCTCGGCCACCTCGAAGACCAGCTCGTCGTGGACCTGCATCACCATCACCGCATCGAACGCCTCCCCCGCGAGCCAGGCATCGACGTCGATCATGGCGCGCTTGATGATGTCCGCCGCAGTGCCCTGCATGGGGGCATTGATGGCGGTGCGCTCGGCGCCCTGGCGACGCGCGCGGTTCTGCGAGCGGATCTCCGGCAGGTGAAGGCGCCGACCGAAGACCGTCTCCACGTAGCCATCATCGGCCGCCTGGGCACGGATGCGTTCCATGTAGCGGGCCACGCCGGGGTAGCGGTCGAAGTAGCGGTCGATGTAGGTCTGCGCCTGGCCGCGCTCGATGTGCAGCTGCCGGCCGAGGCCCCAGGCGCTCATGCCGTAGATCAGCCCGAAGTTGATCGCCTTGGCACTGCGACGCTGGTCGGGCGAGACCTTGGACAGCGCCACCCCGAACACCTCGGCGGCGGTGGCGGCGTGGATGTCGCGGCCCTCGGCGAAGGCCTCGAGGAGTCCCTTGTCGCCGGAGAGGTGGGCCATGATGCGCAGCTCGATCTGCGAGTAGTCGGCGGCGACGATGCGGTAGCCGGGCCGGGCAATAAAGGCCTGCCGGATCTTGCGCCCCTCCTCGGTACGAATGGGGATGTTCTGCAGGTTGGGATCCGATGACGACAGCCGGCCGGTGGCGGTGACCGCCTGGTGGTAGCTGGTGTGCAGCCGTCCGGTGGCCTTGTTGACCAGCCGCGGCAGCTTGTCGGTGTAGGTGGACTTCAGCTTGGCGAGACCGCGGTGCTCCATGATCACCTTGGGCAGCGGGTAGTCCAGCGCCAGCTCCTCTAGCACCGCCTCCGCGGTGGAGGGCGCCCCCTTGGGGGTCTTCTTGATCACCGGGATCTTCTGCTCCTCGAACAGGATCTGGCCGAGCTGCTTGGGCGAGCCGAGGTTGAACTCGCGACCGGCGAGCGCAAAGGCCCTGGCCTCCAGCTCGCGGATGCGCGTCTCGAGCTCACGGCTCTGGGCATGCAGCTGCTCGGGGTCCAGCGCCACCCCGGTGCGCTCCATGCGCGAGAGCACCGGGATCAGCGGCAGCTCGATCTCCTCGAGCACCTCGGCCAGCCGACCCTCGGCCTCGACGCGGGGACGCAGCTCCCGGTGCAGGCGC
Organism: Halomonas rhizosphaerae; assembly: GCF_030012485.1. Lineage (NCBI taxonomy): Bacteria > Pseudomonadati > Pseudomonadota > Gammaproteobacteria > Oceanospirillales > Halomonadaceae > Halomonas > Halomonas rhizosphaerae. Next base: position 88,641 of record NZ_JASCQQ010000038.1, read on the forward strand.
AGCGTGATGTCGACGTCCTCGCAGGCATAGGGCGCGGCCTGCTCCAGGGCCACCTGGTTGAAGGTGAGCTGCTTGGCGCCCTTGCCGGCGATCTCCTCGAAGGAGATGGTCTTCTCCCCCAGATACTTGAGCGCCAGGGAGTCCATGTCGTGGCGGGTCGCCGTGGAGTCGAGCACATAGGACTCCAGCATGGTGTCCTCCAGGGGCCCGGCCACCTCGATGCCCTGGTTGGCCAGCACCGAGATGTCGTACTTGAGGTTCTGGCCGACCTTGGTCCTTTGCCCATCCGTCAGCAGTGGCTTGAGGGCGGCGAGCACGGCGTCCCGGTCAAGCTGCTCGGGGGCGTCGAGGTAGTCATGGGCCAGCGGGATATAGGCCGCCTCGCCCGCTTCCAGCGACAGCCCCACGCCGACCACCTGCGCCTCCATGTAGTTCAGGCTGGTGGTCTCCAGGTCGAAGCAGAAGGTGTCGCTCGCCGTCAGCCGCTCGAGCCAGGCCTCGAGGTCGGCCTGCGCGAGGATGACATGGTCCTCGCGCGCGCCACGGCTGCCCGAGCCGGTCGCCCCCTCGTCCTGGGCCGGCACCGGCGTGCCGCCCGCCGCGTCGTCGACTCCTTCATCCTTGCCCTCGAGCAGCTCGGAGAGCCAGGCCCGGAACTCCAGCCGGCGGTAGAGCTCGAGCAGCGCCTCGCGGTCGGGATGGGCGATGTCCAGGTCATCGAGCCCCACCGGCAGCTCGCAGTCGGTCTTGATGGTGGCGAGCTGGTAGGAGAGGAAGGCCTGATCGCGGTGCTCCTCGAGCTTCTTCGGCAGCGTCTTGGCGCCGCGAAAGCCCAGCTCCTTGACCTTCTCCAGGTCCGCATAGAGGGTCTCGAGCCCGCCATCCATGCCCTGCAGCAGGCCCAGCGCGGTCTTCTCGCCGACCCCCGGCACGCCGGGAATGTTGTCGACCTTGTCGCCCATCAGGGCCAGGAAATCGATGATCCGCTCCGGCGGCAGGCCGAACTTTTCCTTCACGCCTTCCACGTCCAGCGTCTCGTCCTTCATGGTGTTGACCAGCGTGATGTGCGCGTTGACCAGCTGGGCCATGTCCTTGTCGCCGGTGGAAATCACCGCATCTCGACCCGCCTCGGTGGCCTGGTGGGCCAGGGTGCCGATGACGTCGTCGGCCTCCACGCCCTCGATGCACAGCAGCGGCAGCCCCAGCGCCTTCACGCAGTCGTGCAGCGGCGCCACCTGGGAGCGCAGGTCGTCGGGCATCGGCGGCCGGTGGGACTTGTACTGCTCGAAGAGCTCGTCGCGGAAGGTCTTGCCCGGGGCGTCGAAGACCACCGCCATGGGGCTGTCGGGATAGTCCTTGATCAGACGCTTGAGCATGTTGAGCACGCCCTTGATCGCCCCGGTGGGCTGGCCGTCGGAGGTAGTCAGTGGCGGCAGGGCATGGAAGGCGCGGTACAGATAGGAGGAACCGTCGACGAGAACGATGGGCGTATCGGCCATGTAGGGCATCCATTGAAGCGTGGCGTGAGGTGATCCTGATCATCCATGATACGCATTGCCGACGCCTTTTGCCGCGGGTGGTAGGCCGGGCGGCCGCAAGCCCCTACACTGGGGGTATCCCTGCATCCCCGCCCCGTGCGGCCCTGGAGGTCACCATGAAGAAGTTCCCGAGACGCTTGAGCACCGCCCTGCTGCTCGCCCTCGCCCTGGCCACCGGTGGCAGTGCCCTGGCGCAGTCCTCCGCCGACCTCGAGCCGGACATCACCGTCCGCCAGGAGGAGGAGCGCACCATCCGCGAGTACCGCGTCAACGGCGAACTCTATGCCATCGAGATCCGCCCCTCCTCCGGCCCCTCCTACTATCTCGTCGACCATGACGGTGACGGCGACTTCGAGCGCCGGGAGGGCGACCGCATCGCCGTTCCCCAGTGGGTGCTGAAGACCTTCTGAGCCCGCGGCCACCCCGCTTCGGACTCCCGGCCCTGGCAGGCAAACCGCCGCAGCCGGGTCACGTGCATCGGTGTGCCAAGTCGCTACAATAGGCGGCTTGGCATTTCCCGGGCGAGAGACACATGGCTGTATTCACACCGCTTACCGAACCGCAGGTCGTCGAGTTCCTCAGCCGCTTCGATGCCGGCTCGCTGGTCTCCCTCGAGGGCGTGCCCGCCGGCACCGAGAACACCACCTTCTTCGTCACCACCGACCGGCGCGAGCTGGTGCTGACCCTGTTCGAGCAGGGCGAACACGAGGAGCTGCCGTTCTTCGTCGAGCTGCTCGACTACCTGGACGAGCACCGCCTGCCGGTGCCGGGCCCGCTGCATGACCGCGACGGCGTCGCCCTGCACACCCTCGCCGGCAAGCCGGCCCTGCTGTTCCCGAAACTGCCCGGTCGGCACCCGAAGGACCCGAATCTGGCGCAGTGCCGCGATCTCGGCGACACCCTCGGGCGCATGCACGTGGTCTCACGGCACTTCCCCGGCCACCGTCCCAACCCGCGGGATCTGCACTGGCTGCTGCCCATGCACCACAAGGTGCTGGTCTACATCTCGCCGCAGGACCAAACACTGATGAAGGACGAGGTGGAGATCTACCAGGGGTTCTTCGGCGACGCTCCGGCACTGCCCCAGGGGGCGCTGCACGGCGACCTGTTCCGCGACAACACCCTCTTCGACGGCGACCGCCTGGGCGGACTGATCGACTTCTACAACGGCTGCACCGGTGACCTGTTGTTTGACCTGGCCATCGTCATCAACGACTGGGCCACCGGCCCCGACGGCCGCCTGGATGCCGCACGCCACGATGCCATCCTCGCCGCCTACCTGGCGCGCCGGCCGCTGACCGCCGCCGAGCGCGACGCCTGGCCGATGATGCTGCGCCTGACCGCCCTGCGCTACTGGCTGTCGCGGCTGCTGGTGGTCTACGTGGACCCGCCGGCCCACGACCTCACGCCCCACGATCCCGACCAGTTCCGTACCATCCTCAAGGCGCGCCTGGAAGATGGCGCCCTGCCGCTGCCCGAGGTGAGCGAATGAGCCTGTCCAAGAGCAGTGCCGGCAGCCCGGCACAGCGCGCGCGGCGCACCTGGAACATCGACCAGTGGGGCAGCGGCTACTTCGACGTCGACGACAGCGGCCACGCCCTGGTGCGCCCGCTGGGCAGCGAGGCCGAGGGCCCGGCCCTGCCGCTGGACGACCTGGTGACCGAGCTCCGCCAGGCCGGGCTGCGCCTGCCGGTGCTGGTGCGCTTCACCGACATCCTCCACGACCGTGTCGAGCAGCTCTGCGCCGCCTTCGATACCGCCATGCAGGAGGAGGAGTTCGGCGGCGGCTACACCGCGGTCTACCCGATCAAGGTCAACCAGCAGCGCCGGGTGGTGGAAGAGATCCTCGGCACCCAGGAGCGCGGCCATGGCCGGGTGGGACTCGAGGCCGGCAGCAAGCCGGAGCTGCTCGCCGTACTGGCGCTCTCCGGCGACGGCCCTTCGCTGATCGTCTGCAACGGCTACAAGGACCGCGAGTACGTGCGCCTGGCGCTGATGGGCGAGAAGCTCGGCCATCGGGTCTACCTGGTGGTGGAGAAGCTCTCCGAGCTGCCGCTGATCCTCGAGGAGGCAGAGCGCATCGGCGTCACGCCGCGCATCGGCCTGCGCGCCCGCCTGGCCACCGTGGGACGCGGCCGCTGGCAGAACACCGGCGGCGAAAAGTCCAAGTTTGGCCTCACCGCCAGCCAGGTGCTGGCGGTAGTGGATCAGCTTCGCGAGGCCGATGCCCTGGCCAGCCTGCAGCTGGTGCACTTCCACCTCGGCTCGCAGATCGCCAACATCCGCGACATCCAGCGTGGCCTGCGCGAGTGCGCGCGCTTCTACCAGAGCCTGGTGGCGCTGGGCGCACCGGTGGACACCGTGGACGTGGGCGGCGGCCTCGGTGTCGACTACGAGGGCACCCGCTCGCGCAGCTTCTGCTCCGCCAACTACTCCATGCTGGAGTACGCCCGCAACGTGGTGTACGCCTTCCGCCTGGCCTGCCAGGAATTCGAGCTGCCCCAGCCCCACCTGATCAGCGAGTCGGGCCGGGCACTCACCGCCCACCATGCGGTGCTGATCACCAACGTGATCGGCGAGGAGCGCATCGGTGACGAGGCACCCCCGCGCCGCGTCGAGGGCGACCCCCAGGTCGACGAGCTGTGGCGCGTCCACGAGCTGCTGCACGACCAGGCCGAGCCGCGCGGCCTGGTGGAGGCCTGGCACGACCTGGTGCAGGCCATGGGCGAGCTCCACGAGCGCTTCGTGATGGGGCTGACCGACATCACCGCCCGGGCCGAGGGCGAGGGCGTCTACTTCGCCGCCTGTGCCCGGCTGCGTGCGCGGCTCGATACCCGCAACCGCGCCCATCGCGAGATCGACGACGAGCTGGCCGAGAAGCTCGCCGACAAGCTGTTCGTTAACTTCTCGCTGTTCCAGTCGGTACCCGACGTCTGGGGCATCCAGCAGATCTTCCCGGTGCTGCCGCTGACCGGCTTGGACCACGAGCCGGTGCGCCGCGGCGTGATCCAGGACATCACCTGCGACTCGGATGGACGCATCGACGGCTACGTGGATGGCCAGGGGGTGGAGACCACCCTGCCGCTGCCCGAGTGGCAGGAGGGCGACGAGAAGCTGCTGGGCTTCTTCATGGTCGGCGCCTACCAGGAGATCCTCGGCGACCTGCACAACCTGTTCGGCGACACCGACTCGGCGGATGCCGCCCTGGACGGCAACGGCCGCTGGTCGATCAGCCAGATCCAGCAAGGCGACCGGGTCGCCGACGTGCTCGGCTACGTCAACTTCGACGTCGCTGCCCTGCGCGAGCGGCTGGCCGAGCAGCTCGCGCGCAGCGGCCTGGAGCGAGCCGAACAGCAGGCCTTCCTCGACGACCTCTCGGATGGCCTGGAGGGCTACACCTACCTGGAGTGAGCGCAGCACGCCGCCCGGAACGCGAAGACGCCCCGCAGCCTTGAACTGCGGGGCGTCTTCGTCTGGGATCCAGTGCGGTGTCGCCCTATTCCACGACGCGGGTCGTGACCTCCAGCCCGCCGGTGAGGGTGAAGTGCAGCGTCGCGCCACGCTCCAGCGGCCCCACGCCGGCCGGGGTGCCGGTGAGCACCACGTCGCCCGGCTGCAGCGTGAAGTGGCGGCTCATCTCCGCCACCAGGGTCGCCACCGGGAAGAGCATGTCTGCCCCTTCACCGTGCTGGCGCGGCTCGCCGTCGACCTCCAGGGTGAAGGAGAGCCCGCTCCAGTTGGGCACCTGCGAGAGCGGCAGGAAGGACGAGAGCGGGCAGGCGCCGTCGAAGGCCTTGGCGATCTCCCAGGGGTGCCCCTTCTCCTTGAGGCGCGACTGGACGTCACGCAGGGTCAGGTCCAGGGCCAGCCCAATGCCGACGATGCCCCGCTCGGCCTCGTCGGCCGTGACATGGGAGAGTTCCTCGCCGATCAGCAGCGCCAGCTCCGTCTCGTAGTGCACCTCACCCCGCGCGAAGGGCGCGTCGACCGGCTGCTCCAGGGGCACGGCAGCGGTTGCCGGCTTGATGAACAGCAGGGGCTCGCTGGGCACCGGGTTGTCCAGCTCTCGAGCATGGTCGGCGTAGTTGCGACCGACGCAGACGATCTTGCCCAATGGCTCGGGGAATGGCTGGCCATCGGTGAAACGGGGCACGAAGCGCATGGCGATTCTTCTCCTTCTGGTGGTCGCCGCCGCGGTCAGGCGACAAGCCCTTCAGTCTACCCCAGCGACATCATGGGTCCAGCGTACGGCGGTGGCCGGCCACTCACGATGGCGTCTCGGGCGACCAGCGCTCGCCCGGCTCGTGGGCCAGGAAACGCGGACGACGACGGCCTGCCCCGAAGGGGGCGACGCAGCGATTGTCGAGGCGATTGTAGACGAAGAAGGCGTTGCTGCGCGGATCAGGCGACATGTTGGCGTTGGAGCCATGCAGCACGTTGCAGTCGAACAGCAACAGGCCGCCCGCCGCGCCGGTCGGCGCATCGATGCCGTGCCGGTCGATCAGCGCGCGCAGCGCCTCGCGGCCCGGCACCCCGACTTCCTGCTGCTTGAGCGACTGCTTGTGGTTGTCGTCCGGGGTCTCCCCCAGGCAGGGCACGAAGACCTTGTGGGAACCCGGCACCAGCATCAGCGGCCCGTTGAAGGGGTGGTTGTCGGTGAGCACGAGGGAGGCGCTCACCGCATGCATGGCCGGCATCCCGTCCTCGGCGTGCCAGGTCTCGAAGTCCGAGTGCCAGCTGAAGCCCTTGCCCTCGAAGCCGGGCTTGTAGTTGATGCGCGACTGGTGGACGTAGGCCTCCCCGCCGAGGATCTGGCGGGCACGGCCCATCAGGCGAGCGTCATGGGCCAGGCGCGAGAAGCGCCGCGAGAGGAAGTGCACGGCGAACAGCGAGCGGATCTCGTTGCCCTGGGGCTCGGTGATGCTGAAGTCGCGGCCGCGGAAGTCGTCGTTGTCGAGCAGGGCCTCGAGTTCCCGGCGCAGCTCGGCGAGCTCGTCGCCAGTGATGAAGCCGGGCTCGAAGAGGAACCCCTGGCGCTCGAACGCATCGAGCTGCGCCTGGCTCAGTGGCCCTTCCTCGGCACGTCCCTTGACCACCCCTTCGTGGCGGCTGAGCCATGGCATGTCCAACGGCTCGGCCAGCCGGGTCGGATAGGGATCCTGGCCCGGGCGCGGCGCGCTCTTCACGCGGCTCTGGGGGTCGGGAGAATCGACGACGGCGTTGAGGTCAGCCTGTTCCAGCGTGCGATAGGACGATGTCTGCACTGTCATCCAATCACCTCCTGTGACTCCGTGATCAGTCTCAGTTCGAACATGTTCCGACGGCAGGACAGCCGCGGGCGACCCCAGTGAAGGAGCCGCACGAGGCCATATGGTGACGCCCTAGGGGGTTTCAAGGGCAACGAAAAAAGCCACCTCGACGGGTGGCCTCTTCTATGCTGCGACTCTTGGTTTTCCTGGCGATGGGCCAGGGACTTCCCGGTGCTTGATGGTGCCGGCAGCAGGAGTCGAACCCGCGACCTACTGATTACAAGTCACACCACCAAAAACTCTCAAAAAATCAACACGTTGTGACGTGTAGAAATCTTCGTGAAATGCTTACAGGGACAACCTGAGAACAGGTTTCATCACCAGCATCACACGGCATCATCAAGTAGCTATTGAAGAGGAAGAGGCCCCAGCTGTCAACCTGCATGATGGCTATCTAATTCAGACGATAGTCAAAGGATGGGCTGCACTGAGTACGTGGTTCCATCGACTAGCTCCTGGAATATCGTCGGAGCGGTGTCGCCTTTGGTGCTGACCTGCAGCTTACGCGTGTCGGCACCCTCCTCTCCTGCCCGGCTACGTGGCATCGGCGAACGCCACCATCACCCACTCTTCTTCCGGATACCAAAGGATCTTCGCCACTCTCTGGGACTGACGCGGAAGCGTTGCTGGAAGTGCTGCCTGAGCGATGTCGCCGTGTTAAAGCCACTGCACTCTGCCACCTGCTCGATCGGCAGGGTCGTGGTCTCCAGAAGCTCACAGCTTCGCCTCAGGCGCTCGTTGATTAGCCACTCCCCCCACTGTCATGCCCGTGGCCCGGTGAAAGTGGCGCGTGAAGGTGCGGCGACTCATGGTGGTGCGAGAGGCCAGGGCATCGAGGCTATGCGATTCCGTCAGGTGGGCGTGTTGGTAATCAAGCAGTTGGTTAATCTGGGCGTCCTGGGTGGAGGCGGCCACCGGATGCTCGATAAATTGCGCCTGGCCGCCCTCCCGGTGGGGCGGCACTACCAGTAGTCGGGCAAGCTGATTGGCGACACGGCCCCCATGATACTCGCGCACCAGGAACAGGCAGCAATCCAGGCCAGCGGCGGTGCCTGCGGAGGTCACCAAGCGATCGTCATCCACATAGAGGGCATTGGTGTCCAGCTCGACGGCAGGAAAGCGACGGCTGAAATCCTCCTCGGCCAACCAGTGGGTCGACGCCCGCCGGCCATCCAGTAGCCCCGCATAGGCAAGGGCATAGGCGCCGTAGCAGAGCCCCACCACATGGATGCCCCTCTCATGGCAGCGGACCAGAGCCTCGAGCAGCTCCGGCGTCGGCGGCTCATCGAGGTCGTGCCAGCCGGGGACCACGGCGATATCCACCTCCTCCAGCAGCTCGAGGCCACCATCGGGACGCACCGTCATGGCCCGCTCGGCCTCAAGCGGCCGGCCCTCAGGCGCCACGATGCGCAGATCGAACAGGGAGCGCTCGGGGGAGGGCGTGCCGAATACCATATAGGGCACCGAGAAATGGAAGGGGCTGAAGCGCGGATAGAGAATCAGCCCCACGCGGGGAAGCGACATAACACCTCTCTTGGTCCCAAACAGGACAATGCACCTGCCTGGCCCAAACCTTTCGATTATTGTCTCTTGGGCCGATTATCTGGCCAAGGCGATTCTCCTACAGTGTGTCTCAGCCAACACCATACGAGGAGATTCCCGATGTCACTCAAGCCCCTTCTCAGCCCTCTGATCCTGGCCGCTGCCCTCACCAGCGGCGTGACAGGGATACCCCGATGAACCGAGCCGGCTTCACCTTCGCACTCACCTAATTGATGTGTGACGATATTTACCTGACAAGCATGCCTCACGGCATGATATTTAAGCCAGAGCTATCTTTTCGTAAGCGGCCGCCGAACACCGCCGGCGTATGATCAGGCGGGTTTTTGCCAGTTCTGCGGCAGGAGTTCGTGGACCTGGCTGGCCTTGTGCGTCGGCAGCCGTTCCAGCACGTCGCGCAGGTAGGCGTAGGGCTCATGGCCGTTCAGCTTGGCGCACTGGATCAGGCTCATGATGGTGGCGGCGCGGTGGCCACTGCGCAGCGACCCGGCGAACAGCCAATTGCTACGGCCCGGCGCCCAGGGGCGAATCAGGTTCTCGACCCGGTTGTTGTCAATGGGCAGCCCGCCGTCATTCAGGTAGCGCGTCAGCACCGCCCAACGTTTCAGGCTGTAGTCCAGCGCCTTGGCCGTCGCCGAGCCGTTCGGCACCTTCCCCCGGTGAGGCATCCAGCGGTGCAGGGCGTCGGCGATGGGCCTCGCCCGTGTCTTCCGGAGTCGTTGGAGCTCCTCCACGCTCAGTGACTGGGCCTCGCGCTCCCCTTGGTAGAGCTGGCCGATCAGTTCGATGGCCTGACCGGCAATCTGGCTCTTGCCGGCCACATGCAGGTCGACGAACTTGCGCCGCGCGTGGGCCATGCAACTGATCTCGGTCACGCCCTTGGCGAAGCTCTGCTTGTAGCCGCTGTAGTCGTCGCAGATCAGCTTGCCCAGCCACTTCCCGAGGAAATCGCGGGCATGTTGACCGACGCGCCCCTCGGTGAAGTCGTAGATCACCGCCTTCAACCCGGCGTAGGGCGTGGTGCCATAGGCCCAGCGGTAGGCGCGGTGGGTCTTTTTCTTGCCCGGGGCCAGCATCGGCACTGGGGTCTCGTCGGCATGCAGCACCGGCTCGGTGAGCAGCAGGTCACGCAGCGCATCGATCAGCGGCTGGAGTCGCACGCCGCAGATGCCGACCCACTCGGCCATAGTGGAGCGCGGAGTCGGCACGCCGGCACGGGCGAAGATCTGTTCCTGGCGATAGAGCGGCAGGTGATCGGCGTATTTGGCCATCAGCACCTGGGCCAGCAGGCCGGCGGTGGCGATGCCCTTGTCGATGATCTGTGCCGGCATTGGCGCCTGGGTCAGCGTCTCGCACTGATCGCAGACCCACTTGCCACGGATATGACGCTCGACGTGGAATATGCCCGGCGTGTAGTCCAGCTTCTCGCTGATCTCTTCGCCGATCCGCCGCAGCTGGCAACCGCAGGGACAGTGCTCGCTCTCCGGGTCATGGCGGATCTCGGTGCGCGGCAGCTCAGAGGGCAAGGGGGCGCGCTTGGGCGTCTTCTTGGTGGCGGCGAGTAGATCCGCAGTGAAGTACCGCATCGAGCAGGGGGGATCTCCCCATTAACGAGGCCGAAGTTGCTGCGGGTGAGAAGGACGCGGCGACTGCCGATGAGTTGGCCACGGGCAAATCGGCATTCGACACCCACACGCTGACCCAGCGCGTCCCCGAGGTGGCCGCGTCGCCTTTCCACCCGAGCTGCCACGTGTCGAGGTCGTGCAAGAGCTTCCCGAAGACACCCGTCACTACGCCATGGATGTCACCGCGTTCAAGGTCATTGTCGAGGAGATCAGCGAGGAACTCCACTTGGTGCCGGCACAGGTCGAGGCGCTGCGGCAGTACCTAGTGCAGGTTCCGCTAATCCACATGGACGAGATCATAACGCAGGTCAACGTCGCACCGGATCGGTCGGCGAGTTCCACGCCCTACATGAGGCTGCAGCGCGGTGGCCCACTGGACCAATAGGTGGTGCGCCGCAAGGGCATCACCCAGCCGGCTGCTGGGCACACGCGCAGAGCAAGTTCGTAAAGGCCCAGGAAGTGCAAACCAAGGACAAGACCGGCGAGGTCGACTGGGCGCTCAACCAGATCCGCAAGCTTTATGCCGAGGAGCAACAGACCAGGGCGTTGGAGCCCGAGACGCGCGATGCTGGCTGCAGGCGCGATGAGCTTCTGAATCAACACCAGGCCGTCCGGCGAGTCGTAGAAGCCCTGCATTTCCGGTATCTGTCGCTGGGTCACTGGGCGTGGTCACCATCAGCGTTGATAGCGGGATACCTCCGTGCGGACATGGGCCATGAACGCCGTCAACAGCCGGTTTTCGGCACGCCGCGCATCGGTGATCATGCTGACGGCTCGGTGCATGGTCGGCAGCCCCACCGGCAGGATCACCAGCTCCTCGCCTCGGCACAGTTCCGTTACGGCGTACTCGGGAAGGATGGTCAGGTAATCGTTCCGGCGCAGCATATCGATCACCGCACTCGATGACTCGCTCTGGAATGCGAAGCGGAGCTGCGTGACACCGATTTCGGCAAGTGCTGTTTCCAGGTCGGTGCGCAGCATGCTGCGTTTCGAGTGGCTGATCCAGTTCACCGACTCGAGATCAGCTGGTTCGATCGGCCACTTATCGACCAGAGGATGTCCAGGCCGGCAGACGACGACAATCCGGTCGTCGAACAGTGGTTCCAGTACAAGGTCGGCACGGCTGGTGTCGACGAGATTCGAAGGGCAGATGACGACATCGAGCTGGTTGAGAATCAGCTTCTCCTGCAGAACTGGGAAGTAATCTGGAACCAATTCCACGCGGATCTCCCGGCGGTGCTCGAAAAATGGCGAGATGATGTCGGACGCCAGCCGTCTGCACAGGAACGGCGGCGCACCGATCTTAAGGCTGCCGAAGATGCCCCGCTTGGTGAAATCGAGCACCTCGGCGGCTCTGCTCCTCGCCTCACGGACCTTGCGGCCCTGTTCGGCCAGTTCCAGGCCGATGATCGTCGGCACCAGCGGACGGGTCGACCGCTCAAACAACAGCGAGCCGGTGCGCTCCTCGAGCGTCCGGATCATCCGACTCAGTGCCGGCTGCGTCGTGCCGAGCTTCGTGGCCGCGTCCTGGAACGTCCCGTAGTCGACAATTGCCGCCAGTTGCTCCAAATGTATCGGGTTGATAAACATATTGTCAGGGGTATGTTGTATTTGCAGATAGATATTAGATTGTAATTTCGTTCTATTCAATAATGTCCTCCGAACCTATCCCGGTCGGACCGGCTCAGCTTCGAAGAAAGGTGGAACCATCCCATTCGCGGACGGAGGCAATCAGGCCAAGCCGAACTGAGGTAACGAGACACCGATATCTTAAGCACGCTAGAAAAACCGATGCTGTGCCCCTAATGAGGAAGCAAGATGAAAGTTCTCAAGGATCTCCCGATCACGACGCGTGACTCGACCGTTCTCTACGCCGACGTGTTCCTGCCTGATGAGGGAGGCAGCCACCCTGCACTGGTCACGCTGAGCCCTTACCAGAAGGATGTGCCCTGGTTCGTGCCTGAGGGACATACCGCCGCACATCACGAGTACCAGTGCTGGGAGACACCAGACCCGGTACAATGGACCGCGGCGGGGTACGCTACAGTCCGGGTCGATGCACGTGGGTCGGGAAAGTCGGGCGGCATACACGCGATCTTCTCGCATCAGGAGGCCACTGACTACTACGACGCGATCGAGTGGGTCGCCACTCAGGATTGGTGCACAGGTAACGTCGGCGCTACGGGGATCTCCTACTACGCGATGTCACAGTGGCGTGTTGCCGCCCTTGCTCCACCGTCTCTGAAGGCCTTTGTGCCATGGAGCGGCAGCGCCGACGCCTACCGCGAGTTCGTCTATCGCGGCGGCCTGATGGCCCATGACTTTTTCTCCCAGTGGTACACGCGGCTCGTCGCCGACCACTACCACGGCAAGGCACAGCACGCGCCCGTCGCTTATGGCGAGGAAGACGCTTTCCGTACGTTTGTGATCAACGACCTCGACGGGCCGTTCTGGGACGAGCGACGCCCTGACGGGACGCGCATTGACATCCCGTTCCTCAGTGCCAGCTCCTGGCATGCGTGGCGCGGTCCCGGCCACATCCGCGGTAACCTGGAGATGTTCAAGGACTCTCCATGCGAGCACAAGCGTCTGCGTGTCTCCACCGGCAACTACTTCCTCGAGTACTACTCCGACGAGGTCTTCGCGGAACAGCGAGCCTGGTTCGATTACTGGCTGAAGGGCGAGACTAGTGAGGCGTATCACGTGCCGCGCGTACGAGTGCAGCTGCAGTCGTCCAGCAACGAAGCGATCTGGCGGAACGAAGAGGACTGGCCCTTACCCGACACCGAGACCATGACGCTCTATCTTGGCGATGACAGCTCGGGCGCGGGAGCCCTCGGCATGGAGTCACAGCGGGAGGGCAGCGTTCAGTACGAAGCCCCGGGAGAACTCTCAGTTCATGCCGAACCGATCCTCGGGGCGATGGGGGACGACACAGGAGCGATCTTCCTGTCGGCGCCGTTCCAGGAGACGACCGACCTCGTCGGAGAAGCCGCGCTCGACCTCTGGGCCGCGTCCTCCTACGATGACATGGACATACACGTTTACCTGAGCCTGGTCTCAGCCAATGGCGACTTGATTGACCTCTCACGCGGGTGGCTCAAGGCGTCGCAGCGCGAACTTGACCCCGCGCGCAGCACCCAGCGGAGGCCGTACCACGCGCACACGCGGCGCACGCCGTTGACTCCCGGGGAGAAGGTGGAAATGCATATCGAGATCTGGCCTTTCGCGGTACGGATTCAGCCCGGAGAGCGTCTACGCCTTCGTATCGCCGGATCTGGGGCCGGCTACCTGAGCGGCTGGCACCGCCGACCGCGCGGCACGCACACAGTATACTTTGGTGGCGCTTATCCTTCGCACCTGGCGCTGCCATTCGTTGGCAAACCGTGACGAACGACGCTAGCCTGCATATTGCACCAGTGTCGCGAGTTCGGCCTGCTGGGTAAGCAGGTCCACTCTTCATGCTGGATGGAGCGAGATTTGGTCACTTTGTGATCGATTTCCCGCCATCAAGACGCACTTCCCCCTACCCCCGTTGTTTATTCCGTGCCGGGGACAGCACCCTGCCGGTCATCCCGGCACCAGTTTCTTGACCAGCTTTAGGAAGAGGTCGTGGTCGGGATAGTGGCTGCTCAGCATCAGGCGGAAGCGCCGGGTATTGCGGATCACCACGCCACCGATCTTCAGCAACGTCAGGCGCAGGGTGGTGACCTGGGCCGTGGCGTATGCCGTGCGCTTGAGGTAAACCCGACGCAGCCGTTCCATCAGTAGGTAGGCCAGGCCGGCCAGCAGCAGCCGGTACTGGTTGGGCCACCATTCATGGCAGCTGGTGCGATCCGAGAAGAGCCACTGCTGCTCCTTGATGCGGTTCTCCATGTCGCCACGCGGGCAATAGCGGCTGTCGTAGAGCCACTGAGGGCTGCCGCGCAGGTTGGTCACCACGTAGCGGGTGTTGAAACCGCGGTGGCTAGTCTCGGCCTTGACCACCACCTTGCGTCGCGGGCTCCTCCAGCTGTGGGCGGCATAGTCGATGCGCCCGGAGTGGCGCTGCTTGGTGCGCTCGGCCTCCCAGCGGATGGCCGACTCATAGCGAATCTCCAACGACATCTTCTCGAGACGGCTGTTGGTGGCCAGGCCGACGATGTACTCGACGCCATGGCGCTCACACCAATCGAGAATCAGCGGTCGGCAGAAGCCACTATCGCCGCGGAAGACGAGCTTCACCTCGGGCCAGGCCTGGCGCAGCCGCCGCACCAGCAACGCCAGGATGGCGCCGGCATGGTGGGCCGCATCGCGATAGGCCGGGCGCAGGTAGCTGACCAGCAACTGCTGGCCACAGAAGACGTAGAGCGGCAGGAAGCAGTACCCGTCGTAGAAGTCGGAGAAATGGCGGCCGAGCTGCTCGCCATGCACCGGGTCGTCGGTGGCGTCGAAGTCGAGGATCAAGCGCTTCTTCGGCGGCTTGCGGAACGAGCGGATGAACTGCTCGACGATCTCCTCCTGGATGGCTACCGCCCACTGGCGACTGGCCTGCTGCTCGAAGCGACACAGCGTCGACTGGCTGGCCAGCACGCCGTCGGTATCGACCGCGGTCTGCAGAGCGATGTCGCGGCGCAGGTCGTGGTGATCGTTGAGGTCCTCGTAGCCCAGTGGCAGGCCAAAGACGCGCTGCCGGAGCATGGTCTCGGCGCGGTGCTGGCAACGGCGAGCGGCCCGAGCATCATCGAGGCGGCGCGCGATGGTACGGTCAGCCCCATCTCGCGATCGAGCTGGCGAAGCAGCAGGACACCGCCATCGGAGGTGATATCGCCCCCGTCGAAACCGGCGGTGACCTGGCGGCCTTTACAGCGTGGAAAGGAAGCAGTCGGCGTGGTACATTTTGTCATGGCGGCTGATGTGGTTGATTCTTGGTTAGGCTCTTGAATTATAACCGATTTTCAGCCGCTTTTTTCATGTCTGATGCAATTTCCGGGATAGGAAGTGATTATCCGTCGGTGAGTGACGGGATCAGCGTAGGGGGATAAGCCGCTTCGAGAGATAGCGCGCCGGAATGCCCGGTTACTGCGGTTTTTCAGGTCAGATCAGTCATGGTCGGGGCCTTTTCGTGTCGAAACCGGTTCCAGATCGGGCGGCGCGGGGCGGTGGCGGCACTCGAGGAAAACGCGCGCGTAACAAGTAGCGCAGCGCTCGAGGCGGATATTAGTGACAGCAGCGGCAATTGCCGCACCCTTGTCTGCAAAGATCCTGTCTTCGCCTAGGATGCGGACCAGTCCGAAACGTTTCAGCTTTGCCACCAGCTGCGGGTAATGCACGACGACGAAAATGTCGCCCCCCAGTGCGCGACGACGTTCGGCCTCAAGCTCCAGAAGCCCAACCCCTGCCAGATCGACCTCACCCACACCATGCAAGATCAGTATCAGGTTGACCTGTTCCGGGCGGCGGCGAGCCAGTTGGCGCAACTTCGCATTGATCGAATCCACCGAACCGAAGAACAGCGGCCCGTCGAGCCGCAGTATCAGCGCGGCGGGACATTCAGGAAGGTCGAAAATCTTAGCGTTCTTGATCTTGCGCGGCTCGGCACTCTGGTCCGGCGCACCGATGGCCAGCACTGGATTTGCGCTCTTACCGAGGAAGACCGCGAGCGAAGCGAAGGTGCCAATGTAGATCGCGAATTCAAGGCTGACCAGCAGCCCAACCAAAAAGGTCAGCGCGGCGATAGTCGTCTCGGTCAAGCTGGTGCGGATCAGATGCGCCACTTCATGGAAATCGAGCAGCTTGTAGGCGACATAGAGGATCAGCCCGGCGACTGCGGCAATCGGCACCTGGGCAATGACCGGGCGAAAAGCGACGACCATGGTGATGAGAAACAGTGCGGCGAAGATCGCGGCTATGGGGGTGCGCGCGCCGGCTTCAAGGTTAACGCCGCTGCGGGTAAAGGAGCCGGACGCCGGGTAGCACTGAAAGAGGCTGCCGACGATATTAGAGAGTCCCTGTCCCACCACCTCGCGGTTGGCGGAGAAATCGGTGCGCGTGCGATGGGCGAGGTTGCGGCCGATGGCGATGGCCTCCAGCAGGCCGATCAGCGCGATGGCGAAGGCGCTTTCCAGCATGCCTGGGAATTCGCCCTCCGCGATCTGCGGCAGCATCGGCGCTGGGAAGGCGCTGGGCAGGTTGCCGACCCGCGACAGTCCGCCGGCCATGTCGCCCATGAGCATCGCCACCACGGTGCCGAGGCCCACGGCGATCAGGAATCCCGGAGACCGCGGCAGAAAGACACGTAGCAGGATCGCTGTCGCCAGCGTGACGCCCGCGACCAGCGCCGCTACCGGATCGATGCCTGGCAACGCGGTAACTAGCGCAGAAAGCCGCCCGACGATCCCGTGACCTTTCTCCGTCACCAGGCCAAGCGCTGGACCAAGCTGGCTGACGAAGATCAGGAGCGCAGCGGCGGCAGTGAAGCCGGTCATCACCGAATGCGACACGAATCCCGCGAGCCGCCCGACGCGGGCCAGCGCAAAGGCCAGCTGGATGACGCCCACCAACAGTGCCAGCAGGATAGCCGCCGAGACGAATTCCGACGAGCCGGGGGTGTAATTTCCGGCAAGCGCACTGAAGACCACGGCCGAGATCGCCGTCGTCGGGCCGGAGACCATCACCAGCGACGACCCGAAGATCGCCGCGACGATCGGCGGGATCATCGCTGTGTAGAGCCCATATTCCGGAGGCAAACCAGCGATGGAGGCAAAGGCCACAGCCTGTGGCAAGACGATGGCAGCGCCGGTCAGACCGGCTAGCGCGTCACCGCGCAGCGAGGCAGGCGTGATCTGCGCCAGCCAGTCCGGCCCGCGCAGGCTTATCCCACTCAGTCCCCTCATTTATCAGTCCCCCCATTTGCCGATCAATATGCCGGAGGTGTCCTCGTCACGGCGCAGCGCGCGCACACCGTCGTCAGTCATGGTCACGCGGTTCTTGCGCGCCGTCAGCCGGTCGAGCAGTGCCGCGCGCATGTGATTGCGCTGGGCCTTGTAATCGGTGTCGCGGCCGAGATCATGGAACTCGTCCGGATCGTTCTCAAGATCGAAAAGCTGCGGCGGGAAGCCCCGGAAATGTACGTACTTCCACCGGTCGGTGCGCAGCATGTAACCGCGCGCATCCGAGATGCCGACGCCGAGCGTCTCTCGTGCGGCATAGAAGGCATAGTCGATCTCCGAGAACACCGCGTCCCGCCAATTCTCAGGCTTCTCGCCGTTTAACAGCGGCATCAGCGAGCGGCCTTCCAGCCGGTGATCGGCAGGTGGTGCGCCGGTGGCCTCGAGGAAGGTCGGCACGAGGTCGATGGCCTCGACTAGCGCATCGCTCGCCGTACCGCGGCTGGCGTCAGCCTCGGGCCGAGGATCGAATATGATCAGCGGCACGCGGACCGAGCATTCGTGGAACAACTCCTTCTCGCCCATCCAGTGATCGCCCAGGTAATCGCCATGGTCCGACGTCAGCACGATCATCGTGTCCTTGTCGCGCCCGGTTTCCTCCAGCCAGTCGAAGAGCCGCCCCAGGTGGTCGTCGATCTGCTTGATCAGGCCCATGTAGGCCGGCAGCACAACCTCGCGCGCGCCCTGCATCGAGAAAGTCTCGCTGACTTCCATCTTCATGAAGGCGCTGAAGACCGGGTTCGGGTTTTCGTGCTCTGCCTCGCTGCGGTGGATTGGCAGGAATGTTTCCGGCCCGTACCTGTTGTGATAAGGCGCAGGCGCCATGTAAGGCCAATGCGGCTTGATGTAAGACAGGTGGCAGAGCCAAGGCTCGTCGCCCATCTCCTCGATGAATTCGCGTGCACGCATGGTCATATAGGCGGTCTCGGAATCCTCTTCTCTGACCCGGGCCGGCAGGTTCGAGTTCTTCAGATGCCAGCCCGACAGGATCTCGCCATCCGGACCCTCGGCCGCGTTGGCGTAGTCGTTCCAGGGGTTCTCGCCACCATAGCCCCGTTTGCGGAGCCAGTCGTTGTAACGCAGCATGCCGCCTTTGTTACGCAACAGAGGCGTCGGGTGGAGCCCGTCGTCGCGTTCATAGGGATCGAACCCGGGCTGGCTGATCACCATGCCGAGTTCTGTCGAGGCGTTCAGCCCAAGACGCGCCATGCCCTCGCGGTCAGGAACCATGTGCGTCTTTCCGACAACGGCTGTGGTTACACCCTGTGGGCGCAGGTAATCGCCCAGCGTGAGCTCCCCCACCGGCAATGGCACACGGTTCCAAGTGGCGCCATGGCTGAAAACCGTGCGGCCGGTATAGCAGGATGCACGCGACGGCCCGCAGACCGGCGATTGCACATAGGCCCGGTCGAAACGCACACCCCGCGCCGCGAGGCTATCGATATTGGGCGTGTCCAGATGCGGATGGCCGTAGCAGGACAGGTAGTCCCATCGCAACTGGTCGGCCATTATGAAGAGGATATTCTTGATCTTGGTCATTAATTTACCTCATCAGGTTGGGTAGGAAGATGGCAATCTGCGGAAATACAAGCACGAGTATGAGCCCAAGCAGCAGCGCAAAGATGTAAGGCGTAACGCCGCGGAAGATCGCGCCGAGCTTGACGTCCGGCAACACTGATTTTACGACAAACACGTTCATGCCAATGGGAGGCGTGATCAGCCCGATTTCCGAGACCAGCACCACGAGTATGCCGAACCAGATCATATCAACTCCGCTGATCATTAGTGCTGGAAGAAACACCGGTACCAGCAGTACGAGGATGCCGATGGCTTCAAACACCATGCCCATGAGGATTGCGATGACACAAACAAAGATCACTAACTCTAACGGCGTAAGTTCGTAAGCATCGACGAAATCCAAAAGCTCATAGGGCATGCCCGAGAGGTTGATGAACTGCGCAAAAACGATGGCGCCCAGCAGCACGATGAAGATCGTAGCTGTAGTGGTGGTGGCGTCGGTCAAGCATTCCTTCCACTCGGACAAAGTGCGCAGGTTACCACGCAGAAGCGCGATCACAGCGGCTCCGAACGCACCGATGCCCGAGGCTTCGGTGGCGGTGAAGGCTCCGGTATAGATACCGCCGAGAACAACGAGAAATAGGATCAGAACCGGTAGCGTGCCGCGAATGGCCTCTTTCCTACGGGCAGGCTCCAGCGGCGGTGCTTCCGGAGCCGCCAGCGGATCACGCCGCACGACGATGCCGACGCAGATCATGAACAGCGTGATCAGCAATAGTCCCGGCAAGATCCCGGCGATGAATAAGAGCCCGATGTCCTGTTCCGCGATTAGCCCATAGATCACCAGCGGAACGGAAGGCGGGATCATGATTCCAAGCGTGCCCCCCGCTGCTATGGTGCCCGAGGCCAACCGGTCGGAATACTTGTAGGCCTTCATCGGCGGCATCGCGACCTTGGACATGGTAGCCGCTGTCGCGAGTGTCGAGCCGCAGACCGAGGAAAACCCGCCCGCCGCCAGCACCGTCGCCAGTGCCAGTCCGCCGCGGAACCGACCGAGGCCGGCATAGGCGGCATCGTAGAGGTCACTTGATATCCGCGCGTGCACAATGAAGACACCCATCAGGATAAAGAGCGGAATGACCGAGAGGCTATAGTTCATGCTGTCTTCCAGCACCTGCTGGCCGACCATGGTCAGCGAGGCTTCAAACCCGCGCATGAATCCGAAACCGACGAAACCCACAAGCAAAGTGGCAAAGCCAACGCGGAAGCCCAGAAAACATAGCCCAAGGAGTGCGGCGAAGCCGATCAGTGCGGTTGTCATCACTCGTCCTCCAGATGATGGTCTCTAGGACTTGTGGCGCCGGTCAGTAGCCCCAGGATCTGGCACACGACGCTGAGCGCGGCCAGTACGGCGACGATCCCGAATATCCAGGCCAGCGACCATCCCAGCACGATGGTGCTCGAACCCACTTCCGCAGCGTGGAATGCGGCGTCGAACAGCACGTAGACGATTAGGCACATCACGAAGAGCGACAGGCCCTGCACGGCAATATCGTAGACCCGCGGCGCCAACGCCCGTACACGTGAATCGAACAGCTCCACCACGATGTGCTTGTCTCGCGCGTTGGCTATGGCCAGCCCTGCAAAGATCACCAGCGCCAGCATCGTCGAGATCATTTCCGTCGCCCCGAAAATCGGAGCACCGAGGAGGTAGCGGCCGACGACATCGACGAAGGTCAGCAGCATCATGAGCGCCAGAATGATGCTGGAGAATATCTCCAGCATCCGCACGATTAGCGCGAGGATCGCCGCACCCGCGTTTCTATCTATCCGCCGGGTCATCATTTCGTCCCCCCTTCAAGTTGGCTGCGGTAGAAGCCGAGTGCTCCTTGTGCGTTGATCCCTGTCTCTTTCGCCCTCTTGATCCAGTCCTCGGTGACAAAGGCCGAAGCCTCGTTCAGTGCCTGCTCGAAGTCCGGGTCGGCCTCGACCACCTCAAGACCCGCATCGCTATAGGCCGCTTCGCTTTGCGCAGCCGCCGCGTCCCAGCGCGCGCCGAAGGCAGCGCCCAGCACGTCGCCAGATACGCTCATGATCGCCGCCTGATCCTCGGCCGAGATTTCGTCCCATTTGTCCTTGTTGGCGAAGACCGAGAAGGAGGAAGAATAGATCGGATTAGCAAATTTCGTGGTCGACTCGGTGTAAGGCAGAAGCTGGAAAGACTGTACCGCCTGCGGATCGAGGCCGAGGTGCCCATCGACCACCCCGCGCGAAATTATCTCATTCGATTCCACCGCCGGGGTCGACACCACGCCGGAGTTCAGTTTCTTGGTGATCGCAGTAAGCGGCCCGGGCAGCACCCACATCTTGCGGCTGGCCATATCGTCAATTGAATTGATCGGTGTGTCTGTCAGGCTGTAAAGCTCGCCTGGAGAGATCACGAACTGCGACAGCAGCTGTACCGAGGTGATCTCGTCTGGGAAATATTTCTGATTGGCGGCCCAGAGAGCACGCGACATTGTCTCGGCGTCGTGAATACCGACAAAGGGGTTCATCGCGACCCTCGATCCCTGGACATCGTCTCCGAAGAAACCGTTGAACATGACCGAAATGTCGACAATACCCTCTTCCACGGCGGCCAATTGCTCCGGCGGCGGCGCCACGGATTTCGGCGGAATGATGCCCGTAACGCGACCTTTGGTCACGCGCTCTACCTCTTCGATCCAGTTGGGTAGCACTTCGCTGCAGGCAAAATGGCTCGCCGGCCAGAAGCAGTTGACCAGTAGCCGGGTATTGGCCGTGGCGGCTTCTCCCGTGACGATAAACGACGAGGCGATCAGTGCAAGTTTCAGTTTCATTATTCTCTCCCCCCTGTGTGTCTGTTAGCTTGCGGTGTGGCCATAGCGTCTTGAAAATCGTCAGTCTGACAACCCGCCTAAGCTGCGGATATCCGTGCCCGCGGCGCGGCGTCTTTCTGTGTAGGCGGTGAAAGCCTCCACCGCCTGCGCATCCTCCCATTTCTCCAGCGCGCTGTAATAGCTCGGACGCTGCGATACCTTGTCGAACCAGGCTTTCAGGTTCGGTGTACGCTCATAGGGCCAGCCCATCAGGTCGAACCGGTGCAGGTTAGGCATCCAGGCGATATCGGCGAGCGTAAACTCCTCGCCCGCCAGGAAAGCCCGCCCGTCCGACAGCAATGCGTCTAGATTGTGGAATCCTTCATCGGTGCGCTGTACCGCTGCTTCGACCCTGTCGCGGTCAAAACCGACGGCAAAATCGCGGCGAAACTGCTTCAGCCATTCATTCTGGTGCCGCGCCTGGAAAGCCTCGGCCGTTTCAGGCGGCGGAGGTGCGGCGCGGAACAGGAACTCGTAGGTCAGAAGTTTCAGGTCCAGTTGCGCCGCATCGGCCATCTCCAGAAGCTCGTGCAAGGTGGTCTGCGCTAGCGCCACGTTCCGGCCCGCAAGGTGGCGGATGATGTCGATCGACTCGATGATCAGATCGCCGTCATCGACCAGAGCCGGCACCAGCCCCTTGGGGTGAATCCTCTGGTAGGCCTCGGTCGCATGTTCGTTCTCTTGGAGGTTGACCAGATGGCTTTCGAAATCCTGCCCGGTCTCCGCCATCACGATCCGCACCCGCTGCGAACAGCTCGACATCGGGGCGTGCCAAAGGTGCAGACCGGTAAGTGTTTTCAGCGCGGGGTCTTTCGGCTCGATACGGGGCATTTCTTGCTCCTCAGAAATTGACCTGGTCGCCGCCCTTGAGCGCGAGGATCTCCCGCGCCTCGTCGGGAGTGGCAACCTCGCAGTCCAGATCCTCGACGATGCGGCGGATCTTGGCGACTTGGATTGCGTTGCTCTCTGCCAGCTTACCGCGGCTGATGAACAGGCTGTCTTCCAGTCCCACCCGCACGTTTCCGCCCATCTGGCTTGCGGTGGTGGCGAGATTCATTTGCGACCCGCCCGCCCCCAGCACGGACCAGCGGTAATCGTCGCCGAAGAGCCGGTCGGCGGTGCGCTTCATGAAGATCAGGTTGTCGATCTCCGGCCCAATGCCGCCGAGGATGCCAAAGATGAACTGGATGAAGACCGGCGCCGTGAAGAGCCCAATATCCATGCAGAATTTCAGGTTGTAGAGGTGGCCCACGTCATAGCATTCGTGCTCGAACTTGATGTCGTGTGGGGCCAGCGTATCGGCGGCTTCCTTGATGTCGCGGAAGGTGTTACGAAAGATGTTGCCGTCGGAGTTGGCGACGTAATCCTTTTCCCAGTCGAATTTCCAGTCATCATCGCTGTAGCGCTTGGCCAATGGGTGGAACGAGAAATTCATGCTCCCCATGTTCATCGAACACATCTCGGGGGAGAACGTCTTGGCGGGTTTAATCCGATCTTGGATCGACAGCGACAGCGAGCCGCCAGTCGAGATATTGACCACCGCATCCGTTGCTTGCTTGATACGCGGCAGGAAAGGCTGGAAATCCTTTACATCGACCGAAGGTGCGCCGGTCTCATTGTCGCGGGCATGCAGGTGCAAGATAGAGGCTCCTGCCTCGGCTGCGGCGACCGCCTGCTTGGCGATATCGTCATAGGTATACGGCAGTGCCTCCGACATGGTAGGGGTGTGGATCGCGCCTGTGATGGCGCAGGTGATGATGGTCTTTTGGCGAGCCATGATGGCCTCCTTTCAGGTCATTCCGGGGGGGTGGGGGGGGCAAATGCCGGCATGCAGAGCCACAGTGGCACGGTCCACTGCCAGAGAGCCGCCGCGTCATTCGGGCGGCGTCATCCGCCCGTCGCGGGTGCGCTTGACCACGAGACCCACAAAGATCGTGATGGCGTAGGCCAGCATCAGCCCCATCACCATTAGCATCCAGTTCGCTTCTAGTCCCATTTTCGTTTCCTCTAGCTCTCAGTCTTCGGCTCGCGAGCGGATCCATGCAGCGACTCCCTTTCCGATGAGCATCACAACCAGGATGATCGCAGCGGATTTCAGGAACAGGCTCCAGAACAGCATCAGCAATCACCTCGTTTATTTCGACGCGCCGGCCGGCGCACCAGCGGATTTGCGTTCGCGGAAGAGGCCTGTTTTGCCGCCGAACACCGCGGTCAGGCCGGGTCCGACCACCAGGCTGACTACCAGGCAGGGATAGACATTGGGGGTGCTCTCAAGTCCCAAGCTTGTTGGAAGCGACGTGAAGCTCCAGAGCGAGTTCACGATCCAGGTGACCGCCATCGTGATCGTGGCCGCGGCGCTGGACCGCTTCCAGAAGAGACCGATGATGATCATCCAGAAGACCGGGGTCATCCAGGCGAAGAGCCAGTTGATGGCTTCGACGATCGTCGGCAGGTACCCGGCGACGAGGAATGCCGCGACACCCAGGACCACGATCATGATCCGCGTGACCCGCCGCTCCTCGGCCTCACTCGCCTGCGGATTGAACAGGTTCTTGTAGACGTCGCTGGTGAAGATCGTCGCCGGCGCCAGCACCGCCATTGCGAAGCTCGACAGGACGGCTGCGAGGAGCGACGCCATCAGCCAGGCGACGAGCCATTCCGGCAGGCTGTTGAGCAGCATGGTCGGCGCGGCGAGCTTCGGGCCAAGCTCGTTGAAGGCGGGATCCGCCTTAGCGGCAAGCCCGATGCTGGCGATGAAGACCGCGAAGAGGCCGTTCAGGGGCACAGCAATCCAAAGCGTCCGGCGGATCGTGACCTCACTCTTCGCCGACATGGCCGGCTGCAGATGCTGTTGGCTGATCGACTGGCAGAACGTGACCGATAGGATGGTACCAAGCGCGAACGTGTAGAGCAGTTCCGGAGTGCCGAAGAGTGACAGCATCTCGGCCTGGTCCTGGTCGATATAGAAGCTCGAGACGCGCCCCCAGCCGCCTTCTGGAAGCGCACCGGTCAGGAAAACCATCGTGACCATGAGCCCCACGTACATCACGCCACAGTTGATCAAATTCACCCAACCGATCTCCTTCATGCCGGCGAAGATGACGTAGAGGATGCCGATGAAGCCGCCGATCATCGCGCCTTGCGGGATCGTGATCCCGGTGACGGCCGCGAAGACGATACCGATTCCCTGAGATTCTAGCGTCAGGCTGCCCCAGATCAGGCCCGCCATGACGAAGCTCACCATGAGCCGCGGGGTCTCGCCGAAGATCTGTGAAATGAACTCCGGCATTGAGGTGACTCTGGCGCGACGCGCCCAGATGGCGGTCGAAAGGATCGTGGCCACCAGGAGGATCGCGTGGGCGATTCCGAACCAGATACTGGCAGCGCCTATGAACCAGGTCATCTCGAAAATGCCGAAGATGTGTGGAGTCCCGAGGACGATCAACGCGAAGGTCACTGCTACGACGGCAACCGGGAGGTCGCGGTTCGAGAGAAGAAAGCTTCTCTCTTCCGGCGCGGCCTTTTCCTTGCGCGAAAGGTAGAGTCCCAGGCCGACGACGACCACCAGCTCATAGGCCAGGACGCTGAGAAGAATTCCCCAGTTCATGCAGTGCCTTCTCCCTCATCGGACGCTGCAGCGGGAAAGCCTGGCCGCGTCCACGTGACTTGCCTGGCCTCAATCGCCGATTATGTCATCCAGGCGCTTCAGGTGATTGCCGACCCGTCTGCGGACGGCTTCGGCCTCGGCCTCGGTCCATTTACGGAACCCCTCCCCGGTCTTCATCCCCAGCTTCCCGTCCTCCACGAGTTGCTTGAGATACGGCGATGGCCCCTGACGGCTCTCCAGATCGAAAAGCACGTTTTCGTGGATATCCAGCGTCAGGTCGGTGCCCACCAGATCGGCGTTTTCCAGCGGCCCCAGCACAGCCAGCCGTCGCCCAAAGCAGGATTTGGTCACGGTGTCAACAGCTTCCGCGTCGCAAATTCCACGCTCTACTAGGCTAATCGCCTCGCGCCAGAGCGCGTGTTGCAGGCGGTTGCCAATAAAGCCCGGAACGTCCTTTTCGACGATGACCGGTGTCTTTCCGGCACTGGCGAGAAGCGCCATCATCCGGTCGACCACGTCCCTATCGGTCCATTCAGTCTTGATGACCTCGACCAGCGGGATCATGTGCGGCGGGTTCCACCAATGGGTGCCCAGTGCGCGCTCGCGCAGTTTCATCTCCTCCATGATCTTGGTGATCTGGATGACCGAGGTGTTCGATGCCAGAATCGCCTCCTTCGGCGCATGTTCTTCGACCTCGGCAAAGATCTGGCGCTTTAGATCCAGCTTTTCGGGCGCCGCCTCGAACACGAAATCGGCGTTCCGGACCGCAGTGCCGATCGAACTGCACAGATCGATCATCTTCAGCGCGCGGCCGATTTCCTCGTCCTCGGCACCCAGCACCTTCAGGCTTTCAGAAATCCGCTTCGGCGCATTTTTTAGCGTCTCCTCATGTGGGTCGGTGATCGTCACATACTGTCCGGCACGGGCGAGGGTCAGCGCAATTCCGTGGCCCATGAGCCCGGCGCCGATAACAGCCATCTGTTGCTTCTTGGGAACCATCACTCAGCCCGCCGTATAGCCACCGTCAGCATAAAGAATATGCCCGGTGTAAAAATCAGAAGCTTTGGAGGCGAGGAAGAGAAGCGGCCCGGCCAGATCTTCCGGCTCTCCCAGACGGCCCTTGGGAACGCGGGAGAGAAAGCCCTTACGGACCTCCTTGGCCTTGTCGGTGTCCTCGAACATCCATGCGGTGAGCGGCGAACGGAAGACCGTGGGCGCAATGGCGTTAACGGTGATACCGGTGGGACCAAGCTCACAGCCGAGCGCCTTGACGATGCCGTCGGTCGCGGCCTTGGAGGCGCAATAGGCAGTGTAGCCTGCCGGGTGCCCCAAAAGGCCCCGCGCCGATGACACCAGAACAATCTTGCCACCCTCGCCCTGCGCCTTCATCTGCCCGGAAGCAGCGCGCGCCAAAAGCCAGCTTTGGGTAACATTGGCGTCCATAACCGAAGTAAAGGTCTCCGGCGCCATGTCGTTGATCAGCGCGACCTTGTTCATGCCCGAGGCGACGACGAGAATATCGAGCCGCCCGTAGGCTTCGACCGCTTCGGCCACGAGGCCATTGCAGGTCTCTTCATCCAAGGGACGCTTGTTAATCGCCGTAACCTCAGCGCCCATGTCGCGACACTCGGAGGTGATCTCGTCCAGCGCCTCCTGGTTGCCGGCCACAAGTATCAGCTTGGCACCCGCGCCGCCAAGAATGCGCGCAGCCACCATGCCGAAGGCGCCCGAGGCTCCGGTGATCAACGCCACTTTGTCTTTCACGTCGAACATGGAAAGGGGATTGGTCAATACGTTCATGTCTCAGATCTCCGGCGGATAGGGAATGATCACGAGCATCTTGCAGACGTCGTTGCGGCGGTTCTCGATCTTGCGGACCTCGTCGGGCGGGATGGTGCAGCTGTCCATCTTGCCCAGCACCGTTTCCTTGCCATCGACGATTACCGTCATCTCGCCTTCAAGTACGACATAGACCTTCTCGAACGGCGTGGAATCCGGGCCCGCACCTCCACCGGGCAGGAACTGGCTGAAGCCCACCCACTGGTTGGTCGGTCCGCCTTCCTCAAAGCCCTGAAGCCTGAGCCCGTGGCATTCGAAATGGTTGGGCGCCTCGTAGGGCTTCGCATCCTCGAAACGTTTGACCTTCATGTCATCCTCCCTAGCACTTGCTTCTGACAAAAAGGACCGCCGGTCGCCCGGCGGCCAATCAGGGAGTATTCAGAATTCGGAACCGTCGTCTATGCGGAACTTCTGACCCTTGTCGATCATCGCCACGAGGCGGATGATGCAGCCGTCACCACGATCCCAGTTCCACGGGAAGAAGGCGAACGTGCAGCGCTTTCCGGTCACCGCGTCGAGGTCGCCGCCGACGTTCTCGATGCCCAGAATGCCATTCTTGAACAGGATGTTATGCACCGGCTCCCAGTCCGGGAAGTCGTCTTTCCAGTCGTTGCCTCCTGACCATTCCTTGTATTCCTCTGCCAGGTGCGGCAGCAGCGGGCCGTTGCGCTGTGGGCCGATTGCTGTGGCCAGCGGGTGGTCGTTGGCCTGGGTGTCGTGGCCGACAACCTTGATGCCCTTCTCGACCATCCATTCGCCGGCCGAGGGCACCAGCCCGGGGCAATAGGCAAAGTAATCGCCATCCTCGTAATCATGGTGCCAGCCGGTGTTGATGATCAGCACGTCACCCTTGCGGATCGCGTGGCCGCATGCCTTCTCCAGATCTTCTCCGGTAATCGGCTCCCAACGCTTCTTGGGAATGGAAACCACGAGACCGGTGCCGAAGAAGTGCGGCAGCGGTACTTCATCAATAAAAGGTGTGCCTTGAACTACGTGTGCAGGTGCATCAATATGCGTTGTGGCATGCATCGTCGTAGTAATTCTCTGGCTTAGCACACCGGACTTCGCCATGTAGTGGATACGCTCGATTTTCGTATCTTCAAAATATGGCCAGTTGGGATTTTGAAAACCAAAACGATGACTCAGATTGTAAAACTCCAGCCCCATGTCGTTATCGGTATTGGATTGATACTCCGTACCACGAATCATTACCATTCTAGGTATCTCCTATCTGCCGTTACAAAACACTCTTTTGATGCGTTTTTTGTAGAGCCAACACGGGCAACAATAGAACCCAGCGGCACAGCTGGTCAACAAAAGATCATTATACGATAGTATTGTACCGCAATGCGGTTAATTGGCGTAAGGTTCGCTAACAGCAATTCATACCTCGACAGCATCAAGGTGGTTACTCAAGTGTCTGAATTCTCTAGAAAAAACTCTAAGACTGGCATCCAGGTCATCGCTCGTGCATGCGATATTCTGAATACTATCGGCGCCCATCCCGATGGCAAAAGTCTCGCAGAGCTGGCCTGCCTGACCGGCCTGCCCCGCTCAACCGTGCAAAGGATCACTGGTGCTCTTCAACAGGAAGGATTCCTGACTAGCGATGGCTATGCTGGGCAGCTACGTATCGGCCCCGGGGTGATGCATCTGGCAGATCAGGCACGTCAGGACATCGTCAGATATCTTCGCCCCCTGCTGCTCGAACTGACCGAGCGTACCGGAGAAACGACCGATCTCTCGGTCATGCGTCGGGAGGGAATGGTTTTCCTTGATCAGTCAGTGGGACTCCACCGACTACGCGCCGTCTCTGCTGTGGGTGAAGTCTTCAACCTGACCACATCGGCCAATGGCAAAGCTTGCCTTGCTCTTCTGCCCAAAGCGCAGGTGAAGCGCGTTCTGGAGAGAGAGTGGGCACGTACTCGGCACAAGGGTGATCTGGATGCCATGCTAAGGGAACTGGCAGATATCCAATCCTCAGGCCTGGCCTACGACATTGATGAGCACAATGAAGGTGTCTCCGCGATCGGGATTGCCTTTAGAGATTGGGCGGGAACACCTCATGCCATCTCGATTCCTGTGCCATCACCCCGTTTTTTCAGCGTCCGGGAGGAAGTAGAAGCGGCTCTGTCTAGCATCTCTCAGCGGGTATCCAAGATTGTTGGAATCGACTCATAATACCTTGGCAATCTTGTCTGTCGATGCCGGAGCTATAAGTTCGTAAAGGAGGTGCGGACGAAATCTTGGACTACATCGGTGGTAGTTTATATATTCGCATGGAGAAGGACACACCATGGCAAACCAACCATATTGGGAAACGGGATAATGGTGGAACGGATGCAGCAGTCAATCTTTAACTTCGTCATCTGTGTTGCCCAAAATGACAAAAGAATGCCTTTGTTAAAGAAGTATAGTCGCGTGCTTAACCGTGCCTTTGTAGAGGCTTGAGCCGTGTGGTGAGAAACTCGCATGCACGGTTCTTAGTGGGTTGGATGCGGGTAACTACATCCGACTACCCGACAACCTGATTCGCCCCTGGGCGCTGACCCTCAAACTGGCTATTCGCCGGGTCGCTGCGAAGCGGCCAACGCGCCGCCACCATCATGAGCCTGATGCTGTGCGCCAAGCTGAACGGCCATGAGCCCTACGCCTATCTCAAAGACGTGCTGGAACGACTACCGACACATAAGGCCAGCCAGCTCCACGAACTCCTACCCCACAACTGCCAGAACATTGACTGATCACTGGCAAGCGGTGTTGCCCAGTCGCTTACGCCTGTCGTTGGCTGTTGCCAGGCCATGAAAACGTGCGAAGCCGTCTGCGGGCGGCTTCGCATCGTGCGGCGGCCGTGGCGCCGGGGTCGGCGACTTACTTGGTCGGATAGTCGCACTGGGCGTGGCCGGTGTAGAGCTGGCGCGGGCGACCGATCTTGTAGCTGTCGCTGAGCATCTCGTTCCAGTGGGAGATCCAGCCGATGGTGCGGGAGACGGCGAAGATCACCGTGAACATGTTCTTGGGAATACCCATGGCCTTGAGGATGATGCCGGAATAGAAGTCGACGTTGGGGTAGAGCTTGCGCTCGATGAAGTACTCGTCCTCCAGGGCGATCTGCTCCAGGCGCTTGGCGATCTTCAGCTGCGGATCGTCGGCCAGGCCCAGTTCGGCCAGCACCTCGTCGCAGGTCTCCTTCATCACCTTGGCGCGCGGGTCGAAGTTACGGTAGACGCGGTGGCCGAAGCCCATCAGCTTGAACGGGTCGTCCTTGTCCTTGGCCTTGTCGACGAAGCGCTGGATGTTATCCTCGGAGTCGTCACCGATCTCGTCGAGCATGTTCAGCACCGCCTCGTTGGCGCCGCCGTGGGCCGGGCCCCAGAGGGCCGCGATGCCGGCGCTGATGCAGGCGAAGGGGTTGGCGCCGGTGGAGCCCGCCAGGCGCACCGTGGAGGTGGAGGCGTTCTGCTCGTGATCCGCATGCAGCATGAAGATGCGGTCCATGGCCTTGGCGTAGACCGGGTTGATCCGGTACTCCTCGCAGGGGTTGCTGAACATCATGTAGAGGAAGTTCTCTGCATAGTTCAGGTCATTGCGCGGATAGTTGAACGGCTGGCCGACGTTGTACTTGTAGGACATCGCGGCGATGGTCGGCATCTTGGCGATCAGCCGGATGGCGCTGATCTCGCGGTCCTCCTGCACATTGATGTCCATGTGATCGTGGTAGAAGGCGGCCAGGCCACCGACCACGCCGCACAGGATCGACATCGGGTGGGCGTCGCGGCGGAAGCCCTTGAAGAAGTTGTTGATCTGGTCGTGGACCATGGTGTGGTTGTTGATCCGCGACTCGAAGTCGGCGTACTGGGCATCGTCGGGCAGCTCGCCGAACATCAGCAGGTAGCACAGCTCGACGAAGTTGGACTCCTTCGCCAACTGGTCGATCGGGTAGCCACGGTGCAGCAGCACCCCCTTGCCGCCGTCGATATAGGTGATCGCCGACTGGCAGGAGGAGGTTGCCATGAAGCCGGGGTCATAGGTGAAGAGGCCTTCGGCACCGAGGCCGCGAACGTCGATGACGTCGGGGCCCAGGGTGCCAGAGTAGATCGGCAGGTCGATCGGGTTTTCCAGACCGTCTACCGTCAATGTCGCTATCCTGTCAGCCATGCTGGCCTCCTCTCGAGTTCAAGTTGGAGCGATGAGTCGTGATTTCGCTGAAGTTGCCGACGAAAAGGTTCGCCCACTGTCGAAGCGTCCCAGCGTTTGTCAATTAGCCCACAGGTCCGCGGCTATAAGTGCTTGCTGCGGTGAAGCAGAGCACTGTTGTATAGAAAATACTGCGTCGCAAGATGTTAATCCGATTGTCGTAAGGTCCTGATACGAGCCGGTCTGGGGCGTGTCAAGTCGGGGGGTGTCCCTACAATCTTAACGGCGCTTGTGGCACCGCAGCCACGAGCGAGTCCCTTCCCGAAACCACCGCCCGATCGGGTCTCCCTCCCGACAGCCGCAGAAGGGACCAAGAGAATGTGGAGGGAGCCGGGTGCAGCAAACGACTCGTAAATCTGGAACTGTCCCGGATACACTTCCCCTTTCCCGACTTGACGTCGATCGCCCACCGCCTCATTGGCCTGATCCTCGCCTTCTGGGCGGTGGACATATCCCTTTCTTCCCAGCCGACTTCTGCACGGTTAGAGATGGGAGGACGGCCACCACGCGGCTTTGGCTGTTCCAGCGGCAGAAGCGGCTCCACGACCTCCCAAAGTCTCCTGGAAAGGTCTAGAAGGAAAAGCTCACACCAGCGGCCACATTATCTGGCGCATTATCGTACTGCCCCGTTTCGGCAAACAGGTAGACATTCTCATCGAGGTGTTTCTTCACCTGCGCGATCACCCCGTCCACGTCCAGACGATCTTCATCGTGATCCTTCTGGGCGAGACCCAGTGTCGCCGTCCAGGTTGGCAGGAATTCATAGGCGCCCGTGATCACGAAGGAGTCAAAGCCACCGGTGGTGGGTGATTGTCCTGGACGAGGAGGCACGACACTGTCCTTGTTGATTTCATAGACGGCATCCAGCGCAAGGTTACCGATATCCACCCCAGCAGAGAGGGTGGTACGGCCGTAGTCCTCATCCGTGGGTAGAAGCTCGGAACTCACTCGGATATGGCCGATACCAGCACGCACACCATCGGCACGATAGACCAGACGTATGCCATGGACGTCTGCCTCCTTACCATTAAGGTCATTCTGATGCCCTGTAGCCATCTGTAGCCTAAGCCCTTTCACGATCTCCGGTGAGCCGTAAGCTAAAATATCCTGGGCCTGATAACTCTGGCCAAAGATGGCGATTTTGCCGGTCTGGTTGAAGAAGCGGTTGTATACGAAGCGATCCACATTGTCGTAAAGCCACACCCACTGTCCAGAGATCAAGCGAGGTGCAACGATGAAGGCCCCATAGTCCGTCACCGCCGTCATCCTGGCCTTGGAGATGTAGATTTCATCTTTGGCGTCGGCATCGTACTCACCCAGGGACCAAGTTTGCTCGTCGCTGTCATTGACAGCTCCGGCGGCTTCCGCTTCAAGCTCATAGATAAAGCGGATGCCGTTATCCAGATGGTACTGGCCTTTTATTCCGGTCGTCGCCTCGAAGGCCCAAGGATCAAGATCCCGGTCCGAGACATTCAAGGCACCAAGGGTGAGATGAGTGTAGAAGTTCGGCCCCTTGTGCTCAGCCGCACTGGCGCTTCCAACCAGGCACAGACCAAGCCCACAGAAGGCAAGACACTTGCTAAAGGTACATGTGATCATGGGATTCTTAGAGCTCATAATGACCTGACCAACCTATTGGTATTGTAAATTTAAATACTTTATTGAATTTTTTAGTGTATGGGCAAAGCCCAAGGGAATGATTTTTTCGTTCACGAATCATTCCTTGTCTGTTTTTCTCATAGAAGTCTTTTGAAATCGAATACCGTCCCCCTCTGTCACTTTTTTAGGTGCCTGGAGTTCACGCGGCACCGTTTTTGATTACATCTGCTAAGCCGTTTTATCAGCTTCTCCCGTCAGGTTGCGGCTTCAGTCAGCGGAGAGTTCCCGCACACGTGAGACGTAGTAGTCGTAAGCTGCCTGGCCGTCGATACCGGCCTCGTTCGCCTTTGCGATCCACTGCCTGGTCAGAAATTCGGAAGCCTTCTGCAACTCGGCCTCGAATTCCGGGTCGGCATCGACGATCTTGATTCCGGCCTCGGAAAACGTCTTGAGAGCCTCGTCGATCGATCTCCGCCATGCAGCGCCAGCGGCCTTGCCGAGCTCCGAACCGCTCAGTTCGGTGATGACCTTGCGGTCTGCCTCCGAGATCTCGGCCCATTTGTCTTTGTTGATGAACACTGAGAAACTGCTACTGTAGATGCTGTTATTGAAGCGGGTCATCGACTTCGTGTATGGGATTAGCTGGAAATTTTTGGTCAGATGCGGATCGAGACCGAGATAGGCATCGACAACGCCACGCGAGATGATCTCGTTGGATTTGACTGCCGGCGTGGCGACCACGCCCGAACCGATCGATTTGGTGAGCTCGGACAGCGTACCCGGTATCACCCAAATCTTGCGTGCCTTTAAGTCGGCCATCGTATTGACCGGTTCGTCCGTTAGGCTGAACAGTTCGGCCGGCGATTTCACCCATAGCGAAAGCAGGTGAACGTTCTTGAACTCGTCGGGGAAGAACTTACGGCTGGTCTCCCACAGCGCCTGCGACATCGCGGCGGAGTCATTGGTCGCGATGAACGGATTCATCGCGACCAACGGTCCGGTCACACGGTTGGCGATCAGACCGTTGAACTGGATCGCGACGTCGACCATACCGGACTCGACGGAAGACAACTGTTCCGCGGGAGGGGCCACCGTTTTCGGCGGGATAATCCCGGACACGCGTCCGTCGGTCTTCTCCTCGATGGCAGCCAGCCAGTTCGGCAGGATCTCCTTACAGACGAAGTCCTGCGGCGGAAAAATACAGTTGACGACCAGGCGGGTCTTCGCCTGAACTCCGCTTGTCGCGATAAGAGCCAGCACGACCAGCAGTACTTGAGCGGTGATTCTCATCAATTATCTCCTCGTTCGTCGACATGCGGCAGTCGCCGCATGTTTAGCAGTATTGGACGACATCACATGACTGTCTAATGTCATTATAATAACACTGCATACCAGAATGATATATTTTGAGCCAAAACATCTCTTGCAACTGCCTGCCATCGTCGACTACCGGATGTTCCTTGACGCGGCCACGAAGCTTGGCATGATCAAGGTGAAGCTCTGCTTCCGCGGCGACAGTGGCTTCAGTCGGCCGCTGATCTTCGACTGGTATGGAACGCCATGTCGTGTCGTTGAGTACATCGTCGGCCTAACCACCAACAGCCGCTTCGAGAAGCTATCGCAGGACATTCACTATGAGGCGGCGATTAGCTGAGAGGCCGAGCTGTAGCGCATCCAGCGACAATCAGGATGAGAACCGGGATGTCGCGGCCCCTTCGCTATTACCCTGCCTCGCCAGGTGAGCCAGGCAGATCAGTCGAGTCATTGTCGCTGTGCGACACGGGTTGGCTGGTCATGAGTGTCGCGCGCGTCGCCGGTCGCCCGCGTGAACGCTTGTTGTCCATCGCGGTGCGGCGACGGTAGCTGTCGACGTTGAGCTCGAACAGGGTGGCGTGATGGACCAGGCGGTCCACGGCGGCCAGCGTCATGGCGGGATCGGGGAAGATCTTGCCCCACTCGCCGAATGGCTGGTTGGCGGTGATCAGCAGCGAGCGTTGCTCATAGCGGGCGCTGATCAGCTCGAACAGCACGCTGGTCTCGGCCTGATCCTTGGTGACATACGCCAGGTCGTCGAGGATCAGCAGATGGTACTTGTCGAGCTTGGCGATGGCGGCCTCGAGGGTAAGCTCCCGACGGGCCACCTGGAGCCGTTGCACCAAGTCGGTGGTGCGGGTGTAGAGCACCCGATAGCCCGCCTCCACCAAGGCCAGGCCGATGGCGGCGGCCAGGTGGCTTTTGCCCCCGCCGGGAGGGCCGAAGAGGATCAGGTTGGCGCCTTCATCGAGCCAGCGGTCGCCACTGGTCAAGGCCATCACCTGAGCCTGGGAGACCATCGGTACCACCGTGAAGTCGAAGTTGTCGAGCGTCTTGCCCGGCGGCAGCCGGGCAGTGCTCAAGTGGCGTTCGAGCCGGCGCCGGGCACGCTCGGCGAGCTCGTGTTCGGCGAGGGTGGCCAGCAGCCTCACCGCCGGCCAGCCCTCCTGATCAGCTTGGTCGGCGAAGCGCGACCACACCGCCTTGATGGTGGGCAGGCGCAGGTCGTTGAGCATCAGGGCGAGCCGCGCGGCATCGGTCATCGAGGAAGCTTTCATGCCACCCCTCCCATGGCCGGTTGGTCCATCAGCTCGTCATAAATCACCAACGACGCCAGGCGCACCTCGATATGGGGCAGCTCGCTCGGGGCGGGACCGAAGCGCTCGCGCAGCGCGTCGAGCTGCGGCAACTCGCCGGCCTCGAGTAGCGCCTCCAGGTGCTGCGCGAGTGCCGCTTCACAGCCCCGCTCGTGGGCCAGGGCCAGCAGGCCGACCATGCAGCGGCAGGCCGGGCGAGTGTCCCCTCCGGCGAGCAAGGCGTCGAAGGTGCGCCGATAGGCTTCGCGCGGGAACAGCTGGTCGCGATAGACCAGGTTCAACAACGCCATCGGCTTGCGCCGCAGGGCATGAATGACGTGATGGTAGTTCACCACATGACCATGCCGGCCGCCGCGCTGAGCACGCCCGCGGGGCAGGGTCATCAGGGCGCTGCCGCCGATGAACAGCTCAAGGCGATCGTCATACAGGCGTACCCGCAGCTGATGGCCAATCAACCGGGAAGGCACCGAGTAGAACACCTTGCGCAGCGTGAAGCCGCCGGAGGACGTCACCCGCACCCGGATCTCCTCGTAGTCCTGACTACGTTGCCGGGGCAGCGGCTGCAGCAGGGCCCGTTCGGCGTCGATGCGAGGCTGATGGCGGGCGTTGCGCCGGCTGACCAGTTCATCGATGAAGGCCCGGTAGGCGGCCAGGTCATCAAAGTGAGGCGACCCCCGCAGCAGCAAGGCATCGCGGATGGCGAGCTTGAGATGGCCATGGGCACTCTCGATGCTGCCGTTCTCATGGGCCACGCCGGGGTTGTTGCGGGTCGCCCTCATGCCGTAGTCCCGGCACAGCGCCTCGTAGCGCTGGGTGAGGTCGTCCTGTGCCGTCTGCTCGAGGTTGCGGAAGGCCGCCGAGAGGCTGTCGGTGCGGTGCTCGCGCGGAGCGCCGCCGAGGGCCCACAAGGCGTTCTGCAGACCCTCCGCCAGCGCAACGAAGCTCTCGCCGCCCACCACCACATGGGCGTGCTGGAAGCCGCCGTACGTCATCTGGAAGTGGTACAGCCGATGGTCCAGCGGCACCCCGGCCACCACGATCGCCAGGTCGGCCATGTCGGTGAAGTCGGACAGGCCCAAGCGTCCCGGTTCATGGGTCTGGCGGAAGATGACCTCCTGCGCCGGCCCATGCACCTCCCGCCAGGCGCGCATCCGACGCTCCAGGGTCCGGCGGATGCCGTGTTCGAGCTCTGGATGGCGGCGCCGCAACTCCTCGAACACGGCGATCAGCCGCAGTCCCGGTGCCGCCTACAATAGGGGAACCACCTCCTCCTCGAAGAGACCGGCCAGCGGATCCGGTCGACGCCGGTAGCGTGGTGCCGCCGTTTGCGGCGGTAACCGAGGATCGTCCTCGAGGCGGTAAGCGGAGGCGTGCTGAACGCGGCCTTGGCAGCGGCGGCGGGACTATCACTACGGCGAAAAGTCATGTAAAGCCTGACGGATCCCCACGAACTTCGGCTAGTCGCTGCATAAGCCCGCCTCATTCACGAGGACACTGATCGGGCGGTCTGAAACTGCTCGCCGGCGGTATCTCTCACCAGGATCCGTATCTCTGGCGTGAGAGCCTGCGGAAATATGCCCAGTGCGACTTTTTTCTCGAGTATCTATAACTCTATGGAATCAATTACGAGCTATAAAGTAGCCGTGACCGCCGGCCGCCCTGCGGTCGCTCGATTCCTGATGCCGTGTGGGTCTCGCTGGAGTGTCAGCTCAGGGCGGTCAGTTTCGGCAGCCCCTTCAGTAACGTTGGCCACCATTTATCGGCGGCGGCGCCGAGGTGAACGGCAATGCGGCGGGCATGCAGTGACAAGGTGGCGGCGACCTTGAGCACCTGCTCGCGCATCCGCATCAGGCTCCACCCCTGGTACGTCCGGCTCTCCAACAGGCGCCGCAACCCATGCAGGACCTGGTAGGCGTAGAGGCTGAGCAGCAGGCTCACCTCGTTGCGGGCCATCACGTCCTGAACGGTGGAAGCCCCGCGATCCGTCGACGAGAGGTGCACGTCGAGCGCGGACTTCACCTCACCCATATGGGCCTTGGCGCTACCGCGCTTGCGGTAGAACGCCAGGACCTTCTCCGGCGGCCAGTCGAACTTGCCAAGGTTGGTGGCCAGGAAGAAGGCATGCAGCAGCAGATCATCGGGGCGTTCCTGCACCACCAGCACCACGCGGCGCGGCGTTGGCCAGGAGCCGGCTTGGTACTCAAGGTCATGGCACCATTCCCGAGGCTGCTCGGGTGGGCGGCCTCGAGGCCGCTTCAGGTGCGGCGCCGCCAGCTTCTGAAGCCCCGAATGACTTCACAACCGGCCCAGATACTCGATGTCGCGATCTTCCAGCGCCTCCAGCGTGTCGTTGTCGGTGAAACCGGCATCGATGCGCACCCGCCCCCGGGCCCCGGTGCTCTCGTTGAGTCGCCGCACCAGATGCGGGATCCAGGTGTCGGCGTTCTCGGCCGGCCCGGCGTTGCCCTCGCGTAGCAGGCCGCCCACCATATCGCCGGTTTCGGCCAGCGAGGCGACCAGCGGCGCGTAGATGCGGGCCCCGTGAAGGCCATGATAGGCGGAGCCGCCCTGGTGACCGTGGACCTCGATCGGCAGGCCGTCGATGTCCAGCGTCAGCTGCATGGGGCGCTCGCCGCTCTTCAGCGAGGTCAGGCGCCAGATCACCAGCCTCAGCAGACCTTCGTGCACGGCATCGATGTTGTCGTTGCGCCCGAGGCAGGTCAGCAGCCTCGACAGCGTGGCTTGAGACGGCCGGTCCTGGGCCAGGGGCGTTATCCCGCGCGCATCGCTGCAGGCCAGCTGCCAGAGCGGGTCACGAAGCAGCGTGTCGGTATCGCTGAGGTCGATCCAGCCCATCGCGCGCTGAAGCACCAGAGTACGCAGCTGGCTGGCCAGCGAGTGGCGGATGCGCAGTGGATGGCGTCGATCGACCAGATTGTCTTCAAGCGCCTCGATAACACCGCTGTTGTCGAGGGCTTCACGCAGCAGCAGAGCGCCGCTGTCGCTGGTGGTTCGCTGGCCGCTCAGCTTGACACGGACGGAGCCGTTGCAGGAGGGCGTCCAGGTGGATAGGCTTTCATCCATAGCGGATGGTTCTCTTGGGTCAGGTTCTTGGCGGAACACACTGATTTTTCAAGAGGATACCATCCGCTATCTTCGTTTTCAGATCACCCTCATGAATAAGGCGGGATAAGTCCTGCTTCCTGATTTCCTCACGAAGGTTTGCCTTCAGCATTTCCCATGAGGGCCATGGTGCAGCATTGGCACGGTGACGCCGCAGCCATTCCAAACACAGCCGCCACGCGGAGAGCACACTCCGGTGCCGGATACTGTTGCTCTGGTAGCGCTGCTGTTGACCGATGTTACGGACATGCAGGCCGGCAACCATCACGACGACATTGGCCAGCATCGCGATCAGCAGCAGGATCTCGATGCGCTTGCCCTAGCGAGACTGGTGCATACCGAATCCCAGTCCAAACAAGGGGCTCTTGATGTCACGGAAGCCTTCTTCAATCTGCATGCGCTGCCGGTAGATAGCGACCAGCTTGTCTGCTAGCGTTGAGCGCTCCGGCAGGTTGCTGACCAGCACCCAAGGTTCCTTCTGGCGCTGGGCCATCGCCCGACTGCGGGCGTCGCGGGAGACCTGACCCCGCTTATTGCGATGTTTGCGCCCCTTTGGTGGCCGATGATAGAGCACCATGTGGGTGGTCAGCGGATTGCTTTCGGCGATATGCACGGTCCCCAGGGATTGCGGTATTGAGGTGGCTTCTGGAAACAAGGCGGTTACGGGCCGCCACTCGGCGCCGGGCACCTGGCAGCGCGTCGGGCTTCGAACTCGGCCAACGTAGTACCAGCCTCGTGCCTCGACTGCCTTGAACCACGGGTTGCGAAAGCCCGCATCAGTGACGAGGATCGGCGTCGCATTGTCGGGCAGAATCTCGGCCAAGGCTGCGAGCAAGTACGCTTCACAGTGCTGGCAGCCATCCTTGTGGTGGACCTTTTCGAAAATCGGCAGTGAGCGCCCGGCAAATGGCACCGCGGCGCGCAGCAGGAACCGCCGTCCACGGTCATCGATCGGCGACCAGTCCACCAGAATCAGCGGGCGCGTGGTGTGACCGATCAGCAGGGTGGCCACGAGCCAGTAGAACAGTGGCCGTTCCTGATGTAGGTGATGATTTCCCAGCAACCGATCGACCCGCTTGATGGCATGCTTGGGGGCTGCCGATCCCGGCAAGGCACGCCCCAAGGCCGTCACACCGAGACGACGCTCAACCAACAGCGCACCGACGACGTCGAGCAACGCTTGCAGGCGTTTGGCGTGGACTACGGGGAGTGATGACGGCAGCAGAGTATGCAAGAATCGAGGGGCCTGCATGGGTCTCCTTCGGCATTGTTGTGTGTTTGGCGACTTACAACATGCCGACTCATGCAGGCCTTTTCAATCATATAATTCTGATTTTATTAAGTATTTCCTGGGGATTCCTCAGGTGCTAATCCCCGATGACGGAGATGTCATGGTGTTCTAATTAGGCGACTGGAAAATAGAAGAACTCTTCTACTTTATCGATAAATTTTTACTCCAGCCCCTGGGTTCACCAGAGGCTGGACTGGCATCGATTAGCAGCTGGTCAGTTTTGAGCTGACCAGCACCTAAACACGCCCTTCGATGGCGCTGCGCAGGCTGCCGATGTCGACCTCGACGTACTCAAGCGTCGTGCTGATGTTGCTGTGGCCAAGCAGCGCCTTGACGATGTGCAGGTTGCGGTCTGGCTCCTTCATCAGCTCAGTGCCCAACGTATGACGGAATCGGTGCGGGCTCATCTGATAGCCGCAAATCTGGGAAAGCTTCTGATAGAAGCTCTCCACCTGCCAGGAGTCCATCATCTCCATTCGGTGCCGCACGCTGAATCGGTTCACGTTGAAGATCTGCTCACCACGCTTGATCCCCACCATCCTGGCCGAGTTCATCAGGTTTTCCAGGTGTGGGTAAAGCGCATTGGAGATGGGCACAAAGTGCTCGCGGTTATTCTTGGCGCCCTGCCAGGTGGCTGTGAGTACTCGCCCCTTCAAGTCAATATCTTCAGGCTTCATCAGCAGTAGCTGGGTCAGGCGAATGCCCGTATGGTAAAACGTTTCAAATACCACTTCCCAGAACCAGACAGGATGCAGCACCGATGGAGTGTTTCGGTAACGCTCTATCTTCTTATGCAGGTCAATCGCTTCCCTGGCCATCTCGACCTGGCGCTTACTCAGGGTCTTTTTCCGCTTCTTCGGGGAGCTCACTTCCATCTTGGCAAACGGATTCGAGGAGATAGGAATCAGGGCATGATCTATCGCATGCTTGAAGAGGATTCTGTTATGACGGCAGTAGTTATTCCAACTAGAGTGCGCAAGGTTTCTCCCCGCCTCAGAGAAGCAGAAGTCTCTCCATTGCCTGACATCATCACGAGTCACTTCTTCAGGAAGCTTATCCTGACCAACGAAACGCCGCAAAAGCTTTACAGGAACAAAATATGAAGTTCTGCTCCGCTCCGTTAGCCAGCGCTCAGAAAAATAGGATTGCAATAAGTCGTCAAAGGTAAATGTTTTCATTCTTCGGGGTTCCCATCAACCAGCTCAATAAAGGGGTTATCAAAAACCTCCTTACCCTCCTCCATCAGGTCATCCTTAGCCACAAGATAACCACAAAGGGTGCTCGACTTCTTGTTTGGACCGACCACCTTCACCTTGTGAAAACTTCCACCATCCTTATTCTTCTTGTGCAGCTTCAGCTTCTGGAATGAATCCTGAACTGACTTCCACTCTCTCTCCTCTCCACTAACCTCCTGACAGTAGCGCTTGAACACTTTGGGACTCACAATAAACAGCTTTCCATCTACTGTATGCACCAGGGCCTTCGAGTCATTCATCAATACCTTGTGAGAGCTGAGTCCACTCCTCATCCACTCCAGGAAAGCCTCCCCTGGTGAGCCCGCCTCGGGGCCCACTTTTTCGTTACTGCCCTCCCCCTCTGACTTTTCATCTGGAGCCGGTGGCTCCTCCTTGCTCCCTCCCGCGATAGCGAGGATGGATGCTTCCAGATCATCCGGCAGGTACTTTTCCTCATCAGATTCATGTGATTGCGCTGCAGAAACTTCGTCTGGAGGTGTTGTTGAAGGCTCTTCTTGCTGATCCTGGCTACCCTCAAGGGCCTGAACACTGCCAGCAAACTCTTCAGCAACCTCCTCGCCACTCCAAACGAGTGATTTATGGACTTTCACCATGGAAAGCTCAGCACTCCATTCACCCAGCTCAACTCGGCACTTCCATACCGATCGCCCCTCCTGGTTTTCCATAATCAGTCCATGGGACTGCATTTCATCGTAGAGGCGAGTCTCGTTGGATGGCACGTCCTCAATACCATGGGAAAGTAAGTAACTCTTTATCTCACGGGGTACTAGAGGAGTGACCAGCCACAGCGCTTCGGCGGTCACAAACCCTTGCGCACCTTTTCCATTAAGTCTGATTTTCTCTTTGACAATGTGGCGAATGGCGTCTTTCAGCTTGCTCTGCAGGGAGCCCTTGGGCGCTTTTTCAATGCTGGAGACCTTGCCACCCAGCGACTTGGCAACACTGGCCCTGTCCGCCTGACTGACGATCTCTCCGACTATGCCAGAGCGTTCAGAGTGGCCGCTGATGGTATACATTACCAGGCCAAACAGTTGCGGCTGGCTTCTCAACCATTCCAGAGCAGAGTTGCCTACCACCTCCCTGCACAACAGCAGGTTGGTAGCAGAGTGAAGGAAGTAGTCGCGCCCCTTGATATAGCGAACGCGATACTGGTCGGGGATGACCCCTTCCCACAGGCACCACCTGCGGCCAGATTTCAGGTGAATGTCGACGTCGACGATGACCTTGGCGATATCGTGCAGCAGGCAGGCATAGATGACCGCCACGCTCCACAGCTCCCCGGTAGAGGACTGCCTTTCTGGGGACTCTTTCGGAGGGAGCAGGTGCTGTCGACGCAGCCTCAGGCCAAACACACAGGTCTCGAGGCCATGATCCAGCATGCCGCCTGGGTAGCTGTGGTGGTG
This sequence comes from Halomonas rhizosphaerae, assembly GCF_030012485.1. Lineage (NCBI taxonomy): Bacteria > Pseudomonadati > Pseudomonadota > Gammaproteobacteria > Oceanospirillales > Halomonadaceae > Halomonas > Halomonas rhizosphaerae. The sequence goes on from NZ_JASCQQ010000038.1 coordinate 130,962, forward strand.
GGACTCCGAGGCCGGCAGCAGCTGTACCCGCTCTGCGTATCGCTGTACCGGTTCCTTGACATAAGCCTCGAACACGGGCGGTGTCAGCGAGGTGCTTTCCTGGATCGCCGTGAGTAGCTGCTGGCGATATGGTGTCGCCAGTAGTTCTGCACCGGTGAGCGGGGTTTCCCAATCGGCGTCACCCTGCACGCTGCCAGCGTCAGTCGAGCCACGGCGCCCGCGTAGAAAATTGAGGATCAGCAAATTTCGCTCCTCTGGATGCAATCCATGCATCACAGCGGTAGTCCCTAACGGGCACCAGAAGAAACGTTAAATGCGATGAGAAGGCTTTACCCCAGGGCACTCCTTGCCCCGGTGCAATAGCTATGGGATGCAGCCCAAGCGCGAATGATTTTACTTATCAGGAAAGTCATTGCACTGGAAAAAACACTATCGGTTTAATGAGATATTTCTTATTTCTATGAATCTTTCGTCTTACAACTAAAGTATTAGTCGCGAAGGCGTCAGCTCGGTGAGCTTGAAGAAAAGCCCCCTCCGAAGAGGGGGCATGGGTTGAGGTAACGGTCAGGCGACCAGCTGCCTGGCCAGGGCCATCTCCACGGAGTCTCCGTCCGTATTGAGGGCATCCAGGCCCGACTCGGGGACGTCTCCCGACGTGCTTTGGGCCACGGCGATCTTCTTGGCCATCAGCGACAGGCAGGCGATCTGTGACGACCCGGCATAGCCGAAGTAGAGCACTTTCACCGGCTGCCGCTGGCCAATCCGCCAGGAGCGGCGGTCGGCCTGCTGCAGGGTGTAGACGTTCCAGCCCGTCTGCATGAAGACGATGGTGGGGAAGTCCAGCAGGTCGAGCCCGGTCTTCACCAGGTCCGGATTGGTGATCAGCACGTCGACACCGCGGTCGACCTGATCGGCAATCCAGTCCTCGCGCCGCTGGGTCTCCACACTGGAACGCAGCACCGCGACCTTGAAGCCTGCCTCGGTGAGCACCGCCTTGAGTCGGCTGCTGGTATCGCGCTTGCCGGTGTAGGTCGTGTAGACCAGCACCTTGCGACCCTCGGCCTTCTCTCGCCGGCAGATCTCCACAAGCTCGCGCTCCTTGGGCATCGGCTGCTGCTCGCCATAGAGGCTCTTCACGAACGCCAGCAGGCTGCCCGAGCGCGGATGCTTGACCGTCTCCGGTCGGAAGCAGCAGTCCGGCCAGGCCAGCAGCGCATTGAGTACCACGCCCAGCAGGGTGGTGTCCTTGCGTGCCAGCGCCTGTCTGAGCTCAGCGGTCAGCTGCACCTCGAGCCGCCGGTAGGCAAAGGCCTGCTCGTCGTCCATCGGCACCTCGATGAACTCTTCATCGTAAGGCGGCAGCACATTGCCACCGATGTCCTTGAGCTTGAGGAAGACGGTGAAGGGCAGCACGTAGCGCATGACCCCCTTGGGGCCGAAGCCCGGGGCCTTGACGGTGCGCACCGACAGCTTCTTACCTCGCGCTGTCTTGTGCGAATCGCCATCGCGCTCGGTGTAGATGTCCTTCAACACCCCGTGGTCACGCAGGAACGACATGGCCGCAGGCCCCATCGATCCGCGCCCGTTGGGGCGATAGCCGTCTTCGAGCAACTTCGGTGTGAGGATGCGGAATAGCAGGTGGAACAGGTCATCGGCGTAGCCGCCCATCAGGGTACCGGTCAGCAGCAGCGACTTGCGCGCCTTGGCTGCCAGCACGCCCATGGCCTGGCCCTGGGCCGACCCGGCGTTCTTGTACTCATGCCCCTCGTCCACGATCAGCAGGTCGAAGGTGTGATCCGGCAGCTGCCGCTTGATGAACTCGGTCGGCTGATAGCCGCCTTCACCGAAGCCGAACTCCATCGTGGCCATGGCCCGCTCCATACGGGCCGCCTGCCGGTCGGAGAACACCAGCTCGCCGTTCTCATCCATGAGGTTGATGAACTCGTGGATGTTGTCGCCCAGCAGCGTGGCCAGGAACTCCTCGCCAAACTGTTGCACCAGGCGCTCCGAGGAGACCTTGCCGATGGTAGGCAGCTTGCGTAGCGCCTTGAGCACCAGGTCGCGTTGCAGGCTGCCCGTCGCCCGCTGCGGCCGCATCAGCGTCCAGAGAGGGCTGTGACAGTGCCGGCACTTGTGGCGCCGCTCCTCACGGAGAAACTGCGACAGCGATACCGCTTCGTTGTCGCTGTCGATCACCGTGCTACCGCACTGAGGGCAGGCCGCCAGCTCGCCGCCCGGCACGCGCTTGCGCGCCGCGGCGGGTCGCCAGTGGAAGCCCATGCGCATGCGCACACGCCCCAAGATGAAGAACTCCGGCCGCCCATCGGACGGCTGGCCCAGGGCCTCACGGAGCTTGAGCAGTTTGACCAGGGTGTCCGGGCCGTTCAGCACCCAGACCCTGGCCTGATCAACGGTCTCCAGGATCTCCCGCCGCCACTTGTAGACCAGGTGGGGCGGCGCGATCACCAGGAAGCGCCGGTAGCCCTCACCGTGACAGACCGCCGCGGTGGCAATGGCCATCATGGTCTTGCCGGTGCCCATCTCGGCGTTGATGATGCCCGCCGGCTCATGCCGGTCGAGCAGCAGCGCCGAGATGGCCTGGACCACCCCGGCCTGCTCGGGGAAAGGCGCCCGCTTGAGTGCCTCCATGATGGCCTGGCGACGAGGGTTGGCCTCGCCGTCATAGACCGGGGGATGGGAGCGGTTGAGCGAGGCCAGCAGGCCATCGCCAAACTCCTCCACGAAGGCGTTAAGGTCCACCTGAGGCCCGAAGACCTCGCTAGACTGCGCCATGCCGGCACGCGCCGGCAGCTGAGTGATGTCGTTCATGTCCGTCTCCTTGTGCACAAGAAAACGGCGGACACTCCCCTCGCCTGGCGGGTTGGAAAGGCCCGCCGTGGGGAATGTGGCGCCCAGGGCGCCGGTCAGTAGTCGTCTGGCAGCAGAAGCGTGGTAGCGCTGCGATCCGCCTCGGTGATGATCCAGACGGTGAGCGACTCACCGATCCGGTAGGACGAGAGCAGCCTGTCACCGTGAACCAGGGCCTGCTCGTTGCTCTGGCGGTCCTCCTCAGGCACATCACCCCAGTCGCCGGTGACGTGTCGTCGGAGCAGCGCCATGGGCGAGACCTCGCCCCGCTCCACCAGCTCGTTCACGGCCCGAGTCATCACCATACGCCCTACATCGAAGCGGCGTGGATCCGGCCTCGCGGCACGTTCGGCGACCCGGTTGAGCGGCTCAGGCGCATCGCTTGCCTCAGCATCGGCCGTCTGATCACCCTCTTCCGGCTCGCCATCATTGGCTGCCGGCGTCGAGGTAATGGTCAGCAGCTGCCCACAGCGAGGCGAGTCTGGCGTCATCTCCCAGGCGCGGATCACCGGCACGAAGCGGTCGGTGAGCACGCGGGTCTCGGTGATGGTGCCATCCTCCCGTTCGGTGAACTCGGTCTTGGCGACCTTATCCTTGTGGGTGTTGCCCTTGACCACCAGGCAGCGCCCGCTGGGCGCAGTGACCACGCCGGAGATCGCCCCAGCCGCCAGCGACAGGGCCAGATGCCAGGAGGAGAGTCGGCGGACCGGGGGACGCGGCGCCTGGCCGGTCTTCCTGAACACGCTGCCCGCCTCTGGCCAGAGCCCCTGCAGCCGCCCGACCTCATCGGCCAGCTGCTCGGCATCGAGCGACACGCGGTAGAAGTGGCGCAGCTCGCCCTGAGCCGCCGGCACCGCGTAGGGCTCGAAGGGCCACACCTCCGGGATCACCTCGGGCGTAACCTCCTTGCTTCCCACGCGCAGCAGCTGGGCGCGCATCGCCTTGGCCTCCTGACTGCGCTCTGCCTCACGGCGTCGCACCCGGCGGCCCAGGATCACCACCTGCTGGAAGTCATCCACGGCGGCGCGGAATACCCGCAGCTCGGTGAAGTGGTTGACCAGCCAGCCGGTCAGCTCCTTGTCCAGAGCGTAGTCGGGAACGATCAGCACCATCACACCCCCATATTGCAGTGTGCCGACGCTGCGCTGGTAGAACAGCTTCTCCAGGCGCCTGCGCCCCTTGCCCTGATAGCGCTCATAGCCGGCGTGGTCGGCCAGCAGGTCGCCATAGGGCGGGTTGAGCCACAAGCAACCCATACTGCGCGGTGAGATCACCGTGTCCATCAGGTCGCCCTGCAGGCTTCTATCCACCAGGCCATGCATCGAAGCGGCCCGCTCGGCGTGATACTCCACGCCGCAGGCCTGAACGCGTTCGCGCCCCAGGTGATGGGCAAGCTCGGCGATGGCAGCGCCCTCCCCCGCACAGGGATCGAGCACTCGCATCCGGCCGGCGCTCGTTGGGCTGAGCGCCTGAAGCACCCGCTCGAGCGACGCCTCGTCCGTGGGGAAGTAGCCATTCCTGGCAAAGTTGCGCGCAATGCGCTGAAACATCAGTGCCATACGACACCTCCTGTCGGTTGGGTGTGGTAGGCGCGACCAGAACGGTCGCACCGCGGTGGAGCGAGAGCTCAGGGCTCGGGGGTGAGCACGCCGGCGCGGATCATGCCGCAGAGGCGTGGGGCCAGGTCGTTCTCATCGAGGGAGATCTCCCAGGCCTGGATCGGCCCCTGTGAGAACGGGGCCGGCAGCACCGCATGCTGGGCATGCAGCAGCGTCATCACCGGCGCTCGCCAGTGATCCAGCAGAGGCAGCGGGCAGAGCTCCCGCACGCGAGGCCACAGCTGGTCATCCACCAGGCAGGTACCCTCCTCGTCGTTGAGCAGGGCGATGCTGTGAAGGTTGGCGCGATCCGGCGTGATGCAGCGCTGATCGAAGATCCACACGTGCACCAGGGTGCCGAAGCGCGTCTGGCGCAACCGGGCGGAGCGCCGGGAGTAGCGGTCCATGTCGCCAAAGACCATAGCGTGGCGAGTGTCGCCCTGGCAGAGATGCAGGGTATCCAGGCCGTTATCTGCCGTTGGCAGCGTCAGCCTGGCCAGCAGCTCCTGCAGCGTCGTATCCCGCCCCCACAGGGAGAGGAACAGGCACTCACGCTGCCGGCCAATGCAGAACGCATCGGCGTACAGGTCCAGGCACTCATCGAGGGTGTAGAGCTCGGGCATGATGGCTTCCATCGGTTAGCGAAGATCGATGGGGACATCCCGAGCCCAGGGCATCGAGATGCCCCGGTGGGGAGTGGCTGCCTCAGGCAGCGGCTTGCCAGGTCTGAGTCGGCGCCTGGAATCGGTAGCCCAACTCCTTCAGTCGACTCACCTGACGGCGGAACAGCGCGCGGTCCACGGTGGGATCCAGCTTGACGCTCTGCCCCAGGGGCCACAGCAACCCGAAGAGCTCGGCATCGTGATCGACCTCCTGGCCAGTGGCGTGGGTATCCGGGGCTTGCGCCCCTGGCGCCGGCGCCTCGCCGGCTGGGCCCTGAGGCGCCGTAGCCGGCGCCTGAGGGGACGACGGCTCTGCCTGTGCAGGTTGCGCTGACGGCATAGGAGACGCAGGTGCTGCCCCCTCCTCCTCCAGCGGATCCATCTCCGCGGAGTCGAAGCGCGGGCCATGCTGGGTCACCAGCATGCCGTCCTCGGTCAGCAGCATCTCGCCGACCTTGGCGCGAACCTCCACGACCAGCCGGCCACCGGCTAAGTAGCTCGCCGGACGAATCTCGAGCAGCAGGAACTCGCCCTCAAACACCCCTTCGTTGAACTGGTCCAGCTGAGGGTCCTTGATGACGAACTCGCCGATCGAGGCCGCCAGCCGGCCCACGTTGAAGGGGCCGTTGCGCCCATGAATGGTACGGACGGTGAGCCGCCCGGGGATCTTGATCATCACCAGACTCCTGTTCGACAGGATGCAAATAGAGCGGACGGGGCCGGCATCGCCGGCACCCGTCCAAGCGGCCTCGGGCAAGGGTCCGATGAGTCAGAGATAGCCCCGCTCCGCGAAGGAGACCGAGTCCGAGCCGCCGACCACGATGTGGTCGAGCACGCGTACTTCGATCAGCCCCAACGCCTCCTTGAGGCGCTGGGTGATGCGTCGGTCCGCATCGCTCGGATCGGGCTCCCCGCTGGGGTGGTTGTGGGTGAAGATCACCGCACCGGCGTTGTGGTGCAGCGCCGCCTTCACCACCTCCCGCGGATAGACCGAGGCGGAGTCGAGGGTGCCGTGGAACAGCTCGCTGAACTCGATCACGCGGTGCTGGGTGTCCAGGAAGATGGCACCGAACACCTCGTGGTCGTAGCCGGCCAGCTTGAGCCACAGGAACTCACGCACCCGGTTGGGTGTGTTGAGCTTCATGCCCTTGGCGACGGAACGCTCCACCACCTGCCGCGCCGCATCGATGACGCGGTCATCGGGGGCTACCAGGTAGTTGCCGTCGCTGTCACGCACGAACAGCTGAGGCGCAATGGATGAGGCGTAGCGAGAATCTGCCGGGAGGGCAGCTGCTGAAGAGTTTGTCATGACCAGAACCTCCGGACATGACCGAGACCGCCCCCTCCGGGAGCAATGTCCCGGTCGGGGTGGATAGTGAGGAAGGGTTACGCAGCGAGTAGCGCGTGATTCAGCTCGTCGTGGCGTGCCACCAGCAGGTAGTCACCGTGCTGACGGTCGTTCTGCACCACGAGGGCCTCGAGCTCGAGAGCCAGAGGCTGGTGGGGGTTCCCGCTGGGCGGGATGCGATGATGCGTCAGCCGCACCGCCTGGGTCCCTGCCGGGTACCCGGACAGTTGGCTGGCCACGCACTGCAGCAGCAGCTGGAATCGTTCGATGGGGGTGACCCCATGCTCCGAGACCACGTGCTCTGCGACATACATGCAGTCGTCCATGACACGCTCGCTTATGCGGACCTTGCCCGCAAAACCGAAGTCACGCGCCAGAGACGACATATCGTAGGATTTCATGGTGGATCTCCTGCAGTGATGCACACAGGGGACACACCCTCCCCACCGGGAATGTGAATCCCCTGGTGGGTGATGGCACATGAGTGCCGAGGAAGAGGTGCGGCATCCAGCCCTGGCGGGCGGCCTCGTTACGGGATGCGCGAGGCCTTGGGAGGTGGCGTACCGCCAAGCGGCGCACCCTCAAAACGCCTGGGTGCCGGGGTGCCTCGGTTGGTGCCGGTCGAGACCACCGGGCCGCCATGGGCGGCGCTTCCACCAGTAAGCTTACGACACGAGCAAGGGGAGTCAAGCGAGCCCATCACGCTCGGCAGCGCGGTCTATCCTTCAATCGGCACGACCATGGGGAGCTGCGCTGCAGGCTCCACGTTATCCATCAGCTTTGCGAGCCGGACCAGAGACACCTGGTACTGACCATTGCGAGGCAGCGGCTTGTCGGCCAGCTCTTGCCACACCAGGTCACCCGGACCGTTGTAGGCCTCCGTGAAGCTGCCGCGTCGATCCTGTTTCAGGACCAGCAGGTGCTCAGGACAGCTTCGCAACGCAACTCGGCCACCCTGAGCGGCCTTGATCTCGACGTACCGGCCGCCACATACAGCATCCACACCCGGTGATGAGGCTGGCAGCAGTTCCAGTCCATAGTGATATGCCGCCAGGCATTCACCAAGGCTGCCGACTAAGTGACCATCTGGCGTGAAGTGCGTGCCCGGGAACATTGCCTCCAGCTCGTTGACGACCCGGTATAGCTCGGCAATAAGCTGAGGAAGACGCTCTTTATTCACACAGGCTACTTGCAAGTGATGGTGGTGGCTTGCGAGGTCCGCTTACGGACCAGGCTGTGTGACAACACCCAAAGAGCCTCAGGCTGGACAAAAATTAATCAAAAATGGCGCCCTCACGCTCATTCTGAGGCTCTCCATTGCCACACTTCTCCAGATTCATATTTCATGTACGGACGCCATCTACGGGTCGGCTCGGGAGTTTCCACACAACCTCGGCCAGAAGCGGGCATTGAGACTTTTCTGGTGTATAATCCCAGAGCGCACCGGCACACTTTAGTGCGCCTGCGTGACGCGAATTGTTAGTCATATTAGTCGATCAGCATTCCCCAAAGCTTCCTCAGCAGATCGAATGACTGGTCTTCTGGGTTCAATTTATATTCCTCTACTAAAGAGAATATATCCTCATCGTCTAGGACCAGCATATATCCCCTTCGATCTTTAGCCGTATCAATGCAACGTTGGTACAGCAGGTTTTTGTCTTCTATATTTCGGCAAATTAACAGCCCAACTTGGCCTCGACTTGGAGAGAACCGACCTGACAATTGGTCTATTTCAGGATTCCCGGCTTCTTTTCCGTAATTCTTACACTCTACGAACATCAGAGGACAGGGATAATGCATTGACAACCAGTAAAAAAACCCCGTCTTTGACTCGTTGGTATAAGTAATATCTATTCTTTTACGACCTTGGTGGATGTTGTGTTGTTTAATCGGATTGCAAAGAGACGGATACAAAATAACGGAAAGTATCCGCTCAATTATATCTTCATACTTTGCCGCCGAATCTCGACCAGTCGGGAGCGAGCGCAACTCGGTCACTAACGGATCTAGATCAGGCGGCTGGGTCGCCTCAAGCTCGCAAAACTGGTCTTGGGTAAGCGGATTGGATGGCTGAGCAGCCTTCTGGTCTTTGTATTCTTGAAGAATATTCGGGCGGACTTTTGTTTGTTCGGCCACAGCCAACTTGTCGTTTCCATATTTTTCGATCAGGGACTTTTTTGTAACCCGCTCTGTCCCGTCTTTGAGCACTTCCACTAAGGGAGAGTGAGCCTTTATGTGCTCATCCTGCATTTCTGGAAGGATGTAATGCCTATAGTATTCGTCGTACTGAACGGAAAGTCGATAACGAACCAATATCTTTGGCACCAGTATTACTTTTCCATAGTCAGTAACCGGCAAAGGGATTAGGGAGTGATCCCACCGCTCTTGCTGTGGATTCCAGATGGGGCCAGAAGCAACATCCGGTGTTAGCGGCACGCCATAATAAAAACACATATCCTGAGTATATTTTATTAATGGACCACGGATAATATTACACACAGCATCCGAAATCATATCTGTGCCGATTCCGGGAATGAGCAAAGCTGTATCCTCAAGGTCTTTGAGCAACCCTGTAACGGCAGCATTACTTTTGCTTAGTGCTCCCCATACAGTCTCTGCCGACCCAGACCCGAATCCATGGCCTCTAGACTCGCCACTTGAATAGCCCAGATGGAACTCATTTCTCTCGTTAAGCGAAGAAAGTAATCGTTGAGCTTTCTCATGTTCGCCAGAATGAATAAGCCTTAATACTGTATCGAAAAAGGTTTGCAGCATAGAGGAAATATCGTTCCCCCAAGGAGAACGCAGCGATTTTATTGCGCCAGGCTCCAAAAACACTGGAAGATCAGTATCGAGAGGAATGTCAACGAAGTCCAAGTAAGGTTGGCTCCGACCGAGATTAAAAAACTCCGAAAATCTCATTATTTCCCCAATATTTATTATTGCCTAACACCGATGAGCGTGCCTGCTACCTTTACCGGCATGTCGATTTTGGGTCCAGGCTGTGTGAAAACTCACGAGCTATCCAGAAGATGGCGTCCCTACGCGAAATCTGGAGAAGTTGCAATGGAGTGCCTCCGAATGAGCGGGAAAAAGCCATTTTTGATCAATTTTTGTCCAGCCTGAGACTCTCCGTGCGTTTTCACACAGCCTCGGTCGTAAGCCGACATCGTGCCGGTACCGGTAAACAGGTCTTGGATTGATAGTCATGGCTTTAACCTCGCACTCCCTTGCTATACCTAAACCTCGGTCAGGTTAGCAGCATCATGCTATGCCTGCTCGCGACCTTCGGGGTGGATGGGCTTGGCAGGCCGGGCCTTTCTGCCTGATACTGTATAAATATCAGGTATTGAGAGGAACCCACCATGTCGGATGCAATGTTCATCCCCGCGAACCCTGAGCCGCCATTGCTGCCCTTACCCTACCCCCTACCCCTCACGCGGGCCGGGCTGTCGGGCTTTCCCAGCCCGGCCCAGGACTACGAGGGGCGCACTCTGGACCTCAACGAGCGGCTGGTGAAGCGCCCCTCCTCAACCTTCTTCATGACGGTTACCGGTGACAGCATGGTGGCTCTGGGTATCGCGGAGGGTGACTTGCTGGTGGTTGATAGCGCCATCGAACCGCGCCCCGGGCATATCCTGGTCGCCACAGTAGAGGGTGAGCTGGTGGTGAAGCGCTACGAGCTGATCGGCAACCGCCCCTACCTTACCTCGGCCAACCCCGCCTACCGTCCTATCCCCGCCGCGGACCTTGAGTGCCAGGCCTGGGGCGTGGTGCGTGCCGTGGTTCACGAGTACGCCGTCTAGCCGGGGCCAGGCCCATGATCGGACTGATCGACTGCAACAACTTCTATGTCAGCTGCGAGCGCGCCTTCCAGCCACGATTGGAAGGCGTACCCGTGGGCGTGCTCTCCAACAACGATGGCTGCGTGATCGCCCGCTCCAACGAGCTCAAGGCACTGGGCGTGGAAATGGGCACACCGGGCTTCGAGCTGCGGCCCCTGCTCCGCCAGCGCCGGATCGAGCTGCTGTCGTCGAACTATGAGCTTTATGGCGACATGTCATCGCGGGTCCAGCAGGTGCTGGAGGAGTTCTCCGCCGGTGTGGAGCCCTACTCCATCGACGAGATGTTCGTGCGCTTCGACGGCTTTGCCCTCGAGCAGATGCATAACCACGCTCAGGAGCTGTTCACCAAGGTGCGGCGCTTCACGCATATTCCGGTCAGCGTAGGGATTGCACCGACGCGCACCCTGGCCAAGCTAGCCAACCGAGCGGCCAAGAAGCTGCCGGTCTACAGCGGCGTCTGCGTGCTGAGATCGGGCAGCGGGGGGTGCGAGAAGCTGCTGCGTCAGGTCGAGCTGGGCGATGTATGGGGTGTCGGCCGCCGGCTGGTGGAGCGTCTGGCGCTGCTGGGTATACACAGCGCCTGGGATCTCGCTCAGGCCGACCCCAAGCAGATCCGACAGCGCTTCTCGGTGACGTTGGAGCGAACCTGCATGGAGCTGAAGGGCATCCCCTGCATCGAGATGAACGACCCTGATGAGGCCCGGCAGCGGATCATGACCTCGCGCTCCTTCGGGCGGCTGACCGACAACCGTCAGGAGATTCACCAGGCCATCCGCCAGTTTGCTCAGCGCAGCGCCGAAAAGCTGCGCTGGCAGGACGGCCTGGCCCGAGCGGTGTACGTGTTCCTGAAGACCAACCCCCACCGCCCCGACCTGCCACAGTATTCACCGAGCGCGGTGGTGGAGCTGCCACAGCCCACCGATGACAGCCGCCACATCCTGCAGGCGGCCAGCCAGGCATTCGCGGCTATCTATCGCCCCCACTACCGCTTCATGAAGGCAGGCGTGATGCTGGTGGACCTGGTCGATGCCAACCGCGCCCAGCTCTCTCTGCTCGATACCCCAGAATGTCAGGCACAACGCGAGCGCAATGATCGGCTGATGGCGACCCTGGATACGCTCAACCATAAGATGGGGCGCGGCACGGTCACCTTCGGACGCCCCTCTCCCAAGGCGGCCTGGCACCTACGCTGTGCCAACCGCACGCCGCGGTGGACGACACGCTGGGATGAGCTCCCCTGCCTGCGCTGACACGCTGTCAGCCAAACACCATCGTGCTTTTCCGACATCGCTCACACCACTTCGCCGTCGCCTGGCCCACAGTGTCTTTCATGGACGATATGAGGGTGGGACATGGCGTGGAGACCATCACACTGACCTCGTTGGATAGCCGCGGCTGTGCGCTGATATGCGGCTGCGGCCAGAGCCAGCGTCTGACCCACAAGCCCAGGACCTGGACCCACTTCGAATTCATCTGGGGCTCGGAGGGGCGGTTCTGGATACGCTGCCGCGCCTGTCACGCCCATAGAGCGCTTTGTCAGCTACCCCAGCAGAGCACCAGCACCCGGCGCCACCACCGGCCTCACAGTGGTGGAAGCGGCGCTATCAGGCTCTCATCATCGTGAGCGGGCGCGTTGACGCGGGTACTCACTGGCCAATGGGTGATCTGTCGGAAATCGAAGTGACGAATAACCTGCCGCATGGTCTCTCGGTCTATCAGGTTCGGATCCATCCACGGCGCCAGGCTTTCGGCATCCAGAGCCAGCGGCATACGGTCATGGACCTGCTTGGCCACGCCTCTCGCCGGCTCGGTGAGGATGGCACACCCTGGCTTGCCGTCGGGGCGCTCCGACCAGATACCCGCCAACCAGAAAGGCTCACCATCCTCCCGTGTCAGGAAGTGGGGCTGCTTCTTGCCATCGACTGGTGCCCACTCAAACCAGCCGTTGGCAGGCACCAGGCAGCGGTGGTGGGTAAAGGCACCGCGGAAATACTTCGAGGTCGCGACCTTCTCAACCCGGGCATTGATGGGTTCAGGGGCACTCTCACCGGCCCAGTGAGGGTGATAGCCCCACCACACCGCATCCAGCACCAGAGGCCCCTCATCGTCCAACCGGCGCACGGCGCTGACCCAGGTGCCCGGTGCCACGTTGTAGCGCGGAACCAGGTCAGTCTCAGTGGCCTCCAGCGGCAGACGCAGCGACGCAGCCAGGCTCGGGTAGGTGCTGTAGAGGGCAAAACGGCCGCACATGACGGTACTCCCTACGCGTCGTGTCTCCGAGATCTTTCTCTTCCAACGTTACCAACATTCCTTGGTACCATTGGCCGCAACACTCATTATCTGCACCGTAGGTGACGCAATGCCGCAAGCCCCCGAGATCTTCAAACGCAGCCTCGACGACATCAAGCTCGATGGCCTGCCGCCGCGAGATGACCCGGGCTTCGAGGATGCCGTCCTGCAGTCCATCACGCTGCAGTATGCCGCCAAGGGCTACACCGCGGCGATCGTGGTGCAGGACGGGCATGTTCTGGGCGTGGCGGTGCCGCAGGAGGGCGTCGAGCCTAAGCAGTACATTCTGGGCCTGCTCGAGCATCGCTTCCTAGAGGATGCACTGCCCGCGCTCGAGATCATGGCCGAGATGACCAACGATCCCGAGATTCTCTACAACTACGGCGTCTGCCTATCGGAGATGGGACGTGCCGAAGAGTCGGTGGCGCCGCTCAAGGCCTGCACCGAGGCCGAGCCCGACTACGCTCATGCCCACGCGGCCCTGGGCTTCTCCTACGTGAAGCTGGGCGAGCTGGACAAGGCCGAAGCCACCCTCCGCAACGCCGCCGACAAGCTGCCCGACGACCTGTGGATCAACCGCAACCTGGCCGGCCTGCTGGCCAAGCGCGGCAAGCATGAGGACGCCAAGCCCTACTTCGAGCGCGCGCTGGCGGCCAACCCCAAGGATGTCGGCACCCTGTACGGCCTGGCGCTGAACCTGGAGGAGCTGGGTCCGCAGAACCATGAGCAGGCCATCGGCAACTACAAGCGCATCATCGAGCTGGAGCCGAACTCCCCGATCGCCACCGAGGCTAAAAAGGCACTGAGCCGTCTGGCCCAGGGCACCATGAAGGAGAAGGCCGACGGCGGCCTGCGCATGGACGCGGTGATGTATATGACCGGCGCCTTCGAGACCTTCGAGCACATGGAGCAGCAGGAGCTCGCCAAGGTGGTGTTCGAGATCGCCAAGCTCGGCGAGAGCGGCCTTTCGATCAACGATCCGGACACGCGCTACACGCTCAAGAGCCTGGACGGTGATTTCTCTGGCCTGCAGCTGCTGTCGATGATGCACGTCGGTCTGAAGCAGATCGATCCGTCACTGGACACGCAGTCCGGCCTGGACGCCGAGTACGAAGCCGCCAAGACCATGGCCGGCAAGTAACCTGCCACCGGGGCCGGGAGATCAATGCTCCCGGCCGCTTCCCAGAATCACGCAGTGATGCCGCCACCCCGCGAGGCGGATTCCGCAGCATGCACACGGGCTCGAGGAGAACTCGTCGTCCCGGTCGCCGTCGCCCACGGCAATCTGCCCCACCTGCCGCTGGATCTCGGCGATGGCACCGCGGATCTCACGCTCCCAGGCCCCGGCCTCTTCCTCACCCAGCGAGTAGTCCAGTCCGCTGGCATCATCGTTGGCAATGATCATCAAGCAGTCGGTGCAGACCATGAAGGCGTCGTCGATGATGATCACCATCTGGCCTCCTGAATCGACTCCACCCCCACGGTCTTGCTCGCGCCCACCTCGTAGCCGCTGACCAGCACATAGCGGCTGCCAGGGCGGTGGTCGGCCCACTTACCACGGTAGAAGCGCTCGTCGCGCAGCTGTCGCCAGTAGGGTGACACCGAGCGCGGCGCGGTCATCGCCAGGGAGAGTTCGCGATCCTCGCGGTCGACGCCGACCTGGGCGAAGGGCACGCCTTTCTTCCCATCGGGGTGCTTGTTCTTCATCCATGTCGGCACGCCACTCGACTGCGCCTCGGGGTAGGCGGAGAGGTACATGCCCAGCGACAGCACATAGCGCACCACGTCGCGCAGGATCATGCCCTCCTCGTCCGCCAGCGGCGCCGCACGACCACCCGCATGCTCGATGGCCTCGCGGTTGATGAAGTCGCTAATCTGGCTGGGCTTGAAGGCGCCGCGTAGCATGGTGGGGTTCTCGCTGGGCTTGGCTTCCAGGGGATTGTGGATCGCCACCATCAGCCACGGTTCGCCAATTCCACGCATGTCGATCCAGTTGGGGTTGCCGTGGGCGCTGAGGAAGGCGTCGTAGCGGCCGGGCAGCGTGGTGGAGTCCACCCAGGCGACCAGGGCGCCATCCACCGGATGTCCATGGAAGGACAGCGCTGTGGGGAAGGACAGGGTGCTGAACTCCCAGGGCCACGACCAGGCGTCGCCCTGCACCTTGGTCAGCTGCACCGTCTGCAGCCACTGTGACAGCGATGGCTCCGGCACCACCACCCTGCCCTCGCGGCCATGGTGCCACTCCAGCATCAACACCTCGCCATTGATGGAGAGCGCCAGTTCCTGATCCTGCAGAATGCTCTCGAACAGCTCGGCCTCGATCCGGGGCTTCTTAGGCAGGCCCATCATCTTCATCACCGAGCGCACGTAGCGGCGAGTGAAGCTGGGGTAATGGCGGTAGGTGGCCTGGGTCATGCGCGGCTCATGCTGGTGGATGCAGTGAGATCAGGGTACACCAGCCATGGTGACGGTGGGCACCACCGCAGCCGCCGGCGTCAGCCGGGGGCGGGCCAGGAGAGAGGCTGGGGAACACGCTGAGAGTTGCAGGGTGGCGCGAAGCGCTACCCGCTGACCAAAAATAGCGCCGTGGCCGCGGGCGTGGCCGGCTGGCCGAGGGTTTGGCGAGGCGCCACGACCGAGGCCGCAAGCGGGCCACGGAGACCAAGTCGGGACCTGCACCTCACCAGCGATGTGCCGGTTGGGCCGAGCCAGGCGGAGGATGGCGTGGCGATGGCCCGACGGCGCGAGCGGGGAAGGATGGCACGGCAGCAGCATGGCGTCAGCCGTGCGGGCCCGGGGTTGGCCTGGCGGCGAAGCCGCGTGGCCGGGCAAGATCATACTCGAGGTTGGACAGTCCCTGATCACTCGGTCGGGTTGCCCGACTGGATAGAGAAACCATTGATCCAGTGGTCCCTGCCGATGATGCGCTCATGGATGAACATATAACGTGCGGCCTTGCTGGTCAGTACGAGGAGGCAGTCGCTGACATAACATTCGGGAACCTTGAGGTAGCCGTGCCATGGATCGGCCTTACTGACACGCCAAAGCGGCGTGATTCCCTGAGGGCACTCAAAAATGGGAACATGCGCACCGCGGTAGAGCCGATATTGCGGTGCACCGTACTCCCCCCGTTTCTGGATATCGCGCACTGTCTCACTGAAGCCTTCTGGCTTCATATCACCTGACAGCATGATGACGAACTTCTCTCCCGCACGCTCCTCGGGGTCGAAGCACTTCCCCCTGATTCCCAGCCAAGTGCGAGAGGTGACAATCCGATCATCCAGGTCGACCCGCAGCGGATTGCTTCTCAGGTTGGTGTTCACCCCCATCTCGACCCGGACGTCATATCCCGTAAGCCACATGGAGAGAAACTCGTAGGTATCACGCGGCTTCCGCTGTTTTCTGCGTGGCATGCCGACTTCCTCCGGAAATGACGACAGCCATGTGGATGTGGCCTTGGGGATTGCTCCAACGCGTCAGCGCACGAACTCAAGCCTTGGCGACCTTCACCGCGGTGCCGGTAGCCACCAGGAACAGCATCGACTTGCCGCCGCCGGAGATCTCGCTGTAGTCGAGGTCGATGCCGATCACGGCGTTGGCACCCATCTCCCCCGGCTCACGGCGCAGCTCGTCCAGACAGGCCACCCTGGCGTCGCGCAGCGCCTCTTGGGAAGCATTGTTGCGGCCGCCGAAGAAGTCGCGAAAGCCGGCGAACATGTCCTTTAGGATGTTCATGCCGAACACGCACTCGGCTGACACGATGTCGATGTGCTCGCTGACACGGTAGCCCTCGAGGTGCGAGGAGGTGGTGAGGATCACGCGGTCCGACATGAGCGGGCTCCTTCTGACGTTGTGGCAACAATGCCGATGCCTCGTGGCGGCGCTGACGTGCACGAGGTCGCATGTCCAGCATGATCATTCTGTGCCACAGTGTAAGACGCTACCAGGATATAGGTTGACACAGCACAGACCCAGTCAGTATCTTCCAATTAGCGCCGATTTGAGTCTCAGCTTGCGGGCGCTCTACAAATGCCGCTAAAGCGATGCCAAGAGGCCCGCTTTAGCACATGCTGAGCGGGTTTTTTGTTGCCTGGCCTTCGGGTCGCCGCCGATTTAAGCACCAACTTGCGGGCGGGGTAGAAATGCAGCTAAAGCGGCGTACGGCTCCACTCCCCTGGGTCGGCGCTTGCCGAAACACGCTATCCAGAGCACCACAGGGGAACAAGGAGACGATCATGACCCATCGCACCACCGAATCTCACGACCAAACCAGGCCGGCCATTGCCGGCACCTCCCCCGCGTCAATAAGCAATAGCCTGGCCGCCTTACTCTCTCAGGACGACATCGTGCGTCCGGAGCTGCGCAATGCCGCCATCCTCGGAGCGCAAGCTGCTTCACGGGTCACGCAACGCGATGATCGGCATCACCACACGCTGACGAGGAGGTCGTGATCATGCAACTTATTCAGGAACTGCTGCTCAGGACTCAGCACCTGACGGACACCGAAGTGCTCCGCGGCATGGGCTACACAACGGCCGGAGAGGAGGCGATGGCCCACCTGAATACCGTACGGAGGAGCCCGTATCTCGGCCTGGAAACGACATACCGCGATAAACGCTACGGTGAGAGGGGGTTCCTCGAGGCACTGTGCCGATGCGCGGCACTCGACGAGGCCGAAGCTCTGGCCGCCATCGAGGGCCTGACCGAACGACTGGCCGAGGATCGGGCTGCCTTTCACCACTGGCTGTTCGCCGATACCGACTATGTGCGTGGCCCGGGAACGCCGATCTTCGCCATGGCCTTCACCGAGAAATTCCGTCGGCTCAAGCTCCCGCTCGGGTTCTGGCGGCTGCCCTGGGAAGAGCGCCTGGTAGCCGCCTGCCAGAAGGCTCGCGACCACATGCAGGAGAGCGGCGGCACACTGGTCACCTGGGGTGAGATAAAGCGCTACCACTACTGCTTTGCTGAGAAGCGCAGCATCGTCATCTCGACTACGGGCGAAGTGATCGGCGAACAGGAGGACTTCGACCCTCCATGCGCCACCTTCGGACTGAAAGGCAGCAAGGAAAACCTCCCTGACCTGTTCGTGAAGGATGACGAATAGCCAGTAACGTATGGCTGGATCCGCAAACCACACGGCAGGAACGCGGCACCGTACGGCGGCAGATCTGGGATGCCAAGCTTTTTTTAATTCCTAATCAACACAGGCTACCGCCGATTTAAGCACCAACTTGCGGGCGGGATAGAAATGCAGCTAAAGCGGCGCCGTGACTCGCTTTTCCCCCGGGTCGGCGCTTGCCGACCCATCCAGGGGGAGAAGGAGTTCACATGCCTACCATCGATTTCCATCCTGCCAGCCTCGAGTTGGATGTCTGGTTCAAGCAGCCAGAGAACCGGGTCAGCGTGCCGAACGACGCCGAGTTCGCCTGCCTGCAGGAGGTCAACCTGGGCGCCGTTGACGTAATCCTCGAGGCGCTGTTCTTCCGTCGCCATGACGGCCAGGACGAGCTGTGGGCCGCCGGCCTGACCCACGACGCCCCCGGCAAGCCGCGGGACGAACAGCTGGCCTGCGCCTACCAGCAAGGTCGCGTGGCCTGGGCCGGCAGCCAGGGTTCCCGCGCCGCGGGGGCCGATATCTTGTTCCGCGCCCTCACTGCCGCCCGCCAAGGCCATGTCTGGCCCGAGGGTTGCCTCGAGGGCCCACTGATCACGGAGGCCGCTCATCGCCGCATTATCGGCGAGCTGGAGGCCGGAATCGAGCGCAACCGACAGGAGGCGGAGTTGCAGGCCCAGGCCCCGACCCTGGTGCTGGCCCGCCGGCTGGGGCTGCGGCCCAAGCCTGCCGGGCAATCGCCATCTGCCTGGTACGCCGACTGTCCCGGCAAGGCACACCGGCTGATGATCAGCAGCAGCTCGGATCAGTTCGGCTGCGGCTACTGCCGGGAGAAGGGCGGGCCCGCCGAGCTGGAAGCCCTGGCCCACCAGCGGCAGGAGGCCCGCTCATGACCCGCCGCTACCTGTTCACCTCCGCGTAGGTTCCGACGGTCACCCCGACAAGCTGGCCGATCGACTCTCGGATGCCATCCTGGACCGCTGTCTGGAGATCGAGCCAATGGCGTGTGTCGTCTGCGAGACACTTATCGCGCCCAATCTCGTGGTGGTGTCCAGCGAGATCGACTTTCCTACCGAACTGCGCCATGACCAGGTGCGGGAGGAGATTCCGGGGATCGTTCGTAACGTGTTGCTCGACACCGGCTACAGCGAGACCTTTCCAGGGATCGATCCCGACGAGTGCGAGATTCTGGTCAGGGTGAATCACCAGTCACAGCAGATTGGCCAGGCCGTGGAACGCGCCGACGGAACCTTTGTTGTGGGTGACCAGGGCCTGATGGTCGTCTACGCCTGCGACGAGACCGAGACTCTGATGTCTCTGCCGATTCACCTCGCCCACCAGCTGATGCTGCGGCATCGCGAACTGCGCAAGAGTGGCGCCCTCCGCTGGCTGCGGCCGGACGCCAAGGCGCAGGTCACGGTGCGCTATGAGGACGACACCCCGGTCGCCGTGGAGACGGTGGTGCTGTCGACACAGCACGACGCGGCCGTGTCCAGCGAGATCGTGGAGCTAGCTAGCAATACTCCGCGAGCTGATCGAGCCGGTGATCCCCGAGGCACTGCGCAGCCCCTCGGTCCGCTACCTGATCAA
Source organism: Halomonas rhizosphaerae (assembly GCF_030012485.1). Taxonomy (NCBI): domain Bacteria; kingdom Pseudomonadati; phylum Pseudomonadota; class Gammaproteobacteria; order Oceanospirillales; family Halomonadaceae; genus Halomonas; species Halomonas rhizosphaerae. Next base: position 150,275 of record NZ_JASCQQ010000038.1, read on the forward strand.
TCCCGCCGGGCGCTTCGAGATCGGCGGCCCCCAGGCCGATGCCGGCCTGACCGGGCGCAAGATTATCGTCGACACCTACGGCGGGTGCTGCCCACACGGCGGTGGCGCCTTCTCCGGCAAGGATCCCACCAAGGTGAATCGCTCCGGCGCCTATGCCGCTCGCTGGATCGCCAAGCACCTCGTGTCGGCGGGGCTGGCCCGATGGGCCACGCTGCAGCTCTCCTATGTCATCGGGCAACCAGACCCGGTTTCCCTGCTGGTCGATACCCATGGCACCGGCAAAGTGTCGGACGAGACCCTGGAGTGGGCAGTACGCGGGACTTTCGACTTCTCAGTGGATGGGATCGTGAATGACCTGTCGCTCCAAGTGGTGAGCTACTACGACACCGCCGCCTACGGCCACGTCGGCCGCGAGGACATCGCCCTGCCCTGGGAGCGGACGCCTCGGATTCGTCAGCTTCAGGAGGCGGCAGGCGTGATCCGTCGCTCCCCCCCGGATCAGCAGCGCCTGACCCGGTTCCTGCTGGAATCCCTCAGCCCGCAGGGGCTATCCGCAACGAAATGGCCGCGTGGTGGGTCAACCGCTACTGACTGTTCGGCCCGCCGTCCCAGCACGGCGGGCCGATCATGACCCATGGAGGTGGCAATGCTGAGCGCCGGTATTATCCGCACCGAGGGTGACCGCTACGAGTGCATGCTGCTGACTGACAGTGTCCAGAACGCTCTGCCCAGCCTGGCGATGGGCAAGAATCCGTAGATACGGCAGCTGTGCATGGATTACGACTTCTTCCTATGCCGGTCCCCCGACTTCGGCGTATGGTCCCTTCTGGCCAAGGAGACCGAAAGCCCGACGGGCAGGCTGGATCCTGCTGATCTGTCCGCCTGGCTGGCCGACCCGCCCTGCAAGAACCTTCAGGCGATCACGGATGGGCTCATCGAGCTGTTCCTCAAGTACCGGCAGCAGAGGTGGGTCACGGAAGACGACATACGGGCCACGCTGGAGCGGCTCGACTTCTCGATCCCCACCGTGCAAGAGCTGTTGCCCGTCGCTCCTGAGCGCTGGCAGCCGCTGCCAGACAGGTTTCATAACCACTTCGGGCTGTCCGAGGGCCACGGGGTGAACCGGGAGTTGTTCCTCGCGTGGGAACGCCACAATGCGCAGGAGATCATCGCCACCCTGGCCGAGGGACGCCGTGACGGCATCCTGCTGATCTATGAACTGTTTGCCGAGAACGTAATACCGATGGATCCCTACGAGGTGGATTGCTGCTACGGCGAGGGAAGAACCCGTTTTCCGACAACTTTAGGCAGCGCTGTCTACGATATTTTATATATAGATCAGATACTTAAATACTTATACTGCTTATACACACAACCTAGAGTCGCTGCAGTCTGCGACCACCTTACGCCAGCCACAGCAACGGACGAGCGTCCGCTAGGCAGGTGACGGAGCACTATCTGAGGCATTACGAAGATAACCCGAGTTTACCCGGTGACCCGGTGACGGCACCACAAGCCGAGAGCTAACGTCAGAAGGCCTTGGAGGGGCTTCCGTCAGATGTCAAAACCGGACCAGGCCATGAATAGCTTTTATTTCAGCATCTTACGCATCAAATGCTTGAGCAGACCAAGAGCACCATCAGTAAGTACGCTCATCCACAGTGACTGCTGGATGCATGTGGAAGACCTTGTCCAGCAGAAAAATAACGTATACCTTTGTAGCTATGAAAAAGCCCGCACAGCAAATCTACTTGGACCACAACGCAACGACCCCTCCTCTACCGGAGGTGGTCGAAGCCGTGTGCGAGGCTCTCCGTACCGCCTACGGCAATCCGTCGAGCGGACATCGGCAGGGCGAGCCGGCACGTCGTCTCCTGCAGCGCGCACGCGAGACGCTACAAGGCTATCTCGGCACGCCTGATGAGCAATTCGTTTTTACTGGAAGTGGCACGGAGGCGAACAACCTCGCCCTACGCTCTCTCGCTCGTCATGGCAGTTGCATCATCACGAACGCGATCGAGCATTCATCAATCTTAAACTGTGCAACGCGTCTACAAGCTGAGGGGTCACCTACAGAAATCATCACGGCCACCGCAGAGGGTGAGGTAGATTTGTGCGTACTGCGTCAGCAACTTATGGCCCACCGCCATGCGGCTGTCTCCATTCAATGGATCAATAATGAAACCGGTATTATTCAACCGGTCCGAGAGATTACGTCTCTAGCGCGCGAGCATGGTGCGCTCTTGCATATCGATGCAGCTCAAGCAGTAGGAAAAATCGATACAAATATTATAGAGGAGCTCGACCCCGACTTCCTAAGTCTGACTGCCCATAAGTTTAATGGTCCAGCCGGCGTTGGCGCCCTCTACGCACGGCAACCAGCGCTCATCGACCCTCTTTGTGTCGGAGGTGGGCAACAAGGCGGTTGGCATGCCGGCACCGAAAATACAGCCGGTATCGCCGGGCTGCAGCGTGCACTAGAGCTGCGTTACAGCCAACACCATGAAGCTATGGCTCATATGGCTGAACTTCGTGACATCTTTGAGAAGACAGTGCTTGACCGGTGTTCATGGGTGCGCATCAATGGGAACCGCGATAAGCGAGTCTGTAACACATCGAATCTTTGCTTCGAGGGCATCGACGGGCAAGCATTAGTTGGCCGCCTTGATACGTTAGGCATCTACTGCTCGCAAAGCTCTGCCTGTACAACCGGACGACCAGAGCCTTCCCACGTGCTGCGTGCAATGGGCCTGAGTGAGGCGCAGGCATATGCTAGCGTTCGCTTCTCGTTCGGAGTTACTAATACACATCAAGAAGCGGAGCTCGCCGCGACCATTGTCGCTACCGAAGCCGAGCATCTGAAGAGGATTTTCGCATGAGATTTGGCGGACACGAGACGTTTCCCGTCCGCGAAGGTTGGCTCCATAAGGGCCTAACTCTGATCGAGGACAAAGAAGATGCGTTCAGCGACCCCTATGTTGCTGATACTCTAGGGGTAGGCCGCAATATGGCTAAATCAATTCGCCATTGGCTCATTGCTACCGGGCTAGCTAAGACGCAACCTGGACAAAAGGGAAAGAAGAGCAAAGTTTTGGTGCCTACTGACCTTGGCAAGCTGATTTTGAAACATGACCGATATTTCCTGCAGATCGGCACCTGGATCGCACTACATATCAATCTCGTAAACAATCCTGATGAGGCCCAGAGTTGGCACTGGTTTTTCTCTCGTTACAGCGCTCAACGCTTCGATCGGATTGCCTGTTCAGAGGCCCTCAAGCGTCATCTGGATGCTTCACAACAGCGCTCGCCGGTCCTGAGAACTCTGCAACGCGATGTCGCCTGCTTGCTCTCCACCTACGCTGTGCCTGTTCCGAATGAACACGCTGATCCAGAAGATGCGTCCGACTCCCCGTTCCGGCGCCTGGGTCTCCTGACCTACTTCCGCGACTCGCACATGTATCGGCGTAACGAGCTAGACGTCGCCACCATCCCGGTGGAAATGCTCGGCTACGCATTATGCGTCAACGGTGCGCTAAAAGAGGGAGGCCTACCGTTGCGGGAGGCATGCTTCATCGAAGGTGGCCTTGGCCGTTGTCTACAGCTCGGCCTCGATGCCTTTATCGATGTCGTCGAACAGGCAGAGGCGGAACTTTCAGAAGGCACCGTAAGGGTGATCAGCTCAGCCGGAGAGCGCAAGCTACATGTTGCCGCACTCCCTCCCATCGAGTGGCTCGAAGCCTATTACCATCGAACCCAAGCTCAGGTAGTCGCAGCATAGCTATGCAACAAGAAACCCCATTTCTGCGTTCCATCAACGTCGTCTTCGACGCTAGTGAACCTGAGCGTATCGGCCACTACGAGCCGACGTCCAAGGCCATTGCCTTCCTGAAAGGCGTCAGCGGCCATAGTGATAGTCGCGCCTTTTTCGTTATCGCCCCGTACGGTTCGGGAAAATCCATCAGCGCCACCTATCTCCTGCAGTTAGTGGAAAATCGCAAGCACGCCTGGACGACGCTCGAAGCGGTAGGCCAGCGTCTGCAACGGGTTGAGCCACAGCTCGGCGACTTTGCCCAGAAGCGGCTGGCTCATGGAAATATCCATGGTGTTGTGATTGCGCTCGAAGGTGCCATACAAGATGTTGGCCTCGCCATACGCGATGCTGCGTGCGCTTCGCTGCAGCGCTTGGGGATGCAAGAGCTTGCACAAGCACTCAAGCAGATGGAGGCCAGTGGTATCGCCGGGGCACTTGCGGTCTTGGATTATCTCAAGGACAAAAGCACACTCTCAAACTCCGAGCCATGCCAAATTGATCGTGTGGTCCTCCTCTGGGATGAGTTTGGCCGCCATGTCGAGCAGCTCATCCGCAGTGGTCACCCCCAGCGCCTGGCTGATATCCAGACTTTGGCCGAGTACGCAGCACGCACCCAGAAATTGCCGGTCACGCTCGGCCTCCTCATGCATCAAGGACTGCTGCAATACGCAACAGGCCTCAGCCAATCCATGCTGGGCGAATGGCGCAAGATCGAAGGCCGCTTTGAGCCCATCCAGTACGTTGATGATAGCCGCGAACTGTACCGTCTGATCGGCAAGATTGTCGACGCGCAAAAACCTCGCGAGCTTTCACTTTCACACTCCGACGAGCACATCGCTGACCGGGCCTTAGAAGTGGGTTTACTGACTGACCTTGAAGGCGAACTGCCAGATCTGCTTTCACGCGCGTCCCCCCTTCACCCGGCTGCGCTCCATATCTTGCCGCGCCTTGCCGCCCGTGCCGCACAGCATGAGCGCACTCTCTTTGGCTTTGTTCTCTCAGCGGATTTAGAACAATCTGTCACACCCGAACATTTGTATGACTACTTCGCAGTCGCAATGCAGGCCGATACTGGTGTCGGCGGTACATATCGTAAGTGGCTCGAAACCGAAAGCGCGCTCTCTAAAGTCGACGACAAGCTCGAGGCCCGCGCCCTAAAGACTGCAAGCATCCTCGAGCTCGGTCTCTCGGGCGAGCGCAGCCGTGTCAGTCGCGCATTGTTAGAGTTCGCACTCGGTGATACCCCTGCAGCTAAGCGCACTATCGACCAACTAATCGAACGTAAGCTACTACTGCATCGTCGACGCAGCGATCAAGTCTCACTCTGGCACGGCACCGATGTCGATCTCCGCAGCCGCCTTGAGGAGGAGCTCGCGCGCCTTGAGGGCGACTTCGACATCCTCACGCTACTCAACAAGGAGTTTCGCCCTTCTGTATGGCGGCCGGTGCGTTACAATGACAAGTACAGTATCCGCCGCTACTTCGAGTGTGAGTACATCCCTGCGCAAGATCTGATCAGCAGCAAAAAAGGCTCGATACAAAGCGGTTCGCAGGCCGATGGTCGTGTTCTTTACGTCGTGCCACAGAACGAGAAAGATTACGATGCAGCTTGCCAGGCGGCATTAAATCATCATGATCCTCTTACGGTCATTGCGGTACCAAGCGAGATGATCGATATCCGTGCCGCCGCGGCGGAACTGATTTGCTTGACCCGAATGCAGGATGATGAGGCACTGCTCGCCGAAGACCCACTCATCAGCACAGAACTGCAGCAGATGCTTGATGAGACTCAGATCCATCTGCACAACCAGCTCACCCGGCTCACCCAACCCGGATTTGAGGCCCTTTGGTTTAATGGTGGTGAAGCGCTTCATATCGCAGATCGCGCAGATCTGTTAACCACACTCTCCGATATCTGCGAGAACCTCTTCAGATGCACTCCAGTCATCAAGAATGAGATGATCGTACGCCACAAACCGTCGCCACAACTCGTCAATGCACGGCGTAAAGTGATAATGGGGATTCTGGAGCGCCATGGTGAGGAACGACTCGGCATCGTCGGTGAGTTTGCGGATGCCTCTGTATTCCGGACGGTACTCTCCAATACTGGTTTATATACAAAATCAACCGATGGCGAGGACGTCTACGTCTATAAACAGCCGACAGATCTTAAAGACCTGGCGCTTGCCCAAGTCTGGCAGAAGTTCAAGGATCTTCTAACTATCCCGGATGAGCAGCCTAAGGATCTTGCTGGTTTCTTCTCTGAGCTAGCGGCGCCCCCCTATGGAATGCGCGATGGCGTCATGCCAATTTTATTTGCGGCAGCGCTCAAGGCATTCCCCTCTGCGCTCTCTATCAGCGATGAGAAAGGCGACTATCTCGAGGATCTTCTTCCTAGGCATATCGAGAGCATTTGCCGCCAGCCGAGTGCTTTCACGCTGAGGGTCATGATGCTCGACTCGGAAACACGCCGTTATCTTATCAATCTTGGCGAAGTCTTCGGTGCCAACATCTTTAGCGCAAGTGACTTGATTCGTGCGGTATATGACGGTGTCGAGGCTTGGCGGGTAAAGCTCCCCCCCGGCGCCTTGGACACCTCTGAGGTACCAGCCGACGTTCGGGGACTACAGCATTCGCTGACCGGTGAGGTCAGTCCAGTACAATTATTCTTCCACCGTTTCCCGCAGCTCGCCGGAGTTGATACCAAGGACTATGACGGTATAGTTCGTTGGGCTGCTTCTGCCACAAGTAGACTGGCTAGCGTCGTCGACCGCTATCGTGAAAGCGTCCTCGCTACGGTCGATGACAACCTCCGGCTTATAACGGATGCCGCACCAAGCAGCAGCACAATGGCGCGATTTGAGCGGTGGCGCCAAACCCTACCGCAGTATGTTCGTAAGCAGCTTTCAGGGCTCGCAAAGGCGCTACTCGCACTGCCCCTGGCCCGGTTCTCAGATGATTACGCTTTTGCCGACGCACTAGCTGCCATCGTTGCTGAGAAAAAACCGCAGCGTTGGACCGACAGCGACCTCGTCCGCTTCCGTAACAACTTCGCAGCCTTGGTAGGCCAGATCGAAACCCAAGCGCTCACACTCGACTCCGATCATCCCCCGAGCGCAGAGGGTCGTGCCGCCATCGCAAAGCTGTACACTTATCGCATCGAAACCTTGATGGGCAATCTTTCACAGCTGATAGGCCATTCTGATGCCCAAGCACAGCTACGCTATCTACTAGATCAAACTGAGGAGGCTGAAAATGGCGACTCTTGAAGAAGCCTTAGCCAAAGCTAACGATACTAGCGTCAAACATATCGTCAGCCTATCCGGTGGAAAAGACTCAACAGCACTCGCGCTCTTTATGCGAGAGCATTACCCTGAACTTCCCGTCGAATACGTATTTTGTGATACCGGCGTCGAACTACCGGAAACAGACGAATACCTCGAGCGACTTGAGGCAGTACTCGGTACGGAGATTGTCCGCCTCAATGCACTTGACAAGCTCGGCGCAAAGAAAAAAGGTAACCGCAACCCTTTTGATCTCTGGCTCGAAGTTTATGGAGGCTACCTCCCAAGCCCTCGCTCACGCTGGTGCACTCGGGTGCTTAAGATCCAGCCATTCGAGGACTATGTTGGTGCCAATACCGCATATAGTTACATAGGTATTCGCCACGACGAGAATCGTGAAGGCTATACACAACAGTCGAAGAAACCGCCTACTCTCTCTGACAAACCTAACATTTTGCCCATCTATCCATTCAAAGAGCACAAGATGGGACTGACAGACATCCAGCGCCTGTTGGAAGAATCAGGGCTCGGCCTTCCTAAGTACTACAACTGGCGCTCGCGTTCTGGCTGTTACTTTTGTTTCTACCAGCAAAAAGGCGAGTGGCAGGCGCTCAAGCGTAACCACCCCGATCTCTTCGCTCGTGCCAAGATGTATGAGAACCCTGTTAACGGTGCGCAATTCACCTGGGTCGAAGGTCGAACCTTAGAAGACCTTGAGAAAGATCCCCGTCAGTATGAGGTGAAAACGCCAGACGATGCCGATGGTTGCGCAATCTGTCACCTTTAACAAGCCAAACTTAAAAACCTTCAAAAAAAAGGGGGGGGGGGGGGGGGAAGGAGTAAGTAAGGGCAATACTTACCTGATTCCTCCTTTTAATAACTTCTTCAGCCAAACACTCGGCTCTTTTTTTACTTTAGGGATTTTACTACCGTTAAACGCGGTCACCATTTCCACAACGAGCTTGTTCGTTTCCGGACCAATACTTACATGAAGAGGTCGATCATGCCCATAAAAATAAAGCCTATCAAAAGCACAGTGCTCATAAATCCATAACGCAGCCTCTGCCATATCCTCGTCTTCGATGAGAAAATCCACCGCTGCCCCTAGCCGCTTACAGATCCGGTTCCCCCGACTGTTATACTCATATCCCGCATGCTGATCGCGCGATGGATCGTTCCGTCCCGACACCTTAAGGGCGAGCTCCCTGCTACAAAAACCATATGTCAGCTTTATCCCACCGAAATAATCCATAACCGGGTCAATCACTTCACGAGCAAGCTGAGCAAGTGCATTGTAGCTCTCTGGCTCTTTCGGGATGTTTGGAATGTCATGTTTAGCCTGGGTCTCACCGCATTCAACAAAATCTCGGAAACAATGATACTTGCCACAAGGCTCGTCAAGCAACGGTACATCGGTAGCACCCACGAGCTCGAAGCCCTGCACCTCAAGACGTAAATTACGCAGTGCCGCATCAAATTTCTCTCTTCGAGGCCCATGACCCGATAAATCGAATAGTTCAAGTTCAGCAAGCTGATGCTCGAACTCTTTTTGCTCCTCGTAGTTCGGAAATTCCTCACCGACATAGCGAGACTTGTTATACAGGTACGGCGAAGGGTATTCGTCACCATACTCAAACAGATCGATGTTCTGGCTGCGGAAGTTGAGCTTCACACGTTCCACCAAGAGCGGGAGTGGTTTGCTCTCGAAATTATCGTAAATCATCAGCGACAGCTTACCAGTCTCAGAGTGGATCTTGATCAGATCCGCAGCTTGCGGGTCACCATAGAGCTGCGTCGCACAGCCAACATACACCCGTAGCCGCTCAGAAAGGCGCTCCACATCGCCCGTGTACAACGTCAAGGAGCGCTGCTCATCATCGAGACACCCGATACCGGATTCGGCGGCCGCTCGGCAGTCGGCTTGGATGTTATCGGGATTGCCGATTGAATACAGCAAGGTCGCGGCACTCTCACGCGCCATCCGCAGCGAACTGAAAAAGGCTTTGATGTCGCGCTGTGTACCCAAAGAGTATTTGCTAAAAAGCTGACGTGGCCGGAATAGCTGAAGCGTGAGGTAGATGCCTAGGTCACTAGCGCGTGATTGCGCCGCCTCGGCAATTAGCTCATCCCCGTGGTAGCGCTTCAGAAATGAGAGCGCGCGGCGCAGAGTGCCAAAGTGCTCGAGTAAACCGTCAAGGTTATTTACCTCGTCCTGATGTGGTGCCCGGCCGAGACTGAGATAGAGCTCCCAAAGTGGATCAAGCGCGCTCTGATGCTCCCGATAGATCGCTTCCGTCCGCTCTTCATGGCTGCACACCGGAATGCGTTGACGCAAGTGCTGTAGGTGTACTCGGTTGACTACTCGGTGTTCAAGAAAAGCCTGAGCGTCCTGCTCCTTTCGGAACACAAAAAAAACTCCGGGTGATACCGGCACCGGATCGATATTGAGCACGTCCTCAATGAAGGTTTTGCACTCTTCCTGGGAAAAGTACTTCTGAAAAGTACCGCGGCTGGTCAGCACTCCATCACCAAACGCAGCATGCTCTACAGCCGAGGTTCCTTGTAGCATCACACCTACCACAAGCAGTTCCTGCGCATGTGCAAACGCATCAGCGAGTACGCGTACTCTTTCATCTGGCTGTTCGATCACATTGATCACGAAACCGAGATTGACTATGGGGGCCGTAACCTTCTCGGCGCCAGGCCGAAAGTGCGGGTCCCAGCCGCTAGATGGCACGCCGTTCAACTCTAGCAAGCGCAGGTCATCGCCTCGGCCGCACCCGTAATCGAACACCACGCGACGACCGTCAAGGTAACCATGGCGGGCTAACGCCTGCATCGGTCGTGAAAGGGAATAGCGGCGCAGCGCCGTGCGATGGCGCTGCACTTCAGACCGCTCGCGCACCACCTCCGAATCGGCGACCACTAGCGTATGCCCTTCCACGCAATAGCCGCTAGTAGTCAGACGCTCTTGCCACTGTCGGCCGTAGCCAACAGCGTGGCTATTATGCAGTAGTCCGGCGCGCTCAAGTGCTGCTGTCAGCTGCGCGTACTCCGCATAGCGGGGGTGCTCAGCGCTGAGCAACAGCTCCTTGCGATGCAGCACGGGTCGATTGCTGCCTTCGGGGTAGTCCAGCACCCGCATGGTCTCGTTTGCCAGATCAATACGATAGCTACGAGCCAGCTCGGGGAACGCGCTGTCAAAAAAATGCGAATAAAAAAGCAGCGACACATTGCTGCCCTCGAGGCTGAGCTTGGCAACGTTCCAGTCGACCTCTCCAGCAAGTTCCTCTGCGACCGAAAGCGTTGCCTTGGCGGTCTCATCGAGCGCATCACAGGCACTGCGATGAACGTACAGGTAACCACCTATGCGCTTGCCTAGGGCCACAGGTGGACCGGTTGTCTTGACCTCTGCCTCTAACGTTTTTCGCTCACTCATGTCTACAGCTCTTCCCCTAATTCGCCCTGGTGGTCGCGTCGCCGCTGAGCTGGACGTTCATCGACCCGTTGCAGGGCGACCAGGTCGTTAGGGTTTCACCCATGGCTGGTCCTCTGGAATCAGGTTCTTGGTCGAATTTTCTGATTTCTTAAGAGGATACCAGCCTCCATCTTCATTTTCAGGACTGCCCGGTGGATAAGGCTGGTACACGACTTTGCATTTATACCAACTATTAAAATTTTGCCGGAGCGAGATATTGATCTTGCTACGGATTAAGCTCAATTAGCACATGATTTTATCATATGATCTAAATCATCCTAGTTCCTGTTCGAGCTTGTCTAGAATATTCCACAATGGTTTTTGCGACATTTCGCCGAGAATCTGGAGTAAATATGGAGTTCCAGCTATCGCATAATCATTTGCAAAATCAAAAACTTTTCTATTATTAGCGAGCCCATCAAGATCACCGGTGATAGACAAATAAGCCGATTGGATATGAGTAATCCTGTAACCATCTGAAGACAAAATTGAAGCAGGGGTTACATTATACGTATCTTTTGCCTCTTCCAAATGGTATTTTTCTTTTATTGCAATTAAAAATGAACAATACCAAAAATCAACCTGCCGATCAAATGGCGCCTGCTCACGAGAAACACGGCTATTACTCTGCGCGCAATAGCCTCTAATTGCTTCACCATGTTTTTTTGGAAGCAGTACGTTATATGAAGAAAATGGATTATCAGACATCAAGCCACCTCCAAAGAAACTCTTTCACACAAATCGCAGTGTTGGTAGTAATTACATTCGCATCTCATTACCTTAGACTCATCTGTAGGAGGTGGGTTTTTAAGCATTTTTGGATAATGCCCGGGATTTGTTAACGTATAAAAAACGCCAGCGTATTTATCAATTATTGACTCAACTCCTTGAATCTCATCATGAGTCAAGAAGAGTATTACTTGAGAACCTTCTTTTACAGTATTGTATAGAACCGATTGTTTTACATAACCTGCCATCATCCCTAATGGGGTGTCTATTATATTTGGAGCATGAGCCTCGCTCACTTTTGTAAGTGCAAGTATAAATGACAGGGTAATAGCCCTTCTTGAAGCGCCATTTAAATCTTGATCTGGATTTAATCTTACACCGCTATGTCCATACACAGCAATATCAAATTCTTCAGTAAGTTCAGCCCTTGTAATTAACGACAAATCTGTAGACCCAGCACCGGCACCAATCATAGATAGGAATATCCTATTCATCTCATGGCTAACCTTCGCAAGTTCTTCCTTAAGAAGCTTATCTATAATTAAGGAAAAGGTATCTTTACAAGCTTTTCCGAGATCCCATTTAACTGCAGAAGTGTTTGTTTTACCAAGCCTCTTTCGAACCACCTCTCGTTCATGATCAGCATCTTTTAAACGATTGTGAACTTCCTCAATTTGACTACTTCGAGAAGACTCAACACCTCTAAACTTTTGCAGCTCGCTGATTGTATGTTCTCGTTGCTCTTTAAGTTTTTCTATGTGGGAATCGTTGATTCCCTTTATATCTTTTTCAACTTCTTTAAGATCCTCTTCAGATCTCTTTATAGATGCAGCAATATTTTGCATGCTCCCGTAAACATCTGAATATTTTTCTACCCACTTAGCTTCCGCATCATCTGTATTTAGACTTCTTACTCTATAAAAAAGGCTTGACGCGGCCTCTTGTACTTTGTCTGATTGTCGGCTACTTTCAATAGCTTTTATTATCTCACTTCTGCGTTTTTCACCTTCTACAACAGAAGTTCTAAGATCACTCCCACAAAAACAAACGTCTCTATCCAGAAGCTCTTCTAAGATAGGAACATTGACCTTAGGAAGCTGCTTATTTTTGTTAAGGCCTGTTAAACGCTCTTTTGCATCATCAATAAAATCTGCCAGCATTGCAGTTGATGTAACTTCAGAACAAGTTAGCCTAGCCAATGATGCCTGGCTCGTCTCCAGACTTTTAGTCATCCTCTCAATATTTTTTATAGCCTGATCTTTCTTCTTAACAAGCTTATCTTTATCCCCTAGCATTAAACTTTCATCAAGCTTCGTGTTGATTGACTTAAGCTCTTTATTTAACTCCTCGATTTTCTCTTCGGCATCCTCTCTCTCACTAGTCCACGATTCAATATCCTCTTTGTAACTTTCGATCCTATCATTCAAATTCTCTAGCTCTTTTGCATAATCTCGATTATCAATCTCTTGGCTGAACTTATTAGTGACATTATCAAGATGAGATATTGTTCTCTTGAGAGTATTTATTCCTAGAAGAGACTCAATAGCAGAGGTGACTCGCTGTCTTTTCACACTACTTGAAGCAGCCGCCTCAATAAATGACATTGCCCTATCGCCATCTGTAAAATATACATCTTTAAGCGTCTCAGGCAAAGCATCTTCGATAATTTTAACTGCCATAGCCTGTTCAATACGCTTCAACCCCTCATCTGAAACCTCCCACATACTGTACAATTCATTTTCTCGTTCACTCCTCTTGTCTGATGGAGAAAATTCTATGCAGGAGCGTTTTAGCTTGTAACGTGCCACCACATACTCATGCCGCCCTCTACCCTTTCCAATAGCATGCTCAGCTTCAAAATCGATCTCTACAGAAACTTCGATTCTTTCCTTACCTTTTGTAACTTCATCGGTGGGGAATAAAGAGTATCGGCCTTTACTTGGAAGAGATGACGAGCCATAAAGGCACCACATCAAAGCATTCAAGCATGTAGTTTTTCCTGTTTCATTAGCAGCTCTGATCACAGTAAGAGGCTTTTCAGGATCTATTGAAAAATCAAGACGAAGGTCCTTAAGAAGCCTAAAATTCTTAATGCTCGCGCTAATTAGTTTCATTTCACCCCTCCTTGGTAAATGTTTTCGAGCGTCTTTCTATTTCTTCTTTTATATCTGATATAAGCTGCCTATTGCTTGTTGAAGATGAAGCGGTCGACTCGATTAAATATACCCGCTGACAGAGTTCGATAAACTCATTCTTTTTTTCCGTAAATAGCTCGCTATCTTCAACAACATTTTCTATCATTGAGTTGATCTTCTTGTGCGAAATACTCATAATGCACCCAACATCTCCATAAGTGTATTCATTGCCTTCATTCCTCCATTCGAGTCAGACTTATTCGAGCTTAGTTGCGTAAAAAAAGCTACTCGCTTATATTCTGATTCTATAAGAGACTTCAAGTCTTCGTCAACCTCGCCGGATGCAACAGGAATGACCAAATAATCGTGAATTACAGCTTTCTTTTTTCCTGTTTTGGGGGACATCCGCAGAACGCGTCCTAGCCGCTGTGTCCATTGCCTCTTAACCGTATTGCTAGCAAGAATAAAAGCAAGTTCCGTCTGAGGTAAATTAAAGCCCTCATCCAACACCCTTTTGGATGTTATAGCCTGTAATTCCCCAGAAGAAAATGACTCTATTATATTTTTAACAACTGCTTTCTTAGACGTCTCCTCTGCGGTCACCTGGTGAAACATTATTCCCAGCTCGATAAGAAGTTTATTGACACTAACAAGCTGCTCAGGTTTTTTATCAGTGCAGAATATTAAAGCTTTACTGATCTTACAGTCATATAAGCCATTCAAAGTATTTTCAAGTGCTTTTATTTTATTGCTTGACGACTCAACAAGAGATCTTCGTTTCAGACATAGCCGCTGCCAACGTTCTTTTGCAGGAGTATCAGAAACATCATAAGCCGCATATGACACACGCTTTATTTCATGTGTCAGCTCTTGAAACTCTTCCTCTTCCTCAGGGCTGAGGTAAACATTATAAACGAAGTAATCGTATTCAACCAAACATTTTCCAATCGCATCACGCAAGCCAAATTCATAAACCTTTCCCCCAAAATAATTGACAAGAAAGTCGGTACCTTCAGGGTCAAATTGCCTTTCATGGGTTGCTGAAAGCCCTAGCTTATATTTAAAATAAGTAGGGATATTTTCTTGCGTTCTTGGCCCCCCTAAATTATGAACTTCATCTGCAATAAGCAGCATAGACTCCTGAGAATATCCTTCAAGAGTCTTCAACGCGTTGCTACAAAGTGCATCATGCGTAACTATAACAACCTCGCACTTGCTACTACTAAGACGCAATTTCCTCATCGCTGATTTCAAATTTCTAGCTATTGCTCCTTGCCCCATCCCATTTGTATTTATAGCTGAAATCCCAAACTCAGCAACATCGCCCTCCCATTGATCAATAAGAGTTTTAGTAGGAACGGCAACGACCACTAAAAGAGACTTCTTTTTTTCCAATAATTTTGTCGAAGCTATAAGGGAAGTATATGTTTTACCACCTCCTGTAGCAATAGCTAAAATGCCAACACATTCATTCGCGAACCATGCTTTTACTGCCTCCCCTTGGTGCTTGAAGTCACCTTCTTGGTAATTCATGTAGGTGGGGATTTTAAGCGTACAAGGTTGAGGGCTTACATCAAAGCAGTCAGAGTCCTGTGCTACACCCAAAATTTCTCCGAGTTTTCCTTTAACTTCCTTCTCATCAAACTGGAAGTCATGAGCATAACTATTAATCTTATCTACAGTCGCTTTGTTTAAAGGCAGCACTCTAATCTCTTCATCGCCACCTTGCCAAAGGTAGTCAAATTTACCACTTAACTCTTGACATATATATTGTGATTCCTCGCTCCTCCATGACCTACTCACTACAAGTTGCTCAAAATTATTAAGCATCCCCCCTTGAGTTGCATTACTTGACCCATGCACTGCCACTTCGCCGTGATGTGTTGTAAAAATCCAGCACTTAGTGTGAAATATCCCTTTCTTTTTTAAAGCAACTTTTAGCTCAATACGCCCCTTATTCACCAGATAAGCAAGCGACTTTACAGCATAGTCTTGTAAAACGCTGTAGTTCACCTCTTCGATTGGGAACAAGTGCCCAAACATATCGTCCCCGCCCTCGTAAGCTCTCTTTATCTCTTCAACATCTCTCCTATCTAAGTTAGGGCTTATAACAAATGACATCTTTTTGTTTTGGTCGCTGTTTAGATATATGGATATTGACCTAGCCAGCTCAGAAACATATCCACTTGAAAAGTATCCAACCATGCATTTTAGTGCGATAGCATTTTTTGCTAGCGGATAAAAAAGCCTTTCATCAACCCCTCCATCAGAAGGGAAAAATATAGGAGGCAAATTATCGATTTCGTCTATACTCACCACTCACTCCTCCTGCAAGCTTTATTGTTAAGCCTATTTAGCCGTACTTTTCCTTTTTGGGCAACCCCCGGAGGTCTCAAATTGCAAACACAACGCTATTGATTGATATTTGAGTCGGCGACCTGATATTTCACCATCTTGATGAACCCGCCTCATTCATGAAGGCTCTGATCGGGCGGTCTGAAGCTACTTACCAGCGGCATCTGTCATCAGGATCAGTATCGCCCGCGTCAGATCCAACTGCTTCATTCCCAAATGCTACTTCTCTACCACCTTTTTTATAATTTTTAGGAATCAATCTCCGCTATCAAAACAACCGTGAGCGCCGGCCACCGCTGTAGTCGCTCGATTCCTGGTGCTGTGGTGGTCTCGCTGGAGCGTCAGTTCAGTGCGGTCAGCTTCGGCAGCTCCTTAAGCAACGTCGACCACTACTTGTCAGCGCCGGCGCCGGGATGAACGGCGATACGCCGGGCGCACAGCGACATCGTCGCCGCGACTTTGAGGACCTGCTTACGCATCCGGATCAGGCTCCATCCCTGGTGCGTCCGGCTCTCTAGCAAGCGCCGCAGCCCATGCAGGACCTGGTAGACGTACAGGCTCACCTAGTTGCGGGTCATCACGTCCTGGATAGTGGAGGCGCCGCGATCGGTCGATGAGAGGTGCAAGTCGAGCCCGACTTCACTTCACCCATGTGCGCTTCGGCGCTGCCGCGCTTGCGGTAGAGAGCCAAGACCCTCTCCGGCGGCCAGTCGAACTTACTGAGGTTGGTGACCATGAAGAAGGCATGCAATAGCAAGTCATCGGGGCGATCCTGATCCTCGCGCAACTCGCCTACAATATCCTGTGCCTGATGGAACAACTGGGCATGAACGGTGAGCTGAGCCCGGTGCGCCACCCGGCCACGCGGCGCCGGCTGCGCACCGTCCTGCAGGAACTGGTGCATCGTGTTGGCCTCGTGTGCCACAAGGCCCGCCAGATCATCCTCGACTTCAGGCAGAACATCGGGCGTGTGACGGTGTTGACCACCCTGCGGGCCCGCCTGCGTTACACGCGAGGTCTACCATGTTGACCGCCGACCGAAGGCACGCTATCCACAGGCACTTCCGAGCCACACGCGATCGCCAAATCTATCGTGCCCGACGGGTAGAGAAATGCATAATAAAACTGGCCGTCGGCGCCGGCCGACGCGGCTATTGCCGGCCATGACAGTCTCGCATTGGTCGGTCGAGGCGGGGTCGGTGGTCAAAAAATGCACATTGGCGGTGATAGGGAAAGTGTCGGCGCCGGCATCACGGATTCAGGTCTCATTCTGCACTGCGACAAACCGTTGCTGAAGGCGGGGCACCGAAAGCGGCGTAAGAAACTGCAGGTTCAGCAGGTTAGCTGTGCTCCTTTCAGCAGTAGTGGAGTTTTCTTTCTGCACGGTAGCCGTGTGCAAAAGTGGCAGTGACACGGTCGAGCAGCACCTGGGCCCCGGTAGCAACCCTTTGCCCTTTCCCCTTTGGGGGTTCGTAATATGCTGACTTTTCGGGGTAATCCCCTTCCCCTTGAGCACCCCTTCCCTTACACCCCTTTCCGCCCTTTTGGCATTTTCACCCTTTGCTGATGTAATACCTCTAGGCTGACCATCGTGCACCCCTTGACAGAGTCAGGTGCAGCGGCAAAAATATACGCAAACTACGTACACTTATATGAAAGCAACATTTGTCGAGCTGCCAGCCTTCGAGCGGCATCGCTCGAGCCACTTCGACGATGCTGCGTTTCGTGCCTTCCAGAACTTTTTGCTCAGGAACCCAGCGGCGGGAGACGTCATCCAGGGCACAGGAGGGCTGCGCAAGGTTCGGTTCAGCGACCCCAAGCGGCAGAAGGGCAAACGGGGCGGTGTTCGCATCATCTACTACTGGTGGCTGGGTGGCTCCCAGTTCTGGCTGTTCACCCTGTACGACAAGGATTCACAGGATGACCTGACGCCAGCCCAGCGCAAGACCCTGAAACAGCTGCTGGATGCGGAGCTCAACGCGAGGACATGACCATGGGCCGTAACATCTTTGACGAGCTCGTCGAGGGCTTTGATGCTCTGGCGGATGAGCGCAAAGGCAAGCGCACGCTGCGCTCTCACTCTGTAGCACTGGAGGAAGTCCCCGATATCACGGCCGGTGAGCTCATCGCGCTACGCGAGAAGCTGCATATGTCTCGCCCGGTGTTCGCCATGTACCTGCGTACCAACCCCAGGACACTGGAGAACTGGGAGCAAGGGCGCGCCAAGCCCAATGCTCAGGCCAAGACCCTGATTCGGCTCGTGCAGAGGTACCCCGAGACCATCGAACACTTGGCATCGCTCAATTGACCCAGGTAGAGACGTTCCCGCACAGGGTCTATGCTAGAGGACTGATGTACCCAGGGAGGGAAATCCATGGTGATGAAATCACTCCTGGCCCGAGCCGTCGCAGCTGGCAAGCAGGCTCACCGTCAGGGCCAGCAGGACGGCTGGTCCGATGGATGGCACACCCGGGCGAGCACCGCGGAATCGTTGCGCGTGCTGCGTGACTCCACCGCCGATGCGGCCAAATCTACCGCCCATACCGCCACCACCCAGGATGGGTGGCGACGACTTGCTCGTGGAGCGGGGAAGGTGGTCGGTGGTGCGGCCGTGGTGGCCGGTGGCGTGGCCCAAGGGGTGCTGCAGGCTGCGGATTCTGAAGAGAAAGAAGATCAAGTAGAAAGACAGAACGGCTGGAGGGACGGACATGCTGGGTACGGGTATTACTACGGTGGCTGGCGTATGGATGATGAAGTGTAGAGCCATCACATGATGGCTCTGCAAGGATTCATCGGCCAAGGCACCGCTACAGCTTCCCTCCCGAGGCGGTTGATTGTGCTTTACTGCCCCCTGACCTGCCCGCTCCTTGAGCATCTTCAGAGCCCCGAGAAACACTCTGACCGATTGTGCTACCAATCCGCATCCCAGCCCAACTCAGCACTCCGACCCATAACGTCGGCAGCACCAGAAACATCATCCCCTCCACGAACTGCAGCACCATGCGGTCGTAGAGGTTATTGGCGGCGGAAAGCCAGCTCAGCTTGGCGGCGTCGCTGCGGTAGAGAAGATCCACCAGGTTGGCGTTGATCCAGCGGGCGAGCTCCCACCAGAAGGTCAGGAACCACATGGCGAATAGCCCGAAGGTGGCCATGCCGGCGACCTTGAAGCTGTAGCTGGAGATGACCATCACGAACGGCAGGCAAATGATGATGGCCATCACCAGGATGCCCTGCACCATCGGCAGCGCCTGCTTGAGCATGTCCATGCCGGCCTGGAAGGGCAGGATCGACAGGGTGCCGCCAATGGCGGAGCCGGCGGTAACGGTGGCACCCCAGAAGCTGCTGCCGCCATCCAGGCCGCGAAAGCCGACCACGGCCTGATCCAGATTGCCGCTGGCCGCACCCGAGCGGGGGCTGACCAGGCGCCGAATCACGTAGTCCTCGGCCTCGCTGCTGGTGAAGACGCTACGGAAGTCGTCCCAGAAGCCGGGGCTGATCTCCTCGTGAAGCCGGGCCCTCAGGCCTACGTTCTCCGCTGACCACCACTCCTGGCAGGAGGGATAGCCGGGCAAGCCGGGGCCGGTGTTGGGCCGGGAGACATCCCGGTCGGCATCGTAGGGGAAACCCGCGATAGGTCGCCCGGCGTAGAAGCTGTCGTAGTAGCCGGGCGTGGTCTGGAAGTAGTTGGAGCCGATCCAGTCCACGTCCATGGCACGTGTCGCCTCAATGGTCCCGCCCTCCTGCAGCAGCCGGTTTCGCGCCGGGCCGAAGCACTGGCGCTGAAACTCCCCTACCTCCTGTTGCAGCCCCGGATCTTCGATAGTGTGCAGATCCAGCTCCATGCGGATCGACTCGAAGTCCGTCGAGCAGGGGATCGCGTGGATCGCCGCCGCAGTGACCCCGTGCGATACCGCATGCACCCCCGCCCACCACAGCGGCATCCTGGCCTGCTGGCCACCGATGGAGTTCTCGGTGGCGCCGAACGCTCCCTCGGACCAGCCGCCGGAGGCAAATTGGCGAGTGCCGCACTCCAGCGAGCGGCTCTCGTCGATGTCGGCGGTGGCCAACTGGACCTGCAGTAGCGGCAGGCAGGTGAAGGCGTAGGCCAGGATCATGGCGTAGAGCCGGGTCTCGATGCGGTTGACTGTCAGGATGCCCTTGGTCCCCGCCTCGTCGCCCTCCTGCCGGGCCTTGAACCACTCGGAGAGCACCAGGGTAATGAACGGCACCGCGGCGATGCCGGTACCGACCATGACGTTCCAGATGGCGTTGTTGATGATCCAGCCCAGCAGCGTCATGGCGTTGGCGAAGTAGTCGAACACCACCAGCGGCGCGGTAAGCAAGCCTCCCATCAGGCACCTCCCAGCTGGTTGATCAGGTTGGTGACTTCCAGCAGGACCAGGATGCCCAGGGCCATCAGCTCGAGCCGCCTCAGCTTAGCGAGTGCCTGCCGACCGTCGTCACGATCCCGGCGCAGCCGAGCCACTGCCCGGGGGCGCACTTTGTACCACCAGATTAGGAACAGCGCGGCATAGAGGCTCAACCGCCAGGCCAGCAGCCACGGCCAGGCGGCCTGCCAGGCGCTATGGTGGGCCTCGAGCCCGCCGAGCAGCCGCACGCTGATGGCCAGAATGACGCCGCTGAGCAGGAACATCCCGACCAGAACCGCCATGGCGACCAGTAGCGACGGCCAGCGGGCCGGATTCATGCAGGAGAAGACGCGTCGAGCCATCAGTCGCCGCCCTCCTCGCTTGCTGGGCGCCCGCGGCTGTCCAAGGCCGCATCCGGCCGGAAGGTCTCGCCCTGAGAGGCTCCCTGGCTGCGCCGGGAGGCTCGCTCCAGGGCAATGCCGGCAGCACTGTTGCCCAGCGCCTGGCGGATCTCCATCTCGGAGCGCAGCGACTCGATATCCCGATCCAGGGCTACCAGCTTGCGATCCAGCGCCGACATGCCCTGTTCATTGTCAGCGATACCGGGGTCGCTGCTGCCGGCCAGCAGCAGCCGGCGCGCCCACAGCGCCTTGGTCAGCGTCCTGGCCAGGGCCATCTCACCGCTCAGGCGGTGAATCAACAGAGAGGCCTCGGGGTCGGTGCGCAGCGACTCGATCACTCCTCGGGACACGGTCAGGCCGTCACCGGCGGAGACCTGGCGCAGGTTCTCCGGCGTCAACGGCTCGCTGCCGTCGACCAGACTCAGGAGCGTGCCGTAGACCTCCTGCTGCTCACGCTCCAGCTCGCGCACCAGACCACTGCCGGCCTGGGTCTCGCTACGCTCGCAGCCGTCGCAGGTGCGGATCGACTGCTCGCCTATCACGGTCTGGGCCCACTCAGCGGCCTCTTCTGGGCTCTGCCACACCGTGCACATGCCGCCCAGGCAAGATCCTGTTCCGCCACCGATACCTGAGCCATCCCCACCGGAAGGGGCTGACAGTCCACCGCCACCGATCCAGGTACCATCATTGGTGGCCACCGACCCCCAGCCGCCACCGCCTCCGGCGATGGGCGCATTGCTGGTGGTGTCGTCTCGCCCATGCAGGAGGTTATAGCCGGCGCGGGCGGTGTCCTGTACCACGCGGATCGGCGCCTGATCTTGGCCGCCGCGGCGCTGGCCACCCACCCAGGTCACGCCTTGGTTGCCGCCAGACTGGTCGACCTGCTCCTGGGCCGAGACGATATCGGCGTTGGACTGCGCTGCGCTCTGCCAGCTCTCGGCCATGGCCATCTGCTGCCATCCCTGACCGGTGACCATGTCCGCCATGCGCTCGGACATCTGGCGGCACGACATCGAGGCGCGATCGAAATCAATCCGCCCCTGCAGCACGCCGTTGCTCAGGAGATCATAGAGGCCCGGGTTGGCCCGCTGGATGACCATGGCGGGCAGCGATGCCACGGCACTCTGGGCATTCTGGACCACCGTCCCCATCAGGTTCTGGAAGCCGTTGGTGACACCGTTGAGCTGGTTGGAGACCGTGGCGCCGATATCGAAGTTGCCGCAGCTGGCATTCATGTTCCAGCTGATGCCGAGCCCGCGACTGTTGGGGTTGTAGCCCCGACCGGCGGAGACGCTGAAGGGTGAGGCCCCGCCGATCTGGTAGTAGAGCGCATCGGCCGACTGAGCCTGGGCCTGTGAAGCGAACAGCCCCATGACCAGGGCGCCGACCAGCGGCGTGACGGTGAAGCGGCGCTTGCGAGATCCTTTCATCGTGCCTCTCTCCTTCAGGGGACTGCGTAGAGCAGGGTCTGCCCACGGCGCTGGCAGCAGCGATAGGGGCGCCACAGCGACCAGGCGTAGTCACCCCCCATATCCAGGCGGTCGGCATAGGTCTCGGTCACGCTGCGGTCAGGCCACACACGGCAGGCGTTACTCATGTTGGGCGTCAGGCGCTGCCAGCGATGGGTCGAGGCATCGCCCTCCTTGACCGGCCCGGGGGGCCAGTAGCCGTCGCGGCTGGAGGCGACCAGCGGGGTATAGACGTGGGGCTGCCCCGTGCGGGTGACGATGTCGGCGGAGCGCTGGGCGGTGGTCGCCGCGGTCTTGTAGTCGTGCACCTGGGTCAGGAAGCCGCTGCGCGGAAAAATGTTGCCCCACAAGTCGCCGGGCTGCCCCAGTTCACGCATGCCGGGCGTCAGCGCCTCGGGGTAAAGCGACTCGGGAATCCCGCTGCGCCACGCCAGGGCATCCAGGGTCGAGAGGTGGTAGGGCTGGAAGGGCGTCGCTGCCCCAGCGCAGGTCATACCGAAGGCGCTGGCGAAGCTGCTGAAGGCCCCGCCGGCTGGGTGGCCGATGGCGTCCACATTCTTGAAGCGCAGGTGCTCGTGCCGAGCCCGGTTGGCATCGGACGTGCTCTGCCCACCGGCCAGCGCCTCTCCCAGAGGCGGCGACAGAGTCGCTACCTCCCACCAGGGGTTATCGCCGGTGTTCTCATAGCTGGAGACCACGAGCTCTGGGATGAAGTGACGCACTTGGACTGAGGTGCGGATCGAGCAGCCCGACCAGGAGCAGTTAAGCCAGACACAGATGCCGATGACCTGGTAATCCAGGCACTGGGTGGAGAGCGACGAGGCAACGATCTGCGGCGTCGTCAGGGCAAGGGCAGGCTTCTGCGCCACGCTCAGACTCAGCAGCGCACCGCCGAGCACGGCCACCAGGGTCTTGAAGGGGATCATCGGCGGCCCTCCTGCCCCAAGAGACGCTCCGCTTCTCGCACCGCCTCGGCGACGTCCGGCTGCCCGTAAATCACATAGCGGCCATCGATCACCACGGCAGGGACTTTCTCGACACCCAGCTGCCAGGCCCTGGCCAACCCGAGATAGCTATCGGCGTAGCGCTCGGCGGTCTCCTGCCACTCAGGCACCGACATGCGCTCACGCATAAAGCCCTCAGCGACTTCAGGGTCTGCGGGCAGATCTTGCGACAGCGCAGCATCCAAACGCCCAGGCGCATCGAGCTCGATAACCACCATGCCAGACGGCACATTGATGACCGGCTCTCCGGCGGTGGTGAAGACTTCGACGGTCGACTCAGCGAGTGCGGAGCCTGCCAGGCAAGTAGATAACCCAAAGGCAGCCAGCCAGCGGCGCGGGTGGTGTCTCTCCATGCTTGCCACTCCAGTAGATCAAGGAACTGGCACAGCATTGCCGAGCACATCAATAGAGGCAGCAGGAAATGTTAATTCGGTTGCGAGGTGTTTTCTGGCCCAGCCATCAAAGGCTCAATAATCACTAAACCCGACTCATAGCCGAAATCATCTTCGTTTACCTGACCAAGAACATTGATTCAAACCCAAGCTGCCACCATAATCCTTCTCAACATTCACTAGCACGAGGAAGTCCATGTCCATTCTCAACACCTACATGCAGAAGGAACAGCAGCTCAAGCAGCTCCAGGAAGAGCTCGACAGGCTGAAGAACGATGATCGCCTTAAGGCCGAGCTGGAGTTCAAGGACAAGCTCGAGGCCCTGATGCGCGAGTTCGACAAGTCGGCTGCCGACGTCATCAAGCTGCTTGACCCGAAGCCGGCTACCGCCAAGGCCGCCATCACCACGAGCACCGGCCGCGCCAAGCGCAAGCTGAAGATCTACAAGAATCCCAACACCGGCGAAGTCGTCGAGACCCGCGGCGGCAACCAGAAGACGCTGAAAGCGTGGAAGGAGGAGTATGGTGCCGAGACGGTTGAGGGTTGGCTGGTGAGGACTGAGGACTAACTATATTCCTGAAGCTCAATATGCCTCATTCCTGCTTGCCAAAAAGATGGCAGGCAGGAAAGCCTTCGCCCAAAGCACACACCCAAGCGACACTGACTAAAAAATTTCACCCTATCCAAAGATAACCTATAACCACTGCTAAAAAGCAGATGCTTAAGCTCAAAATCTTGTCAGAAAGCCTTCTTGTAACACTTGCAATAAATAACATAAATAAGCAGCACAAACGGCATTATAATGCCGAATAACACCACTAGCCAGTAAGCCACCCTCCCCCCAATTTCATTTACACTCACCGTCCCCTCGTAGTCTCGCCGAGAAAGCACCACATGCGATATTATGTTTGTCCCCAACCCAGCTGTGAAAAATGGAATAATAAGCAAAGCCACATCATAGCCCGCTTTCACTTTATTTTCATCCGGTACTAGCTCCCGAAGATCTCCAAGTAGCCCGAGAAAAAAAGCAGCGAATGCAATCAACTGAACCCCTACAATAAAATCTAGTGCTCGCGGGGTTTTTGGGTGACGAATAAGCCATAGCAGGAGACATGCTGAAAGGGCCGCCAGCACAGTAATAACCAGAAGAGTGTATTCCATTATATCCATATTTTCCCTTAGACCCACCTCAAATTCCTCTTGCAGTTATTAAGCACTGGGAATCGGCCTATGTGCATTCCCTTGCCACTTACCTACGCTTGAAAAAATGCGCATAAACCTACCAACTCAACATTATTATTTCAATAAAAAAATGCAGCACCTCGATATTCAGGGCGCCTGAGCACTCTCCCAAGAACACCTATGTCGCGGCCCCAATACCCCGGGCCTCGTCCAGCCGCTGGGTGATATGCAGCACCGCCTCGAGCTCCGAGCAGCCCCGCTCGCGCATCACCCGCATGCGCTCGGCCTTCTCCTCGCCCTCGGTGCCGGCGAGGGCCAGGTAGAGACTGGGCGGTACCACCCGGAACAGCGCCTCCAGGCGCCCTGAGAGCACCACCCCCTCGGTGTACTTCTTCGAGACCTTAGTAGCGGAAGCCATCAGCTTGCGCTGGGTGGCGGTGAGCTCCTTGAAGCGGCTGACCTGCTCGATCTCGTCCGGCGGCATGTAGAGGCACAGCCAGAACTCGATCATGTTGAGCAGCTTGCGGGCCGCGTCCGGGAAGTCCTCGAGGTTCTGGGTGGCCATCCAGATCCAGTGGGAGAGCTTGCGCCCCATCTTGCCCACCTTGACCAGGTAGGGGCTGAGCAGCGGGTTGACGGTGAGCAGGTGGCACTCGTCGATGACCTGGACGATGGGCCGGCCGCTGTACTGGTCCCGCTCGGCCAGGTTGGTGATCATGTTGGTCACGCTGATGACCGCCAGGGCGAGTTGGGCCTCGTAGCCTTCTCGAGCGAAGTGGGCCAGGTCGATGATGGTCACGTCGCACTCTGGCCAGGCGCTGCCGGGCCGATTGAAGACCTCACCGTCGAAGCCGTCGCAGAACAGTCCCATGGCCTCACCCATGTCGTAGGCGCGGCGCTGCCGCTCCTCGGGGATAGCCGTGTCGCGTGAGATCGCATAAAGCGCCTCACGTACGTCCTGGGTCATGCAGTCGCGGTCCTCTTCGCAGCAGTGCTCCGCTGCCCGGTAGATGGCATCGCGCACCATGCGCCGGTCGGCGCGGCGAAACTCCCGCTCCTCCTTGGGGTCGCCGCCGGTGATCATCAGCCGGGCGGTGATCTCCATCTCGCCCAGCAGGTCGCGCTCCTCGTCGGGCTGCTCCTCTTCCTCCTCCAAGGGGGCTTCCTCGAAGGGGTTGGCGTCCTCGGCGTCTCGGGCCAGTCGCCGCTCCTCCACCTCGTTTTCCAGAAGCCGTGTGGCCGCCGCGAAGGGCGGCAGTCTCGCCCCACAGCCCGGCGACAGCTTGACCTGGTTGACGCTTATCCCCTTGCGCTCGAAGTATTGGCCCAGCAGCCCGAAGCTGTTGCCCACCTCGATGATGAACAGCCGCGGACGGTGCATGGCCATCACCTGGCTCAGCACGCCGTTCAGAGTGGCCGACTTGCCGGCTCCGGTAGGGCCGAACACCAGCATATGGGCGTTGGCCGAACGATCCTCGAGGCTCAGCGGGTCGAAGCTGAAGGTCTCGCCGCCGCGGTTGAAGAAGGTCATCCCGGGGTGGCCGGTGCCACGGCCACGCCCGAACACCGGCGCCAGATTGGCCAGGTGGTGGACATAGTTGAACTGGGTGTACCAGCGGTTCTTGCGGTCCTGCTCCGGCTCGAAGTTCATCGGCAGCCAGCGCAGGTAGGTATTCAAGCCGGCGACCTCATCCTCAGGGTCCACCGGCGAGAGGTTGACCTGCAGCAGCTGGGTTGCCAGCTCCATGCTGCGCTGCTGAAGATCCTGTTCGTCCTCCCCCATCAGGTAGAAGGCGAGGGTGCTCTGGTAGAGCTTGTGGTTCTGGCCCAGATAGCGCCGTGCGGTCTCGCAGTCTTCGCGGACCTGGCGTGCCAGCACACTGTCACCCACCGCCTTGTGGTTCAGTCGGTTGATATGGTCCTCCAGGGGCTCCTGAGGCGTAGCGACGATTGTCAGCACCGCCTCGGTGCCCTCGGGTAACTTGTCCATCAGCGCATTGCTCGCCTGGCCATCGGAGCGGCGCACCTCGCCAGTGAGGTGGCCTACCACCGGGGCTCGGCGCATCTCCTCCACCACCACGCAGCACTGGGGCAGCCCATCAAACCACCAGAGCCCCGTCTCGACGTCGCCGCGGGGCGAGTTGAAGAGCATTCCCTCGGCCAGGTCGTAGTTCCAGGCCACATCACCGGCCTCCTCGGGGTAGTCGCACAGGGCATAGAAACGCGCCGGGTCATCGGGGGCCAGCCGTGGCCGCGGATTGAAGCGCGGCAGCATCCAGCGGTGAAAGGCGCGTCCGTCGTAGCGCTCCAGGCGCAGGCCCGCACCGCGCAGCGCCGCGGCCAGTCGCTCGTAGACCTGGTTGGCCGTCTGCTCGGGAGAGAGTCCCCGCTGGCGTTCCCCCGCCTGGCGCTTCTTGCCGAGCCAGCGGTAGAGCACCAGACGCGTGCGACGAGTCTGGCCCCGCCAGCGTGTCTGGGTCACGCCGTCGTCGTGGAACAGCCCGCCCGGCTTGGCGATGGCCTTGAGGTGGTCGGTCATGCTCGCCAGCCAGTCCTGGGTGAACTCAGTCTTCCGGGCCCGCGGCCGCACGTAGTCGCGCATGCGTTCCAGGTCGGGGCGAGCGTCGAGCTCATCCTTGACGTAGAGCTGCACCACCCAAGGGTGCTGCTCATACTCGGGCAGGCTGTCCTGGAAAGCCGCCTCGATCTGGTCGCGAATCGCCTCCAGGGACTCCGGGGCGCGTCCCTCGGTGGCGATGGGGAAGATCTCGGCCACCACGCCCACCGAGACCCCATCCTCGAGGAGGAAGCAGTCCGACTCCGGCAGGTATTCCACCCAGGGCAGGTAGTTGCTGAAAGACGGCGCCCGGCGGAAGTGCGAACGCAGCTCAGCCACGGACGGCGCCTTGCCTCGGGGCAGGCTCAGCGGCCGACCCTGCGCGTCGTTGCTGAGCGCGGCCAGCGCGTCGGATTCGGTCGGCCTTGCCTCATGCTCACGGGCTAAAGGCTGGGTCGACAGCTCCTCGTCAAACGACCGCCTTTGATCGATCACACCCGCCTTGGCGCTGCTAAACAGTCGGTTCATCAGGTCATCGAACTGGGACATCAGAGAGCCCTCCCGTCGACCCACTCTGCGGTGGGGCGTGCGCTCTCCCCGGGCATGGCGTATTGGATGCGCTGATAGAGGGGAAACACCGTCGAGTAGCCGGGAACCGGCACCTGCTCCGTCCCGGCCAGATGAGGAAAGACATACATCACCAGGTCCGGGTTGGGCAGGCGGCGGAACTGGCTGTAGATCTCGTTGCCCACATCGCGGCTGTAGCGCAGCTGCTCCGTGACCATGTCTTCGCTCTCCAGCGTGCGTCGCAGCTCGCTGCGCACGTCCAACAGGCGGCGCTCGCCGGTACTGTGGCCGGCCTGGTGCTGCCAGATGTCCCTCATGGTGGTATCGCCCACCGGCATCAGCTCTTTCTGGGAGGTCGCACAACCCGCCACCGCCAGGGTGGTCATCAAGGCCGCCAGCGGCAAGGCGGCGCTACGGCAAATCGAGGTTGCCCGCACCGGAACGGTCATATCGCACCCTCCTTCCTTGGGTTTCATAGTCGATGGGCAGCTCACGCTCGATATGAATGGCCACCGGCTGCCCCGGCGGCACATAGACGGCATCGAAGGTCTGGCCGAAGCGCTCCTGCACCCACTCACGCACGTCCGAGACGCCCCCGGCCAGGGCCTGGCTGGCGGCGTAGCGCCCGGAGTCGCCGGTAAGGCCGCTGACCACTCCACTACTGTCCACGCTGGTGGTCACCTCGTTCATGGCCATGGCATCGGCGCCGGCCTCGGCAGCGCCCAGGATGAAGCTGGTCAGCAGGAACTGCTGGGCATTGGTCTTGCGATCCCCGGGAATGCAGGGCAGCCCGCGCGGGTCGGAGAGCCAGCCGAGGATGGTGCGACCAGAGCCGTCTCCGGCGTTGACGTCATCGGGAGCCGGCAGGGTGCGCACGGTGCCGTCCTCGAAGACGAAGGTCATCGAGTTGACCTGGCCACGCACACAGGAGAGCGTCCAATCACCGGTGGCGGTGCCGCTGACGATGGCACTCTCCACCTCCGGCAGGGTGACGCCGTTGGCGGTAAGGTTGTCGCGGCCGATCACTACCTTGAACGGATAGGGGTCGTTGACCGTGCCATCGATCGGCACCCGCCCCAGCAGCGCCGTCATGGCCACCGAACCCATCAGGGTGGAGTTTTCCGGCAGGGTGTAGACGGGCTCCACGGTGGATTCATCGGGGCGACCGGTCACCCGGCTCTCTACCGCACTCGAAGTGCTCCAGGCCGCCTCGCCCAGCTCATTCGCCGCCTCACTGAAACGGGTCGGGAAGGTGGTGTCTCCGCGCCCACGCTCCTCCTCCTGGGCGTCCAGGGGCTCGACCCAAGTCAGCGCATGCTCCGAGCCTGGCCCGGTGTAGGCGGTACCGGATGGCCCACCGCCCCCTTCCAGCCCCAACCCGATAGGCAGTTCCTGGTCTCCCTGGTCACCCACCTGCCGACGCAGCTGGTCCAGCTGCCGCTGAAGCGTGTTCAACAGTGGATTGTCCTGCTGCGTGCGCTGCGCCTCCTGACGCAGCCGTTCACGCTCACGGTTCAACGCCTCGTCGATGGCGCCCTCCACATTCTGGTGGCGGCTCATCAGCTGCTCGTTCTGGTCACGCAGCGCCTGGGTTTCGGCCTGGGCCTGCTCCAGATCGCGACGCATGGCCTGGACGTGGCCCACCAGGGTGGCCACGGTGTCCCGCGGGGTATCCCCCTCGATGCCCAGCGCCTGCAGCTCGTCATCGGTCAGGCTTAGCGTCGGGTCAGTCTCGGCGTTTTCTGCCTCAGGGTCGGCTTCGCCCCCGCTCAGGCTGCGCACCAGGATCAGCAACACGATCACCAACAGCCCAGGCACCAGAATCTTCAGCAGGGTGTTGCTGCGCAGCGTCATGAGGCGCCCTCCTCGGCATCATCCGCCTCTTCCAGGGGAATCAGCGCCCTGTCCAGACCACCGCGGCGGGTAACCAGGAATACCGTGGTGGTGTCCTCCATGGAGCCCCGCGGCGCCAGGTAGGGATGCATGAAGGTGGCGGAGTAGAACTCCCCCTGCAGCCAGCGCGGATCCATCTCGAAGGCGCGCTGCCGATCGTTGTTCTCCAGCTTCACCGCGGTGACCGTCCAGCCCTCGAGCCGCCAGGCGCCCAGGGGCGTGGTCGTCACCGGCAGCGACGGCAGCAGGGTGCTAAGGGACTCCGGCAGTCGCATGGGAACGCGTGAGACGCCGCGCAGGGGCTCGATGGTCCGTTGCGGCGCGTAGAGCGACTGGGCCGCATGCCGGGTCAGCAGCACAGGCACCGGCGTGGAGGTCGGGTGCTGGGCCTCGCTGCCTGAAGCATCTTTCGACGATGAAGAGGCCTGCGTCACCTGCGCTCCGCTGCTGCCCGAGGAAGAGCTGGCCGGAGATGCCTCTCGACTGTCCAACACCAGGATCTCCTCGCTACTCGCGCCCTCCCCGGCCGACAGGTCCAGCAGCAGCACGTCGCCGGTCTCCACGTCCTGCACCCGCACCCGCTGGGTATCGAAGGGATCGAAGGCCTTGAGATAGAGCACGCCTCCGGCGCTCTGGACTCGCAGCACCTCGGGGTTGGCCAACGCCTGAGGCAGCCCCACGCGCACGTTGCGGTCCAGGGTGACGATGCGCTCCTCGTCCACCGGCAGCGGTATCTCCAGGGGGCGACGCTCCCAGTGCATGACCTCCACCGCCAGCGCCTCACCGGCGAATAGAGCGGTGGCCAAACAGGCCAGCATCACACGCTTCATTAGGAGCCTCCTTGCTTCTCTGCGTCTGGTACAGACAGCCGCTGAGGAATGCCATCGAAGCAGTCCACCTGCAGGCCCCAGGGGTTGCGCTGAGGGTCCACGTCGGCACGCACCACCCGTAACGGGTAGCGAATGAACAGGTCGCGCACCGGCGTGCCGGCGTACTGCTCGTCGATGGCCATTTCCAGGGTCACTACCCAGGCGTCGCGACTGAGGATCTCTACGGCTTCGGGACGATAGCCTCGCCCGGGAATTTCGTAGATGCCGCGTACCCGGCCGGAAAGCTCCTGGCGACGATCGCGGTCCTCGTAGTCCTTGGCCAGGTAGCGCTGACAGGAGGGGGTGAGGAACGCCGAATAGGCCTGCAGGTTGCGCCGGTAGTCGGTCTGGCCATCGGCGGGCCAGCGGTTGATCTGCTGCCAGACATAGAATCCGAAGGCGTAGACGCTCGACGGGTCGACCTCCCACCAGGCGCGGGTACTGCCGGAGCGCAGGTCGGGCGGGTTGTGAATGGTCAAATTCTCCGGGGCCGACTTCCAACCCCACCACAGGCCGGCACACAGCAGGGCCAGCACTAGGATGATGAAGCGCAGGGTGGTGATATGGGCATCCCGTGCGCTGAGCGCGTGACGAAAGCGACTCATGGTCGTCCTCCCGGTTGGTAGCGCATCCGCCGCCGGGAGTAGGGGCCGGAACGGGTGATCAGGGCGTCGGCTCCCCTGAGACGGATGCCCTGCCGAGCGAGACGAAACTGTAGGCTGCGGTAGAGCCAGGAGGCGGGGCGACCACGACGCATCCGCCGCATCACGGCGCCACCGAAGTAGAGCGCCATGCCGGCACAGGCAAACGCCACGGTCGGCACCATGGCGATGGCTCCCAGCAGCCAGGCGCCGATCGCGCCCGGCAGCAGGCCCGCGGCCAGGCCGCCCAGCGCCATCATCCCAACCTCGTGCCCGGTCATGCCTCGAAACACCACCGGTGCGGCGTTCAGGCGGGTCGGCAGAAAGTCGAGGCGGTTCGCCATCAGAGGATCTCCGCGGCCTTGGTCGCCAGCCAGATGATGGCGATGATCAGCACCACCCCGACGACCACCACGACCCCGAACTTCGACCATTCACCACGCACCCGGGCCTCGTTGAAGGTGGCAATGGCGGCAATCGCGACGATCAGGAACGCCACCGTGGCCAGGATCAGGCCGCCCAGGGCGCCAAAGTCATAGAGATAATTCTGGAGCGTGGTGAGAAGACCATCGCCCTCCCCCCGTGACGGCGCCTCCATGGTGGGAAGCCCCTGCGCCATGGCCTGAGCCGGAACTAGCCCTACCAAGGCCATCGCGGCGAGGCCTCGGGTACGGGCACGGGCACGGGCACGGGCACGGGAGAAGAGTGAACGCACGGTAGTCATAACGAGCTCCTTCTTGAATGACGAATTGCTGAATGTCGGAGAGTGCGAGGCCGGCGACCTCAGAGGAAAACCCAGAACATCACCACGACCAGGAAGACGGCTCGCAGGGCGGCAAAGCCGAAGTCGTCACCGCTGACGCGTCCCTTGGCGTAGCCCCGGTAGGAGGAGATGGCGCTCCAGCACGCCCATAGCAGCACCACGGTGCAGCCCACCCCGGCAATCAACGTGCCCAAGGGTGGCGCATCGAAGCCGGCACCGGCGGCGAAGGCCTCCATCAGCGCAGCTCCCGGAGGTAGTCCCCGGCAAGCGGCGCCGGCCGACGAGGGGGAAGACGCGGAGGTGACAGCACTTCATCGATGCCCTCGGCCACCGCCTCGATGTCGTAACGCAGGCGCGGCACGTCCAGAAAGACGCGGGAGGTGTGGGGGTCGAATTCACCGACGCGGTTCTCGAGCCGGTCCACGATGCGCTGGATCTGGGCCAGTTGGTCCTGGATCAGGGCCAGATCCTGTCGGGCAATCTCATCACGCATGCCGTCGCGCTCGCCTGCATGCGCGGCACCGAAAGGAGCGGTCAGCAGCGCCAATAGCAGGGGCGACAAGGCGCGTGGCAAGCGGCGAAGCATCATGGCAGACAGTCCATCCGTTGGCTGGGATTGCCGTCATACTGTCGCCCGCCAGGGTGCAGCGCAGCAGGAAACCATAAGCGCCGCATACGACGTTTATCTGTGTCAGCTCAACTCGATACTCATGGAAACGCCGGAGCTCACACAGGCTCCGGCCAATGGCTGCGTAGATGCGGGAAGGCCTCAGAGGTACTTCTTGAAGGAGCCCGTGGCGATGCTGATCAGCAGGCCAAAGAGCGCCGCGCAGGGCAGCAGGAAGGCGTTGGGGTGGATGGCAAAGGGCACGCTGAGGTAGAGCAGCCAGCCGACCACGAAGATCGGCGTGATCGCCCGCTTGGCATGGTGGTAGATAAACGCGGACTCGCGTCCCGCGCCGAATCGGCGCAGGTCGCGGCGCACCAGGCCGTCGACGAAGCCGACCAGGGCCGCCAGGGCGAAGAGCGGCGAGGTGAGCAGCAGAATGACCACGCGGGTCAGGGTCATCAGCGTGACGTAGAGGGCCGCCTGCAGGTAGGTATGCAAGGTACCCAGCCATCCACCCTGAGTGGCGTTACTCTCCAGCCATCCCGAGATGCCGCTTCTGATGAACAGCCAATCGTAGGCGCCGGTAACAGCACCCGTGGCCAGTGCCACTGGGTCCGAAACCAGCAGCGAGCGGGTAAAGTGGGTATCCAGTCGGGCCACCTCGGCTTCCAGGGTCTCCAGGGCATGCTGGGCACCGGGCTGGCTCCACCACTGCCAGTAGATCCCCGCCCACTCGACCAGTACCGACATCAGCAGCGAGACCACCAGCACCGCCAGGATCTGAAATGGCAGGCCGAACAGCGTGGCCAGCCAGCCGCGCCTCGTCTCCTGGGCACGCTCTGCGGTGGCCATCTCAGTGCACCCTCACCGGTGTTAGCGAGCAGAGTAGCGACCAACGGCGGTCGTGATAGTGCAGAATCAGCCGCCCCTCATGGGGGTGGTCGCCCTGTTCCCACACCGGCGAGGGCCCCTTGCGATAGGCGCGCTGGGTCAGCTCGACGCGATCGATACCGATGACCACGTAATCGAGCAGCCCGAACAGAGCTTGAGGCAGCTCACTCAGGGAGCCGCTCTCCAGAGCGACGCTGGAGACGATGGCGGTTGCCGCAGCGTCAGCCGTCATGGGCACTGTCTCGATGTTCATTTCGGTTCTCCATTGCTTGAGACGTGGGTTGTTCATTACCCACTACGGAGAGTTCTGTCCCCAGGTCACTCAGCTCCAGGTTCACCGGCGGTGGCATCACCGCGGTCCACCACTGCTCGCCGGTGGTGTAGTCGCGCTTCATGCGCTCGGCGAGTTCGGCGATGCTGCCGGGGATATCCTCGTGCTTGTCGGGTAGCGGTAGCGGCATGCGCACCTTCCAGAGCTGGCCACCCTCGAGCAGGGCGAAGGCCTGCCCCTTGGGCAGCGAGACCACGTCCGCCGGCTCGATCATCGGTACCTGTACGGTGCTGATGCGGTCGCCGCCGGAGCTGGTGAAGTCGATATCGTTGGCAATGTCGCTGGAGTCGGAGGCCATGCTGACCAGCATGCGAGTGGCCACGTTGACCTGGCGCAGCTGCCGGGTCAGCAGCTCGGCTGTTTTCTCCTCGCGCACCCGCAGCATCACCAGGTTGTTGAAGTTGCCGACCACCTGGCCGGCCTTGGCGGCGTTGCCGATGCGCGCCTCGATGTCGGAGAGGGTCTGGGTATAGGCGGTGACCTGGATGCCGGCCCCACCGCCCTTGTTGATGAGCGGGATGAACTCGTCGCCCATCAGCTCGTTGAATTCGTCGCAGTGCAGGTTGATCGGCACCTTGCCCATGCGCTTGCCGTTCACCGCGGGCAGGCCGTCATCGATGCCGTGCTTGTAGATATGGCCGGCCACTGAGACCAGGTCGGCGAACATCGAGTTGCCCACCGCCTGGGCCACCTCGAAGTCGCTCATGGCATCCAGGCCCACGTAGACGATGCCGCGCTTCCGGATGATCTGCTGCCAGTCGATGATCGGCCGCGGGTCTTCGATGTCGTCGTAGTCCGGCGAGAGCAGCTCGGCGATGCGCCCGGTAGTCAGCTTCTCCAGCAGCGGCAGCAGGCTCGCCACGATCTTGTCGAAGTAGGTCTTGTCATAGCGCACGGCACTGCGCAGCCCCTCGAGCACGGCGTCCACCACCTTGATCTGCTGCAGGTACTGCTCGATCGCCACCACCCGCTTGTCGCGCCCCTGAAACTGGCGGGGGATGTTCTTGTCGTTTAGCTTGCCCTCGATGGAGGTGATCCGCTCCCAGGCGTGCTGGTCGTGGCGGGTCAGGGTCTGCTGGGCGTACTCGATCATCAGCCCGTCGATGTTCACCACGTCCGAGAGGATCTGCTCGTAGGTGGGGCGTTGCCCCAGGGCGTGGCGGGCCCGGGCCACGATGTTGACGAAGCGCCAGGCGAACTCGCGGAAGGCGGCGCTGTTGCCCTCCCCGGAGAGCTGGCCGGCGAGCCGGGTCGCTACCTCGGAGATGCGCCCGAAGCGGCCCACGGCGTTGTAGCGAGCGGAGATATCCGGCCAGCCCAGATGGAAGACGTAGAACTCGTCGCCGCGGCCCGCCCGCTGAGCCTCGGCATACATGCGGATCATCAGGTCGGCGTCGCCCTTGGGGTCGAAGGCGATCACCACGTCACCGCGATGAATGTCCTGAGTGATCAGTATCTCGGCGAGCCTGGTCTTGCCGACCCGGGTGGTGCCCTCCACCAGGGTGTGGCCGACCCGCTCGCCTAGGGGCAGGTAGACATCGCGCTCCTGCCACTCCACGGCGTGCAGTGCCGCCATGCCACCTACTGGCGGCAGCGGGCGCACCGGGTTCCAGAGCACATCCGCGGCGAGCAGCTTGACCAGCGTCCGGCCGGCAGCATAGCGCTCCAGCCGGTTCTCCAGCCCACGGGCCCAGCGGTAGGCCAGCCCCGGGCGCAGATAGCGCTGTACGTGGGGCTGCTGGCTCTCATGGAGCCGCTGGGTGTGGCGCGCCTCCCACTTGAAGCCCTTGCCCATCCACAGCAGCCGCTGGCTGACCGGAATCTGCCGGCTGCGCAGGGCGAAGCGCGGCAGGCGCTTCATATTGCGACGGTAGCGCAGTACCACCCAGGCCTGCCGGGCACGCCACAGCCCGAAGGTAGAAAAGCCCGCCGCCATGCCGTAACCCACGCTCGGCGACAGGGCTAGCGACCAGGGCGCCATGATGCAGAGCACCGCACAGGCCAGGCAGACCAGGGCGGTGTTGAGCTCTACCGCGGGGCGCAGCAGCGCCTCCAGGGGGTGTGTCTGGTTCATCGCACGCTCCTACTGCTCCAGCCCTTGGGCGGTCACCAGCACCGGGTAGTGGGCAAGGCCCAGCCGGCCGGCCAGGTCATCCCCCGGCGTCGGTCGTAGCTCGAGCCCCGGCGCCGCCTCGCGCAGGCGCTGCAACCCCTCGGCCGTGGCCACCTCGACGACCAGCCCCACGGCATTGAGCTCGCGCAAGATCGCCCCTCGGGTCTCCAACCAGCGCAGCGACAACGGGTCGTCACCGACCAGGAAGAAGGGCGTCATGCGGCTGGGCAGCTCGAGCGGGCGAAAGCGCACCTCGCCGGGCGACAGCCGCTCACTGGTCACCGGCAGCATATCCGCCTCGCCGAAAGGCGCCGGCGCTCGCGGATCCGGCGCATAGCCCTCCTCCTCCGGTATGCCGGCCATGCCGATGGCCACGAAATAGGGGCGTGCCGGCTCCCCGCCGTGGTCGGCAAGTACCTCCAGGGAGGACCGCTCGACCAGAGACATCCGGGGCATCGTTTCCGCCTGGGCGCCGGCTGCGGCGAGCCCGAGAACCAGTTCGAGCCCCGTCACTGCGTACAGTACTCGGCGATAGCATTCACGCTGCAGCATCAGTCGAATCTCCCTCAGTTGGATGCCAGCTGCCGCTGGCGAGCCGTTCTCAGCCGTTCGAGCTCAGCGGCGACGATGCGGCGATAGAGGGCCGCCGGCTCCCCGCCAGCGGGACGGTGATAGCGACCGGCCGCCTGCACCCAGTCCCCGGTGGCCTCATAGTGGCCGCGCAGCAGGCGGGCCGCCTCCTCCAGATTGGCGTAGGGGTTCAGGGCATCGCAGGGTTGAGTAAAGCGCTTGCCGGCACCAAACAGCTGAGGCTGCCAGCGCACATTAAGCTGGGTGATTCCCACGTCCACGACGCGGGTCTCCTGCAGGGCCAACGTCAGCGCCTCGCAGGCCGCCTGGCGGGTCGCGAAATGGGAGCCCTCCCCCGCCACGTTCAGGGTCCATGGCCAGGGCCGGCGCCCCGCCTTCAAGCTGACCACCGATTCCGCGGTGGCCACCGCGTAGAGCACTTCGGGCGGGACCTGATGCAGGCTGGCGGCATCGAAGTAGGCCGGCGGCACCGGTGATGCCGTAGCCGGCGATGACAGCACTGCCAGGCCAATCGCCATACTCCCCATCCAATGCTTCAGCCTCATGCCTACCCCCTCCCTCACCTGGGATAGACCTGGGGCAGTGACTTCGCGGCAATGCCACGCTCGGGGTCCGGTTGGCCGTGGTTGAGGGTGATGTCTCTTGCCCGCACGCGGTCAGCCGGTACGCCTACTCGACGCGCCCAGTCGCGTATCACCGCGTCGTCGCCGTCACTGTCGAGCACGAAGATGTCCATCTGGGTGCCCTGGGCCATCAGCTCGCTGACGGTGCTGTCACAGCGCTCGCACTCCTCGGCCGCCACGTACACCGTCAGGCGGGCCTGTAGTGCGCCCTCATCGGTAAAGTGAAATGCCGAGCGCGGCCGCAGGGTGAACTCATCCACGGGCATCTCATCGGGGTAGAGGCGCTGCCAGGCCTCGTCGTAGGCGCGCTGGAAGGCCAGCTCACGCTCGGTGCGAGCACGCTCCACCTCCACCAGCAGCTCCGCATAGCGGCGGCGCTCCTCGGCGCTGCGTGCCTCGACGCCGAGTGCGGTGATGGGATCCAAGTTGGGCGACCAGATCCCCCGAGGCCCCTCCATCAGCGACTCATAACGCTCCCAATCACGCTCGGTCAGCCTCCAGGCCTCGGCCTGCTCCGTGCGCGTGCGCGTACGCTCGCTCTCGAGCATCCGCTGCGCCTCTTGAATCACGCCGGAGGCATCGGGGCGGCTCTCCGGGATGGACTGGGCATATGCCTGGCTCCCCAGCAGCGTCATAGCCACGGTCGCCAAAGGCAGGGCAGCGCGTTGCATGAATGTCATCGCAGGATCTCCGGTGGCATCAGGGAATCTGTACGTCGACCGAGTAGCCGTTGTGGCGGAAGACCGCGTGGGAGCCGCGAATCGCCGACAGCTCCCAGCCATCCTGGTGATCGCCCACGCCCAGCAGCCGGATATCGCGCAGGCTCGACAAGCCGTTGGGAGAAACGCCAACGTAGGGGCGCCCGCCCCGGGACTCGACGCCGGTGACCTGGAACGGGGGCGACGGCGGGGCCGCTGGCCGCGGCGCCTGGCGGGCAAGAGCCGGGCGTGGCGCCGCCTGCCGGCTCTGCTCTAGACGCTCGCTCAGCACATGGATCTGCTCGTTCTGGGCAGTGACGCGCAGGTTAAGCTCGCTATCCAGGCGGCTCAGCTCCTCGGCCAGGCTAGCGAGGCGGGGCTCGAGCTGCTCCAGCTGAGCTTGCCTGGCAGTGATGGCAGAAGCAGTTTCCTGAACTTGCTGTTCGGCCTGTTCGAGGCGCTGATCCAGGTCCGTCAGGCGCTGCTCCAGAGCGACCTGTTGGGACTCTACCCGAGCCAGTACCTCCTCCAGGGGCACCACCGCCTGCTGCACCTTGGACTGCACCAAGGATTCCACCGGAACCTCGTCGGGAGCCGGTCTCACCAGCAGGGCCCCTGACACCACAGCGCCGACCAGGCTGACCGCCAGCAGGCCATAGAGGGCCTTCCTGCCGCCCTTCCCTGCCCCTCGCTTGCTGCTGTGCTTCGAAGAGGAGGCAGGACCAATCGGCTTGTGGTCGGGCGACAGCTCGGTGGGCTCACTCATCGCTCTCCTCCGCCACCGTCACGCTGCTCTCGTCACGGCTGTTGTCGTCTTGGCCCGGCACGTAGCGGATATCCCGCACCTGGTAGCAGACCTCTCTTGCCACCGGGTCGACCTCCAGCTCCCAGGCATCGCCGCCCAGCACCTGCAGGGCCTCGCGCAGCGGCATGGGGCCCAGCCAGTAGTGGGCCGCCGGCAACGGCTTGCGATAGAGAGTGCGCTGAGCGGGACCGGGTGCCGGACATAGCGAGTAGCCGGTATAGCGCAAGGTGTGATGCAGCGCATCCTCCACGGTGGTGGTCATGGAAGCGGGAATACGCACGTCAATGGTCTGCTCCATGAGGTGGCGCTGGCCCAGCGAGGCTTGAGTCGCCACCAGCTGGTAGCGCCCGGTGCGAATCACCTCGACGGAAGGCAGTTCGTCGCTATAGATGTCCGGCGTCACGGCCTCGGTCGTCGGCGGGTTGGGGCCGGTGACCACGGTCCGATGCCGCTCGCCATCGACGTCGAAGTGCGGAAGCGAAAGCACCAGCGGGTCGACGTTCGAAGGATCAGGGAGCTGTGGCGGTTGATGGGCACAGCCCGCCAGCAGCGTGGTGGTGATCAGCGCAGCGGTCGAGAGGGTGGGAAGGTTGAGCATGCGTAGCCTCAAGGGAGTCCATTCAATGGCGTTGAGGCAGGAGGTTCTCGGGTTTGCGGGGGCGGGTCGATTGGAAAGCGTAATCAGGCGGAGAAGGAAAAACGCCCCGGGGTGGGGCGTTCTTCGCGGGTTGACGATCGTCAATGCAGGGGCATGACGTGTCGGGGTCATTCCCGCCAGGGTGAGGTTGATCGAAGCGCTGTGGATCAGTGCATGGCCGGCGAATCGAAGGAGCCGGCCGCTTCTCCAGCGTGGGCAGCGGCGTAGCCGTTGCCTGCTTCAGGCGGCTCCGCTGAGCCAGCGTGGCTGTCGTTACCGGCACCTTGTTCATCGCGCCGGGGCGCCTGGTAAACCATCTCGCCGTTCACCTTGATCCAGCTGATGAACAGCAGGCGAGCCTTGAGACTAACGCCGGTTTGGCCGGCCTTGTCGCCCTTCGCGTAGACGAAGGTGTCCGCCCAGAGATCGCCCAGCTTGAAGCCGACCAGCACTTTGCGGCCCTGGTAGACCGCCTGACGGCAGCGTTTGACGAGCGCCTCGGCCTCACGGCCGCTGATCCGGCAGTCGAAGCGGGTGTAGCCCACATCGTCCGCAGGGCCATTCAGGGCCGCGATATCGCATGCCCAGAACGCTTCCCCGCGCTTCGGCTTTACCTCCCGGATTCGGTTGAGGTAGCCAAGGCCGGTGATATGCAGATCGAAGAAGCCAGTGGTGGCACTCTGGTGAATAGTGGTCGTCATGGTGTGTCTCCTCGGTGAGTTCAGAGAGAGATCCCAGGTGAGACACTCGCCCCCTCAGGGAAGTCGAGTGGCTTCCCGGGTGGGCAGTGGATTCAGGCGTTGGCTCAGGTCATCAGCACGCAGTGGTGCCGGGAGCCGGCCAGGGTAGTGTTGCAGCAGTCGCAGGACGCCGTTGAGAGATCTTCGTCTTGCTCGTTCTCGCCGACGACGAGGTAGTTCCCGTCGCGCTGCGCTGGGGCGATCGAGTGACGCACCTCCCGCTCGCAGGCGGCTGCGCTCTCTTCATCCAGGAAGTGATCCAGCCCGGTGGCATCATCGTTGGCGATGATCATCAGGCAGTCGGGGCAGACCATGAAGTGGTCGTCAACAATCGTGGCCATGGGGCATTCCTCCAGATTCCAGGGGGTCCGCCCCCCTGGGGAGGCATCTCCCCGAATGGGTGGTAGCAGTGGCATCCAGCCCTGGCGGGCGGCCTCGTCTCGGGATGCGCGAGGCCTTGGGAAATGGCGTGCCGCCAGGCGGCGCACCCTTGAAACGCCTGGGTGCCTGGGTGTCTCGGTTGGAGCCGGTCGAGACCACCGGGCTGCCAGCGGCAGCACTTGCACACTGGGAGGCTGCCCGCCAGCTCGGCAGCGTCTCCTCGAAATCCTCACTCGCAAGACGCGGCACGCCACGTCTTGGGATTGAAGACCATAGAGGGCATCAACAGGGTCGTTGCCGTACCGACAAGCACCAGGATGTCCGCCATGCGACTGGAGCCAAGGCATGTCCCTCGTTGCCATGCTTTGCTCACGGAGGCACCCGAATCTCTTCGCGGACGCATTCGGTCGATCAAGCACAGATCCCTGTACAAAGGGCTCCCGTTGGTGATGCGGCGGGCTCCGCAGAAGGGCAGGCGTTTCCAGCGTGGAAACGTCAACCGGCCTGCCGGCTACCCTGGATCAAGGTAGCCGGCAGGCCGGTCGTCGTATGAGACGGGTGGCCAACCAACCAAGCTGGCCTAGGACTAAGGAACCTCGAACCCCGACTGTTGATGATGCAGTGTGAGCCGTAAAGGCGGGATGGGGCGTATTCGTCGCGCGAGGTGCGAATACTTCGGGGGAATGAGCGTTGGCGCTCAAAGGGCGTTGCGTGATGACCGTCAGCAACCAACGGGGTGTATTCATATTATTGAGGCTGCCCTCTCCACGGTCAAGGCGATACCGCTTTACGCCGGCTATCGGAGCCCTTCCTGGGCGCCTTATCGCGCAACATGCCCTTACACTCCGGGTAGCGCGTGCAGCCCCAGAAGGCACCGTATTTGCCTTGGCGCTTGCGCATGGGCGCCTGACACTCCGGGCACCTCTTGATGTCTTGCTGAGGCATCGTCACCGTAGCTTCCCGCGCATGCTGGACCAGCTTCTCCACCATGCCGACTTGTCGCGCCATGAAGTCCTGCAGCACCAGGCGCCCTGCCGCGACCTCATCCAGCGCCTGCTCCCAGAGCGCCGTCATTCCGGGGTTGGTGATGGCAGAGGGCAGTGCATCAATGAGCTGCTGGCCGGTCGGGGTGGAGACCAGTGCGCGCTTCTGCCGCTTGATGAAGCCCCGCTTCAGCAATGTCTCGATGATGCCGGCCCGCGTTGCCTCGGTGCCGATCCCGGCGGTCTCCTTGAGGCGGGCCTTCAGGCGCTCGTCTGTCACGAACCGGGCTGCATGCTTCATGGCGGCGATCAAGGTACCCTCGGTAAACGGCTTGGGCGGCGTCGTCTGCTTGGCCAACATCTCGAGGTGCTGCGCCTTGCAGGACTCTCCCTCGCTCAGGGCCGGCAGCGGGGGTGCCTCCCGGTCTTCCCCGCCGCCCTCGTCCGACGCCGCTCGAGGGAAGAGCAGGCGCCATCCCTCCACCCTAACCTGCCGTCCCGAGGCCAGGAACGCCTCACCCTCCAGGTCCACCCCCACCTCGGTCTGATCATACTCGTGAGCCGGCAGGAACTGAGATAGGTAGTGGCGACGAATCAGGTCAAAGACGTTGCGCTCGGCGTCACTCAGCTTGGCCAGGTCACACGGCACCCCCGCCGGGATGATGCCGTGGTGCGCGGTGATCTTGCTGTCATTCCAGACGCGGCTCGTGCGGCTCGTATCCAGGCGCTGGCGAAGCGGCGACAGCGTCTCGTCCGAGTGCAGCAGCATCGTCACGATGCGCTCGGCATCCTCGAGCTGCGACTCCGGCAGATACCGGCAGTCGGTCCGGGGGTAGGTCGTGACCTTGTGGGTTTCGTAGAGTGCCTGGGCGGTGTCCAGCACCTGCTGGGCACCGTAGCCAAAGCGGCGAGAGGCCTCCTGCTGAAGCGATGACAGGTCCATCACCAGCGGGGGCGACTCTTTCTTGTGGGTCGTCTCGAGGTGGCTGATGTGTCCCTGCTGCCCGGCGACTCTCTGGACCAGTGACTGGGCCGCAACCTCGCTGACGCAGCGCCCGGCGGCATCCAGGATCGAGGCGTCGCGTGGCTGCCACTTCGCCTGGAAGGTACCGCCCGCCGTCTGGAACTGAGCCACGACTTCCCAGAAGGGTTGGGGCACGAAGTTCGTAATCTCCCGGTCGCGATCCACCACCAGCCGCAGCGCGGGCGTCTGCACGCGCCCCACCGAAAGCACGCTCTGGTGCCCCTGCCGCTGGGCCAGCACCGTATAGGCCCGGGTCAGGTTCATCCCGACCAGCCAGTCGGCCCGACTACGCCCCAGCCCGGCCAGATAGAGCGGATAGGTCGCCTCCCCAGACCTGATGCTGGCCAACGCCTTCCGGATCGAGGCATCGTCCAGGGCCGAAAGCCACAGGCGGGTCACCCTCCCCCGGTAGCCACAGTAATCCAGTAGCTCGCGGGCGATGGTCTCCCCTTCCCGGTCGGCGTCGGTGGCCACTACCACTTCGGTCGCCTGGCCCAGCAGCTTCCTCACGACACCGAATTGCTTGCGGCCACTCTTCTTGACCTCCATCTTCCAGGTCGAGGGGATAATCGGCAGCGCCTCCAGGGACCAGCGCTTGAGCGCCGGGTCGTACTCCTCTGGCGGCGCCTGCTCGAGTAGGTGACCGAACCCCCACGTCACCACGTTCCCGCCGCCGTGCAGGTAGCCCTCGCTACGCTGGCCAGCACCTATCACACGGGCAATATCACGGGCCTGCGAGGGCTTCTCGCACAGGAATACACGCATTGGCTCATCTCCCTCATGAACGTCGAGGGCAGCATGGCAAGTCCATAGAGGCGAGCGAAGCAAGAAAGGAAACGTCAGCGACGCGGCTTTGTACCACCAGGCATCAGGCTTTCGCCATCAGCTCAGCAGCGTCCATGACGTCACCCAGGAGAAACAGCATCTGGGTGCCAGACGAGCCGGCGCCCCTAACGATAGGCCGGGGTGGCGCATGGCCGCGAAGGTCGCGGCCATGCCGAAGGGCATGCTTGAGCTCGGTGACACGGACGCCGAGCAGCTGAGCCGCATGGCCAATGCCGATCCGCTCGTTTCTCAGCTCCCGTGATGTCACCAAGTGCCCTCCTCCCTGCGTTAACGAAGCGCCGTGCGGAAGCGCTGCTCGAGCACCTCGCCCATGGCATCTCCATCGTACCTGGCATTGGCAGTCGGCAGGTACTCCACGTTGATGCGAGAGCTGCTACCGTCGCGCTGAATCTGAGCCTTCAGCACGAGAGAGTGCTCGGTGCCGTTGACGGTCTGTCTGGCGTAGTCGCTCATCTGATAGAAGGCGCCGGGCGTGGCATCAAAGTGCCATGCATTACCCATCATCGCCCACTGGTCAGAGTTACTGTTCGGGTTGAAGTCCGCCTCCGAGCGGAATCCGAACTCGGAGCGCACCCTCGCATAGGCCGTATCCACGTCCAACGGCGACGCCATGCTGAACCGCCCATGCCGATTGCCTGCAGCTGTTCCCTGGTCCCGGCCAGCTGCCACAGCGTCTTCTTCGATAGCAGGCTGCTGCTCGAGATCGTAATTGATAGGCTGCCCCGTCACCGGGTTATTGATGCATGTCAGGCAGCGCCCTTGAGAGTAGAGGTGGTCCTGAGTGGTACAGCCCGCTGCCACAGTCACAATAGCGCCAAGCCCAACCCAACACAGGACTCTCTTCGCCCCCTTCATCGCTCTCCTCCTTGATTCATCCATGATCACGCAGCGGTTATTCCCCGTAGCCTTCCTGGCTCGCTCCCGGGACGCTGGCATATTGCTCCGCCGGCTGCTGGTGGGTATGGGGGGTATCCATGATTACCTGAGCCACCCGATGAGGCAAGATGGCCACCCGGTCTGCCTGCACCTTGAAGGCCGTGCGCGTCTCGCCGTTCTGCTCCCAGCTGTCCTGAACCATCTTGCCCACCACCACGATCCGCATCCCTCGCTGATACAACCGCGACCACCGCTCTGCTTCACGGTGCCACCACTCCACGTCTGCCCAGAAACCACCGCGATCCACGACTTCCCCATCCTTGGGGACCAGGTTATCGAACCGCACGTTGAGCCTGAGCAGCGTGCGGGGCGGCTGATTGTCACGCACGGGGAAGGTCCTAACCTCGGGGTCACTGCCGATATTTCCCTCACCGTAGAAGCGTGTGCCCATGGGTATCCTCCTTGGTCGTTATCGCTGAAAAGAGACCGCATGTTCGATATCCGCTAGCGCCTTACCGATTCGCTTGATCGACCAGTTGATCGTGGCCGCCTTGGCATTGAACACGCAGCGCTGGACTTCTAGGTCGATGACGGATTGCCGCATCGCCTCGGATATGTCATCACGCGACAAGAACGTCTCAAGCAGCCAAAGTCCCATGCTTCGCTGCTTGTTATCGCGCCACTGCAGGGTTCTGGCAGGGATGCCCGACTTCCCCCATGGGGTCAGCCAAAGATCGGTCGATTTCAGCAGGCCGCCATTCGCCTTAGACGCCATATC
Source organism: Halomonas rhizosphaerae (assembly GCF_030012485.1). Classification (NCBI taxonomy): domain Bacteria; kingdom Pseudomonadati; phylum Pseudomonadota; class Gammaproteobacteria; order Oceanospirillales; family Halomonadaceae; genus Halomonas; species Halomonas rhizosphaerae. Next base: position 195,102 of record NZ_JASCQQ010000038.1, read on the forward strand.
GATCGCCTCCTGCCGAGCCGCCCTTGCCGAGCCTTCAAGCTCATCACGTAGACGAATCAGCTCCCCCTTACCCTTAAAGGGTTTTAAAAAACCCTTTGCGTAGCTGTTGAATGCGTCATTGCCATAGCTGTTCGATGCGGTATTCAAACTGCCCTCTCCTGCTCTTGCCGTGATGCCACTGGCATCACGTCAGAGACCTCCTCTGGCTCCACCGCTGAAGTGATTCCATTGGAATCACCCCAAGACCGCCCTCCGGCACCACCACCGAAGTGATTCCACTGGAATCACCCCAGAGACCTACTCCGGCTCAGCCACCTAGGTGATTCCAGTGGAATCACCCCGGGGCCCCATTCGCGACGCCTCAGCGGAGGGGGCCTGGTCACTCTCTGACTCGCTCCCACCACTGGCTGCCTTGGCCTCCGACGGCTTGGTTATCGGTGGCGCAAACTCGCTGCGGTGCTTGCCGGAGAGCACATCGTCGGGCATCTCACCAAACTTCTCGATGGCATCTCGGGCCTTCGCATTGTTGGCAGCGAAGTCGTCGCGGGTGGCACCGCTGAATCCCGGGTACTTCTGGGTGCTCGCACAAAGGCTACGCAGAAGGTGTCCGCCAACCCGGACGTACTCCTCCATCTGGCGCCGGCCGATCAGGGCAATGTGGTGGGCAAGCATGACGCGCCTGACGAAGCGGTCGAAGTCGATCAGCAGGCGCAGGGCGAGCCATCCATGCTGGCCGCCGGTATAGACGGGGATCTTGAGCGGCTGCTGGTTGAGGTTCTCCTCGACATCCAGCTCTGGCGGCAGCTGTGCCATCAGGCTATCCAACTCCTGGAGGCGCTGGTCCAGCTGAGCGCGAGTGTCGGCAAGCTTGGCATCCAGCTGCAGCAGCCAGTAGTCCGCATAGGGGTCATCCTTGGCTGCATTCTGCTTGATCGCACCGCAGATCAGCAGGAACTGCCGCATGCCGATTATCTGTGGGCGCCCCGTCTCGACCCCACGGCCCTTCCAGATCCGTGCGGCGTGGTGGGTATGAAGCGTCAGCTCGATCTTGCTGCGCAGTGCTCCCAGGCGATCAACGGCCATGTCGCGTCGTCCTCATGCTGATGTGTGTCCGCGGTATGGCAGGCACTGTCAATCAGTTGGTAAGTGGGAGACAGCGGAATCGTTAATGGCTGCTGAGTGAGTTTTTCCCGCCAGCCGGCCATAGCCCCAGCTTGCGCAGGCACTGCTCTCGGGCCGCCTGGGCCTCCTCGGGAGACGTGGTGCTGGACGGAGTGCTCGATGCCGTGGGTGCCGCAGGCTGCCTGAGTGGCTGAGTCGCGGCACGAGGTGCAGACCGCTGCATGGCGGGTGGAGTGCTCTGACTCACACTGCCCGTTCGGCGTTCGGCCTGGGTCTTGGCGTAGCCGGTCGCGACGAACTCGCCGCCGATAGCGCGCTTGATCAGCCCCCGCAGGAAGCCTTTGGGGTTTCTCACCGAACCGCTGCTCACGCGGCCCGCCGCCTCATCGAGAATGGCTTGCTGGGTGTCGCCTGATAGCCCCGACATCAGCAGCTGAGTCGCCTGACGCTCGCTATCATCCAGCGAGAGACACGCCGGCCAGTGCAGGTTCACGGCTGACGTACCTGTAGGTTTTACACAGTGTGAAGTACGTACTGTACGTGGAGAACTGCCCGAGTTTTCATGGAGAACGGCATCAATGGCCTCATAAGCTCTTGATTCCAGACTTGGTTCTCGATGAAAACCGGGGGAGTTCTTGTGGCTCACCCTGCCGGGTTCTCGCTGAGAACTCGGCGCTTCCCCCTGGTTCTTCTGCTGAGTCGTGGTGGAGAACTGAGTGGCCTGACGCTTAGCCGGCGAGGGAGGCCGAACCTTGCTGGAGCGAGACGCCAGGGTATCGAGACGCGTCGGTAGCTCATGGAGTGCCCCGGCCTCCTGGAGCTCCTCGAAGACGATGGCGGCCACCGCCTTGACCACCTTGTTCTGGTGATTCAGACAGCGGCACACATACTCGACGTAATCGGCATCCAGCACCGAGGCCTCGGCGGGAGAGAGCGGCTCGTCGTGCAGGATGTAGACGTTGCCGATGATGCGGCCATTCTGCGCGTTCCGAGCCCGGTGCCCGAGGCTCACCCAGCGGGTCAGCCTGAGAACGGCAATGACGCGGGCAACCGTGGCCCGCGAGGCCTTCTGGCCTGGAGCGCCCCGCAGCAAGGGCTGCAGTTCGTCATAGGTCGGCACCGCGGTGGTTCGGTCCGGATTGACCAGCATCCGCATCATCTGCCAGCCGAGCTTGTCGACGTGCCCCAGACGAGGGTCGAGCAGCAGGGCTCGTGGCACGGTCTCGTGCGGATTCCCGAAGAACAGCAGCCCATCCAGCCCCGGCGAGGTCTCCCCAGGCTGGCCCGTCTCGTTGCCCGCCATGGCAGATGCCGGGGACTCCCCCCGGCGCTGGGTCATCTCGGAAGCCGCTTGGCCGATCAAGCGATCCAGCCCCTGCCGAGTGGCGTCGCGCAGCTGAACCATCACCGCTCTCCTTCAGGGCCCGCCCACTCTTCTGCAGGGGGCGACGTGCGCGGCTGGCCAGGATCCACCCACTGCTTGATGAGGTGCCAGAGGACCGCCAGGGGGATACCGGTCTCCTCCGCGAGGGTGACCATGCCCTGCAGGTCATCCGTCGACCTGGGATCCAGTGCAATATGCTGCCAGCGCTCCCAGGCATCATGCTCGTCCTGCTCCGATGGCATCGCCAGACGTCCCTGCCGCGGCGCAATGCCCAGCAGCTGACGGCGCGTGGAGCAGTCGTTGCCGGTCAGGCCGAAGAAGGCCCCCATCATGCTGACGCTGGCCCCCAGCCTCAGGCAGCGGTCGATCAGGGTTTCGCGGTCCTGGTCGCGATCGATGCGCGCCAGGACACCGCGCAGCGCGGCGTGGTCCACCGAGAAGCGTGCGACGACAGGCCCCGCGCAGGCCAGCGAATCGATGTCACTCGCTCTCAGGCGACGCAGGGTGCGCAGCTCATCCTCACTGAAGCCAAGGGCCAGCGCACGGCGCATGTTGCCCTCACGAAGAAACCCCATGACCTGGCTGAGCAGCGCCTGGTTCAGGTTGGCGGATGAAGCGCTCATGACTGGGCCTCCTGTTGTACCTGCAGGTGTTCACGAAGCCGGCGAATCAGCCGCACCAGGCGGAAGTAGCGAAGCAACACCGCATCGTCCCAGGCACTCTCGTCACCTTCTTCCCCGTGAGTGCCGAGCAGCGCTCCCCACAGGGTGGCGTCCGAGGGGTACTCGGGGTTGAGCTCGCCACGCAGGCTGGCCAGCGCCTGCCAGGCGAAAAGGGCACGACGGTCGTCGGCGTCCGGCAGCGGGTCGAGATCGAAGCCGATGCCATCGTCATCGGCGATCACGACCTCGCTTCCGCCAAAGCCACCCCAGCGCGCAATGACCTGGACCAGCTCACGGATACGGATACGTAGTGAACGGGGCTCATCCTCTACCCCTTCGATAAACCAGACATCGGCAATGGGCGGGGTGGTCTCGCCGGAGAGCACCGGGGCCGCCAGGGGAGCCAGCTGCTCGAAGTCGAAGCTGGGCACACCGAGCTCACTGGCCAGGTGGTGGCGGTAGCCCCGTTTCCCGGGACTCTCTTCCCAGTGAGACTGGGTCAACCCCTCGACTCGGGCGGCCTGTTCGGCCTCCGTCCGAGCGGCGCCTTCGGGCCAGTCGAGCTCCTCCTCCAGAGACGCCACCATGGACGCAGATCCCGGCACCGCCGCCGGCGCTTCGACCCCCGGAACTACAGGAGACTGCGACTCGCTTATCTGCTCCTTTTCACGCTCCAGCTCTGCGACCTGCTGACGGAGCCGGATCAGCTCAGTACTCTCCGTCCGCCCCTCATCGGGATGCACATCTCTTCCGCTGAGGGTGCGCGGCGATGGCAGCTGCTCGGCTTGCGGCTCCGAGTCAGGCGCTGGCGGTTTTTCCTTCGGCGCACTGCCCGCTGCCGGTTCGGTAGAACTATCGGGCAGCGGTGGATAGAGCGAAGGCGGCTGGGCATCGGGATCACGCATCTGCTGAAGTTCGGCATCCAGGGCCTCGAAGGCCTGGTGCTCTTCAAGATCCCAGCGCCGCTTGCGATAGGTGACGATGTTGTCGAGGGTCAGCTCGCAGACATTGAAGTGCACCCCAGTGTGATCGGCGAGCATGCCGCATAACCGGTCGACCACGATGCCCCAGTTCATCTCGGTCTGGCCCTCGTCATCGAACCAGGCCAGGGTCTGGTGCCAGGCCTCGGCAAACCCCTCTGGCGCGATTTCCTCGGTGCAGCGCTCCCAGATCAGCCGGCAGGCTTCCCGGTAGCTGATAAGCTTCTCGACCTGCGGCCTCCCCAGGCCGCTGTAGAGGGTGTTGGGCAGCGTGGGCAGCAGATGCTCGACGGTATAGAGCATCTTGCTGATATGGCTCTGGGCCACCTGGTAGCCGTCCTCCGACAGGCGCTTGACCAACTCGCGCTGCGATAGCGATTCACCGCTCTCCTCCTCGTACATCGCCTTGGCATCCATCACCCCCTTGGCTCGCTCGATCCAAAGCAGCTGGCCACGGTTGTCGTTCTCGCTGAGGTGACCCGTCAGCATCTTCACTTCCGACTGCCAAGGTCGGTATAGGGCATAGAAGGCATGGAAACGCGACTCACCGGTCTCTTCGTAGAGCTCGCGTAGGATCTGCAGGCGGGTATTGCCGCCGTCGCAGATGGTGTAGTGCTTCTCGCCCGGCCGCTGGGTCACCGGGGGCTTGTGCTTGAGACCCGCGGCACGGATCGAGGCCTTGATATCCTCATACTTGGAGTTCTGGACCTGCCGTGGGTTGTGCTCATAGGGCTTGAGCATGTCCAGGGTCACCCAGACCGCCATCTCCTGGTCTGGCGGCGTGACGGCGTCGACCGGCTGCCCCTGGCGCCTGGGTCCCGGCTGCGTCAGTCGGTCCCGCAGCTGTTGATCGGTAGGACGCTTCATAGGAGGGCTCCCTCTACGATAGACACGACGGAGGTGATGACAGTGGAATCACTCTTCATGGCGGTACCGCCTCTCCCACTCCGCACGGCGCAACTGGGAGCGCGCATTGAGCTCGGCGCGGCGGTCCTTGGTGGTGAAGGAGGTGAAGACCGGCGCACAGCCTGGCTTGCTGAATCGCAGGTGACCACCGCTGGTACGCTGCACTTCCCAGCCCTGGGTCGCGGCATAGCGAATCAGGCGCTGCATCCCCTTACACCCCCGCGCTACGGAAAGCGACTTACTCATCTGCGGCCTCCTCGATCTCCCAGAAGCGTTTCAGCAAGGTGTCACCGCCTTCGATGAAGGTGTGGATCTCATGGCCGCTGTAGGTGGCCATCCGAATAACCGCGAGGGCGTCTGCCTGAAGGTCTGCATCGAGCCCTCGCAGCCGCTGCATCTCGAAAGGCCAGCGGTAGCCGTTGTAGAGCCCGAGCAGGAGGCGACGAAGATGGTGGGACTGACCGCTATGCCCCTGGGCCACACGGACCAGGTGCTCCAGAGCGGCAAGGCCCTGCTGTTCAGCCTCGAGCTGCCGCTGGCGAGTCTCGTGCATCACCTCGGCCAGGGCTTGGGAGAGCCGGGAACGGGGCTCCGGTGTGCGTACGCGGTGCTGGCTCATGGGGTCACCTCCTGGCGCTGCCACGCCAACGGCTTGAAGCGCGCCGACTCCCCCTGGAACGCCAGGTGCACGGTGCCGGTGGGCCCGTTGCGCTGCTTGCCGAGGATCAGCTCAGCCAGGCCGTGGCTGTCTTCGTTGTCGGGGTGGTAGACCTCATCGCGGTAGATGAAGGCGATCACGTCGGCGTCCTGCTCCAGGGCACCGCTGTCACGCAGATCGGCCATGCAGGGTCGCTTGTTGGGGCGGGTCTCCAGGGAGCGATTGAGCTGCGACAGGGCAATGACCGGGGCACGCAGCTCCTTGGCGGTCTCCTTGAGAATCCGGCTGACCTTGCCCACCTCGAGGGTGCGGTTCTCGCTGCCCGGCTCCTGAAGCAGCTGCAGGTAGTCCACCAAGATCATGGAGGGGCGACCGAAGCGGCGCGTCATGCGGCGTGCGCGTGCCTTCAGGCTGGAGGCGGTGATGCCGGAGACATCATCGATCAGCAGCTTCCCTTCCAGCTGGGTGAGCCGATTGACCGCGGCGGTCACCTTCGGCCAATCCTCGTCTTCCATCTTCCCGGTGCGCAGCTTCTGCAGGGAGACATTGCCCAGGCTGGCGATCAGCCGGAGCATCAGCTGCGCTTCCGGCATCTCCAGGGAGAAAATGAAGACCGGGCCGGCAACGTCCTCTGCCGTCAGGGCATGCTCCGCGAAACCGAGCCCCATGGCGGTCTTGCCCATGGAGGGGCGGCCGGCCAGGATGATCAGATCCCCTGGCTGCCAGCCCGCAGTCATGGCGTCCAGCTCGCTTAGGCCGCTCGGGATGCCCGTCACCCCACCCTGTGCATTGAAGGCCCGGTCGATGACGTTGATGGCCTCACCGAGCATCTCCTTCATGGAGCTCAGCTGCTCATTCCTCTCTTCCGTCAGGGCAAAGAGCTTCTGCTCGGCCTCCTCGATCAGCTCGGTGGCCGAACGGCCCTGAGCCATCAGGGCCTGCTGGTTCAGGGTGAAGCAGGTATGGATCAGCTGCCGCAGGGCATGGCGGTCCCGCACGATCTCAGCATAGGCCTCGACATTGGCCGCACTGGGCGTATTGCGTGCCAGCTCCGCCAGGAAGGCGAGACCTCCCACCTGTTCAAGCTGACGCGCTTCTTCCAGTGCCTCGGACACCGTCACGACATCCATTGGCTGGTCGCACTCCGCCAGCCCTTGAATCGCCTGAAACACCAGGCGATGGGCCTGCTGGTAGAACATCGCCGGTGCCAGGCGGTCGGCAACCTCATCCCACATGGCGTTATCCAGCAGCAGACCGCCCAGCACCGACTGCTCCGCCTCCAGACTATGCGGCGGCATGTAGCCGGCCTCCGGACGCTCCTCGGCCACCCGAAGTTCGGCCAGGTTCTCAATGGCACTCATCGTGGCAGCCCCCCTGCATGGCGGTGGTGCAGACCATGGCGTCGATCAACGGCTGCCACTCGGGGTTGAGCTCACAGGCCATCGCCTTGACCTGGTCGGCAGCGGCGGGCGACTTGCGACCGGCGGGCTTGCGCGGCTCGAACTGATGCGCCGGCAGGCCGGCGCTGGCGGCCTGTCGGAAGGCCACACCGGCACGGATGGTGCTTTGCATCACGCTGACGCCCTGCTCGCCGGCGGCGAACATCTCCGCCAGCGTCTGGTGGATGCTCCGCGCATCGGCGGTCTCATCCAGGCGGTTAACCAGGACGGAAACGGGGGGAACGGAGAGGTGGGTGAACTGGCTAAGCGCTTCGAGATCGCGCAGCAGGCCGACGGTGCCTCGCACGAACTCGCGGGCGGAGAGCAGCTCGGGGGTGATGGGTGAGAGGGCATGATCGGAGGCCAAGACGGCCATCTCCAGGGTGATCGAGCGAGCGCCCTGGGTATCAATCAGGATCAGGTCATAGCCCGACAGGCTGGAGAGCAGCTGGGCGAGACGGAAGCGGCCATCCGGCGCGTTGAGCAGCAGCTGAGGGAGCTGGCCGGCGTGATCGTTGGAGATCACCACATCCAGGTTGGGATGGGCGGTATGCGATATGACATGGGCAGGAGCGGTATCGCTGAGCGCGATCAGCTCGTAGGTGCCGCCGGGGGCTTCGGTGCGGAGGGGATAGTAGCTGGAGAGCGTGGGCTGGCTGTCCAGGTCGATGAACAGGACTTTGAGGCCCGCATCGGCCAACAGGCCACCCAGATTGGCAGTGACGGTGGTCTTGCCGACGCCGCCCTTGGTCGAAACAACGGAAACAACACGCATAACCTCACCTCGGTTCCAGATGGAATCAAGCGTGAGGCTGATGATCTGTAGCTATTACACGAAGACGGCTCGATCCACACCACCCCGCGCGGGGCTTCCACTTCTCGCTCGCAAGACGCTGATTTCGAGAAATTTACGTGGTGCCGGCACCAGGAGTCGAACCCGGGACCTACTGATTACAAGTCAGTTGCTCTACCAACTGAGCTATGCCGGCTCGGGAACCGACTCGAGTCACAGAATCGGAAACAGGGTTGGCGTGGCTGGGGTACCAGGATTCGAACCTGGGAATGCCGATACCAAAAACCGGTGCCTTACCACTTGGCTATACCCCAGCAGATTGGTGGCCAGAGACGGAATCGAACCGCCGACACGGGGATTTTCAATCCCCTGCTCTACCGACTGAGCTATCTGGCCGCTGCCAACGGTGCGTATTAAACCCCAGCGGGCCGTTTCCGTCAACCCCTTCCGTTTCAGAAAGATGGCCGAGGATCGGCGACATGGGGGCTACTCGCCCCGGGGAACATAGCCTTCGGCCTGGTCGGTCTCGCGGTTGTCGAGGAAGCGCTCCATCTGCTCCATCAGGTACTCCCGGGAGGCGGCGTCGAGCATGTTGAGGTGCTTCTCGTTGATCAGGCGTGTCTGCAGTGCCTGCCACTCCTCCCAGGCCTGGCGGGAAACGCTGGCCTGGATCTCCTGGCCCTTCTTGCCGGGCAGCGGCGGGAACGGCAGGGCGTCCATTTCCTTCTGGTACTTGCGACAGAAGACGGTCTGGCTCATTAGGTCTCTCCTCGTGCGGGTTTCAGGGCCCGGCAGTGGTAGTCAGCGCGAAGGGCGCCAGGGACGCCAGCAGCGCCTTGACCGGCGCCGCCAGGCCGATGCTGGCGGGATCGGAGGGATCGTACCAGCAGCGCGCCTCGTCCACCGCGTCCAGCCGACCGATGCGTGCCGGCTGCGGGGTGATCTCGAGGCGGAAATGGCTGAAGACATGGGTGAAGGGCGTCCAGGCGGGTTGGAGCTGGCTGCCCGGCGCCTGGACGTCCAGCCAGCCCTGCAGCGCCTCGACATCGTCGAACTGGGGCAGGCTCCAGAGCCCGCCCCAGAGGCCGCTGGAGGGGCGCTGCTCGAGCAGCACGCGCCCCTCCCGGTCCTGCAGGAGCAGCATGACGGTGGTGCGCGTGGGCAGGGCCTTCCTCGGCTTGCCCTCGGGGAAGAGCTTCTCCTCGCCGCGGGCGTGGGCCACGCAGACCTCCTCGAAGGGACAGCGAGCGCAGTCCGGGGTGCCGCGCCGGCAGAGGGTCGCGCCCAGGTCCATCATCGCCTGGGTGAAGTCGACCAGCCGCTCGTCGGGCGTGTAGTGCTCGGCCAAAGCCCACAGCCGCCGTTCTACCGCCGGTCGTCCCGGCCAGCCCTCCACGGTGTGCAGGCGCGTGAGGACGCGCTTGACGTTGCCGTCGAGGATCACCGCGCGCCGCCCGGTGCTCTGGGCGATGATCGCCCCGGCCGTGGAGCGGCCGATGCCGGGCAGCGCCGCCATCTCGTCGAGGCTGTGGACGGGAAACGCCCCATCATGCTGATCGGCCACCACCCGAGCGGCCTTGTGGAGGTTGCGCCCCCGGGCGTAATAGCCAAGCCCGGTCCACAGGTGCAGTACCTCGTCCTGGTCGGCCGCCGCCAGCGACGCCACGTCGGGAAAGCGTGTCATGAAGCGCTCGAAGTAGGGGATCACCGTGGCCACCTGGGTTTGCTGCAACATGATCTCCGAGACCCACACCCGGTAGGGGCTGCGTTCGTGCTGCCAGGGCAGATCGTGGCGGCCGTGCTCGTCGAACCATGCGAGCAGGCGCTGCTGGAAGCGCTCCGGCGGCAGGATGGCTGGCGGCATGTCCGTCATGGGGCTCTCACTGCGCGCAAAAAAGCGCCGACTGGGGAAGTCGGCGCAGGGACTGGTCGTACGTGTTGCTCAATTGAATAGACCCTTCAGGGCGTCGCGAAGTTCCTTGCCGGCTTCCTCGCCGATGCGCTCGTCGATCTTCTCGGCGGCGCCCTCGAGGCGCTTCTCGACCTCCTCGCCGGCCCGCTGCGAGGCCTCGTCCCGCAGCAGCTCGGCCAGGGTGCCCTGGAAGGCCTGGCGGTCGACGCGGCACCATTCGGCACTGTCACCGTCCAGCTGCCCCTCGCAGCGCACCGGCAGCGGCACCCGCTCCAGGCGCCGGTTGACCTCACAGGGAGCGTTCTCGGCATTGACCAGCCGTACGGCGGCACGCAGGTCGAACTGCTCGCTGACCAGGTCCAGTTCGCCCTTGCCGCCCACCTCCATGCCGGGCAGCGTGACCAGAAGATCGTCGCTCCTGGCGGTACCTTCATCCAGCTTGAGGGTGGCACGGATGCGCTCGAAGCGGGTCTCGTCGCGCCATTCGCGGTCGAGCTGCTCGCCCTCCAGGGCGGCGGCCGTGATGCACAGCTCCCGGGAGATGTTGACCCCGGGAATCGCGCCCTCCTCGACGCGGGTGGCGAGGTTGCCGCCCAGATGGCGCCTGAGCTCCACCAGGGTGTTGCCACGGGTGGCGAGTTCGCCCTCGCCGCTGAAGCGGCCGCTCAAGGGGGCGGGCTCTTTGCCGAGGGCCTCGAGCAACGACTCCAGGCGCACCCGCTCGACCTTCGGCGCCAGCTGCCAGCGGGCCGGCGTCTCGCGCATGTCGAGGGCACCGTCGGCGGCCAGGCGGCCATCGTGGAAGCGCGACTCGAAGGCGACCAGGCGATGGCGCCCGTCACGCCCCTCGAGGGTCAGGTCAACGTCCTGAAAGTCCAGCCCCGCCAGACGCAGCTCACCCAGGGACAGGTGAGCATCGAGCGTGAGTGCGGCCAGCCAACCCGTCGGCATCAGGGCGTCCGACTCGGCGGCATGGGCCCGGCGGACGCCCGGCAGGCGCCACAACGAGGCGCCGTCGTCCTCCACTCCCGGGGGCGGCAGGTAGCCGTCCACGTCGAGCTGGTCACCCTGCAGGTCGGCGGCGAGTTGTTCACCATCGTACTGCCCCGCCAGGCGGCCGGTGAAGGTGCTGCCGTCCAGCACCAGGGTCAGGCCGGCGAGCTCGAAGCGTTCGAGGTCGCCGCTGACGGGGCTGGTCAGCGCCACGTCGGAGAGCGCCTCGCCATTGGCCATCTCGGGCATCATGTCGAGCCGCGCCAGCCAGGGACGCAGCGACAGCGGCGCCAGGCGCAGCTGGCCGGTGTAGGCCGGTGCCTCGGCGAGGTCGCTGAAGTTGAGGTTACCGTTGAGCTCCAGGCCGTCGGGGCCGGTGAGCGCCATGTCGCGCAGGCGGGCGCTCTGCTCGTCGAGGTCGGCATCCAGGGAGAACGCCAGCGACAGCGGCGCCACCTTCTCGCCCAGGCGCGGATGTTTGAGGCTGGCGTCGAGCTGCCCCTCCTCCAGCTGCAGGCTGCCGTCGGCGACGTTCACGACCAGCTCGGCGCCCTGAAGGTTGACCTTCTGTTCGCTGTCGAGACCGGCGAGACGGTTGACCGTCTCCAGGCTCAGCCCCTCCAGCACGTGCCGGCCCTCCGCCAGGCCCAGGGCCACCCGGCCCTCCAGGGAGACGTCGCTGACCAGACGCGCCTCACGCTCCTGCTCCCGCCAGTCGAGGCCCTCGTGGGCCGTCAGCCGGAAGGAGGACGCGACCGGGAAGGCCCGCCCGGGATTGACGTTGCTGCCACTGACCTGGACGTTCTCGAAGAGCAGTTCGCGATCGCCCAGGGCATCGCGGAAACGCACCTCACCGCCCCGGACCTGCACGCTGGCGACGTTGAGCGCCACCGAAAGGCCGGTGTCGATGTCGGGGTCGGGCCCGGCGCTGGCCGGGGCCAGGGCGGCCTCGGCCTCCTCGCTGCTCTCTCTGAGCTGCTCGAGCAGCACTTCCCAGTTACCCTCCCCCTGGGCGTCGCGCCGAAGGTCGAGATAGAGGCCCTCGAGGGTCAGGCCGTCGATGGCGATCTCCCCGCGCAGCAGCGGCGTGAAGGCGAGGCTGACCTCGGCGTGGGAGAAGGCGGCGAAGGGCGTCGAGTCGACCGCCTGATCCGGCAGGCGGGCCTCGGCCTTCTCCACGCCCACCCCCAGACGGGGGTAGAAGGACCAGGAGAGGGAGCCATCCAGGCTCAGTTCCAGCCCGCTGTGTTCTCGCACCACCTCGACCAGCCGCGGCTTGAGGTCATTGGGGTCGAAGAAGGTGGTGACATAGACCACAGCGCCGACCATCACCAGGCCGAGCACGCCGATGGCGGCAAGCAGGGTCCGCAACAGGCGCTTCATTGCTGGCCTCCCCGCGGTGACAGGTCGAGCTCGAAGTAGTCGCCGTCCTTGGTGAGCCGGTAGCCGAGCCGGGCAAGCAGCATCTGGTCGGCCACCGGCAGGTGGGTGGAGTCGGCATAGAGGCGACGTCCCTCGGCATGGGCGCTCTCGCTGACCAGCGCCAGCAGCCGTGAGCCGACGCCGCGCCGCCGGGTCGTCCTGCGCACGCAGAGGTTCGACAGCCACCAGGCGTCCTGGTCGGGCTTCACCGCCACAGCGCCCAGCAGCCGGTCGTTGAAGCGGGCGCAGCTGAACAGGTGGCCACTCGCGAGATGGTCTCGGATGAAGTCGTCCACGGGCAAGGGCAGGCGCTCGGCGGGAGCGTCGGCGTAGATGCGCGCGAGGTCGAGGCGTATCTGGGCATCCGCTTCCCAGGCGGCCTGGTCGACCTGTTGAAGGGTCACCGGCATGCGTGATTCTCCTTGAGCCGGGGCGGCGGGGTCGCCACCACTGTAATGGCCCGCATTGTAGCGGATGGGGCAGGCGATTCACTATAATGGCAGGCTCGCGGCGTCAGGCACAGCACCCGGCGCCCTTCCGCCTTGCCGGCCGGTGGCCATCACCGGCCCCTCTCGACACGCGCCCCGGCGCTGGAGACCCGACATGTCCGAGCGTATCGCCACGGTCACCCGGAACACCCGGGAAACCCAGATCACGGTGACCATCAATCTCGACGGCGAGGGGCGCCTGGCCTGCGAGACCGGCGTGCCCTTCCTCGACCACATGCTCGACCAGGTGGCCCGCCATGGCCTGATAGACCTCGACATCGAGGCGGTGGGCGACCTGCACATCGATGACCACCATACCGTAGAGGACCTCGGCATCACCCTGGGCCAGGCCTTCCATCAGGCGATCGGCGACAAGCGCGGCATCCACCGCTACGGCCATGCCTACGTCCCCCTGGACGAGGCCCTGTCGCGGGTGGTGGTAGACTTCTCCGGCCGCCCGGGACTCTTCATGGACGTCGAGTTCACCCGCGCCAGCATCGGCCGCCTGGATACCCAGCTGTTCTGGGAGTTCTTCCAGGGCTTCGTCAACCATGCCCGGGTGACCCTGCACATCGACAACCTGAAGGGCTTCAACGCCCACCATCAGGCGGAAACCATCTTCAAGGCCTTCGGCCGCGCGCTGCGCATGGCCGTGGCACCGGACCCGCGCATGGCCGGCCAGATGCCGTCCACCAAGGGCAGTCTCTAAGGCCGCCAAACGATCACACGAGGAGCGCTCCATGACCATTGCCGTCATCGACTACGGGATGGGCAACCTGCATTCCGTCGCCAAGGCACTGGAACACGTCACCCACGAGAACGTGATCGTGACGCGGGATGCCCGTCGCATCCGCGGCGCCACCCGCCTGGTGCTGCCCGGCCAGGGCGCCATCCGCGACTGCATGGGCGAGCTCGAGAAGACCGAACTGCGTGGCCTGGTCGAGGAACTGCTCGCCCGCCAGGCCAAGCCGCTGCTCGGCATCTGCGTCGGCCAGCAGATGCTGCTCGATCATAGCGAGGAGAACGGCGGCATCGGCTGTCTGGGTTTCCTGCGCGGCGAGGTGAGGAAGTTCCCGACCGACATGCGCGATGACCGGAACAATCGCCTCAAGGTGCCCCACATGGGCTGGAACCTGGTGCACCAGCACCATGACCACCCCCTGTGGGCAGGCATCGACCAGGACGAGCACTTCTACTTCGTGCACAGCTACTATGTCGACGCCACCGACGACGCCACGGTATTCGGCACCACCGAGTATGGTCGCGTGAATGCCCATGTGGCCATCGGCCGCGATGCCACCTTCGCCGTGCAGTTCCACCCGGAGAAGAGCTCCCGGGCCGGCCTCAAGCTGCTGGAAAACTTCGTTCAATGGACGCCCTGAGCGGCGACACACTTCACGGGAGTGGCCGCCGCGCCACCATTCAGGGCGCCCGTGGCCGCGCCAACCGAGGACACTGACATGCTGGTAATTCCCGCCATCGACCTCAAGGACGGCAAGTGCGTCCGCCTCAAGCAGGGCCGCATGGACGATGCCACCACCTATGGCGACGACCCGGTGGCCATGGCCGCCCGCTGGGTCGAGGCCGGCGCCCGGCGCCTCCACCTGGTCGACCTGAACGGCGCCTTCGAGGGCACGCCGGTCAACGGCGAGGCGGTCACCGCCATCGCCCGCGCCTGGCCCGACCTGCCCATCCAGATCGGCGGCGGCATCCGCAGCGCCCGTACCATCGAGCACTACCTCGAGGCGGGGGTCTCCTACGTGATCATCGGCACCAAGGCGGTCAAGGAACCGGCCTTCGTCGGCGAGATGTGCAAGGCCTTTCCCGGCCACGTGATCGTCGGCCTGGACGCCCGGGATGGCTTCGTGGCCACCGACGGCTGGGCCGAGGTCTCGACGGTGAAGGCCACTGACCTGGCCAAGCGCTTCGCCGACGACGGCGTCTCCAGCATCGTCTACACCGACATCGCCCGCGACGGCATGATGTCCGGCGTCAACGTCGAGGCCACCGCTCAGCTTGCCCGCGAGGGGGGCCTGCCGGTGATCGCCTCCGGCGGGGTGACCGACCTCGATGACCTGCGCGCCCTGATCGCGGCCGGCGAGCCGGGGATCCTGGGGGCCATCACCGGGCGGGCCATCTACGAGGGCAGCCTCGACGTGGCCGAGGCGCAACGGCTCTGCGACGAACTCAGCCACAAGGGGAGCTGATCCATGGGACTCGCCAAGCGCATCATTCCGTGCCTGGACGTGGACGCCGGCCGCGTGGTCAAGGGCGTCAACTTCATCGGCATCCGCGACGCCGGTGACCCGGTGGAAATCGCCCAGCGCTACAACCAGCAGGGCGCCGACGAGATCACCTTCCTCGACATCACGGCGAGCCACGAGGACCGCGACACCACGGTGGAGATGGTCGAGCGCATCGCGGGCGAGGTGTTCATCCCGCTGACCGTGGGCGGTGGCATCCGCACCTGCGACGACATCCGCACCATGCTCAACGCCGGCGCCGACAAGGTGTCGATCAACACCGCCGCGGTGACCAATCCCGACTTCGTGCACGAGGCCGCCGAGCGCTTCGGCAGCCAGTGCATCGTGGTGGCCATCGACGCCAAGAAGGTCTCCGGGGAAGGCGAGCCGGACCGCTGGGAGATCTTCACCCATGGCGGACGCCGCCCCACCGGGCTGGATGCCGTGGAGTGGGCGAAGAAGATGGTGGCCTACGGCGCCGGAGAACTGCTGCTGACCAGCATGGATCGCGACGGCACCAAGGTCGGCTTCGACCTGGGGGTGACCCGCGCCATCGCGGACGCGGTGAGCGTGCCGGTGATCGCCTCCGGCGGGGTCGGCAACCTCGACCACCTGGTCGAGGGCGTCATCGACGGCGGTGCCGACGCGGTGCTGGCGGCCAGCATCTTCCACTTCGGCGAATACACCATTCCCGAGGCCAAGCGCTACATGGCCGAGCGGGGGATCGAGATGCGGCTGTAGGAAAACGACGGGCTCGCCATTTGGCGAGCCCCTTGCATTCTGGCCGGCCTGGGTCTACTCCTCGGCGGAGAGGCCCAGGTTGCTGACGCCCTCGTTGCGCCCCAGCCGACGCAGCGCCTTGAGTGCCTCGCGATCCAGCTCTCCCGCCTCCACGGCCTCGAGCACCGCGTCCTGGAAGTCGTTCTCGTCCGCCATCAGCGGATGGCCGCGCACCAGCTCGCCCAGCCGCGCGGCGTCCTCCTCGCCCTCGGTGAGCTCGATATAGGCTCGCACCCCGCTGCGGGACGCCCGGCTGACCTCCAGCACCGCCTCCGGGGCCTCGCCGCGCAGGGTGTCGAGCAGCGCCGAGAGGGCCACCACCGCCTCCAGGGCACGACGGGCACCGAAGCTGTCGTCTTCGCCGGGGGGCTCCAGGTCGGCGAGCTTCTCGGCCTGGCGGTCGAAGTCGATGCGTACCTCCTTCACCGCCAGCCGCTCCCAGACCAGGTCCAGGATCACCCTGATGCCATGCGGGTCGCCTTGGCCGGTGGTTTCGGCGTAGAGGCGGTAGTTGGGCAGCAGTCGCTCGCAGAGCGCCGCCATGAAGGCCTGCTGGCGTCGCGGGTCGAGCTGCTGCAGGCGTTGGAAGAAGCCGCTCATGGAGTCTCCTTGGGATCCTGTTGTCCGAGTTCTCGATGGATGGCAAGGGGCGCCGGGGGCAGGCCGGAGGGGAGGTCCTACGCCAGGGAAGGCGTCGGTAGCGCCCAGGGATGGGTTCACAGCGCCTCCCCATAGGCCTGTCGCCGAATCAGCCCCGCTGACGTTTCGCAGATCAAGGCCATAGAAGCTCCGCCGGGGCGCGCCCACGGGGATCGAACAGCACGCCCTCGGCGACCAGCCGCTTGCGCTGCTCATCGGCCCCGCCGTGATCTGCCAGCTTGCGGGAGGCGGTGATGACCCGGAACCAGGGCAGGCCGTGGCCGGCGGGCAGCTCACGCAGGGCCCGTGCCACCAGGCGCGGCGTGGCGCCCTCGGTCATTGCGGCGATGCGCCCGTAGGTGGTCACCCGGCCGGGCGGGATCTCGGCCAGGATGGTCAGTATCTGTTCCCGCAGCTCCGGCTTCATGTACCCTTGCGCTCCGTCCCGTCCGTCACTCGGTATTCCATCAAGGCGAGGCCCGCATGCACGTTCACCTTCTCCAGCACAGCCCCCACCAGGGACCGGCCCGCATCGCCGACTGGCTTGCCAGCATGGGCCACAGCCATACCGTCTTCCACCTCGATGCGGGGGAGCTGCCGCCGCGGCTGGCCGACGGCGATGCGCTGATCGTGCTCGACGGCCCGGAGGGCAGCCTCGAGGATAGCCGATGCCCCTGGCTCAGAGGCGAGCGCAAGCTGATCCACCAGGCGCTGGACGCCAACAAGCCGCTGCTGGGGATCGGCTTCGGCGCCCGGCTGATCGCCGAGGCGCTGGGGGCGGTGGTGGCCCGCGGCACCGTGGCCGAGACCGGCTGGCACCGGGTGGACCTCGCCCCGCTGAGCCCCGTCGACCTGCCTGACACCTTCGAGGCCTTCATGTGGCACCGCGAGGTCTTCGCGCTGCCCGACTATGCCCTGGCGCTGGGCCGCAGCGAGGCCAGCCCGCTGCAGGGCTTCACCTGGGACGACGGCCGGGTGGTGGCCCTGCTCTGCCATCTGGAGGCCACCGCCGCCAGCGTCACCGCCCTGCTCGACCATCAGGCGCCGCCCGAGGGCAGCGAGACCAGCCTCCATGCCCAGGACCGGGCAGCAATGCTCGACGACCCGAGGCGCTTCGACCGGCTGGCCCCGCTGCTCGACCGCCTGCTCAGCCAGTGGCTGGGCAGCACGGCCGCGGCATGAGGGCTCAGGCCGACTGGGGCTGCGGCCGGCCGTCCTTGCTCGCCGCCTCGGCCGACCACTCCCTGGCGACCTGCAGGCAGCTCTCCCAGTCGCCCACGTGGAGAAAGTGGCGCTCGGGGTGCTTCTCCAGCTGGTGGCGATAGAGCGGGTCATAGTATTCGGTCAGCAGCGGGGCCAGCCACGCCTCATGGGCCTGGCGGTTGCCCCGCTCATGCTCGCGGAAGGCGAGCGCCTGCAGGCGCTGCAGGCGCGCCAGGCGTTCGCTGCCCAGGCGCTTCCTCAGCCGGCCCAGGGCGGTGCTGAGCTGCTTGCGCATCAGCACCCAGCCCAACCAGTCGCCGAACTGCCGGCGATGGACCTCCCACAGGTCATCGATGTAGTCCTTGCGGATCTGCGCCAGCCGCCAGTCCAGCGGCATCTCGATTCGGATACGTGGCGCCGGCACCATGCCTTCCCAGAAGCGCAGCGGGATGTTGGCCGCCCCGATGCGCCGGGACTCGTCCTCCACCACCACCGGCCCGGGCAGGTCCAGCAGGCGCCGCCCCATGGCATGCTCGAAGTCGATCTGGCTGGGTGCCGGCAGCGGGTGGCGCCCGAAGGCCGAGCCCTTGTGGCGCGCACAGCCCTCCAGATCGAGCCCATTGTCCAGTGCCAGGATCAGCGGCGTCTTGGCACAGCCGGTGAGGCCGCCCACCACCAGCAGCGGCTGCTCGGTCGCACCGTCGATGCGTGCGCAGAGGGCCTGGCGCATCGCCTTCCAGCCACCGCGGATGCGCGGGCGCAGGGTGCCGACATCCGCCAGCCACTGCTGGGCGACCTGGGAGCGCAGCCCGCCACGGAAGCAGTAGATGATGGCATCGGGATGGGCGGCGAGAAGCCGCTGCCAGGCGGCGACCCGCGCCGCCTTGAGGCCGCCGCTGACCAGCCGCTCCCCCAGGGCGATGGCGGCGTCCTGGCCATGCGCCTTGTAGGCGATCCCCACGAGGTGGCGCTCCTCGTCGTCCATCAGCGGCAGGTTGACTGCCCCTGGCAGGGCGCCCTGGGCGAACTCCACCGGCGCGCGGACATCGATCAGCACGCGCCCTTCCCGCAGCAGTGCGAGGTCGGGCTCGACCAGCGGCAGGCTCATCCACGCACCTCGATCAACGCTTGCCCGCCGGCCTTGACGACCTCGCCGAAGGGCACGAGCTCGATGCCGTGCTGGCGGCCGATGCGTTCCACATCGTCCTCCCAGGAGGGGTGCACCGAGAGCAGCAGGCCACCGGAGGTCTGCGGGTCGCAGAGCCACTGCCAGTGGGCCTCGTCCATCTGCGGCAGGCTCGCGCCCAGCGCCTCGCGGTTGCGCTTGGTGCCGCCGGGCACCGCGCCCTGACGGCGGTAGGCCTCGGCCTCAGCCAGCCGCGGCAGGCGGCGGAAGTTGACCCGGGCGGCCACGCCACTGGCCGTGCAGATCTCGGCGAGGTGTCCGGCGAGGCCGAAACCGGTGACGTCGGTCATGGCATGCACGCCCTTGACCTTAGCCAGCTCCATGCCGATGGCATTGGACTTGAGCATGGTCTCCCGCGCCAGGCCCTGATGGCCGGGCTCGATCAGCCCCTGCTTCTCGGCGGTGGTCAGCAGGCCCACCCCCAATGGCTTGGTGAGGAACAGCAGGTCACCGGGCTTCGCTCCCTTGTTGAGCTTGAGATGCTCGAGGTCGACGAGGCCGTTGACCGCCAGGCCGAAGATCGGCTCGGGGGCGTCGATGGAGTGTCCCCCGGCCAGCGCCAGGCCGAGTTCGCGGCACACCGCCTGAGCACCGGCCACCACGTCGCCGGCGACGTCGGCGCCGAGCTTGTCCAGCGGCCAGCCGAGGATGCCCAGCGCCAGCACCGGCTTGCCGCCCATGGCATAGACGTCGCTGATGGCATTGATCGCCGCGATACGGCCGAAGTCGAAGGGGTCGTCGACGATCGGCATGAAGAAGTCGGTGGTGGCGATCATGCCGCGACCGTCGCCCAGGTCATAGACGGCGGCGTCCTCGCGCCCCTGGTTGCCGACGATCAGCCGCGAGTGGCTGGCTCCGGGGCCGGCCTTGGCGAGGATGCCGTCGAGCACGTCGGGGGCGATCTTGCAGCCGCAGCCGGCGCCGTGGCTGTACTGGGTCAGGCGGATGGCGCTCATCTCGTTCTCCTTGGCATTCACTAACCGCATTCTACATCAGAGTGGGGGGCCTAGAGGGCGTCCAGGGCTTCGGCAAGCTTGTCCACGGCGACCACCTCCATGCCCTCGGGCGAACGCTTGGGGGCATTGCCGCGGGGCACGATGGCCCGCTTGAAACCGTGCTTGGCCGCCTCGACGATGCGCTCCTGGCCACTGGGTACCGGGCGGATCTCGCCGGAGAGCCCCACCTCGCCGAACACCACCAGCTCCCGGGGAAGCGGCCGGTTCTGCAGGCTGGAGACCACCGCCAGCAGCACCGCGAGGTCGGCGCTGGTCTCCAGCACCTTGACCCCGCCGACCACGTTGAGGAAGACGTCCTGGTCCCCGGTGAACAGCCCGCCATGGCGGTGCAGCACCGCCAGCAGCATGGCCAGGCGATTCTGGTCGAGGCCCACGGCGACGCGGCGCGGGTTGCCCAGCGCCGACTCGTCGAGCAGCGCCTGGACTTCCACGAGGATCGGCCGAGTGCCCTCCCAGACCACCATCACCAGGCTGCCGGCACTCTGCTCCTCGTTGCGCGAGAGGAAGATAGCGCTGGGATTCTTCACCTCCTTGAGGCCGTGCTCGAGCATGGCGAACACGCCGAGCTCGTTGACCGCGCCGAAACGGTTCTTCTGGCCACGGAGTGTGCGAAAGCGGGAGTCCGCCCCGCCCTCGAGCAGCAGCGAGGCATCGATCATGTGCTCCAGCACCTTGGGGCCCGCCAGGCTGCCGTCCTTGGTGACGTGCCCCACCAGCATCAGCACGGTATTGCTCTGCTTGGCGAAGCGGGTCAGGGCCGCAGCGGACTCACGCACCTGGGCCACACCGCCGGGCGCCGAGGCGATGTCTTCCAGGTGCATGGTCTGGATGGAGTCGATGATCAGGATCTCGGGGCGCTCGCGCTCGGCCACGGCGAGGATGGTCTCGATGCTGGTCTCGGCCAGCATCTTCAGGCCCTGCACCGGCAGCTGCAGGCGATGGGCGCGCATCGCCACCTGGGAGAGCGACTCCTCGCCGGTGACGTAGACCACCTGGCGGGACTGGGCCAGCTTGCACGCGGTCTGCAGCAGCAGGGTCGACTTGCCGGCCCCGGGATGTCCCCCGAGCAGCACCGCCGACCCCGGCACCAGGCCTCCGCCCAGCACCCGGTCGAACTCCGCGAAGGTGGAGGAGAGCCTGGGTACCTCGCTGAGGTCGACGCTGGCCAGGTCGACCACCTCGCGGGACAGGCCGCCGGCATAGCCGCCGCGCGCGGTCGCGGAGGCGCCCGTGGCGGCACCGGGCCGCGCCGCCGAGAGACGAACCTCGCTCAGGGTGTTCCACTCCTGACAGCTGCTGCACTGCCCCTGCCACTTGCGGTACTCGGCACCACACTCGGTGCAGACGAAGGCGCTCTTCGCTTTGGCCATGCGGTGCTCTCTCCCACGGTCAGGGCCATCTTTCCATCCGCCACGGGCCTCGTGCCGATGGCATGCCCGCAACGACAAGGGGCGACCCTGAGGGCCGCCCCGCTACTGCGCATTCAGACGTTTACAGGCGCTTGAGCTGCAGCATCTCGCTGTTCTGGAAGCGCCGCAGGTTGGGATCGATCAGCTCGAGGGTCTGCTCATCGACGCGCAGGAAGTAGTAGGTCTGCCCTTCGCCATCGGGGGTCAGCTCGTAGACGGTGGCGGTGGGATCCTGCTCGGTTCCCTCGAGGACCTCCCAGTTACCCGCGTAGTTCTCGTCCGGCGGGTCCTGCGGGTGCTCCCGATAGGAGGCCTCGAGGTCGAAGGTGCGCTCATCGGACGCATCCTGCTCCTCGCCGTTCAGGGTCACGTTCAGGTCGATGCCGTCGCAGTTGCGACACGGCAGGGTTCCCTGGTAGGTCGCCGTGGTCGCTTCCATCTCGGGAGCGGCGGCCTGGTCGGTGGGTCCGGCGGCGCAGCCGGCCAACAGGGCGGCCAGGGCAGTGCCGGCCAGCAAGGTCCTGATTTGCATTTGTGTCCTCCTAACCAATGGGCATGACGCCGTGATGCACGGCAGCCTGAGTGACAGCATAACCTCTCGTGCCCTCAGCGGACAGCCTTCCCGCCATGCGTCAGGCCAGCGGATAGACATGGGTGAAGATCAGTGCCAGCACCAGCGGCATGACCACTAGGCTGCCCAGGTTGCCGATCAGCACCAGCGAGGCCACCTTGTGGGGCTCCTGGCGATATTGCTCGGCTACCAGATAGTTCAACACGGCCGGCGGCAGGGCGGCAAACACCCATAGGGCCGCCGCCTGGAGGCCCGACAGGTCGAGCCACCAGATCAGCGGCACGGCAAGCACCAGCCCCGAGAGCGGACAGAGCACCGCCCCGAGCAAGCCCGTCTTCCAGTCGCCGAAGTCGATGTCCAGCATCCGCACGCCCAGGGCGAAGAGCATCAGCGGAATGCAGACCCCACCCAGCATGTGCAGCGCCTCCAGGAACCAGCCCGGCAGCGGCACACCGCCCAGGTTGACGGCGAGGCCCGCCAGGCTCGCCAGCACGATGGGCATGCGCAGGAGCCGCCACAGGGGGGTATGCGGGCTGAGCATGTAGAGCCCCACCGAGAAGTGCAGCAGCATCTCGATGATGAACAGCACCACCGCCGCCGGCAGGGCCTTCTCGCCGAAGGCCAGCACGAGCAGGGGGATCCCCATGTTGCCGGAGTTGTTGAACATCATCGGCGGCAGGAAGGTCTTGGTCTCGAGCTTCAGCCACTTCGCCACCGGCCAGAGCACAAGCCCCGATCCCAGCACCACCACGGCCCCCGCCAGGGCCAGGCTCGCATAGTCCGCCAGGGGTGCCTGGCGGTCGGCGAGCACGGCGAACACCAGCATCGGCACGAACAACTCCATGTTGAGGGTGTTCAGGCCGCGGATGTCCGGCGTGCGAAAGCGGCCGTAGAGGGTCCCGCAACCGGCGATCAGGAAGACGGGCAGCAGGGTGGCGAGGATCTGGGCGGTCATTGCATGGGTCCGTAGGCAGCGAATGATCGATGGCGGCCCCGAGACTAGCATGGCCGCGGCTTGCGCGGTCACGCCGCTCGGGTCACCATGACCAAAGTCCAATCCCCCGAGCGAGTGACCATGAGCAAGTTCTGGAGCCCCGCCGTTCGCGAGCTGACGCCCTATGTCCCGGGCGAGCAGCCCCGCGAGCGCCTGATCAAGCTGAACACCAACGAGAACCCCTATCCGCCGGCCCCGGGGGTCGAGGCCGCCCTGCGCAACTTCCCCGCCGACCACCTGCGGCGCTATCCGGACCCGGAGTCCCGCGCCCTGCGCGAGGCCCTGGCGGCGGAGCTCGGGGTAGCGACAGAGCAGGTGTTCGTCGGCAACGGCTCCGACGAGGTGCTCGCCCTGGCCTTCCAGGCCTTCTTTCGCCAGGCGCGGCCGCTGGAGATGCCGACCATCTCCTACAGCTTCTATCCGGTCTACTGCCGCCTCTATGGTGTCGAGCGCCGCACCCACCCGCTCGACACCGAATGGCGCGTCGATCTCGATGCCTTCTACCAGGATGCCGGCGGGGTGATCTTCGCCAACCCCAACGCCCCCACCGGCCATGGCCACGGACGCGAGGCCATCGCCGGACTGCTCGATCGTGTTTCCGAGGCGGTGGTGCTGGTCGACGAGGCTTACGTGGACTTCGGTGGCGAGAGTGCCGTGCCGCTGGTCGAGCGCTTTCCCAACCTGCTGGTCACCGGGACCTTCTCGAAGTCGCGCAGTCTGGCCGGGCTGCGGCTCGGCTATGCCGTAGGCTCCCGCGAGCTGATCGAGGGGCTGGAGCGGGTCAAGGACTCCTTCAACTCCTACCCCGTCGACAGCCTGGCCAGTGCACTGGGCATCGCCTCCCTGGCGGACCACGAGCACTTCGAGGCCTGTCGCGAGGCGGTGATCACCACCCGCGAACGCACCCGGGTGCGACTCGAGAGCCTGGGCTTCCAGGTGTTGCCCTCGCAGGCCAACTTCGTGCTGGTCAGCCACCCGGAGCTCGATGCCGCCCAGCTCTTCGTGGGCCTGCGCGAGCGCGGCGTGCTGGTGCGCCACTTCAACACCGAGGTGCTGCGTGACCACCTGCGGATCTCCATCGGCACCGATGACGAGATGGACAGCCTCGTCGAGGCGCTCGAGAGCCTTTGCCGCTAGGGCCGCCCATGGTCAAGGAACGTCCTCGACTGCCCCTCGCCAGGGTCCATCACGTGGCACTGATCACTGCCGACTACGCCCATGCCCGACGCTTCTATCTCGAGGTGATGGATGCCGAGATCATCCACGAGACCTGGCGAGCCGAGCGTGACAGCTACAAGCTGGACCTGCGCCTCCCGGGAGGTATCCAGCTCGAGCTGTTTTCCTTCCCCTCTCCGCCGCCACGCCCCAGCTACCCCGAAGCCTGCGGGCTTCGTCATCTCGCCCTGGCCACTTCGGACCTCGAGGCCTGCATCGACCTGCTGAGGGCCCGTGGTGCGCAGCCGGAACCCATTCGGGTCGACGAGATCACGGGCGCACGCTTCACCTTCCTGGCCGACCCCGATGGCACCCCGATCGAGCTGTACGAAGTGCCAACGCCGGAACGGCGGCCCTAAACGAGGAAACCCCAGCGTCGTTAGAAGCCGGGGTTCCTGAAATGAAAAAACCCCGTGCTCTTTCGAACACGGGGTTTTCTCGGAATAGGTGCCTGACGATGACCTACTCTCGCATGGGGAGGCCCCACACTACCATCGGCGCTGAGCGGTTTCACTGCTGAGTTCGGCATGGGATCAGGTGGTTCCCGCACGCTATGGTCGTCAGGCGAAAAACGGTGAATCATGCTGGCGAGAACGTCTCGTCGTATCCGGCTGTCGGTCGCCATCGGCAGACCGCTTGGGTGTTATATGGTCAAGCCTCACGGGCCATTAGTACCGGTTAGCTCAACGCCTTGCAGCGCTTCCACACCCGGCCTATCAACCAGCTGGTCTCGCTGGGCCCTTCAGGAGGCTCGAGGCCTCGGGGATGTCTCATCTTGAAGGGGGCTTCCCGCTTAGATGCTTTCAGCGGTTATCCCGTCCGCACATAGCTACCCGGCAATGCCACTGGCGTGACAACCGGAACACCAGAGGTGCGTCCACTCCGGTCCTCTCGTACTAGGAGCAGCACTTCTCAAACATCCAACGCCCACGGCAGATAGGGACCGAACTGTCTCACGACGTTCTAAACCCAGCTCGCGTACCACTTTAAATGGCGAACAGCCATACCCTTGGGACCGACTTCAGCCCCAGGATGTGATGAGCCGACATCGAGGTGCCAAACACCGCCGTCGATGTGAACTCTTGGGCGGTATCAGCCTGTTATCCCCGGAGTACCTTTTATCCGTTGAGCGATGGCCCTTCCATACAGAACCACCGGATCACTAGAACCTACTTTCGTACCTGCTCGACGTGTCTGTCTCGCAGTTAAGCACCCTTATGCTCTTGCACTCAATGCACGATTTCCAACCGTGCTGAGGGTACCTTCGTGCTCCTCCGTTACGCTTTGGGAGGAGACCGCCCCAGTCAAACTACCCACCACACACGGTCCTCGATCCGGATCACGGACCTGAGTTAGAACGCCAATGATGCCAGGCTGGTATTTCAAGGTTGGCTCCACCCGAACTGGCGTCCGGGTTTCCAAGCCTCCCAGCTATCCTACACAAGCAACATCAGCGTCCAGTGTGAAGCTATAGTAAAGGTTCACGGGGTCTTTCCGTCTAGCCGCGGGTACACAGCATCTTCACTGCGATTTCAATTTCACTGAGTCTCGGGTGGAGACAGCGTGGCCATCATTACGCCATTCGTGCAGGTCGGAACTTACCCGACAAGGAATTTCGCTACCTTAGGACCGTTATAGTTACGGCCGCCGTTTACCGGGGCTTCGATCAGGAGCTTCGCGTGAGCTAACACCATCACTTAACCTTCCGGCACCGGGCAGGCGTCACACCCTATACGTCCGCTTGCGCGTTTGCAGAGTGCTGTGTTTTTAATAAACAGTTGCAGCCACCTGGTATCTTCGACCGGTTCAGGCTCGGGGAGCAAGTCCCGTCACCCTATGCCGGCGTGCCTTCTCCCGAAGTTACGGCACCATTTTGCCTAGTTCCTTCACCCGAGTTCTCTCAAGCGCCTGGGTATTCTCTACCTGACCACCTGTGTCGGTTTGGGGTACGGTCCCACTGTATCTGAAGCTTAGAGGCTTTTCCTGGAAGCGTGGCATCGATGACTTCCTGACCGTGGTCAGTTCGTCTCGTCTCTCGGCCTTGGGGAACCGGATTTGCCTGACTCCCCAGCCTACTGACTTTCACCAGGACAACCAACGCCTGGCTCACCTAGCCTTCTTCGTCCCCCCATCGCAATACAGTGAGGTACGGGAATATTGACCCGTTTCCCATCGACTACGCCTTTCGGCCTCGCCTTAGGGGCCGACTCACTCTGCTCCGATTAGCGTCGAACAGAAACCCTTGGTCTTCCGGCGGGGGAGTTTTTCACTCCCCTTGTCGTTACTCATGTCAGCATTCGCACTCGTGATACCTCCAGCAGACCTCTCGATCCACCTTC
>NZ_JASCQQ010000039.1:0-327687 GCF_030012485.1 Halomonas rhizosphaerae
CATAGATGATCGGCAGATCGGGCTCGCCTGCGTCAGCGATCAGCACCCCGTTGACGCTGGCTTCCACGCCGCGCTCGAGGATCCGCAGCCGGGTCTCGTGTTCCCGGCGTCGCGTCACGTCCTTGGCGATGCCATAGACCCCCTGGATGCGCTCACCGACCACGATCGGCAGATTCGTGATGTCCAGGCGGCGGACCTTGCCGTCCCGATGGGGGATCTGCAGTTCATAGCGGCAGGGGTCGCCGGCCGCGGTGATCTCGAATTTCTGTTGAACATACGCCAGGTCGTCGGGCTGCAGGAACTGGGAAAAGTGCGCGCCCATGATCTGCTCGACGGGGAAGCCGGTCAGCGAAGAACAATGCTCATTGGCCGTGGCGAAGTGTCCCCGCAGATCCAGTGAAAACACCGCATCCGGGTTATAGGCGAACAACGAGCGGTAGCGCTGCTCGCTCTCCCACAGCGAACGCCGGTCCTGCTCGCGCTCCACCGCCAGGGCCACCAGATCCACGGCCTGACGCGTCATTTCCAGTTCGGACTCGTCCGGTCTGGCCGGCCGCCGATAGTAGGTCGCAAAGGTGCCCAGCAACCGACCATCACTGGCGATCACCGGATAGGACCAGCAGGCCCTGAGCCCCTCGTTCGTGGCCAGGGTCCTGAATCCCTTCCAGCGTGGATCATGTGCGAGGTCCTCGCAGACCACCACTTCACGGCCATGAGCCGAGCTGCCACAGGCGCCCATGCCGGCGCCGATGGGAATCGAGCCGATCGCCTCCCGGTAGCGCAACGGCAGACTGTTGCCCGCCACCAGGCGCAGCGCGCGGCCTTCGTCGTCGGCCAGCATGATCGAGCATAGCCCTCCCTGCAGTTGCCCCTCGAGCATGAGGCAGATGGCATCGAGCGTCTGGTCGAGCGGGACTTCCTCGGCAATCATCGCCTGAATGGATTGCTGTTGCTCGAGCTGCTCCCGCGCCGCCATCAACCCCCGTGAGTGCCCCAGGACCAGGCGGACCATCCCCAGGCTGAAGACCAGCAGATAAGTCAGCGTCAGCCCCCCCAAGCCCACGGCTGAGGGGCCTATTCCGGCCTGAAGCCAGCTCGCCTCGGGGCCGGTATGCACCGATGGGCTGAGCATAGGGCCACCCGACAAGCCGATGTGTCGAGAGGCAAACGCGGGCGAGCCGGTTACCTCACGGGCCACCATGCCCGGTGCTGCCAGGGAGATAAGCACCGCATCATCGCGGGCCAGGCTCACCTGAAAGCCGGCCAGCTGAATGCGTAGCTCACGATCCAGGAGGGTGGCCATGTCCAGCACGGCCACCAGTTGCTGGTCGCGACGCGGTAACGCGATCGCCATGATCGCCAGACCCGGGGCGCCGTCATCGGGCACCATCATGCGCGGCTGGGGAAAGGGCATGGCCAGCCAGTCGCGCACGCGCTCGGAATCCGCCCACTGGGTCAACCAGCGCTGTGCCTCCTCGCTGCGCGACTGGCGCCAGCGCCAGTCCTGGTTGCTGCCCAGCAAGCCGATGACCTCGAGACTGGGGGTATCACGCAGGTAGTTGGCCACATCGCGGTTCAGTACCGCGGTTTCCAATCCAACAGCGGACGCATCCAGCCGCTCGGCCATGCGCTGCATCAACATCAAGTGCGAGCCCATCACCTGCTCGGCATTGAGACGGACGTTGTCAAGCAGATACTCGGCCTGCTGGTAAATCCGTTGCTGCTGCTGCCAGCTGAGCAGGTACCAGGCCAGGCAGCTGACCAACGCTCCAGCCAGGCCTACCGTGACGGCCGCCCTTCCCAGCTGAAGCTTCCTCTGGCCCGTCCTGACACTCGCCGCCACCATGCCGAGGCCATACATTACCGCGAACAGCGCCACCACCGGCGGGGATGACGTCATCGCCGCCAAGCCAGGAGCCTCTATCGAGAAGACGAGCGTCACACCCAGAACGGATAGGCCGACGATCAGCAGCAGGAAGCCCCCCATCAACCATGCTCGCCGTAGTCGCTTACGCCCGAGCCCCGACAACAAGCAGCTGGCCACTACCACCAACATGGCGGCGACCAACGAGGAAGCGCGCGGCTCCCCGGACAGCCAGGAGACGCCCACCTGACTGCCGCCGACCACGGCATTGTGCAGCAGGGTATAGCCCATCAAGGCCAGCAGAGCGCACCCGGCCAGAAGACGCACCCGATGCCAGTGCTGGACAACGGCCAGAAGGCCAACACCGGACAACATGGCGGCCAGTGAGGCATCCGCGCCCAGCAGCGTTTGCAGGGGGTAGTGGAACCACTGCAGCATCCCGGCCAGGCCCATCAGCACGAAAGCCGCCGATACCATCAGCAGCCAACTATCCAGGGCAATATCGCGGGTCTTGAACGGCATGAACGAGATGCTCCCTGCGCATGATCAACCAAGGGGCCTGAACGAAACCCTCCCGGTCACTTCCTTGTTGTTATGTGCCCTAGATGGTGTGCCGCCTCGCTCGAGGACGCCAGCCTCTGCCTTCATCCAATCGGCCAACTACCTTCACCGTATCATTCCCGGCCTCTTGGGTTATCGGCGGCTTTTTTCGCAACTTGATGAAACATAGAGTGATGTGCCTCGGGACGATCATCCGGCGGCAGGGTGATACTGCACTTGGGCTCGAAGAACCCCACGCCGGTGAGGCTGAGATTATGGCGACCCAAGGCGCTGGATCGCACAGAAGCGCCCCGACTTGGTGAACGTCAATCTGAAGCGACCATGCACGCCGTCGCGGGTCACCACCCGTCTCAACGCCTCGGCGGGAAATACCACATGACGCCCATCCAGGCTGCGGGTCTGGACGTTGGCTACCCGGCCGGCGTAGTGCGCCAGGCAGGCGTCATAAGAAAGTTCGATTATCACGTCGATGCTGGGCATCGGGGACCACTGACTTGTCGTCCAGGCTGAGTTCGCTAATACTTTACCACTCATTGCCCTCGCTGCCGGGCGCTCTCAGGATCCTGCCATGTTCGCCTCCACCGTCATCGGCCCCGTGCCGCTCCCTTCCCACCAGGTCGTGGCAGGCGCGACCGTTCCGCCCCAGGAGAGCGGCTCGCGAGGCGAACTTGGTGAGACAGCTCGACCCGATGCCGCTCCCACCCGCGAGAACCACCGTGGGGAAGCGGCTGATGCAGCCAAGCGGGTCACACCAGGCGAGGAGCCGACCAAACCCGGCGCAGAGACATTGAGCGAGGCCGAGCTGCGTCAGGTGGAACAGATGAAGGTGACCGACCAGGAGGTACGCCAGCACGAACTGGCCCATCAGGTCGCCGGCGGAGCCTATACCGGCTCGCCCAGCTACGACTATGCCCGCGGGCCGGACGGCAAGCGCTACGTGGTGGCAGGTGAGGTACCCATCGATTACGGCCCGGTACAGGGTGACCCGCGCGCCACCATCGACAAGATGCAACAGGTGATCAGCGCCGCCCTCGCGCCGGCCGACCCTTCCCCGAAGTACCATCAGGTCGCGGCCCGAGCGCGTCAGTACCTGCTCATCGCCCAGTTGGAGATGGCCCAGCAGCACAGCGAGATGAATCGCGCCCGCGGCGATGCACAGGCGACCGAGTCCTCTCAGTCAGCGGAGATCCAAGGCCAGGCAGCGTCAGACGCTGAACAGGGTCACACGACCACGGAAGCCGAGCCCGTCGTCCAACTCAGCCAGTACGACATCATCGCCCGTGCCGCCAATGTCGGCGCCCAGGAGAGCCTGCGCAGCCTCGCCTGATATCCCACCACCGCACGACCTCAGGGGACCTCTGACATCCGGGAGGCCAGATTATACGCTTGCGCCTCGAGATAGGCCGCATGCTTTTCCAGTGGCCGGAAGTCAACCCGTGTGCCGTAGTCACGCTCAAGGTGCTCGACCCTCGTGGGCTGCTCGAGGGCCTTACCGAAGGCCGCCGCGACCTGCTCGAGAAAGGCAGGGTCGCTGCCCCGAGGCGCAAAGAGCTCGCGATCGGTAGTGTTGACCAGATCGATCCCCTGCTCCTTCAGGGTCGGTACCTTCGGCAATGCGGAGATCCGGGATTGATCGGCGACCCCCAACGGGACAAGAGCACCATGCGTGAAGAGTAACTCGCCAGAGGGCAGGTTGAGCATCGCCAGGTCTATCTCGCCGGCCAACAGGGCCGCCACCTGGGCGCCAGTGTCGGGGTAGCCGACCCAGCCAATGTCAGAGACCGGCAGGCCCGTCGTGCGGGAGAACTGGCGCCAGAAAAAGTGATCCGTGGCGCCGCGAATCATCCCCACTCGAAGCGCCCCAGGATGTTCCTGTATATGGACTACCAGCTCTGCAGCCGAGGTAATGCCAAGGCTGCGACTTGCTGCGGGGATATTCACGGTCCGGGTGAGAAGTGCCACCGGCTCGAAGGCGACATGCGAAAACGGTGCGGCACCTGACAGGAATGAGAGCGACAGCGCCTGATGACTAGCAAGCAGGGTGTGGCCATCCGGCTCCGCCTCCTTTACTTCCAGGGCGCCGCGTACACCTCCATTACCGGGGCGATTCACAGGTTGCAGAGAGAAGCCGAGATGCGGCTCGGCGGCCCTGGCCAGGTCGCGGAACAGGACATCGCTCGCTCCGCCGGGACCGAAGGGAATGATCAGGCTGACGTCATCCCTTCTCTCTTCTTCGGCCAGTGCCGACCCCGCCAGCACGATCCAGAGCAGACTCACCAACAGCCAGCTGTAGCCCAATCGGGGCATCCTTGATTCTCCTGCTCCATATCAGCCTAAAGGCTTGTCTTGATAGGCGTGGAATGCAAGCAGCCAGGTTCAAGTCATTCGTCTTCAAGTTAGCGGAAGTCCCGCCGATCTACTCACCGAAATCGTCCCTGGAGATTCCCCATCATGCCCTACCCTCTACGTTTGGCCTGCCTCCTGCTGTTCCTGCTGGGCCTGACCGGTTGCGCTCGCCATGAAGGCGCGCTTTACAACGCACCACCTGAACCGGGGCTGGCGGATGCCCTAGACGACACCATGCACGGCATGGTCGAGGCGTTCCCGGATCTCACCGATCGGGGCCCGATGATCATGGCCTCGTTCATCGACGTGGATGGCACAGGGCGGGCATCGCCCTTCGACCGAATCGCCGCAGAGCTATCGGCCGCGGCACTGGCCCGTGAAGGAATGCAGGTGCGAGAGGTTCTGCTCGAGGGCCGACAGTTGCTGGAAGTGAGCGGCAGTGACGGTCTGCTGACCCGTCAGGTTCGCCGGCTGGGAAGCCGGGAAGGCGCCAGGACGTTGCTGATCGGGACCTATGCTCAGGGGCATGATCGCCTCTACCTGGCACTTCGCGTGGTGGAGTTACGCACTGACCGTGTCCTGGGCAGTAGCAGTCTTTCGCTGGCACTCGACGGCAACCTGCGTGAACTGCTGCGCGCACGTTGACCTGTGACTCACCTCGCCTGGATCACCACTTCCACGCGGCGGTTGCGGGCACGCCCTTCGGCGCTATCGTTGCTTTCCAACGGGCGCGTATCGGCCAGGCCCACGGCGCGCAGCCTCGCCGGGGAAACGCCCGCCTCAACCAGCGCCTCGACAATGGCAATGGCCCGGGCGCTGGACAGAGCCCAGTTAGAGGGGAATCGGTCGGTATTGATTGATCGACTATCGGAATGCCCTTCCACCGCTACGTCACCCGGGTGACGCTGAACCATCTCGCGCAGCCTCTCGGTTACAAGGGCACGCCCCTCCTCGGTCAACTCGGCCTCGGCAGTCGGGAAAAGCAGGCGATCCTCGACCCGTAGCCGGACGCCTTCGGGAATCCGCGAGACCTCCATGCCCGCCAGATCCGCCAGATACGGGGCATCTTCCAACGATTCTGTCACGACGCGTGCCCCGGCGATGGCGGCTTTATCGACCTTCTCGACACCAGAGGGCGGTCTGTCGGTTAACACCACCAGATAGTCGGCCAGCGGGCGAGATAGGTCGACATCAGTGGGCATCAGCCACTGCGGCCCGGCAGATAATTCCTCGACGCCCGATACCGCCGAGTCCGCACGAGCCAGAAGCTCAGGGGGTGGCAAGGTGCGAGACGCTGGCAAGCCGGCTACCCCCAGCGCTGCCGAGATGGCTCGGGCTGATACGCTGCTGCGCTCGACAAGTTTGACATTTCGGTCGGCCAAGACCCGTTGCAGTGACTCAGGCAGTGGGACGCCAAGCTCCACCGACGCCAACACCCCCGCGTGTGGCTCAGAAACCGACTCCGTCTCTCCGGAGCCACTGCCAATCTCGCCTAACGTGATGATCAGCACCAGAAGTGCCACCAGTAGGGTCATGACGTCGATATAGCTGACCATCCAGCCGCTGGCGTCCTCGTCCGGCGGCAGGGGTCGCATGAGGTTATCGTAGCGGCCCTGCCCGCGGTGCTCGTCGATCATGCAGCCCCCTCCGGGCACCCCTCGG
This sequence comes from Halomonas rhizosphaerae, assembly GCF_030012485.1. NCBI lineage: Bacteria > Pseudomonadati > Pseudomonadota > Gammaproteobacteria > Oceanospirillales > Halomonadaceae > Halomonas > Halomonas rhizosphaerae. The sequence goes on from NZ_JASCQQ010000039.1 coordinate 6,434, forward strand.
GCATGTGCAGAAAGTCGCCAACCTTAAGCGCAAGCGATCTCCGGCACAACCGGGCATATATACGCATTCGCCCGAACGACGGAAGCGTCCAGACATTCGTCAACCGACCCCGGATCGCCGGCGAGGCCATGCCAAGGGTGCTTACCGCCTTCGACCGGGTGTCGGAACGTCTCTGACAGACCGACGCAGCCAACAGCAACACCCAGGCATCGAGGATCTGAAGGGCAGTAAGCTCGAATGGCCTCGATCGGCCGGTAATCAGCGACAGAATGGCCAGATCTCTAGCAGGCCATCGCAGCGAAACTCCGCCTCTCAGGCGGCGAGCTGACTGCGATAGCGCGAGGCGGTGGTGGCGACCTGGCGAGCGGCGCGCTGGACAGCGGGCTTGCCGCGCCAGGAACCGCGTCGATAGCCGCCCTGCCCCTCGTGATAGGCCAGGTAGAGGTGCTCGGGGTTATGCAAGGAAACGCCCGTCATGCGCCGGGTGCGGGCGTTGTACCAGCCGATGAAGTCGGTGGCGTGCTTCATGTGAGTGCGCCGCGCGAACAAGCGACCCGCCTCCCCTTCGTATTCGCCCCATACCGGGTCCTGTGCCTGGGCGTAGCCATAGGCCGAGGAAGGCCGCCGCCAGGGAATGAAGCCCAGCAGCTTGGTCCGGGGCGGTTTTACATGGCTGCGGAAGCTGGACTCGCGCTCGATGAAGGCCATCTGGATGACAATAGGCGTGCCCCACTTCTCATGTGAGGCCCGGGCGTAATCGTACCAATCCGGCTGCTCGCGGAAAATCTCGCAGATGTTCGACTGGTTCTCGGGCGGCGCCGGGGCCAGCAGGGCGCAGCCGGAGAGCATCACCGACAACGCCAGTCCCACCAGGGGGCGAAAGCATGCCATTCGATAGTCTGTGGCTCGCATGATCCTAGAAGGCCTCCCACTCCAGTTTGCACTGGCCGGCCTCGGCCCTGGATCGCTCGGGTTGGCGACGGGCTTCCTCCCGGCGGGCGTGGCGAGACGTCGCTGTGACTTCACGCTGTTCCCCTCTGGCCCCAGCGGCCTCCACCCGGAAGGTATCGATCAACTCGGCCAGGCGCTTCGATTCCGCCTCCAGGGTAGCGGCGGTGCTGGTCTGCTCCACCAGGGACACATTCTGCTGAGTCACCGAATCCATCTCGGTCACGGCGGCACCCACCTGTTCCACACCGGACTGCTGCTCCCGAGCCGAAAGCGAGAGCTCGCCCATCAGGTCGGCCACCTGGCGAATTACCGCCACCACCTCGCGGATCTTGGCCCCACTGCGTCCGGCCTGATCAGATCCAGACTGGATACGCTGGGACACATCCTCAATCATGCCGCGAATCTGCTTCGAGGAGCCCGCGGTGCGGCTGGCCAGGGTGCGCACCTCGCTTGCCACCACGGCGAAGCCCTTGCCGTGCTCGCCGGCCCGGGCCGCCTCCACCGAGGCGTTAAGTGCCAGGATGTTGGTGTGGAAGGCGATGGAGTCGATTACCTCGATGATCTCACGGATCTGCCGCGAACTCTGTTCCATGGCCTGCATCAGCGCCACGGTCTCCTCCACCTCACGGGTACCGTCCTCTGCTTGTTCGGCGGCACGAGACGAGAGCTCGTTGGCCTTTCCCGAGGTCTCGGTGTTCTGATGCACCGTGGAGGCGATCTCGTCCATGCTCGAAGCCGTCTGTTGCAGGGCCGCGGCCTGCTGCTCGGTACGCGCGGAAAGGTCCTGACTGCCGGCGGCAATCTCCGAGGCACCGGTGGCCACGCTGTCGCTGCTCTGCTGCAGGGTCGACACCAGACTCTTCAGCCGCTGCTGCATATCGCCGAGGGCGGTGAACAGCTGGCCGATCTCATTGCTGCCGCGATCTGCGATCCGCGCCGTGAGATCCCCCTCGGCGACCCGGCGGCAGTGCACCACGGCCTCACGAAGTGGGGTGACGATCTGCCGGCTGATGGCCACGAACACCACCGCGGCCACCAGAAGGGCCAGGATCAGCACCGCCAGATTGAGCATGGCCAGCCAGTCGCCGACCTCCTCTGCCTTAGCGAAGCGCATGGCAGCCCGCTCTTCCGAGAAGTGGATGAAGTCCTGCACCAGCCCAGCGAAGCGGTCCCCCGCCTCGGTGACCTGCTCGCGATGGACGAAGATACCCTCCATATTGCCCGCGAGCACCGCTTGCCGGAAATCAGAGCTCATCAACTCGTGGTATGCGGTGGCGATCTGCTCCACAAAGCGTGCGCGCTCGCTGGAGTCGCCGATAGTCACGCTCTCGAAGGCGGCCATGCGCTCGTCGGCCCGCTGCAACGCCTCGCCGGCCTGAGCGATCTCTCTGGCAGCATCGGCCTCGCGGCCGGCGCGGGTATATTCCCCAAAGCGCACGATATGGTTGCGCATCTCGGCGACATTGACCTCGGCCCGGTTGGCGGTATTGCTCTGAATGATATTGATGGATGCCAGATCCTCCAGGGCCGAGCCACTGACATTGCGTGAGTGAAAACTGAGCGCACTGATCGCCAGGATCATCACCACCAGGGCCCCGAATGCCGTCAGCAAGCCGGCACGAATCGACAGGTTCTGCATCTACTGCTCCATTGGTCATTACTGCCCGACGATATGACCGTTTGCCACACCGATTTTCCGGGAGACTCATCGGCCTGAAGCACCAGAACTTGAGCCTGCGCCGACAATCTTGTCAGGACGCTGGTAAATGCCGACAGACAGGTTCTTGCGGGCTCAAGTGGGCATGGCATCAGGAGAGAATGCCGATAAGGCGCCCCATTAGGAAAAATAGTGCGTTCTGGTAGGCGTGGCGGAACGGCTTGAACCGTCCTCATCTGCCGAACATTCATGGCTTTAACGTAGGCAACTTGCGACACCCTCCACGCCGCACTAGGCTGGCCTGAACGCTACCCACCTTGCGGCCCGCCCATGACGCATCAACCTCCGCCTTCGGCCTTTCACGCCATGCTGACCCACCACCAGGGGCGCGCCCTGCTCCAGGAGATCTGGGAGCACTTCCCCGAGCACATGTTCCTGATCCGCGTGGAGACACCGCAGCACTTCGTGGTGGAGGCGGTGAACCCCTCCCAGCAGGCGACCATCGGCTACCCCTGCGTAGGGCTGGCCATCGAGCAGCTGCTGCCCAACCCCGAGCAGGCGCGCAGCGTCATCGGCCACTACCGCGAGTGCCTGGCCTGCAACCGGCCGATCCGCTACGAGGAGACCGGCCACTTCCACAAGGTGAATGACGAGCCGTTGCAGTGGCTGACCCTGCTGGTGCCGCTGCACGACGAGCAGGGGCGCACCACCCACCTGTTCGGCATCTCCCAGAACGTGACTGAGCTGCGCCTGGCGCGCCAGGCCCTGGAGGAACAGAATGCCCGCCTCGAGGCGCTGGTGGAGGATCGCACCGCCGAGCTCCGTGCCACCAACGCCCGGCTCGAAGAGCTGGCCAGCCGCGACGAGCTCACTGGCATCGCCAACCGCCGTCAGCTGATCGCCCTGACCGAGCACGCCATGCAGCGCGCCCGCCGCCAGCAAGTCCCGCTGGCGCTGCTGATCCTCGATATCGACGGCTTCAAGGCGGTCAACGACACCCAAGGCCACCTGGCCGGCGACGCCATCCTGCGCGAGGTGGCCCAGACACTCGCCGAGAACCTGCGCGAGAGCGACCTGCCGGGCCGCTTTGGCGGCGACGAGTTCGTGGCTGTGCTTGCCCGACACACGCGCCGAAGACGCATGGCACCTGGCGGAGCGCCTGCGCGCGACGGTGGCCCAGCGCTGCGGCTGCACTATCGGCCTGGGCATCGCCGATTTCACGCCCCACGACGACTTCACCTCGCTGGTGGAGCGCGCCGATCGCGACCTGCTGCGCGCCAAGCGGTCCCGTGGCGTCTCACGTTGAGCCCATGCCCGGAGGATACAAGGCGTCCAGTATCGCCAACGTATGCGCCCGCTGTTGGGTCACGGCGCCATAGAGAATGGCCAACAGCTTCTCGTAATCCTCCGGCATCTCGGTCTCCATGCCGGTGGCCTCGAAGCGGTCGAGTGTGTGCTGGGTATCGTCGATGACGGCTTGAAGCACATCAATCACCCGCTGATGGTCATCCACCGTCATGCGACCTCCCGAAGAAAGAAACCGGCCCCACGATGGGAGCCGGTTCGGTGCGAACCATGGGGAAGAGAACCTTCCCCGAGGTCTGACGCAAGGGCTTTAGATTAACCCAGCAGGGACAGCACGTTCTGCGGGATCTGGTTGGCCTGAGCGAGGACGGAAGTGCCCGCCTGCTGCAGAATCTGGCTGCGAGTCATATCTGCTACTTCAGAGGCATAGTCGGCATCTTCAATGCGCGAACGGGCAGCAGAAAGGTTCGTTTCGTTTGTCTGCAAATTGGTGATGGCAGACTCAAAACGGTTTTGAATGGCACCGAGATCTGAGCGAAGAGTATCTACTTTTCCAAGTGCCGTATCAAGAGCAGCCAGCGGACCTTCGGTTCTTGCATTAACTTGACCAGCATCGGCTGTATCAAATGTAACCTCCAATGTCGCCGCTGTCGTGCCACCGTCAGGGCTATCCGTGATATCAAAATCACTTTCACTCACTGCATAGTATTTCACTGAGTCTGGATTACCGCCCCCATCATCACTCTCAATGAAATAGTTTCCAGCATCATCTTCTACCAAAGCATTTGTATTTCCTGCTGTGCTCGAGTCTGTAACAGTGACCTCTGCCGCTGCAATATCGTTTCCTTCCGAGTCAGTCAGATCGCCATCGGCATAAGCTGTAGTGTTTGCAACGTATCCGTTCACATTAAATGAATCAAGGCTAAGTGTAGTAGAGTTAATCTCCTCAAGACCAACCTCAATGGACTCTCCATCATTTGCACCTACCTGAATAGTAAGGCTGTCATCTTTCGAGAGAACTTTAACACCGTTAAAACTAGTCTCGTCAGAAATTCTATTGATCTCCTTTACACGCTGATCAATTTCAGCCTGAATGGAGTTCAAATCATCTCCTGAGTTTGTACCATTCTGTGCCTGAACACTCAGCTCACGCACACGCTGTAGGTTGTCATTAACCTGATTCAGAGCACCCTCGGCAGTTTGAGCTGCAGAGATACCGTCGTTGGCGTTACGCTGTGCCTGACCGAGACCGGTGATCTGTGAAGACATGCGGTTGGCGATGGCCTGACCCGCCGCATCATCCTTGGCGCTGTTGATACGCAGGCCGGAGGAGAGACGCTCCATGCTAGTCTGCAGATCGTTCTGTGACTTGGACAGGTTCTGCTGCCCGATCATGGAGGTAATGTTGGTATTGATCACTGACATGGTGTGATTCCTTCCAAGCTGTTGAGGGCTCCAATGGCGGGCCCGCTGCGATTGATGTTCAAGGCCCAGCGGGCCTGCCACAACGGCGCCGTTGGCCGTTACTCTCTATAACGGCCCTCCGGCGGCGAACTTTAGGCACGGATCACCATTTTTTGCCGAAGGAGACTTGGATACTTGACGCCACCCGATCCGGCAGGGGTGCCAGACGACATCGCCCCGGCTTAAAAGCCGGGGCGATGTCGGGGAGGCCAGGCGGCGTGACGTCAGTCGCGGCCGAGTTGGGCATTCAGCGAGTCGAACTGCTGCATCAGGTAGCTGCTGGTCTGGTTCATGCTGGCGATCATGCTGTCCAGTTGCCCAAACTGCACCCGATAGCGCTCGATGGTGCGCTCCACGCTGGCCTCCATGCGGGCATAGCGCTCGCCAAGGCTGTCGACGCGGCTCTCGGCTCCCTCGATGGCGTTACTTATCAAACCATTGTCATCGAGCATGCGCTCCAGGCTGGCATTGAACGTGCCCGCCATGCCGGCCTCCTCGCTGTCGCCGGCGAAGAACGCCGCCACCCCGCCGGGGGAGTCGGCAAGGGCGGCATCCAGTGTTTCCTCATCGACCTCCAGCCGGCCCTCCTTGTTCAGCGAAACGCCCAGGTCGGCGAGCAGCGCAAACTCCCCGCCCGGCACGGCGCTGGTCAGGTCACGCACCATGCGCGACTCCAGGGTGCGCACGGTGCGATCGCCGATCAGCTCACCCGAGGACGCGCCCTCGGTGGCCGGCTTTGTCATGCGACCGATGGTGGACTGCAGCTCGTTGTAGGCGGAGACCCACTTGTCGAGCGCCTCCTTCACCGAGCCATCGTCCCGGCTGACGGTCACGCCCAGGGTGCTGCCCGCCGCCTCGGGGCTCAGCGTCAGGCTCACCCCCTGGATGGCCTCCGCCACGGTGTTGGTGGCGCTGGTAATGGTGATGCCGTTGATATCCAGCTCGGCGTCGTTGCCGGGGCGCAGGGTGGCGGCATCCTCACCGAGCGGCACGGCGGCCAGCGGGTCCGCGACATTCTCTAACCTGAGCCCCACCAGCGAGGCCTCGGCACCGGTCTCCTCGGAGCTCAGCGCCAGGCGATAGCCGTTGCCATCGTTGACGATGGCAGCGGTCACGCCGGCCTCCGCGTTGGCATTGATGGCATCGCGCACCGCTTCCAGGCTGCTGCCGGCCGCGATGTCGATCGTCACGCTGTTGAGCGGCGCGGCGGTGTCATCGAAGCTGCCATCCGCCTTGTAGGTGGCGCCGAGGTCCAGGGTCAGGGTGGTGGCCTCGGTAAACAGCGGCTCGTCCCGGGTGGGGGCGGCGTCCGTCGCCAGGGTGCCGGCGGTGGCGATGCGCGTGACCGTGACGTCGTAGCGGCCGGGGCTCGCCGTCTCGCTGGCAGAGGCCGTGAGGCCATCGCCCTGCACGACGACGGAAAGCTGCTGGAAGAGCGCCGAATCGTTCAGCGCCGCGGCGGCGCTCTGCAGCTTGTCGACGCCAGTCTGCAGCCTGCCGTAGGCGGAGATCCGGGCGTCCTGCTGCGCCTGCTGAGTCTTGAGGGGTTCCAGCTTGCCGCGCTCGGCATCGCGCAACTGGTCGAGGAGACCGGTGAGATCCAGGCCGGATCCCACCCCAAGGGAGGTGATGGTTGCCATGGGCAGTGCATCCTGTGTCATGACCCGCGGTGGGCCTGACAGGGAGTATCGGCCGGGCGGCGGAAAGCTTTAGCCCCGCCGCGAGGCCGGCATCAACCCTGGTTCAGCTGGGCATCCAGGTTAGCGAACTGCTCGGTCAGGTAGCTGCTGGTCTGGTTCATCTCGGCGATCATGCCGTCGAGCTGGCCGAACTGGGTGCGGTAGCGCTCGATGGTGCGCTCCACGCCCTCTTCCATGCGGGTGTAGCGATCCCCCAGGCGGTCCAGGCGGCCCTCAGCCCCCTCGACGGCGCGCGAGACCAGGCCGCTGTCGTCGAGCATCTGCCCCATGGCGTCGCCTACGCGCCCGGCCATGCCGGCATTGCCCTCGCCGCCGGCGAAGAACTCGCCGAGGGCGGCCATGTTGCCGCCGACCTGCTCGCCCAGCCCCCCCTCGTCCAGCTCCAGGGTGCCGTCGCGCTTCAGCGAAATGCCCACCTCGCTGAGCATGTTGAGCTCGCCTTCCGCCACGCCGCCGGAGAGCACGCCACGCAGCCGCGACTCCACGGTGCGCACGGTGCGGTCGCCATTGAGCTCGCCGGCCTGGCCGGTCTCGGCATCGTAGGCGGTGAGCTCGCCGATGGTGCCCTTGAGGGCGTTGAAGGAGTCGACAAAGCCGGAGACCGCCTCGCGCACCTTGAGGGTATCCTGCTCCACGCTCAGGGTGGTGCTGCCCGCGGCCTGGAGGTCCAGGGTCACGCCCTGGATGGCTTCCTCCACCTGATTGGTGGTGCTGGTGATGGCGATACCGTTGATGGTCAGCGCGGCATCCTGGCCGCCTTGGGCGATCTCGGTGCCGGGCGTCGCCGAGAGGTTGCCGGCAGCCAGGTCGGCGAAGTTGGTGGAGGCGATGGCAGCCGCTTCGCCGGTGTCGCGGGAGTTCATCGCCAGCCGATAGCCTTCGCCATCATTGATGATCGAGGCGCTGACGCCAGAATCTGCCTTGGCGTTGATGGCGTCGCGGATATCCACGAGTGTGCTATCGGCGGCGATCGCCACGGGCACCGCATCTACCTCGGCCCCGGCGAAATTCAGGTTCAGGGTGCCATCGGCATCGACGATGGGCTGGTCCGTCGCGTCCACGCGCTCGGTGGCCAGGGTGCCAGCCTTGGCCAGGTCGGTCACCTCGACGTTGTAGCTGCCGGGCTGAGCGGTGGCATCCACGCTGGCGGAGAGGGTATCGCCGCCACCGCTGGCCGAGAGGCTCTCGTAGAGCGAGGCATCCTCCAGGGTCGCCACGCTGTCCTGGAACTTGGTCATGGCCGACTGCAGCTGCCCCAGGGCCGAGATGCGCGATTCCTGCTGCTGCTGCTGGGCGGCAACCGGCTCGAGCTTGCCGCGCTCGGCATCGCGCAGCTGGTCGAGCAGTCCGTTGAGGTCGAGCCCGGAGCCGATGCCGAGCGAGGAAATGCTAGCCATGAAACACTGCCTTTGGCCGGTGAATGTATACCACTACCCCGGTATTCGGCGGGAAGAGGCAGAACTTTAACACTCCGGGTCGCCGACTCAAGCCGACGGCACGACGGCCGATACAACCCCCAGCCTATCGAACCCACTTACTGAACGAGGAGCCCTACCTTGTCCAACGGCGAGACCATCACCGCCCACGAGCTGCTCCACGACCTGATGCCACAGCTCAAGGCCACCGAGAGCATGGTCAGCGACACCTTGACGGTACGCTTGATGATGACCACCGACCCGGCGGTGCGCGAACGCATCAAGACCTTCAAGACGGAGTTCGAGTTGGAGCGCACCATGATCCGCATGAACCTGGAGCACCTGCTGCGCCGCCACGCCGAGGCGGTAGAGGCGGCGCGCAGGAGCAGCACCGATGACAGTAGCCAGACGCTGCCGCTGGACGAGCACGAGGCCACCGCGGTGGCCCGGGTGCGCCAGCTCTACCGCCGCGCCCAAGAGTTGAAGCGCTGACACCTTGGCGTTGCTGCCTAGCCGCCAAGGCTTCCATACCGCCGCGCAAGCCGGCTGCACGGTTCGATGGGGATCAGGCGTGTGCGGGCAGCGGCGCGACCACCTGATGACCGCCGATACTGCCGGCTGAGTCCCCACGGCCATCGCGCTCCCCTTCTCCGACGGTGAAGCTGTCCACGGCCTCGGCGAGACGGTCGGCTTGCTCCTTGATCTGCTCGGCGGCGACGGTGGACTCCTCCACCAAGGCGGCGTTCTATTGGGTCACTCGGTCGAGGTCGGCTACCGCAAGATTGACCTGACCGATGCCGTCGCTCTGCTCATTTGTGGCGGCGTTGATTTCGCCGAGCACCTCGGCCACACGGTTCACCCGTTCCACCAGCGTCTGCAGGGTGTCGCCGGCTTGGCGCACCTGGGCAGTGCCGCCCTCCACCTTGGTCTCGGAGCGGTCAATGAGTTCGCGGATCTCGCGGGAGGCGTGAGCGGAGCGGGTAGCCAGCTGGCGTACCTCGCCAGCCACCACAGCGAAGCCGCGGCCCGCCTCGCCGGCGCGGGCGGCCTCCACCGAGGCATTGAGCGCCAGCAGGGTGGTCTGGAAGGCGATGCCGTCCATCACCTTGACGATGGCGACGATCTGCCCAGAGGCGTCGCGAATCTCCTCCATGGTGCTCACCACCTGCTGCATCTCCTCGCCACTTTTTCCGGCCACCTCGGTGGCGGATTGAGAGAGGCCGTTGGCCTCGCGGACGGAGTCGGCGGTATGGCCCACGGTGCTGCTGAGCTGCTCGATGGAGGCGGAGGACTCCTGCAGGCTGGCGGCAGCGCTCTCGGTACGCCGCGAGAGGTCCTGATTACCGTGAGTGATTTCGCCGGCAGCCAGGCGCACTTGCTGGCTGCTGTCGCGGATGGTGAGCATCACCCCTTACATGCGCGACATGAAGCGGTTGAAAGCCTCAGCCATCTGCGCCACCTCATCGCGGCCTTCCTCGGGCAGGCGACGGGTAAGATCGGCGTGACCGCTGGCGATGTCGGCCATGGCGTCGCGAGCGGCCAGCAGGCGGCGGAAGGCGAGGCGCAGCAACGCGCCCAGCAGCAGCACCGCCCCCAGCGCGACCACCAGCAGGGTGACCAGCGAGCTCAAGAGCACGTCGCGCAGGCCTGCGGTGGCCTCGTGTTCGTCCAGGGCCACCACCAGCTGCCAGTCGGTACCAGGGATGCCCTCGGCGAAGAGCCGTACGGCCTGCTCACCGAGGGTCACCGCCAGGGGCGCCTCGGTGGCGGCGAGCTCGGCCAGGCGTTCGCCGTCGAGCGCGCCACCCAGGCGGGCCACCGGCTCCAGCGCCAGCTCAGGATCAGGGTGGGCGATCAGGACGCCGTTGGCGGCGGCCAGAAAGGCAAAGCTGGACGGCGTGGGGGCGATGGCGCCTACAGTGTCGACGATGGTGTCGATGGCCACATCGCCACCGACCACGCCGACCACTTGGCCGTTGCGCTTGACCGGAGCAGCCAGGGTCACCACCAAGGCATCGGTTGCCACGTCGACATAGGGCAGCGTCACGATGGACTCGCCAGCCTCTATCGCGGCGCGATACCAAGGGCGTTCGCGGGGATCGAAGTCCGCTGTGCCCTCGAAGCCATTAGAGAAGACGGTGTCGCCGTCGGCGGCGCTGGCCAGGGAGCTCATCTGGAAATTACCCGAGACGGCCAGCTGCCGAAGCGGGGGCAGCGGGTCGACTTCGGGGCCAGAAGCCGGCACGGCCTCCAACATGGTGAGGCGGGCATCCAGCCCCTCGCCGATGGCCTTGGCATTGCCGCTGGCCACAGCGGCCAGGTTACCCGCCACTTGGTCGTCATTGTGCGACTTCACGGTGACGTAGCTGGCCGAGGTATTAAGTATCAAGGCGAAGATGATAACCACCACGGTGGCGATAAGCAGTCGGATTTTCAGCAATGTGAACTTGAGGGCACTCGTGGGTTGAGCGAGGGTGATCGGCCGGCGAGCGGGTGCCACACGCTTGAGCCGAAAGCCTCTGTATCAGTGCTCTGTCCCACATCTTGAGCGGCCCCCTTTCAAGGGATTCCGCCGAGTGCCGATACCCATCTCTATCAGCGAGCCTTGAAAAGGGCCTCCTTGCTCACGAGACAGCCGATAAAGGGCCACGATGCGCGAAACAATCAATCCCGTAGAATATCCCGCCAGCCTGAAGGTAATGGGCGTGGGCGGAGGTGGTGGTAACGCCATCCGCCACCTTCTGGATAGCCACCTGCCGGGCGTCGACTTCATCGCAGTCAACACTGACCGCCAGGCACTGCAGGCCCTACCCCAGGAGGTAGCACTGCCTATCGGCCGGCAGACCACTCGCGGCCTGGGCGCGGGTAGTTCCCCCGAGGTCGGCCATCGCGCCGCCGAGGAGAGCCACGACGTGCTGCGCGCCCGGCTGGCCGGGGGCGACATGCTGTTTCTGATGGTCGGCATGGGTGGCGGCACCGGCAGCGGCGCGGTCCCATTGATCGCCTCCATGGCTCGGGAAATGGGGCTTCTCACTGTGGCCGTGGTCACCCGCCCCTTCACCTTCGAAGGCGCGAGGCGAGGCCAGGCGGCCACTCAGGCCATCGAGGTTCTCAGCGAGGAGGTGGACTCACTGGTGGTGGTACCCAATGACAGGCTGCTGCCGGCCCTCGGCCCCGGCGCCTCGATGATGCGTGCTTTTGCCGAGGTGAACGATGTGCTGCGCCAGGCGGTGGGCGGCATCGCCGAGGTGATCACCAACCCGGGGCTGATCAATATCGACTTCGCCGATGTGGCCGCGGTGATGCGCCACCCGGGACGGGCGCGCATCGGCTCCGGCCAGGCCGAGGGGGAGCAACGCGCCCATGATGCCGTGATGGCAGCGATGGACCACCCACTGCTGGAAGCCACCGACCTGACCCGGGCTGCCGGAATGCTGGTCAGCATCACTGCCGGGCCGGATCTTTCCCTCGAGGAGTTCAATGAGGTGGGCGAGCTGGTATCCGGTTTCGCCAGCGAAGAGGCGTTGGTGGTCGCTGGCACTTCCATCGACATGGCCATGACCGGTGAACTACGGGTAAGCCTGGTGGCCACCGGCCTGCAGATGGCCGGCGAGAGCGCCTCCCGCGATGCCCGCCCGGCCGCTGACAAGCCCCGCCTGCAGGGTGCTCCGCTGCCGCGTCAGGGCGAAACGCTGCTGGATATCACCCGGTTCCTGGATGACCTGAAGCGCTGAGAACCGAAATGAGCGACGGAGATCCGGCTTGCGACCTGGGCCCGGCACCTTCACGAGGAGAATCGCGCCCCGGTGGTAGAAGCCTGGCAGGCCTGCCTCCTACACCATCAGGATTTCGATCGCCAATTCCGCTACTGCGGCGAGAACGGCGAGCCGATCTGGCTGGACGTGCACACCAATGCGATTAGCGTGGACGGCGAGTTCATAAGCCTGGTGGGGGCCGTGCGGGATATCACCCAGCGCCAGCACAAGGATGCCCTGCGCCGCTGCGAAGCGGAGCATGATCCGCTGACCGGGCTACTCAACCGCCGCGGCGTCGAGCGCCGGTTAGAGGAGGCCTTCACCGAGTGGCAGAAGGTCGGTACCCCTCTGGCCGTGCTGCTATTCGACCTGGACCACTTCAAGTGCATCAACGACGAGGGCGGTCATGCCCTGGGCGACGAGATGCTCCAGCAGGTAGTCGCCGCGATGGGCGCCGAGACCCGCAGCAGTGACCATGCCGCTCGCCAGGGCGGCGATGAGTTCGCCATGCTGCTGCCGGGCTGCGAGCTGACCCGGGCCATGCGTATCGCCGAATCGCTGCGAGCGCGTATCACGGACCTTAGCCTGGAACAGCACGGGAGGACGTGGCGGGTGACGGTCAGCATCGGCGTCAGCGACTTCCAGCGGGCGGACCAGGCCATCAATGACGTGGTCAACCGCGCAGATGCGACAAGCTATGAGGCCAAGGCACGAGGCCGAAATGACGTGGTCAGCGCATGAACCGCCCGACCGGAGGACGACCGATCAACCTGATGGGCCTTCAGTAATGAGGTAATGGGCGGCAAAAGCCTCGGCTGCCACAGGACGACCGGTGAGGTAGCCCTGGATCAGGTCGACGTGATAGCGGGATAGCGCCTCCAGCTGGTCCTCGGTCTCCACACCTTCGGCCACCACTCTGAGGCCAAGCTCCTTGGCCAGGCCGGTCACCGCGGCGACGATGGCGGCGCTGCCGCGGCACTCGCCCAGGCCCCGGATGAAGCTGCGGTCGATCTTGACGGTAGTCACCGGTAGCTCTTGCAGGTAGCTCAGCGAGGAGTAGCCGGTGCCGAAGTCGTCGATGGCGATGCGACAGCCCATCTCGCGCAGCGCCTTCAGGGTATGCACCGCCTGCTGCTGCTTGTCGAGCAGGATGCTCTCGGTGAGTTCGAATCCGATCTGCCCCGGGGGCAGGCAATAGTTCGCATGGAGCGCGCGGACCTGAGCCACCAGATCACTCTGCCAGAACTGACGTCCCGACAGGTTGACGGCGATGCGTGGCGGCTCGAGGCCAGCGACCAGCCAATCATGCAGCTGGCTAGCCACCAGGTGCATCAGTCGCTCACCCAGCGGCAGGATCAACCCCGACCGCTCGGCCAAGGGAATGAAGTCACCGGGAGAGACGTGGCCTAACGACGGATGATGCCAGCGCAGCAAAGCCTCGGCGCCCTGAACCTGACCGCTGTCGCGATTGAAAAGCGGCTGATAGTGCACGTCCAGCCCCTCGCCGGTTTCGGCGGCAGTGCGCAGCGCGGTCTCCAGTTCCAGTAGACGGTGGTCTTGCTGGTGCATCTCGGCGCGGAACAGTCGATAGGTATTGCGCCCTTCCTGCTTGGCGCGGTACATAGCGGCATCGGCATGACGCACCAGTGTCTCGACTTTCGCACCGTCGTCCGGATAGAGGCTTATGCCGAGGCTGCAGCCGACACGGAAGATCTGCCCACCCACCTCGAAGGGCGAGCTCACCGACTCCACAAGCCGACGCGCCACGCGCGTGACGTCGTCGACCTCTTCCACCTCGTTGAGTAGTACGATGAATTCATCGCCACCCTGGCGTGCCAGGGTGTCATCCTCACGAAGGTGCCCGCGCAACCGCTGGGAGACCTTGAGCAGCAGCTCATCACCCACCGCATGCCCCAGGGCGTCGTTGACCTGCTTGAAGTGGTCAAGGTCGAGGAAGATCACCGCCAGCCGCTGCTGATGACGATGTGCATGGAGAATCGCCAGCTCCAGACGATCCTCCAGCAAGCGCCGGTTGGGCAGCCGGGTCAAGGGGTCATAGTAGGCCAGGCGACGAACCTGTTCCTCATTCTCGCGGATGTGGGTGATATCGGTGAACAACGCAGCGTAATTGGTGACCTCGCCCTGGTCGTTGCGGATAGCGGTGATGGTTAGCAGTTCCAGATAGAGCTGCCCGCTCTTGCGACGGTTCCAGATCTCGCCACGCCAGTGGCCGTGCTCCTGCAACGTCTGCCACATGTTTTGGTAGAAGCCGACATCATGCCGTCCCGAAGAGAGCATCGCCGGGGTGCGCCCCGCCGCCTCCTCCAGGCTGTAGCCAGTCATGTGCGTGAAGGCCGGGTTTACGAACTCGATGCGGGTCCGGGCATCGGTGATGATGATGCCTTCCAGGGAAGAATCGATCACACGCTCTGCCAGCTGCAGATTCCGTCGCGACTGTGCCAGTGCCTGGTCGCGCTGCTCCAGGGCCTCGCGCAAGTCGTCCAGGTAAAGGTGCTCGGCTCCTGCCAGCAAATCCTGGAAACCCAGCAGCCCGACGACCCCGCCCCGATCATCAAGCACGCCCAGATGGCGGACGCGATGGTCGATCAGCAAGTCGCGTGCATGAATCAACGCATCCTCGACACCTACCGTGAGCAGCGGTCGACTGGCGAGCTCGCCGACAGCCGTGGCCCCCGGATGGCAGGCCACGAACCGCACCAGATCACGCTCGGTGAGTATGCCGAGCTGCCCATCCCGGCACATCACCACAGCCGCATCACAGCCGCCGCGGCGCATGCACTCGGCTGCCTCTTTCAGCGTCAGCTTGCCTTGCAGCAACAGCGGGCGACTGCGCATTGCAGCGCCTACTTCGCGTAAGCGCAGATAGGGCTCCAGCCCCTGGTTCAGCGCCATATCTGTCTGGGACAGGATACCTCGAGGGGTACCGGCATCATCCACCACCAGCAAATGGCGTCGCCGCTCGGCACTGAAACGTAGCGCCGCCTCTCCGATCGGCGTGGCTTGATGGATAGTGGCGACCGGTCGGCTCATCACCCGTTTGATGGGCAGCTGCACGGCCTCAGGGTCGCCGAAATCGACGAACAGGGTGTCGTGCTCGGTCCAGATGCCGACGACCTGGGTGCCCTCCATCACCAGCATCGAGCTGCAACGCCGCTCTGCCATGCGCGCGGCGGCTTCACACAGCGGTGTGTCCGGCGTGCAGGACAGCAGGCCAGTGTGCATGATGCGCTCTACGGGAAGCTCTTGCGTCATGGCGTCTCGTACAGAAGTGGCGTCTTGATCAACATCAAGCAAAAGCGATGTACCTTACGCAGGTTGGCCGAGACAGGAAACCGCAGCAAACGGGCGTTTCTTGATGTCGGTCAATGAAACCACGGTTGGCGTCCCTCGCTCGCTGAGGTCTGGCACTGAAACCAGGCAGGATCTTGCCTCTCTTTCCGAGACACTGCCATGCCCTGGCCGATGGCGACAAACAGTTACCAAACAGCGCTTATATCACCGCCCGAGTAGGCGATGCTTTACGAGCTGTTTGGTAAGCGTCAAGCAAGCTACCTCTTGTGTCGCGTGGTGTCATCGGCCACCACGCGGTTGCGGCCTGCTGACTTGGCCCGATAGAGCGCATCGTCGGCCCGCGCCAGCATGCTGTCCATATCATCCCCCGCCCGGTATTGGGTGATTCCCGTGCTGATCGTGATATTCAGGCCATGCAGACGTACTTCAGAGATTTGACAACGCAATCTCTCGGCAAAGGTACTGGCTCCCCGTAGCCGGGTGTCGGGCAACAAGATGGTGAACTCCTCGCCTCCCCACCGAGAGAGAATGTCGGTACTCCTCAGGCTATTGGACACACGATCGGCCAATTGCTTGAGGATGGCATCGCCGGTGTCATGGCCATGCCGGTCGTTGACGTGCTTGAAATGGTCGATGTCGAAGAGAAGCAGCGAGAAGGACTCATCGCCAAGCTCGGCCTGGAAAATAGCCTGACGAAGGGCCGTATCGAAGGCCCGTCGGTTATAGGTGCCGGTGAGATGATCGAGTGTCGCCTGTCGTTCCAGCTCGTCTTCCATGCGCTTGCGCTCGGTGATGTTGTGAAATACGGCCACGAAGTTGCGTATCTGGCCGGTGTCGTCACGCACTGCAGTGATGGACTGCCAGAGCGGGTAGATGTCACCGTACTTGTTGCGGTTCCATATCTCGCCCTGCCAGTGTCCGGTATTCAGCAACGATTCCCAGAGTCGCGCATAGAAATCGGAAGAATGCCGCCCAGACTTGAAGATCCGTGGCGTCTTGCCCAGCACCTCATGCTCGCGATAGCCGGTGATATCGGTGAACGCCTGGTTGGCGCGCTCGATCTGCATATAGGCATCGGTGATCATCGTCGCTTGCCCGGTCTCGAAGGCAGTGGCCAGTAGCTTCAGCTCGCTCTCCTGGCGCTTTCGCTCGGTGACGTCTTCCTTGACTGCGACGAAATTGACGACCTCGCCCGCGTCATTGCGCACCGGCGTGATCACCTCGGCTTCCCAGTAGAGCTCACCGTTCTTGCGCCGGTTGAGCAGCTCGCCCTGCCATACACGGCCAGCCTGCAGAGTTTCCCAGAGGTCACGATAGACAGCCTCGGATGTCTCGCCGGACTGAATCATTGCCGGTGTCTGTCCGATCAGCTCCTCGCGCGAGTATCCCGTCACGTCGAGGAAGCGCTGATTGACGAACTCGATGCAACCCTTGACGTCAGTAATAGCCGTGGCAGCGGGGCTCTGCTCAACGGCGATGTAGAGCTGGTCGAAACGCTTTCGCAGCGACGTGATGTCGTGGCACATGCCCTCTTGAACGCAGTCCGAGCCTATCAACTTGTCCATCCAAGCTTCGCTCATTAAACAACTTCCTCATATTCCGGACACCCCCTTGCCATCCCTCTGTAGCCATCCCCGAACATATGGCCAGCGAGATGAGGGGCTACTGACCACGGGAGACGAATGAGTCTTGGGCCACCCAGGCTCACATCGTCACCGACCGGCGTCCGGTCCGTCGCGGTACCGTTCCGACCGCTTGTTGTTATCGATCCAGACGAGAGTAGTGCAAGAAACTGGTTCTAAGGTCACCAGGAGTCTCATACCGATATTTTGTTGATGTATATCAATAAATGGCGGCAAGGGCGATACACCATTCTGTTGACTGGCATCTCGAACACGCCGTTGGGCATGCCACGGCCCAGCGAGGCCAAAGCGTCCCTCGCTGACCTTGTCCCAATATCCTGCTTTCAGATCCCTAAAGTCTTACCCGGTGCTGCCGATAGAGCGATGCGGTGTAAGGGACACCCACCCCTGCCCCAAGGCAGCGGACAAAACGCACAAGGGAACACAAGGAAACTCGACGATGAAAAAGACGCTGGCCGCAGGCCTTTCTGCCGTAATGCTGGGCGCCACCATGGGCCAGGCGCAGGCCTTCGACGACCGCGTGACCGTGAGCGCACTGGCCGGGACCACCGGTGTCGGCGCGGATATCACCTGGCGATTCCAAGAACGCTTCAGCATCACTGCCCAGTACGCCGGTGGCCTCGAGTGGGATGGCGACTACGACACCGACGAAGTGAACTACGAGGGTGACCTGGACATTTCTGCCGGCGCCCTGAAGCTCGACTTCCATCCCTTCGGTGGTCGCTTCTACGTTACCGCCGGTGCCATGCTGCCGGATATGGAAGCCAACGTCCGTGGTACCGCCAAGGACAACCAAGATTTCGAGTTCGACGGCACCACTTATACGACAGCTCAACTGGGAACCGTCCATGGCAAGCTGACCGTTGCCGACGGCGTCCAGCCCTACGCTGGCCTGGGGTGGCGCAGCTCGCATACCGAGGGCTTCGGCTTCTTCTCCGAGTTCGGTGTGATGGCCGTGGATGTGGACGTGGACCTGCGCACCTCGAATGATTTCGAAAGCCAAGATCCGACTTTCCGCGAGGACCTGCGCCGCGAAGAGCAGAAGCTGAAGGAGGATGCCGACGAGCTGCCCTTCTATCCAGTCGCCGTGCTGGGCATCAGCTACACCTTTTGATCCTGCCACCACGTCGCAACGGGGCCCGGCGGTGCCGGGCCCCAGATCATCGGAACACAACGCTGACGGCATGCCTTTTCGTCCCTTCAGTTTTCCACCGATTCGCCGATACTCCCTTTGACCAGCATCATCCCGAGCCTCGAGTCCATGGCTCACCTCAAGGGAGATTCCTCGCCATGACGAAGATGGAGACCTTTCCCACCGACGCTGAAACCGACGTTCAGGCCACGCTGGGCCGTGCACTGGCGAAACTGACGACCCGCGATGCCTCTCTCCTGAGTACCGAGGCCAACGAACGCACCATCGCCTGCCGACTCGCCTTTTACCTGCAGGCGGAGCTACCCCACTGGGACGTCGACTGCGAGTACAACTGCTGGGCTGCCACCGGTCAGCGCAAAGGTCACACAATCGTCACGACCACCAGCGAGACCACCAACGCCCGCACTATCTACCCCGACATCCTGATCCACCACCGGGACAGTCGAGAGCACCTGGCAATCATAGAGCTGTGCAAAAGCAGTTTCCCCCACGGCAAGCATCAGGACGTTAAGAAGCTACGCCACTGCCTCGCCAAGCTCGGCTGCCGACACGCCTTCCATCTGGAAGTCGGTGTGGGAGAGGCAGTCGGTGAGAATCGTATCGAGCCGCTTCACTGACCTTTGGGCCATCCTGGCAATGCGAGAACGCCTGCCGCTTCAGGGTTCCGCCGCAACCCGGCTGCGCCCGCCTGCTTACCGCAGTACACATCTCGGCATCAAAGCACTATCAGGCTCTTGCAAGTATCTGCAGGCCGACATGCGGCCACTCCGATGCTGGCAGTCCCTAGACAGGGCGAGCTAGGAACTTCCATCGCGGCGATACGATGACTCAACCCCTCGGCCAGCCCCAGACCGGCCTCGCGATCACTGCTGGTGGCCAGCATGATGAACTCCCCACCACCCCAGCGGCCGAGGAAGTCTGTTTCTCGCATGTCATCTTCCACCTCGCGGGCCAGAGTCGACAGCACTCGGTCGCCCAGCTCGTGACCATAGCTGTCGTTGACCTGTTTGAAGGGGCGATCGCGAACAGCAACAGGGCCATGGGGCGCCAACCGCTCCAGAAAGCAGTTGGCCTTGGCAAGTGCCTGCTACACCTGGTGCAGGTGGTGGAGAGCCTCCGAAGCTCCTCTGAGGAGGACATCACCGTCTGATCCTCGGCCAAATCCCTTACCGCAAGGCGCTCGATACGCTCCCGGGCCGCACTCTGGCCGCTGATCTAATCCTACCACTGACTGAACAGTCTCCCGAGAAGCGAGGCATCGTCGGGCCCCTCAGCCTTTGGGCCACTGCCGGATACGCCAGCCCAACTGTGAACCTCACGCTGCTCGGCGCGGAACAGCAGCATCCAGACGTGACGCTACTGGCCAACCGGAAACGCCACCGCCAGCAGACCACAGACCTCACCCAGCTCAAGGGCGGCAGGCAGCGACTCTTCGCCCAGTGCCTGGCTGAACCACGGACCGGGACACGTGAAGCGCTCCTGTTTGCGCCTAAAGACGCCCTGTGTCAGTATCGTCCTGGAAATTATCGAACAGTGTTTACTTCGCCAGATCAGACTGTTGCATTCTTCACCCTCAAGTATTTGCACTTGGCGCCGATCAACAACTTGATTCACAACTGATACTCGCCAATCGCCATCCGCCCTTAAGCCAACTCGACCTCTCCTGAGCCCCGTAGGCCGCAGCTTAGCGAGAGCATCGTGACCTTTTGTATCGAGCAGGCATCAGAACTGGGAGTCCGTAGCCCGAGCTTCTGCCTCTGGATATCCGACGCTTGAGCGAGCGCCTGATGCGCCTTGAGGTAAGTGAAGAAGCTGACCGCGCCCTGAGTCTCAGGTTTTACGATGCTCCCCTTGACGATTGACACATTCCAGCAAGAACAACCCGGCTGAGAACTCCATGATCCGCCCTCTGCTCGCACGATTCTGTTTTCAGCTGCTGGTGGCCCTTGCCTGCCTGGGGATGTCGCTCTTCGGCCTGCTCGACGCGCTGTGGGAAGAACAACGTACCGTTGAGAGCACAGTGATTCTTCCAGACAGCAGCCTAGCCATGGGGCTCCTGGGCCTGGCACTACTCTGCCGCCTCCGTGGCATGCTGATCGCCAGCCGCCTTGCTGCCCTGCTTATCCTTGGCCTCGTACTGTATCGGATGCTACCCCTTGGCGAATTGAGGTTTGTCGAATACCCGCCCACTGGACTGGGAGGAGCCCAGCTGTTTGGCCTGGCGGCTGGCGGAATGTTGATCAGCACATTGGGTGGCACCTGGCACGCGCTGTCTCGGGTAACCGGCACAACGTTGATGATCACGGGTGGCATGGCGTTCCTGGTTGGCTGGCTGCCGGTGGCCAGCCTCACCTCCATCACATGGCCTGGGCACCATCTGGCGGCGCCTGCGGCGAGCCTGCTGCTGCTTGCCACTGGTCTGGTCCTGCTGACCCAAGAACGTCCAAGCCATTCGGTGGTGGCCCAACCCCTCTCAAGGGCAACGTTGGCAGCAGCACTGGCTGGAAGCTTGCTGACCACCGGCGGCTGGTACCTCCTCAGCCAACAGAATCTCGAAACGCTGGTCAGCCAAAGCGAGCATGCCCTCGCCAGGGCTGAGAGTGGCACACGTGCCGCGCTTCAACGACACGAGCTACTTCTTCAGCGCCAAGGTGAGCGTTGGGCGAGCCTGGGAACACTGTCAGACGCGTTCTGGCAACAAGAGTCCGTCAGCTACCTGAGTGATATTACCGCATTCGAGTTGATTGCCGTGCTGGACAGCGAACTGGATCCGATACGCATGGCGGCGGAGCACCAGGAAAATCGTGCTTGGCTTGAACGCTACTTCGCGACACCAGAACATCACCGCTGGCTCAGCAACGCCGACCACCGTTCCGGCGTTCATGCCGGAGCGGTGATGAACGCCGAGGATGGCAGACCGTTGATGCTGATGGCCATGCCGCTGGTGGCGATCGATGGCTCCGACCACTGGCTGGTCATCGCAATGAACATCGCCACCTTGCTGGAAGAGCAAATCAGCCAGGATGCTAATGAAGTCATTGTCCAGATGCATAAGGGCAATGCCCGGCTTTATGGCTCTTCCCTTGCGGGAGAGGTCGGAGAAAGGGTTAAAATCACCACCCGTACGATGCCACTCCCCAGTGGTGGCGAGTGGCGCCTCACAAGCCAACTCGATACCGGCCATCTTCGCAGTCTCAACGTGGTGCCAACCCTACTTCTGCTGGCCGGTCTGATGCTCACGCTGATACTGATGGTGAGCCAAGAGCTGTTCCGTATTGCCGAGCGACGCCGAAACCGCCTTGAGACCAGCCAGAGGGTTACGCGAGAGGCCCTTCAGCAACGCGACCAATTCTTCACGCTTTCGGCCGACCTGTTCTGCCGTGTTGACCTGGAGGGACGCCTCTTGCAGGTCAATCCGGCCTTCCAGCACCAGCTGGGCTTTGCCGCGCCGGATCTCATCGACCGGCCTTATACCCACCTGGTTCGGGAAGAAGACCATCCACGTATCGCCGAGGCCATCCAACAGCTGGCCGAGGGTGTCGCCGTCAGGGAACTGGTTGCAAGGATCCGAGATAACCAAGATAGAACCCACTGGGTCGAGATCAACGCCGCGCTTGGCCAGGAGCAGGTAATATATGTGGTTGCCCGAGACATAACAGGCCGACGGGATAGCGAGCTGGCCTTCAGACGACATGAGCACTTTTTCAACATCGTCGGCGAAACAGCGCTGATCGGGGGGTGGTACGTTGACCTGTCGGTTGGCCTGCCGATCTGGTCGGATGAAGTCTGTGCCATACATGACGAACCTGCCGGCTTCCAGCCCACCGTGGAGCAGGCAATTGCCTACTATGACCCCGACGCCCGTGGGCGCATCCGTACCCTGTTCGAGGCGTGCTGCCGTGACGGTACATCCTTCGACGAGGAGTTCCAGGTCATCACTGCCCGAGGACGACACATCTGGGTCAGGGTGATAGGTCAGGCAGTTCTCGACACCGAAGGCCGAATCGTGCAAGCCCAAGGTTCGACTCAGGATATCACCGAGCAGCGCCGACTCTGGGCTGAAGTCATCCGACTGGCTGAGCGCCTGACCACCACCTTGGAAAGCATCACCGACGGCTTCTTCACCGTAGATAGTGACTGGCGCTTTAACTACGTCAACCGGGAAGCCGAGCGCCTGCTCCGACGCGACCCTGGTTCCCTGCTCGGCTGTAATATCTGGGAGGCCTTCCCAGAGGCGGTGGATACGAGCTTCGAGAGCGAGTATTTCCAGGCTGTCGAGACCGGACGTGCTACCCATTTCGAGGCCTGCAATCCGCTGTTGGACCTCTGGGTAGAGGTGAACGCCTATCCTTCTGACGAGGGGCTGGCGGTCTACTTCCGCGATATCAGCCAGCGCAAGGCAAACGAGCGCCAGCTACGCATCCTCGAGAGCAGTGTAACCTCAAGCGTGAATGGCGTGGTGATCTGCGATGCCAAGGATCCCGGCCTCCCCATCATCTACGTCAACCCCGCCTTCGAACGGATTACCGGTTACTCGAAGGAGCAAGCTATCGGCAGAAACTGCCGCTTCCTGCAGGGCGAGAATACCGAGCCACGAGACATATTCAGCCTGCGAGAGGGCATTGCCAACCAGCGAGATGTTCATCTCGTTATCCGCAACTACCGTCGTGACGGAACAACCTTCTGGAACGATCTCTATATCTCGCCGGTCCGCGATGAAACCGGCAGTGTGACGCACTTCATCGGAGTTCAGAACGATATATCCACCCAGAAGGAGTATCAATCCCAGCTCGCCTACAATGCCAGCCATGACGCCTTGACCGGTTTGCCTAACCGTACCCTGTTGGAAGACCGCCTCGCTCAAGGGTGTCAGATTGCCAGCCGCTATCAGCGCTACCTGGCGGTGCTGTTCCTCGACTTGGACGGCTTCAAGCCAATCAATGACACCCTGGGCCACGAAACCGGTGACCGCATTCTCACTGAGGTCGCCAACCGTCTCGAACAACAGCTACGCCCCGGTGATACGGTGGCTCGCTTCGGCGGTGATGAGTTCGTGGTCGTACTTCCCGACCTGGCCCATGAAGACGATGTTATGCCGGTCGTCGATCGCCTATTAGCCCGAGTCTCAGCACCCTACCGTATCGATAGCAACGAGCTGCGCATCACCGCGAGTATCGGAATCACCCTGTGTGACGGTGAAATGGAGCGACCCATGCAGCTGATCCAGCGAGCTGATCTCGCCATGTACAAGGCCAAGCGGCAGGGGCGTAACACCTCGCAGTGGTATACCTGGGACCTCAACCAAAAGGTGAGCGAGCGTGTCTCCCTGCGCAACGCCCTGCAAAGTGCCATAGAGGAACAGCAATTCGAGCTCTATTACCAGCCGCAGATCCACGGTCCCAGCGGACGGGTGACCGGCGTCGAGGCTTTGGTGCGCTGGCATCACCCCGAGCGGGGCTTCGTCTCGCCGGCAGACTTCATCGGCCTGGCCGAGGATACCGGGCAGATCATCCCGATCAGCGACTGGGTGCTGACAACTGCCTGCCACGATGCCCAGAGGCTCAATGAGATGGGGCTGGGCCAACTCACCATGGCCGTTAACATCTCGCCCATGCAGTTCCAGCGTCCCGGCTTCGTGGATGGCGTGCTACAGACGTTGAAGTCGAGCCGGCTTCCAGCGTGCCGGCTAGAGCTGGAACTCACAGAAGGTGTCCTGATGGACAACGCCGATCGATGCATCGAGACCCTCCATGCACTGCGACGGCAAGGGGTCCACGTGGCCATTGATGACTTCGGCACCGGATTTTCGAGCCTCAGCTACCTGAAGTACCTGCCAATCAGCAAGATCAAGGTCGATCGCTCCTTCGTCAGGGAAGTACTCAACGATCATCGCGATGCCGCCATCATCCAGGGGATGGTCTACATAGCGGGCAAACTGGAGCTCGAGGTGGTTATCGAAGGTGTTGAGACTGGAGCCCAGTTCAATTATCTGCGTGAGCAGCACTGTGAAACCTTCCAGGGCTACTATTTCGCTCGCCCCATGCCGCTGGAGGATCTCATTCACTTCCTGAAGGAGCGCTCTTGAGCCTGCTCCCGATAAGAGACTGAGCCGTCGGCAGCAGGACGAACAAACCCTGCTGCCAATGAACGGCGAGAGCTGCCCTTTCAACAGGCGGCAAAGAGGAAGTTCAAGAGCCGCAGCTTAGCTGCTATGAAATCGTCCGCAGTCGGACAGCCCACCTTCTTGACCCAGGTCACATTCCTCACCGGGTCATAAGAGAAGTCCTCAAGCCATAAGGTACATCGCCGATACCTGTTCCAGGCAGGCCGCATGACCGCAATACACAACCACAACGAAAGTCCCCCGGCCCTCCCCTGCCCGGTTAACCGACGCAATTGATCGGCGGCCCTTGCCGTCGCGACCTGGAGAGACTTTCTATGAAGCACCTGCTGCACCGCATCCCCATGGGCAAGAAGTTCTTGCTCACCCTGCTGCTCCCTCTGCTGGCTCTTGCCTGGTTCGCCGTTAGCGGCATCCTCGATCGCCAGCGACTGGCCACCAATATGGTCGAGCTGGAGTCTCTCACCGATCTATCCCGACAGGCCGGCAACCTGGTCCATGAACTTCAACGCGAACGTGGGATGTCATCCGGATACATCGGCAGTCAAGGCGAGGCCTTCGGGAATCGATTGAGCGCCCAGCACAACGCCAGTGACCGGGCCATGAATGCCTATCGACAGACACTCGGCAGCCTCGACCGGGCCGCACTGGACGATTCGCTGGCCAGACAGACAGTCGATATCGAGCAGCAGTTGTCGGCTACCTCGGCCATCCGTCAGCAAGTTCAGCGCCTCGACGTAAGTGCCGAGGAGGCCGTGGGCCACTACACCAACATCAATGACGCGCTGATGGCCATGGTCGGACGACTGACACACCTCACCGCCGATGCCGATATCTCGCGACGCCTGGGAGCCTACTTCACCCTGCTCAAGGCAAAGGACCTTGCGGGTATCGAGCGCGCCCTGCTGGCCAATGCCTTCAGCGCGAATCTCATGCGCACCGCGACACATCAGCGCCTGCTGTCGATGCTTGGTCAGGAGACGGCCTATCTGGAAAGCTTCCGGACCTTGGCCAATGACGAGACGCAACAACAGCTCACGGACATCCTCAACGATGAGGAGGTCAAGCGCGCCGCGCCGCTGCGCCAGGTCGCGCTGGACCTGGGCGTTGCCGGCGGCTATGACGTCGACCCCCAGCAGTGGTTTGAGCGACAGACCCTCAAGATCGACCGACTCAAAGACCTGGAAGATACTCTGGCGGAGGGTGTGTTGGCACAGGCGGCCAGCCTGCGCCGGGAGGCACGCCAGGACCTGGTGGGCTACCTGGTCATCTCGCTGATCGCCGCTGGCCTCGCCATCCTGATCTCGGTGCTGATCGTGCACAGCATCGTGCGCTCCCTGCGTGCCGCCCTGAATAACATCGCAAGCCGCGGTGGCGATCTGACCCAACGTCTGACGGTACCGGGAAGCGATGAGCTATCGCACCTTTATGCCGCCTTCAATTCCGCCTCAGAGGAAACCGAAGCCCTGGTGAGCAATATCCAGCGCAGTGCGCTCTCAGTGGAGCTTGCCAGTGGGGAGATCGCCCAGGGCAACCAGGACCTCGCCCAGCGTACCGAGGAGCAATCCGCCTCGCTGGTCGAGACCGCCTCAAGCATGGAGCAGATCACGGCCACGGTTCGCCATACGGCCGAGAACGCCCGCCAGGCAGAGTCAATGACCGATGAGGTGACCGCCCAGGCAGGTGACGCCAGCCAAGTGGCCGACCGGGCTCGTCAGGCCATGCAACAAATCCACTCTGCCAACCAGGAAGTGACCAGTATTGTCGAGGCGATTGACAACATTGCCTTCCAGACCAACTTGCTGGCCCTCAACGCCTCAGTGGAGGCGGCCCGCGCCGGTGAGCATGGACGAGGCTTTGCGGTGGTGGCTGCAGAGGTGCGTAAACTCGCCAGCCGCAGTGCTGGCGAAGCCGAGCAGATCCGCAAGCTGATCGCCAACAACGTGGCTCGCATCAACGAGGGCGAGACGCTGGTTCGCAGCACCAGCGACACACTGGAGGCCATTACCCGCCGCATCGCCCAGGTCGCCGAGCTGGTCCGTGACATGTCCGCCGCGACCGGTGAGCAATCGGCTGGCATCGAGCAGATCAATCAGGCCGTCACACAGCTGGAGGAAGTCACCCAACAGAATGCCGCCTTGGTGGAGCAGGTCGCCTCCGCCAGCCGTTCTCTGGATGAACAGGCCGGGGACATGGCGCGACTGGTGAGTCGCTTCACCGTCAGCGATGCACCGGCACCCGTATGGACAGCAGGTCAGGGAGCCACAACACAGCACAGCCCTCAAACGGCTTGAGAGCGAACATCGGGCGCCGGCGCTAAAGCCGGCGCCTGTCATGGCCGATAGTAATGGCAGGGCACCAGGCGGTTTCGATACGCCATGGCGCCGTCATCGTCGAACAAGAAAAGGAACTGGCTATGTCATCTCCCCTCACCGATGTCACTGCATCGTCCCAACCCATTTCATCACCCCCGCTGACAACCCGCCAGCGGTTGGAAAGCATGCTGGGGAATCTGCCACTCCCGAGCGGAATGTTGGCCCAAGACGCTGCCCATGGGGCGGAGGCCATCAGCCGCGACTCCCTCGTCGAACCGATTCAGCGAATCAACGAGGTCATGCGCCCCTATGGCGTGGAGTTCGAATTGCGTGACGCGACGTCACGACTCGTGACCCGCATTGTCGACCGCGACAACGGTGAGGTTATTCGACAGATCCCGGCAGAGGAAGTGCTTCGCATTGCCGAGCGTCTGGAAGAGGTGCAGGGGCGACTGATCCAGCTTGAAGCGTGATCACACCTGCATGTTCATGACGTCCTTGTAGGCCGTGACCAGACGGTTGCGTACCTGAACCCCCATCTCAGAGGCCACGCTCGCCTTCTGCATGTCAACCATCACATCATTGAGCTGCACGCCGGGGGTACCAGCCTGAAAGGCCTGCGCCTTGGCATCGGCATCGAGCTTGAGCTCGTTGATGCGATGGATGGCTGACTGCAGCTCGCCGGTGAAGCCGCCGCCCCCCACCTGAGTGTCGACCCGTTGGCCGCTGGATGGCTGAGACGCCGCCTGGCTCGACAATGACTGCATCTGGGAGAGAACTGACTCGATCGCGGGAGCGCTCATCACAACCACCTTGGCATATAGGGTCACGAGAATAGGAATGTCAGACTACCTGACTGAGCATGTCGGCCAAGCGGTCAAATGCCCCATAAAAACTGGGCTTTTCCGACCTTTAGGGTGACTGCGGCCGCGGATAATGGCCTGCATCAGAGTTCCGCCCACCTCAGGGGCGGCCAACCGCGATGGACGGACCAGCACGCGATGCCTTCTTCCTATCTCAATATCGTTCATGACACCAGCCGCGCCTGGAGGCCCGCATGAGCAGTGGCGCTTCCGCCACCGATAGCCAAGCCAGCCAGGGCTCGGCGGGCATTACTCGCCTCAAGGAACAGCTGCGTGGCAACCCGCTGGTGGCGCTGCTGATCGCGGGCGCCGCCTCGATCGCCCTGATTGTCGCCCTGCTGATGTGGGCTAGCAGCCCCGACTACCGAGTGCTTTACAGTAATCTCAGTGAGACGGACGGCGGCAGCATCATCAACGAGCTCGACACCCGCGGCATTCCCTACCGCTTCAGCCAAGGCGGCCAGGCGTTGCTCGTCCCCGGTGACCAGGTCCACACGCTGCGTCTGCAACTGGCCGAACAGGGACTGCCACAAGCCGGGAACGTCGGTTTCGAGCTGATGGAGAACCAGGCCTTCGGCATCAGCCAGTTCGCCGAGCAGATCAACTATCAGCGTGGACTGGAGGGTGAGCTGTCACGCTCTATGGAATCACTGGGGCCGGTCAACCGGGCCCGGGTTCACCTGGCACTGGCCAAGGACTCGGTCTTCGTGCGCGACCGTGAGCCAGCCAAGGCCTCAGTGGTCCTGACCCTGCATGCCGGACGCACCCTCGGCGAGGGGCAGGTCAACTCCATCGTGCATATGGTGTCCAGCAGTGTGCCCGACCTCGATGCTGAGGCGGTCACAGTGGTTGACCAGAACGGCCGACTGCTAACCGCCCCCGACGCCAACGGTCTGGGACTGGACGGCACACAGTTGGACTATATCGCCGAGGTGGAGCGCTCCTACCAACAGCGAATCGAGTCCATCCTGACGCCGATCCTGGGCACCCAGAACGTCAAGGCCCAGGTAACGGCTCAGGTGGATTTCTCCCGCCGCGAGGAAACCTCAGAGCGCTACGGCCCCAACCAGCCACCCAATGAGGCTGCCGTACGCAGTCGTCAGAGCAGCGTCAGTTACAACGGGAACGACGACCTGGCCGGCGGGATCCCGGGCGCCCTGAGCAACACCCCTCCCGGCACCGCTACGTCACCGGTGGAGAACCCGCCCGACGAGGAAGATGAGACGGACACCGAGGATGAGCAGGCGGATGAGGACACCCTTGCGGCGACGCGCAATCTCAATCGCGATGACGTGATCAACTACGAGGTCGACCGCAGCATCTCGCACGTCCAGCATCGCCGCGGCCAAGTGGAACGACTCTCGGCAGCTGTCGTCGTCAATTACCGCCCAACCGCGGACGACCAGGGCGTTATGCAGCCAACCCCCCTAAGTGAGGTCGAGATCGACCAGATCGAGCGGCTGGTACGACAGTCCATGGGGTTCTCCCAGGCCCGCGGCGACGAGATTGCCGTGGTCAATAGTCCCTTCACCCGGACGGACACGGAGGTCGAGCCCCTCGAGTGGTGGCAGGATCCCGACGTCCAGCAGCTGGCCATGACACTGGGCCGTTATCTGCTGGTGGGTCTGGCAGTCTTGCTGCTTTACCTGCTGATCCTGCGCCCGCTGGTCAAGCGCGCCAGCCAGACTCCCCAATCGACAGCGCAGCCCGCGCCGACCTTCCAGACCAGAGTCGGTGAGGATGACGAGGAACGCCCGTCCACCTCTGGCGAGGAAGATGAATCCACTTACAACAAGCCGCGACGCAAACGCAAGGCCTCGGCCTACGAGGACAACCTCAATGACCTTCGCGAGATGGCCGAGGAAGATCCACGCATGGTGGCCATGATCGTTCGCGGCTGGATGAACAAGAATGACTAAGCCCCAGGAGATAAGCGGCGCACGGCGCAGCGCGATCCTGCTACTGGCGCTCGACGAAGACAGTGCAGCCGAGGTGTTCAAGTACCTCTCCCCCACCGAGATCCAGCAGATCAGTACGGAGATGGCCCGTCTGGACCAGGTCTCCCACGATGACATGCGCCAGGTGCTGCAGGCCTTCCATGACGAGACCGAGGAGTTCATCGCGCTCAACCTGAACTCCAGCGAGCATATCCGCTCGGTGCTGACCAAGGCACTCGGCAGCGATCGTGCCTCCAGCCTGATCGAGGACGTGCTGGAAACCAGCGGCACCGGCTCAGGTATCGACGCCCTGAACCTCATGGAAGCCTCGATGGTGGCGGAGCTGATCCGCGACGAGCACCCACAGATCATCGCCACAGTGCTGATCCACCTGGAACGTCACCAGGCAGCGGACGTGATGGCTCTGTTCGACGAGAAACTGCGCAACGATGTGGTGCTACGTATCGCGACCTTCAGTGGCGTGCAACCCGCCGCCCTGCAAGAGCTCACCGAGGTACTCACCAACATGCTGGATGGCCAGAACCTCAAGCGCAGCAAGATGGGCGGCGCACGCACTGCAGCCGAAATCCTCAACTTGATGAACTCCAACCAGGAAGAGGCTGCCATCGAGACGGTGCGCTCGCACAGCGAAGACCTGGCTCAGAAGATCATCGACGAGATGTTCCTGTTCGAGAACCTCATCGACCTGGACGACCGCAGCATTCAGCTCATCCTCAAGGAGATCGACACCAACTCGCTGGTGGTGGCCCTCAAGGGAGCACCGGAAGTCCTCATGGACAAGTTCATGCGCAACATGTCCCAGCGTGCTGCCGACCTGATGAGAGAGGACATGGAAGCCCGTGGGCCGATCCGGGTCTCCCAGGTGGAAGCCGAACAGAAAGCCATCCTGCAAGTGGTGCGCCGACTCGCTGATGGCGGCGAGATCGTGTTGAGCGGCGGAGACGAAACCTATGTCTGAACGTGGCAAATCAGGCATGGCTGACGGCCAGACACCCTGGCGCCGCTGGCAGATGGGGGAACTGCAGACCCCGCGGCGAGCGGCGTCGACAGAGGCCCATGGCGGCGCGGAGACAAAACAGGATGATGATCGGCGTCAGGCTTTTAGACGCCGGGCGGAACTGCAAGCGCTGCGCGAGAAGGTCCGGCGAGAAGCCCATGAAGAAGGCCTGGAAGAAGGTCGCGAACAGGGCCATGCCGAGGGATTGACCAAGGGGCTTGAGGAAGGACGCCAACAGGCGAAAGACGAGATGGAAGCACGCCTCGCCGAGGCGCTGGCCCCCCTCGCCCCCTTGACCACCGCGTTCAGCACTGCGCTGGAACAACTCGACGAAACCATCGCAGAGGACCTGGTAGACCTGGCCCTGGCCACCGGTTATCAGCTTGCGGGCGAGGCCCTTAAGGCAAGGCCCCGCCAGGTACTGGAGCTGGTGCGCACTCTACTGCATACCGAGCCACCGCTCATCGGCCAGCAACGTCTCTGGCTGCATCCGCTGGATCACAAGCTGGTACAGAAGCATCTGGGTGAAGAGCTGGAGGCTGCCGGCTGGATGCTACAGCCGGATGATCAGCTCAGCCGGGGCGGCTGCCGGGTGACCAGTGCCAATGGCGAACTCGATGCCACCTGGGAGAGTCGCTGGCAGGCCGTGAAGGCGCAGGTGCGCCATCGCAGCCCCACTACACATCAGTCACAAGGGGATGAGCACTAGTGTCCGAGCCGCTGTCCACGAACCCTCACCAAGCGCATTGGCAGCGTGCCCTGCGGGGCGTGCGCGCCCGCGTGGAGCCTTTGCCCCCCTGCCGCGCTAGCGGCCGGGTGGTTCGTGCGACCGGCCTGGTGATCGAGGTGGTGGGATTGCAGGTGGCGCTGGGCAACGCCTGCCGTATCGAGCTCCCGGCCAGCCGTCAGGAGGAGCGTCGCTTCGCCGAGGCCGAGGTAGTGGGCTTCGCCGGCGACAAGCTCTACCTGATGCCACTGGCCGAGATCACCGGCCTCATGCCAGGGGCCAGGGTCTTCCCCCTTGCCGATGGGGCACACAACAGTGCCCGCCGCTTTCCGATTGGCGAGGCCCTGCTGGGTCGTGTCGTCGACGGTAACGGGACGCCTCTGGATGGCCTGGGGCCGATCAGTGACGCGCCACGTGCACCACTGGCCACACCGCCTCTGAATCCTTTGGCGCGCGCACCCATCGAAGAGCAGATCGACGTGGGCATCCGTGCCATCAATGCCCTGCTGAGCGTGGGCCGCGGCCAGCGCATGGGGCTATTCGCCGGTTCCGGTGTCGGCAAGTCGGTATTGCTTGGCATGATGGCTCGCTACACCCGAGCCGACGTGATCGTGGTGGGCTTGATAGGAGAACGGGGTCGTGAGGTTCAGGACTTCATCGACAATATCCTCGGCGAAGCGGGCTTGCGTCGTGCCGTCGTGGTAGCTGCACCGGCCGATACCTCTCCATTGCAGCGCCTCCAGGGGGCATCTTATGCCACCCGGCTTGCCGAAGGATTCCGTGACGAGGGGCGCAATGTCCTGTTGATCATGGACTCCTTGACCCGCTTCGCCATGGCCCAGCGCGAAATTGCCCTGGCCGTCGGTGAACCGCCTGCGACCAAGGGCTACCCGCCCTCGGTCTTTGCCAAGTTACCGAACCTGGTCGAGCGCGCCGGCAATGCCCAACGAGGCGGCGGCTCCATCACCGCGTTCTATACCGTGCTCACCGAGGGCGACGACCAGCAGGACCCCATCGCCGATTCGGCACGTGCCATTCTCGATGGCCATATCGTGCTATCCCGAACCCTGGCGGAAGCAGGCCACTATCCGGCCATCGACATCGAGGCCTCCATCAGCCGAGCGATGACCGCCATCATCGACCCGCAGCAGCTACAGCAAGCCCAGCAGTTCAAGGGACTCTTCTCCCGCTATCAGCGCAACCACGACCTGATCAGTGTCGGTGCCTATCACACGGGCCATGACCCACAGCTGGATGAGGCGGTTAGGCGCTATCCGCAACTCGAGGGCTTTCTGCAGCAGCGCATTGAGGAAAACAGCAGCCTGGAAAACGCCCGCCAGGCACTGGCCAGTGTCGTGGGAGGTAAGCCATGAGCCGCTACAACACGCCGCTCGACACCCTCGTCGAGCTCGCCCGGGATGCCCGGGACCAGGCCGGACAGAGCCTAGCCGGCGAACAGCGAACCAGCAGCCAGGTCAGCCAGCAGCTGGAATCATTGCATCGCTATCGCCAGGAGTACGCCGAAAAGCTGAACGCGGCGATGCGCGACGGTATCGACCCGGCCACCATGCGCAATTACCAGCAATTCCTCGCCTCCCTGGACGACGCTCTGGTGCGTGCCCGGCAGGCAGTGGCCGCACAGCAGGAGCGGGTCGAGAAGACTCGCCAGCACTGGCAGCAACAACAGCAGCGCCTATCGTCCTACGACACCCTGGCCGAACGGCGGGATGTTGCCAGGCGTCGCGATGAACAACGCCGGGAACAACACGTCAGTGATGACCTGGTCAATAACCGACTCGTCCGCCAGCGCTCGTCCCATAACGAGCACTGAGCAGGCAAGGAGACTGTCGATGGATATCCAGTTGCTAGTCGCTGCCACCAATGGCCGTACCACGTCCGGGGGCACCAAGGATCAGGGGGCAGGAGGCGACTTTGCCAGCAATCTGGCCGGTGCGTCCCGGGCCCGTCAGAGCACTGCCAGTGAAGGTTCCCTCCCCGCGGAGATACCCACCCAGCATGTCAGATCCCAGAAAGAGGCTTTGGGCGCAAGTCTCAACGAGATGGGCCACCCTGCCGGTCGCGGCCTTGATGTGGTAGACCACGACGCTCTGCTGTCTAGCGTGTCAGGAAAGCCAGAGAACGCCCCAAACGCGCTATTGACTAGCCTGGGCCGGGAAGGGGCGGGTCACCATCAGGCATTTCAGGTAACCATGGCCCCCCTCTCGGAGGGTGATGTCATGGCTGGCTTTAAGGCGCTGAAGGGTGAGGGTGACGCTGACCTGCCGAGCGGCGACGTCTGGGACGCACTTCAGAAACGCCTCGACCTGATCGAGCAGGCTGGCCGCCTCGAGACTGGCGAGGACCTCGCGATCGTTTCTCTGGCCGCTCAGGCCGAGTCAACCCGACCCGAGGGAATCTCAGTTCGGGATGCAGGTCACGAACCACGTGGCAATGCCCTACTCCAGGCCATCGCGGCCGATACGCTTGAGCGCAAAGGCCTTCGCCAGTCGCTGGCGACGCAACTCGACCGGACTGTCGAGCGCACCGGTGGCCTGGAAGCGGCCAGCAGCCGCACCACTTTCCAGACGGACGAACTCCCACAGCAGGTCTCCGGCGCCATCGACACCCTGATGGCATCACGCAGTGACACAGCGCGTGCCACCGGGGGATTCGAGCTGGCCGGCCAGGGAATGACCCCATCGATGGCCAGCGCGACCACTCCCAACGCTCAGGCCAATATCCCGACGCCGGTGTCGAGCCCCGCCTGGCCACAGCAGCTCGGTCAGCAGCTGGTGCGACTGAGTCAAAGTGGGGGTGAGCAACGCGTCGAGCTGCAGCTTCACCCAGCGGAGCTCGGCCCACTGTCGGTGTCCCTGAAGATGGGTGACCAAGGCGCACAGGCGCAGTTCATCTCCGCCCACGCCCAAGTACGCCAGGCGCTGGAGCAGGCCATCCCGCAATTGCGTGAAGCCCTCGCCGAACAGGGCATCAGCTTGGGTGAGACTTCGGTAGGCGAACAGCGAAACGGTAACGGCGACAGCGCCCCCCGCCAGCCCGGCGACATGCTGGCATCGGCAGGGCCGGACGAGAGTGACGAAGGGGCACCAAGGGACATCGAGAGCAAGGTGGCGCGTGAGTTGAATATGGATGGCCACGTGGATCTCTATGCCTGACCCCCAGCATTGCTGTGGTGCCAAACGAGCAAGATAGGCGCAATCAGCAAGCCTGTTCGGATCATCATGAACATGGCGCGACACGCATACTGCGACGTCAGCGTCGGCAATATACAGCAACCTAGGAAAGAGAATGGCGAAATCCAGTGGTGGCTCCCGCAAGCTTTTGTGGTCGATGATGGTGCTGCTGATCCTGTCGTCATCGGCGGCAGCGGTGGCACTCTACATGGTCTTCAACCAGCAAGGCGGCGCAGCGCAATCGGCACTCAACACCCAAGTGACGCCGGAGCAAAAAGCACCAATATTCCTGCCGATCCAGCCCTTCACCGTCAACTTGGCCGACGACGAGTACGGTCCACGACTGCTCTACACCGGCCTGTCGCTGAAGCTCAGTGACGAGGCGAGCCAGGAGATCCTCGAGCAACACATGCCCCAGGTTCGCAGTCGCCTCCTGACGCTGTTCTCCGGCAAGCAAGCCAGTGAACTGACCTCGCCGGGAAGCAAGCAGCGCCTGGCAGACCAGGTGGTTGCCGCCCTCGAGGCGCCCATGTCGGAAAACCAGCCGGAACTGGCCATCAACGACGTACTCTTCACCGAGTTCATCGTGCAATAGGCTGGGGGTAGCCAAGACGCCATGTCCCAAGATGATCTGCTGTCCCAGGAAGAGATCGATGCCCTGCTCAAGGGTGTGAGCGGTGATGACGAGCCGGAAGCCAAGAACAATGGGGCCTCACGCGTTCGCCCGTATGATCCTGCATCCCAGCATCGCATCATCCGCGAACGCCTGCATGCCCTGGACATCATCAATGAACGCTTTGCACGTCACTTCCGCATGGGGCTGTTCAACCTGATTCGTCGCAGCGCCGATATCACCGTGGACTCGGTGCGCTACCAGAGCTACAGCGAGTTCTCCCGCAATGTGCCGGTGCCTACCAATATCAACATTATCGCCATGAAGCCCCTGCGGGGGTCGGCCTTGATCGTGTTCCCCCCCAGTCTGGTGTTCATGGTGGTGGACAACCTCTTTGGCGGCGACGGACGCTTTGTGACCAAGTCCGAAGGCCGTGAATTCACCAACACCGAACAGCGCATCATTCAACGTCTTCTGCAGTTGGCCATCGACGCCTACAGCGAGTCCTGGAAATCCGTTTATCCCCTCGAGCTCAGCTTCCTGCGCTCGGAGATGCAGTCAAAGTTCGCCAACATCACCAACTCGCCAAACGAAATCGTGGTGAACACCAGTTTCAATCTCGAGGTGGGCAATCTCGCCAGCAGCTTCCAGATCTGCATGCCCTACGCCATGATCGAGCCGCTGCGCGACCTGCTGACCAACCCGCTCAGCGATGGCAGCCAGGATCAGGACGGCACCTGGACGAAGCGCATTGCCGGCGAGATACGCCACTCCGAAGTGGAGCTGGTCGCCAACTTTACCGATATCGCGAGCCGCATCGCCCACGTGATGGCCTTGAAGGCCGGCGATGTGCTGCCCATGGAGCTTCCTGAGACGGTGACGGCCAGCGTGGATGGCGTGCCCGTGATGGAGTGTGAATACGGTAGCCAGCATGAGCAGCGAGCACTGCGCGTGCTGCGCATTTTCGACCATGCCGCCGACCATGCGCCGGCCGACGCCTTCGTGAAAGGCTCCAGGCTGCAATCCAAGGAATCCAACCATGACTGATCCCAACAAACCCGATCAGAATATCAGCGAAGACGACTGGGCCGCCGCCATGTCGGAGCAGCAGGACGATGCCCCTGCCGACGATGACGACCCCTGGGCTGAAGCGATGGCCGAGCAGGCGGCTGCCGAATCCGCCGAACAGGAGCAGGAGGCGGAGGAGCCTGCCGCCACGCCCTCCGCTCAGTCCGCGGGTAGCAGCGTCTTCCGCCCTCTCGAGGCGGGCCAGGGTGTGGAAAAAGGGCGCGACCTGGAAATGATCATGGATATTCCGGTCAAGCTCACCGTGGAGCTCGGCCGTACCAAGCTGACCATCAAGCAACTGCTGGAACTTGCGCAAGGGTCGGTCATCGAGCTGGATGGCCTGGCGGGAGAGCCCATGGATATCCTGATCAACGGCTATCTGATCGCCCAGGGTGAGGTCGTGGTCGTCGAGGACAAGTACGGTATCCGTATCACCGAGATCATTACCCCATCCGAGCGGGTCCAGAAGCTAAACAGATGACCGAGGCTACGTCCGAACAGTCCCAGGCGGGCCTGGATGCCGCCGTAAGCGGCGGGGAGGCCCTGATCGGTATGGCCACGCTAGGCAAGACCGCTGCTGCGCTGGGACTGATCCTGGTCATCATCCTGGTGGCCGCCGCTGTGCTACGCCGATGGGGACTGCCCCATCAGCGCCATGGCCGCCACCTCCGAGTCGTGGGAAGTACTGCAGTGGGCACCAAGGAACGTGTCGTGATTGTCGAGGTGGAACATACCTGGCTAGTACTCGGCGTCGGCGGTGGCCAGGTCAGCAAGCTGCATGATATGCCGGCCCCGGACGAACATCCGGAACCCAGCCCCTCTGGTGGGCCCGGCTTCGAGGCGGAAGACTCTTTCAAGACACGCTTTGCCAAAGCCGTCAGGCACAACGCCGGACTGGGACGACGGGGGAAGGCGTGAGGCAAATCGCGTCAAAGCACCTGTTGCTGACATTGGCACTGGCGGTACTGCTGGCCTCGCCTACTCTAGCCTTGGCCCAGCAAATCCCCGGCATCATCAGCCATCCCATGGAGGATGGTGGGCAACAGTGGTCGCTATCGCTGCAGACTCTCCTGCTGCTCAGCTCACTGGCCTTCCTGCCAGCCGTGTTGCTGATGATGACCTGCTTCACGCGCATCATCATCGTGTTGAGCCTGCTTCGAACGGCCATGGGCACTCAGGCCACCCCGCCCAACCAAGTGCTACTGGGGCTGGCTCTGTTTCTCACCCTGTTCATCATGGCGCCGGTTCTGGGACAAGTGCATGAACTGGCCTGGGCACCACTCTCCAATGACGAAATCAACTTCGATGAGTTTCTGCAGTTGGCCCAAGGCCCCTTCCGGGAGTTCATGCTGGCCCAGACCCGCGAGCCTGATTTGGCGATGTTCGCCCGCCTCGCCGATATGGGTGAGCTGCAAGGGCCTGAAGATGTGCCGATGCGGGTGCTGGTGCCCTCCTTCGTCACCAGCGAACTGAAAACTGCGTTCCAGATCGGTTTCACCATCTTCATCCCCTTCCTGATCATCGACCTGGTGGTGGCCAGCGTACTGATGTCATTGGGGATGATGATGGTGCCTCCGATCACCATCTCGCTGCCGTTCAAGCTGATGCTGTTCGTGCTGGTGGACGGCTGGCAGCTGATCATCGGCTCACTGGCTGAGAGCTTCTACCTGTGAACGCACGCCCGAGGAGGCCAAGATGACACCGGAAGAAGTGATGAACATTGCCTACCAAGGCATGCGCGTCACGTTGCTGCTGGCCGGCCCCCTGCTGCTCACTGCCCTGGCCACCGGCCTACTGGTCAGCCTGTTTCAGGCCGCTACCCAGATCAACGAGATGACCTTATCGTTCATTCCCAAGATCCTCGCTGTGTTTGCGGTACTGGTACTGGCCGGTCCTTGGCTCCTCAAGCTGATCACCACCTTTACCATTGAGCTGTTCAGCAACATCCCCTCAATGATCTCGTGAGGAGGCGCGCTCGCTGATGGTCGAGGTCACATTTGACCAGCTCCATAGCTGGCTGGTTGCCTTTCTGTGGCCCTTCGCAAGGATCACGGCCCTGATGCTCAGCGCCCCGCTGTGGGGCCATTCCAGCATACCGCGCCAGGCCAAGCTGGCTCTGGCAGGCGCCGTGGCAGTGGTGATTGCCCCAGTACTACCCGCCATGCCCGAGGTACCGCTTTTCTCCTGGGCGGGGTTCGGCATTCTGGTCGAGCAATTGCTGATCGGTGCCGCCATCGGCCTAACGGTACGAGTGATGCTGGCCGTGGTGCAGGCGTCTGGGGAGTTCATCGGTCTGCAGATGGGCCTGGCCTTCGCCACCTTCTTCGACCCCTCCAGCGGTACCAACATGGTGGTGCTGTCGCGCATCCTTTACATGGTCACGCTGCTAATGTTCCTGGCCTTCAATGGCCATCTGATGGTGCTGGAAGTGCTGGTCACCAGCTTCCAGACGTTGCCGATCGGTATCGGCCGTTTCAATCCGGAAGCCTTCATCATGCTGGCTCGCTACGGCGGCACGATCTATACGGCGGGCATGCTGCTTGCTCTGCCCCTGGTGGCATCGCTACTGATCATCAATCTGTCACTGGGCATTCTCAATCGCTCTGCTCCCCAGCTGACGGTCTTCAATATCGGCTTCCCGGCCTCACTGACGGTGGGCCTGATCCTGTTGATGGTGCTGATGACCGACCTAGGAAGCTTCCTTGAGCGCCTGTTTAGCCAAGGATTGGCCTTCCTGCAGAACCTGCTGGAGACCCTGGCACCGCTGCCGATGACGAGCTAAAAAAAACCGCCCCGGCCATGAAAGGCACCGGAGCGGTAAAAAGACCATGGCTGAGATAGCCGGACACCATGGTCATCAGGGACCGAATATCAGAGATAGTTGAACAGCGACATGCCCTTCATGTCGGCGAAGGCCTTCTGAGAGGCCTGCAGACCCACCTGGCGCAGGCTGTAGTCGCCGATCGCCTCGGCGTAATCCAGGTCGACTAGGTCTGAGAGGGTCTGCTCATAGTTAAGCATGCGGTTGCCGCCCACGCTGTCGACCACGTCCAGTTCGTTGAGTCGAGCGCCGACAGAGGCACGCTTGGTCAACACGTTGTCGAGGCTATTGTCGAACTCGCGCATCACGGTATTCAGGGTATTGCGCAGGGCAGCCTTGTCGGAGTCGTTCTGTGCAGGATTTTCCAGCACCGCAAGTGCCTTCTCGAAACTTTCGAACAGGTTGATGTTCATCTTATCGGCGGGGGCAAACTCTATGATATCGCCGTTGGCCGCCTGCCCCTTAAGCTCCAGCCTCAGACCTCCTGCCTCGATAACACTCCCCTCAGCGGCATAGGATTTTCCAGTGGTTACCTCGGACCAACTCCCTTCACCACCCGATTCCAAGGTGTACTCAGTCTCGCTAGTAAAGGTGACCCGGAAAGAGTCCCCGTATTCATTATCCTCGTTGTCGATAACCTGAGGGCCGGAGAAGGTAACGCTACCGCTGTTGCCGGCATCCGCCTCGGCCACATAGCCAGCACCGCTGGGTACGCTGTTGAAAATGGACTCTCCATTCTCGTTGACCTTCATCAGCCGTGAGGCATCGATACGCTGTTCGCGTGTATTGCCATCACCGACATAATCGATAAAGGTCTCGTTGTTCTCGGTCTTACGGACGAAGGGCTCGGTGCTGTCCTGGTAACCTCCGAAGAGATGCCGGCCGTTGCCATCGGTGGCGTTGGCCTGGCCAATCACGGTCTCGTAGACACCCCGCAACTCACTGGCCACCGATTCTCGGTCGGCATCGCTGAGGGTATCGCTGGAGGCTTGCACCATCAGGGTCTTGGCACTGGTGATCGCATCGCTGATGCTGTTGAGCACGCTCTCGGTCTGCGCCAACGAGTTGCGCGCGCTGACCCGAGCATCAGCAAACTGCTGGGTCACTGCACGGGCCTGATCGACGCCCACCGCTCGCGAGGCGGCCTGGGGGTCGTCAGAGGGGTTAACCACTCGGCGGCCGCTGGCGATCTGCTGGCTAACCTTGAGAAAGTCGTTTTGCTGACGATTCATGGACGAGATACTCTGCTCGTACATGGTGACGCTGCTAACTCGCATCGTATACTCTCTCCGGATCAGTTACGCAGGCCGAGGATGGTGTCGAGGACGGTCGTGCCAGTGTCAATGACGCGGGCATTGGCCTGGTAGAACTGCTGGTAACGGATCAGGTTCGCCGCCTCCTCGTCCAGGTTGACGCCGGATTCCGACTGCTGAACCGCCTCCAGTTGCTTGGTCAAGCCTTGCTGGGCATCGAGGTTGGCCTGAACGATATTGGTGCGATTGCCCACATCGCCGACCATGGCGCCGTAGGCGCCGCTGAAAGAGGCGCTACCGCCCACCGTTAGCTTGTCCTGCTGGGCCTGCATGGCAAGGGAATTCTCGTTGTTACCGGTGCCGAAATCACCGCGGCTCAAGGTCAGGGTGGCTTCGCCGTCCACTGGAAGCTTATCCAAGGTGAAGCTGACCCCGTCAATCGTCAGGCGATCGCCTGCCTCAAGAGGATCACTACCTGCCTCTAGCTCTACGCCATCCCGAAATAGGCTAGTCACCGAATCATCATCAATGCTAAAGCTACCATCGGCCTGAACTGTAAGCTCATGATCTTGAGTAACAGCATTACCAAGTGCGTCATTCCCGGCAAGCAAGTTACCGACTTCGAGGTCTCCGCCATGCTCTACCAGAGAAGATGCGGCAAGCTTGTCGAGGTCGTCGATGGCGGTTTCCATTTTCGCGGCTGCGCGACGCACGGGTTGCACCTCGAAGCGATCCCCTACCCCTGCATTGCTGAGGTCATCGAATGCGAGGTTGATGCCACCGAAACTCAAGGTGTCGTTGTCGTTATCGAAGATGGCGTCCACGATCTTACCACTTCCCTTTCGAACCACTTCGAAGTCATTGGCACCAGCTGGATTATCACTGATTACCCGAATCTCATAGTCAGTGGCTCTTAGATCACCGGGCATGGCCTCATTGAAAGTGGCAGTAGCCGTGGCGCCAGGGTCGGTATTGCCGGCATGCGAATAGACCTGAGGCTCACCAATACGGAACAGCTCCCCGCCCTGCTCACCGTCGAGATCGGCTCCCAACGAATGCTGAGCATTGAGTCCGCTAGCAAGGGAAACGGCCAGCTGTCCGATCTGGTTCTGGGTCTTGTCCAGAGTCTCGCTGCGGAACTCCATCAGGCCACCCAGGGTACCGCCGGTCACGGTGTTCTCATCCAGCGCCACTAGGTCGTCGTTGGAGTCGCGGTAGCCAAGCACGGTGCGCTGAGGATCATTGGGAGAGCCCATCGCCTCCAGGCGATAGTGCTGGGTGCCGGCCACCAGCGGCTGGCCGTTGGGCAGACTAACGTTGTAGGTCTTGCCGTCTTGGATGTTGAGGCGCACGTCCATGCGCTCGCTGAGTTCATGGACCATCTGGTCTCGCTGGTTGAGCAAGCTGTTAGGTGCCTCGCCGCTGCGCGCTCGGGCCAAGGCGATCTCCCGGTTGATGCCGGCCAGCTGCTCGGTGGCGTTGTTGATCTGGGTGACCTCATCGGCGATCTGACCGTTGATGCCCTCTTGCATGTCCTGAAGATAGCCATCAAAGGAGCGAAACTGGGCGGTCAGGGTATCGGCGGCGCCCAGCACGCCCTGGCGGGCAGCGGGGTCGGAGGGCGCGCTGGCCAGGTCCTCCATGGCGGAGAAGAAGTTCTGCATTAGCGGCGCCAGTCCTGCCTCACGGTCAGCAAGCAGGCTGTCGATCTGCTCGACCTGCTGGTTGTACGCCTCCAGCGCGCTGGATTTGCTAGTAGCGGCATTGAGCTGTGAGGCCACGTACTGATTGAACTGGCGCTGTATGTCGTTGACGCGCACCCCGCCATCGGCACGATTTTCCCCGAGCTGGGTTACCTCTCGGTTGTAACCGGGCGTATAGACGTTGCTGATGTTATTGCTAGTGCTGTTGAGGGCGCTCTGGGCGGCATTCAGGCCGCTGAGCCCGGTAGAGAAGATACTCATAAGGCGTTTCCCTTGGCCATTACCCAGTTAATCGGCAGCACGACGAGAATCTTGAGGCCAGAATCAACGCAACGCGCCAAGGCCGATGGACCCTGCACTGGCCAGGTTCATTGATTGCTTGAGCGGACCCATGCTGTTCATGACCGCAATCAGCTTGTCGGCATAGGCCGGATCGGTGGCGTAGCCGCCCTGCTGCAGGGCACGCGCCGCCTCGACCGGGCTCTCGGCCGTGGTCACCGCCTGGTAGCGAGGATTGTTCCCGATCAGATTGGCATAGTCCGTAAAGGCCTCCTCGAAGGAGCCATAGACCCGGAAGTCGTCGCGGGTCTTGTGGCGCTGCCCGTCATAGACCTCGTGGGTCACGATCTCGGTGGTTTCCCCGCGCCAGTTGCTGCCGGCCTTGATGCCGAAGAGGTTATGGCTGTTGCCGCCGTCACGGGTGGATATCTCGTGACGACCCCAGCCGGTCTCGAGGGCCGCCTGGGCCAGGATCAGCTCGGCCGGCACCCCCGTGGCACGGCTGGCCGCCTGGGCGGGCGGCTCGAGGCGGTCGAGGAAGGTCCGCACGTGCGCCGGCATATCAGAGCGCTCGCGCATCGTCGAAGACGTGTTCTCGGCCCGCTGGGCGGTCGCGACAGAGGGCGCGTCAGAAGACACAGTGTCGCCTCTCGGGCGAACATCCAGCTCCGCCATGAATCCTCTGAGGTCGCTCCCAGCCCCATCCGACGGTGGCTCTGGCTCTGGGTCGCTCGGCATCTCGGGCTGGATGGCATCACGCAGCGGCTTCGGCGTACCACGCGGGATGCCGGCAATCAGATCGTTCTCAGCACGCGGTGCCGGCTGGCTGACCAGGCCACGGTTCTCGAGCTCCGCTACCAGCTTGTCGGCGAGGCCGATACCACGACTCGCCATGGTCTGGGACCACTGCTGGTCAAGCAGCGACTGGAAAAACTCGCTCTGCTTGTTATCGAGCAGCCCGGTTGAGGGCACCGCGTCGCGCATGCTCTTCACCATCATCTGCACGAAAAGCGCCTCGAACTGGCGCGCCGCCGCGTCGGCGCCGCTGGAGGGATCCTGACGCGCGCTATGCTTCAGCCGCTGCAGCCCCTGCAGCTCCAGCGCAAACTGTCCCTCCATGCCTTGACTGGTGTCCAGCGCCATATCAGATGATCTCCAGTTCTGCGCGCAGTGAGCCCGAGGCCTTCAGCGCCTCGAGGATCGACATCAGGTCGGCCGGAGTGGCCCCCAGCGTATTCAGCGCGTCCACCAGCTCGGTGAGGTCGGCGCCCTCCACCACCTTTAGGGTGCCGGGCTGCTGCTCGATACTCACTTCGGTGTCCTGAACCACCACGGTCTGCCCGCCGCCGAAGGGGTTGGGCTGGCTGACGCCGAAGTCGGTGTCGATGGTGATGGCGAGGTTACCGTGGGCCACGGCGGCCTGGCGCAGAGTGACGCGGCCGTTCATGGCGATGGCCCCGGTGCGCGAGTTGAGCACCACCCGCGCTGGTGCCTCGGTGGGGGTGACGTTGAGCTGCTCGACGCGCGCCAT
Organism: Halomonas rhizosphaerae; assembly: GCF_030012485.1. Classification (NCBI taxonomy): domain Bacteria; kingdom Pseudomonadati; phylum Pseudomonadota; class Gammaproteobacteria; order Oceanospirillales; family Halomonadaceae; genus Halomonas; species Halomonas rhizosphaerae. The sequence continues at coordinate 50,229 of NZ_JASCQQ010000039.1, forward strand.
GAAGTTCACCCGCGCATTGGCATCCTGGGGGCCGTCCAGGGCGATCACCCGGCCGTTCTGGGCCGCGGCGACCGGCCGTCCGAACTCCTGATTGATAGCCGAGACGACCCGCTGAACTGTGCCGAAGTCGGCACGGTTGAGCTCCAGCTCCAGCAGCCCGCCACGGGCGCCAAGATCCAGCGGCACCTCCCGCTCGACCATGGCGCCGCCGGCGATGCGCCCGCCGGCCTGCTGGTTGATCTGCACGCTGCTGCCACCGCCCTGGGCGCTGGCACCGCTGACCAGCAGGTTGCCCTGGGCGATGGCGTAAGTGGCGCCGTCTGCCCCTTTCATCGGGGTCATCAGCAGGGTACCGCCGCGAAGGCTGCGCGCGTTGCCCACCGAGGAGACGTTTATGTCCAGGCGCTGGCCGGGGCGCGAAAACGGCGGCAAATCTGCCGTTACCATCACCGCCGCCACGTTGCGCAGCTGCATGTTGGTCCCTTCGGGCACCGACACACCCAGCTGATTGAGCATGTTGGTCAGGCTCTGCCCGGTGAACGGCGCCTGCGTAGTCTGGTCGCCGGTGTTGTCGAGGCCCACCACCAGGCCATAGCCGACCAGGGCGTTGTCGCGCACGCCGGCGAAGCGGGCCAGCTCTCGGATCTGCTCGGCCCGGGCCGGCACAGCAGCCAGTATCAGCACCAGGAAGACCACCAAGGTGATAAAAAGCCCGTTGAGGCGCGCTTGTAGGGAAGGCTTCACGATGAGCTCCTGCTAGAAAGGCGAGACATTGAGGAAGAATCGCTGCAGCCAGCCCATGTGCTGCGCTTCGCTGATGTAACCATCGCCCACATACTCAATGCGGGCATCAGCCACCTGCGTCGACATCACGGCGCCCTGGCCGGTGATGGTGCGAGGATCGACGACCCCCGAGAAACGGATGAACTCGGTGCCTTGGTTGATGGCGATCTGCTTCTCGCCTCGCACACGCAAGTAGCCGTTGTTGAGCACCTCCAGCACAGAGACGGTAATGGTGCCGGTAAAAGAGTTGTTGGCCTCTGAGCCGCCACCTCCGCTGAAGTCGCTATTGCCCTCGATGTCGAAGCCGTATTCGGCCAGGGTGTCCAGCGCATCGGGGAGCTCTCCCAGCTCGAGACTAGAGGAACCGTTGCGGTCGGCGTTTGACTGGCTGTTCTTGCTGGCACTGACCTCCTCATCCAGCACGATAGTCAGGATATCGCCGACCATGTTGGGGCGCCGGTCTTCGAACAGCGGGCGGTAGCCGCGCTCTGCCTGATAGATGGAGCCATTGGCCCGCGGCGTTTGCGGCTGCGGGATCTCGATACGCTCCTGCTCGCCGACCACCGAGGCGCGCGGAATCTGGGCGCAGCCTCCCATCAGCAGCATCAGCGCTGCCACCAGCAAAAGGCTCGGCGTACCCAAGCGCCCGGTCGTCATGCCCTGTCTCCTGCCATTGTCGATTACAGCTGACTCAGGCGCGCCAGCATCTCGTCGCTGGTCTGCACCGCCTTGCTGTTGATTTCGTAAGCGCGTTGGGTCTGGATCATGCTCACCATTTCCTCCACCACGTTGACGTTAGAGGTCTCGACGTAACCCTGAAACAGACGCCCTGCACCGTTCATGCCCGGCATGCTCTCGTTGCGCGGCCCGGAAGAGGCGGTCTCCATGTAGAGGTTGCCCCCGACGCTCTCGAGCCCGGTTGGGTTGACGAAGGTGGAGAGGGTGATCTGCCCGACCTCATTGGGCTGGCTGGTGCCCGGCTCAGTCACGCTCACCACCCCATCCTCACCGATGGAGATCGACAGGGCATTGTCGGGAATGATGATCGCCGGCTCCAGGGGATAGCCGTTGGCGGTCACCATCTGGCCATTCTCGTTGAGCTGGAAGCTGCCGTCCCGGGTGTAGGAGGTGCTGCCATCGGGCATCAGCACCTGGAAGAAGCCTTGGCCGTTGATGGCAAGGTCGCGAGAGTTCTCGGTGTTCTCCAGCCCTCCCTGGGTGTGCAGGCGCTCGGTAGCCACGGGCCGAACACCCGTACCCACCTGCATGCCGGAGGGCAGTCGATCTTGAATGTTGTTCTGGGCTCCCGGCTGACGCATGTTCTGGTAGAGCAGATCCTCGAACACTGCGCGCGAGCGCTTGAAGCCATTGGTGCTGACGTTCGCCAGGTTGTTGGAGATGACGTCCAGGTTGACCTGCTGCGATTCCAGGCCGGTCTTGGCCGTCCAAAGTGACTTGATCATGTCGGGTTCCTCGCGAATTAGCGTGTGACGCTGGCCTAGCCCTGTATCGACAGCAGGCTGTTGGCGCGCTGGGCGTTCTCGTCGGCGGTGCTGATGCCTTTCATCTGCATCTCGTAGCGGCGAGCCACGTCGATCATCGACACCATGGCCTCCACGGCGCTGACATTGCTGCCCTCCAGGGCGCCGCTGACCAGCGAGACCTCCTCATCCAGCGGCAATACCGCGAGGGGCTCGCCCTCGGGCCCGGCCCCCGGGCGGAACAGCCCATCGTCGCCCCGCAGCAGGCCCTGCTCCAGCGCCGACACCAGTTTGAGCCGATCCACTGGCACCAGGGCGTCGGGATCCTCGCCGGCCCCGATGGTGCTGATGGTGCCGTCCGCGCCGATGGAGACCTGAGCGCCCAGCGGAATCTGGATAGGACCGCCCTCCCCCATCACTGGACGGCCGTTCGCGGTCATCAGGAAGCCGTCACCGTCGACCTGAAGATCGCCTCGCCGTGTATAGGCCTCACCATCTGCAGCCTGAACGGTCAGCCAGCCATTACCCTCAACGGCGACGTCCAGTGCCCGACCGGTACGGCTGATGGACCCGCTGGAGAAGTCCGACCCCGGGGTCGAAGCCATCACCGAGACACGGGTGTCGAGGGGGCCATCACCCTGCACGGGCACCGCCCTCATCGCATGAAGCTGGGCGCGAAAGCCTGTGGTGCTGACGTTGGACAGGTTGTTGCTGACCACCGCCTGTTGCTCCATGCTCTGGCGCGCGCCGCTCATGGCAGTATAGAGAATGCGATCCATGGCTCAGTCTCCGCTCTTACCGCAGGTTGATGGCGGTCTGCAGGACCTCGTCCTGGGTCTTGATGGTCTGGGAGTTGGCCTGGTAAGCACGCTGGGTGACGATCATGTCCACCAGCTCTCGCGCCATATCTACGTTGGAGGCCTCGATAGCGCCGGACTCGATACTGCCCAACAAGCCGGTACCCGGCGCGCCGACTAGCTCCTGGCCGGAAGCCTGGGTCGCCGACCAGGCGTTATCGCCTTCCGGGCGCAGACCCTCGGGGTTACGGAAGTTGGCCATGGCGATCTGGCCCTCAGCCACCGACTGCTCGTTGGAGAAATTGCTCATGATCGTGCCATCGGCTTCGATGCTGATGCCCACGAAGGCGCCGGAGGTATAGCCGTCCTGCTGGAGATCAGTGGTACGAGATGTGTTGCCAAACTGGGTAAAATCAGAAACGTCGATTTCCATAGTTAAATCAGCAGCGCCATTATCTAATTCAACCTCCGTCAAACTGGCTAAAAACTGCGCCGGATTTGTACCGGTAAACTGGCCATTATTATCAAAGCTTAAATCGGCACCACCAGCGTTAATCTCTCCGACTGCAGTCGTAGCTTTCCATTCATTCGACCCAGTTTTCTCAAGGTACACGGTTGTGTTTTGAGGATTACCAAGCGAGTCGTAAGCTGTGAAGTTGCTGGAGAAGTGGTATGAAATCTCGCCAGTATCAAGCTCAACCGTATTTTCAGCACTGCCTGCAAGCTCACGAGAGTCTAGGTTTGCAACCAAGGAAACATTTTCCGTAGCTTTGGCTTCAAGCTCCTCGGTACCGATCTGCAAAACTTCAGGCTGACCGCCTGCTAAAACCAAACCATCATCATTGGCATCAAACCCCATGATCCTCGCGCCCTGGGCGTTCTGCAGATAACCATCCGCGGTCATGGAGAGCTGGCCGTTGCGGGAGTAGACCACCTGGTCGTTCTGCATGAAGCGGAAGAAGCCCTCGCCGCTGATGCCGAGGTCCAGTTCGCGGCCGGTGGATTCCAGGTTGCCCTCGCCAAAGTCCTGCAGCACAGTCGACATGCGCGTGCCCAGGCCTACCTTGGAGTTGGCGAAGACGTCAGCGAACTGGGCGCTGGAGCTCTTGAAGCCCACGGTCTGCGAGTTGGCGATGTTGTTGCCCTGGACGTCCAGGCTGGAGGCGGCGGCATTCAGGCCGCTGAGCGCTTGTGAAAAACCCATGGTGATGTTCCCTCTGCGTAAGCCGAAACCGGTGGTTGTTGGTTAGAGAATCTGCTTGATCTCGGACAGGCCGACCTGTCCCTGCACGGCGCCCAGGTCGAGGGCGAAGCCGCCTTCCTCATCGGTGGGTGTCACCGCATTGACCCGGCCATAGGTGAGCGGCTCGGCGCTCAGCTCCTTGTCTCCCTGGGTGGCCTCAAGGCTGATGCGATATGCGCCATCGGGGGCGAAGTTGCCCTGGTCGGTCTCGCCATCCCACTGGAAGGAGGAGACCCCGGCGTCGACCGCGCCGATGTCATAGCGCCGCAGCACCTGGCCGGCACCGTCAGTGATGGAGACCTTGACGTTCTCCGCGGGCTCCTCGAGCTCCATGCCGATCGGGGTGGAGTTCACGTTGCCCTCACCGTCACGGCCGACCAGCACGCGATCCCCCGGCACCAACACTCCCTGGCCGATCAGGCCGGAGGCCTCCAGGGCGCGACCGGCGTCGATCTGGCTGCCGATGCCCTGCAGGGTCTCGTTGAGATCCTCGACGCCGTTGAGCGTGTTGATCTGAGCCAGCTGCGAGACCATCTCGCTGTTATCCATCGGCTTCAGCGGATCCTGGTTCTTCAGCTGCGCGATCATCATGGTCATGAAGTTGTCGTTGAGTGCCTCGGAATCGTTACTCCTGGCACTGACACCTGCACCAACGCGTGCTCCGCTGACACCGTTGATGCCATTGAGCGCGCTGTTATCGATCGTGGCTGCCACGGTTTAACCCTCCCCAAGCGTCAGCGTCTTGAGCATCAGCTGCTTGTTGGTATTCATCACCTCGACGTTGGCCTGGTAGGAACGCGAGGCAGAGATCATGTTGACCATCTCGCCTACCGGATCGACGTTGGGCATGGTGACGTAGCCCTCCTCATCGGCCAGGGGGTGCTCGGGGCGATACTCCATCCGCATGGGAGAGGGGTCCTCCACCACCTCGCGCACACCGACACCGCCGATGCCTTCCCGTGACCGGGCGCGGGTCTCGAACATCACCTGGCGGGCACGGTATGCCTCGCCGTCGGGGCCGGCCACGCTGTCGGCGTTGGCCAGGTTGCTGGCGGTCACGTTCATGCGCTGCGACTGGGCGCTCATGGCCGAGCTGGAAATCTCGAAGATGGAGAACATCGACATGCGCTCGCTCCTGGTTATTCGGGCTGCATGGCCTTCTTGAGGCCCTGAATGCGGCTGTTGAGGATGGTAAGCGCGGACTGGTAGCGCACCGAGTTGTCGGCGAACTGGGCCCGCTCCACGTCCATGTCTACGGTATTGCCGTCGAGGCTCGGCTGCGCCGGGACGCGATAGAGCAGGTCCCGAGAACCGAGCGGAGCGCCGCTGCCCTCGAGGTGTCGCTCGGTGGTACGCGACAGCGACAAGCCATCCTGCCCGGTGCGGGAGACTGCTTGCTTGAGGTCACTGGCGAAATCCATGTCCCGCGCCTTGTAGCCGGGGGTATCGGCATTGGCGATATTGCTGGACAGCACCTTCTGGCGCTCCTGACGGAGCCCCAAGGCCTGCTGGTGGAAGTTCAATGAGGCTTCGAGCCGGTCGATCATCCCCGCACTCTCCGAAAAGGGGTTTTGTCGATGTTGAAGCCTAGTGCGGGAGACGGCATTACAAAGGCAGGAACAGCCGTCGCCGGCAGGCCTATTTCAAAGGATGCCCGACCCGGCTGCGCTCTAGAATCTATCAGAGTCCTTTAACCCCGCCCTGCAACCCTGGTGGTGACCCATGCCCGGCGCCCTCTGGCCACGCTTTCTTTGCCTGCTTCTGCTGCTGTTTTTCGCACTGCCCGGCGCCGCCGACGACCGTGCGATGCTGGAACGGGTGCAAGCGCTGCTCTACGAACGCGCCAGCGCGCTTGGCGACGAAGTGGTTATCGAGATCTCTCCGCCGAGCGCGCGCCTGGGCGAGTGCGAGAATCCAACTCCCTTCCTGCCTAACCCGGAGGCCGAGCTTCGCAGCCGCGTCTCCGTGGGCGTGCGCTGCGGCGAGGATGGCCGCCAGGTGCGCTACCTGCAGGCCAGCGTCGAGATGGTTGGCAGCTACGTGGAGATGGCCAGACGCGTGGAGCGGGGCCAGCCGCTCAGCGAGAAGGATCTGACGCTTGCACGCGGTAACTTAGCGCGGTTGCCGGGCGGCACCGTAATCGCGCTTGAGGACGCCATCGGCCAGCACGCCACGCGCCCCCTTGCCCCGGGCCAGACACTCCAGAAGCACCATGTGCAGTCGCCACGCCTGGTCTATCGAGGCGACAGCGTGCAGGTGGAGGCCTCCGGCACCGGTTTTCGCGTCCATCGCGAGGGCGAGGCCATCGACGAGGGCGGTATGGGCGACAGCGTTCGGGTACGGCTTCCTGACCGCCTCATCCTCGAGGGAAAGGTACTGGGCCCGGGCAGGGTTGCCGTGGACATTTAAGCTCACCGGCAGCAAACTCGCTGCTGAGGATCACAAAGGTTAAAGTTATCCAATCGACGGCCGATACCCTTCATCACCACATCGGTCACGAGGCCATCACCGTGAAAATCGACAACCACCACCCCCTGCCGCGTACTGGACAGGCGGAGCCGCGTGACGAAACCCGAAAAATTCAGGGATCTGACCGCGCCAACCAGCAAGATGCCGGTCCGTCTGCTACAACTCACCTTAGCCAGGCAGCCACGGATGCCAGTCAGGACATCGACACCGTGCGTGTTGAAGAACTTCGTGAAGCCATTCGCGAGGGCCGACTGGACATGCGGGCCGATCGCATTGCCGACGGTCTGATTGCTAGCGTCAAGGACCTGCTGGACAGCAAGGACGCCAAAGAATGAGCCTTCGCCGTTTGCTCGAGGAACAGCAGTCTCGGCTCGGCACACTGATCCAGCTGCTCGAAAATGAACAGGAGCAGCTACTCAGGGGCTCGATCGATGGTCCACAACTCGAGAATATTGCGCAGGAAAAGTCCCGCCTACTCGCCATCCTAGAGGAAACCGAGTCGACTCGTGCACGAATCCAGCTAAAGCTTGGCTATACCACTGGCGGAGAGGGTGCACGCCAGGCGGCTGAAGACGCGGGCTGCCTTTACCAGTGGCAAGCCACCCTCGAGATGACGGCTCACACCGCCCGCTTGAATGACCGCAACGGTCGCCTGGTAAGCCTGCGCATGACCCATAACCGGCAGATGCTCGACTACATTCACAGCATCGCCGATAAGTCCGTATATGCGCCAGACGGACGTACGACATCAGGCCAGAGACGACTTAGCACATCTGCCTGATCGCAATCTAGAAAATGCACGATCCTGCTCACGTTAATCCCAAGGGGAGCGCGCTACTCACGATTCAAAGCTTCGAGAGTACCTGGCTATCAGGATGATCTCCCAACCACGCTTCCAGTTCGCTGACCGCCATGGGCGCGCAAAGCAGATTCCCCTGTACCTGATCAACCCCCTTCTGCCGCGCCGCTGTCAGCTGTTCGGCGGTTTCCACTCCCACCATAACGCTTTCCAGTTGCAGTGCTTTCAGGCATTGCGACAGCGCGCTGAGCGCTTGGCGGGCAAACGGGCTGCTATCAGCCAGGCCATGTACCAGCTCACGGCCGATCTTCCCATGGGAGACTGGAAGCATCGCTAGACGAATCAGGTCCACGGGTGCACCGCCCAGGTTATCGACCACCAGACGAACCCCCATTCTGGAGAGGCGACGCAACAGCAGGCTATGGACTTCAGCCTGCCCGGAGAGCACCTTCCCATCGATCTCCAGGCTCAGCCAGTTCAGCTCATCACACGTCTGACGCAGAAAACGATCAAGTGAACGACCATCGAAGACCGTCTGCTCCAGAAGGCTTGCATCAAGATTGACCGATATCCTTAGGCCTGCCAAGGGCGCCCCTGCAGACTGCCAGCGCTGGTGTTGAGCAATGACCTGCTCGATGACCCAGCGGTCGAGCCTTACCATCTGCGCCATTTCAGCCACCATCGGCAGAAAAGCGTCAGGCTGCAAAACTCCCTGCTGCGGGTGCCTCCAGCGCACAAGGGCTTCGACGCCGACACAGCAGCCACTCACCAGATCAACTTGAGGCTGGTAGACCACATCGAAATGACGATCGGGACACAGCAGAGCCTCCTGCAAGCAGTGCCGAAGTGCCATGCGCTGCGATAGCATACGCTTGAGGCTTCGATCGAAGAACGTATGGCTTGCAGGACGAGCCTTGCCCAGTGCCTGACCGGCGTTACCCATCAGCTGCTCAGGGGAGGTGCCATCATCCGGATACATGGCGATGCCGATGGCCAGGGTAAGCAACAATGGCGGACGCCCCAACTTGAACGGCGCCTCCATGGCTTCAAGACAGCGAAGTGCCGCTGCTTGCAGATTCTCTGGGGACACAGGATGCTCGATCAGCACCCCCCAGCGATCGTCACCAAAATAAGCAATGCTATCCTCACTGCGCAGGGTGCTCGTCAGCCGCCGGCTGATCTGCGGCAACAATGTCTGCATCACCGACTCACCATAGACCTGCCGGATATCATCGGCACGATCCAGTCGAATCAATAGCATGGCCAAGCGCTGATCGTGCCGATCAGCTCGTTCAATTGCGTGACGCAACCGGTCCTCGAAAACCCATTGGCTAGCAAGGCCCGTATGGGGATCCGAGAACGGTGGGAATTCTCCAGCCTGACCTGCCCTGAGGTCCACGAACGCTAGTATCCTCGAGACTCCTGCTGGAGTTGACTCAGGGGTCATCTCAGACATCAATACCATCCTGGACGACTCGATCCCATCACTGGCCAGCCAGATACGCTGCCATTGCTGGGTAGCAAGCTCTGCATCAATTTCATGCGGAACCGGCAACCATGACACCATACGCATGATGTCGGTCAGCGGCTTGCCAACCAGCTCCTCCTCCCCTACCCCGGCCAATGCCAGAAAACTTGGGTTAGCCCAAAGCACCTTGTCTCGTACATCAAGTACCACCAAGGCCATCGGGGTATGTTCCAGAACGAGCCGAGACAGCAAGGCTGGGTGGTGCTTCAAGCTCGAGCCTCCCATGGCTGCATCACCGGAAGGCGGTTGTGGCGGTGATCCAGCACCATCATCGGACATGGAGAACTCCCAGGAAGGTCGCAGGCCTTAATACAGCTTAGATTATAGAAGATTCAGTCAACCTTCAGGGCTATCACAAACTAATACCGTATTTGCATCTTCAAGAACAGAGCCAGAAGTCACTATTGGCCTCAGCATCGCTGGCCCTGCGATCTCAACGCATGGCGAAAGCACACCACCCCCGACCCTGAATGAGAAGCAAGCTCATTCGCCAGGCACCTTTACGCCCAACGCCACTCCCAAGCCATCGACCGCCAGAACCCAGACTTGAGGAGCTAGGCGTACCACGCCTCAAGATAACCGAGGAACAGCCGATAGGACGTGTAGGAAAAGCCGGCGAGCAAGAGGGAAGGATGTCGCAGCAGCAGGATGGCTATACCCGTGTGGAGAGTCCCACCGAAATCGAGGCATTGCTTGAGGCATTGATCGAACCCGGTGGGGCATCGCTTCAGGTGAGCAGCCCAGGCAGCAAGCCACTTCCGGTGCTGGTCATGGAACAGCACCCTGGTGAAGCCTTGGTGCTAGACATCAGTGCCATTCGTGAGATTGCCAGTGAGCTCAAGCGCGGCCAGGAGTTTCGGCTCCTGGGCCAGGCCCAGGGCAAGATGCTGCGAACCCCCAACATGGCGATGAGCGAGTGCCATGAGGCAGATGGCCGCTTGGTGTGCACCTGCCAATTTCCTTACAGCCTTGAAGTGCTGCAGCGTCGCGAATCCTTTCGGGCCCGTCTCAGGCTTGGCATGGAAGTTGGTGCTATCCTGCGTGTCGCACAGGGCGGGTCTTCACAAGGAGACCTCAAGGATCTCTCACTGGAGGGCTGCCAGCTGGAGTTACCGCTTTCTGCGGGGGGTATGCTGGCAACCACCGACCTGCCTCTGGAAATCGAGCTATGCTTCCCTAACGACACCCGGTTTGTCGTGTGCGCATCGCCACGTCACCAGAAGGTGGATACCGAGCGCCAGGTCATCCTTGTCGGTTTTAGCTTCGACCACACAACGGGCGACCAAGAACGACAGCTATGGTTTTTCGTCCGCGAGATTGAACGCGAGTCGGCCCGCTACGCCGAAGGCAGCGAAGCGTCACGCCTACCATCACTGCTCTTCCAGACCCGGACAGCAACGCCGCCTGCGGTGGGGCGACGCAATACTCAAGAATACCCCACGCCCATGGCAAGACGGTTAGCTCGTATCGCTGGCTACCTGGATGCTCAACTCCTCGAGCTGCAGCAAGGTGGAGAGATAGACTCGGTACAGCTGTCACGTCACGCCGATCGCCTCTTGCTGCTCCAGGACGAGGACCGGGACGGGCTACTCTTCGCTACACGCTGCCTACAACACGAACCACGGTTGGTTCGCCATAGCCTCGCCGTGAGTGTTTTCCTGCTGGACCTAGCCGGCATGTCATCCATTCCTCGAAAACTGAGCAAGGCCATGGTGGCAAGCGCCATGGTGCATGACCTCGGAAAAGCCCTACTGCCGACCGAGCTTTGGCAGGTTGCCCATCCCGATGCGCGCCAGCATCAGCAGATGCAGAGTCATGTGGAAGAGTTGATGCGTCGAATGGGGCGCTGCCACTGGCTCTCTGCCAACATCCTCGACTCAGTGGCCCACAACATCAATGAACGCCTGGACGGTAGTGGCTATCCCCGGTGCCTGGCCGGTAATGAGCTGCACGAGCTGAGCCGAGCCGCAGCGGTGGTGGACGCTGTCGATGCCATGCGGCGAGACCGGCCGGACCGCGACGCCTGGGAGATCGAGGCCATCTATCGCCACCTGCTGAGCCATCCCGAACAATTCGACCAGCGCTGGGTTAAACGCTACATCAAGCAGTTCGGTCTCTATCCAATTGGCTCACTGGTCCGCTTCGATAGCGGTCAGCTGGCATGGATACAAGCCGTCGATGCACACGGAGGGATCGAGCAGGTCCAGCTTACCGATTCTCCCGAGCCTCCCGGAACGGCACTGGGCGAAAAACTTCGAGGAATGGCCATTCAAAGCCTCGGAAACGTTCAGCAAGAAGTCCCTGTATCCACCTAAAGTCAATGCCAAACTTGCCGATAACCGGAAATGACTCGTCTGGCAGGGGCTGTTCTTTGTTACGTCCCTCCCGATCCTTGTCAGACTACATGCAGTAACGGTCCCCCAGACACTGGCACCGGGTTGGTGCCGCACCAGACAGGAGTAAGACAGCCATGAGTGCCATGCGAGGAGCGGCCGCCTACGGCCGCGGAGCCAGCGCCTATGCCAAGGTCGGAGTCGAAAGCGGGGTGATGTCCGCAAGCCCGCACCAGTTGATCGTGATGCTGTTCGATGGTGCCCTGGCCGCCATTCGCACCGCCCGCATCCACCTGCAGGATGGCAACTCGCCGGAGAAGGGCAAGGCGATCTCCAAGGCACTGGATATTGTCAATAACGGCCTGTTAGCCGCCTTGGATGTGGAGCGTGGCGGCGAGATCGCCGAGCGACTCGCCTCGCTCTATGATTATGTGGCGCGTCTACTACTGTCGGCCAACCTGCATAACGATGTCGAAAGCCTTGACCAGGCAGAGGCACGACTGAACGACATCGCGTCGGCCTGGCGAGACATCGGCGACCAGGGAGCAAGGGGCTGATCATGGATCATGGCGGAGAGCCGAGCAGCCAGCAAGCACTGGTCGAGGAGTATGAGGCACTGCTGTCGCGCACGCGCCTCATGCTGGATTCGGCACGCGACGCCGATTGGCCAGCACTGGTCGATCAGGAAAGCACTTACATCATGCAGGTGAAGCAGGTGGCTAAGCTCGATGCCGAGCGCCACCTTGATGCCAATCAGCGGGCACGCAAAGCGGAGATACTGGAACAGATTCTGGAAAACGATCTCGAAATTCGCGAACGCTTGATCGAGCGTCGCGATGAGCTTGGCAAGCTGATCAGCGCGTCGCAGCGCCAACGGAATCTTCGGCACGCCTATGGTGTCGGAAAAGGAGGACCAACCCCGCCTACTGATCTGCACCACATCAAGGGAGCCCCGTGAGTGGCATAACCCCCCTGCTGGATACCCTGCTGCATCAGGTATTAGGCAAACGGGTCGATACCCCGCCAGCCCGCGATCTGAACCAGCCAGTCAAGCCCACCTCCCCTGCGGATGCTCCAAGAGCGCTGCACAGCGACTCACGGCTTGATGCCCGGACTAACCCACCCCGGCTGCCAGAGCTCGGACGAACCTCACGGGACCTCTCAGATACCATCTCACGGCCGATACAGCCGCAAGGTCACGCGCCCGCGTCGTCGCAGACCCACTTCAGCAGCTCGGCACGAACCATCGCTGACCTGCTCGTCCGCTTCCCCGCACCGCCTTCCATCTTCACGTCACCGACGCCACTGATGGCGCCAGGGCAAATGCCGGATCCAGCCATAGTAGCGACCCGTCTCGAAGACAGTATCCGCCATAGCGGGCTGTTCTATGAGTCGCACCTTGCCCGTTGGTACAAAGGAGAACTACCACGCCAGCAACTCCAGCGGGAGCCCCAGATGTGGCGCACCCTGCAGTTTGTGCCCTCGGGTTCAAGTCATGGTGCAGTCCCGCCGGGGAATCTCGCTGGTACCCGCGATACGCCCTTTCCCCCCGCACCACTACTCCCTGATGGCGGACGCCTCTCCACCCCCGCTCACTCGCCTAACGCACAAGGCGCCCTCCCACAGTCAACATCTTTGGCCAATGCTACAGGCGTTACCAACACGCCGTCTCAGGCTAGTCCAGCTGCTGTGCCGCCATCAGCTGCGGGGACGGAAAACGCTACCACGGCCAACATACGCGAGCCGCTGCACGAGACCACCCTTCGCTCTCACACAAGCCAAGCTGTTCAGGAGAGCCTGCAAGGGATCGTCCGCCATCAGCTCGAAATGCTGGTGACACCAGCACTGCGTTGGGAAGGTGATGTCTGGAGCGGCCTGTTCATGGCTCTGATGATTCAGCTTCCGCCCGGACATCAAGACCGGCCTGGTGCCGAAGATACCGACCAGCAGAAGAGGAACGCCGAACAACAAGGTTGGCGCTCTGAGATCGATCTGAACATCGCCGGCCTTGGTCGGTTGCAGGCATCGCTATGGATGAAAGCCAATAGCGTGGAAATCGACTTACGTGTGGCACATGACCGGTCTCGTCAAGAACTCGAAAACGGTCTCGACAGCCTGAGATCTCGTCTATCCAGCCATGGGTTCGAGGAGATCAAGATCAACCTGAACCGGCTTGAGGAGGAACAGGTGTCATGACGGACAAAGACCAAGAGGGACGTCGTCAGGCCGTTGCCCTTGCCTATCACGACAGTGATGGCGCACCGCGAGTCGTGGCACAAGGGTATGGAGAGCTCGCCGAGCGCATCATCTCGGAAGCCAGGCGCCAAGGGATTCACGTCCATGATGCACCAGAGCTTGTCGGTTTGTTGATGCAGCTGGATCTGGACGAGGCGATTCCACCGCGGCTCTATCAGGTCATCGCGGAGCTGCTGGTCTGGGTATACGAACTCGCTCCAGAAGCGTCAACAGACAAGCCCAACATGGGGAAAGCTGCCAAGCAGCGTAATAATATGTAACTCCATGTTACTGATTGCATTTTCCTAAATTTGCTTAAATTTTTAAGATACACTCGCACAAGCATGATTTTTCTCATTTTTTTTATTAGATCTAACCAATAATACCGGTCGGCCATGGCTAGGTACCCCTTGGGGCTGATTGCATCTGTCTCTCAACAACAGACAATACGCTCGGTTGAGATGTATTGGCCTCCAAAGAGGACCTACAGGCACACGGCAAAACAATAACCTCACATGGCCCTTGCCATGCCAAAGCCATTGACAGCCGACAGGGAACTATGCCTACCAATAATTTTGTTGACGAGATTCACGAGCTGAACCTCGCCTATCTACTGCTTGCCCAGCGTCTGATCAATGAAGATCGGGGCTCTGCCAAGTTTCGCCTCAAGATCAATGACGAGATGGCGGATCTAATCCAGGAGCTCAATGCTCGCCAGCTGACACGCCTTTCGCGTGTCAACCAGCTGCTTTGTCACTTTGGACATGACAGCGCCGAACACCTACGCCAGCTGACCCATAACCCTCGGGAACAGGGCCTTGCCCAGTTCCATGCTTCGCTGCTGATGGCATCACGACCGGCGGTCTCATCCGCTGCGGAGGGATAGGCATGTCCAGCAAGAGCCTGCTACTGGAAATGCAACAGGTGCAGCTAGCCATCGATCTCATCGAGCTCGGTGCACGGCTGCAGGTCCTTGAGACCGAAACCGACCTGAGCCGGGCCCGCCTGATCCGACTGTTCAAGGAAGTGCGCGGCATGTCACCGCCCAAAGGGATGCTGCCCTTCTCCACAGACTGGTTCATCACCTGGATGCCTAACATCCATTCCTCACTTTTCTACAACATATTCTTGCGCTTGCAGCAAGATTATGGCTGCGAGCGGATGGAAGCCTTTATCAAGGCCTATCGACTATATGCGGAGCAGGTGGAGACCGATGACGCCGAAACCGTGTTAGGCCTGACACGCGCCTGGACGCTGGTACGCTTCTTCGAGAGTGATCTATTGCAGCTCTCGGCCTGCACCCGCTGTGCGGGCCACTTTGTGGCACATGCTCACAGCCCGACGCATGACTATGTCTGTGGTATCTGTCAGCCCCCTTCGCGAGCCGGCAAAACCCGCAAGCGCCAGCAGAGTATGCTCGACACAGTTCACGCCGAAGAGCCAGCGGCACACCGCTTGGCCTGAACCACCGACAATCCCGCCACCGCGGGGACATCCTTTCCCCGCGGCCACGTACGACAAGTTTCCCCCCTCCTCCCTCAAGTCTCGTCCCAGACAGCCGATATCCGAAGCAGGACATCATTCATCGCCTCGCTAGGGGATACCGGCCGTGCTGATACCCATCGGATACCTTATCGTCATCTTCTCCGTGTTCGGAGGCTTCGCCCTGGCGGGCGGCCACCTGGGCCCGCTCTTCCAGCCTACGGAGTTTCTGATGATTGGCGGCGCCGGCATTGGAGCCTTCATTGCTGCCAACAACGGCAAGGCCATCAAGGCCACCTTTCGTATCTTTGTCCGGCTTCGGCGCTCCAACAAGTACGACAAGGCGCTCTACATGGAGCTGATGGCACTGCAGTACAAGATGCTCTCAAAGATTCGCCGTGACGGCATGCTGGGCATTGAGCGCGATATCGATAACCCCGGGGAGAGCGCTCTATTCAACGAACACCCGCGAGTCCTCGCCGACCCTCTGATCATGGCCTTCCTTACCGATTACCTTCGCCTGATGGTGAGCGGCAGCATGGACCCCATGGAACTCGATGAGCTGATGCTTCACGAGATCGAGGTGTTCGAGCAGGAAGCGCACATCCCCGCCGATGCCATTGCCAAGGTGGGGGATGCCATGCCGGCCTTCGGAATCGTAGCCGCGGTAATGGGGGTAGTGAAGGCGCTAAGCACTGCGGATGCTGCACCTGATGAGATGGGGCAGATGATTGCCCATGCCCTTGTCGGCACCTTCCTGGGCATCCTGGCCGGCTACGGCTTCGTCAATCCTCTGGCAAGCCGCGTCGAGCGGCAGGCGAAAGAGGTGGAGAAGATCCTCCAGTGCATGCGGGTCACCCTGCTGGCCAGCCTGCATGGCTACGCGCCTCAGCTGGCCGTGGAGTTCGGGCGCAAGGCACTGCATACCGAAGAACGCCCCGGTTTCACCGAGTTGGAAGACTACGTTCGCAATGCCAAGACAGGTGAAGGCGGCGCATGACCCCCAATCGCAGACCCATAATCATCCGCCGCAAGAAGGTGATCCATCGGCACCACGGTGGTAGCTGGAAAATTGCTCTGGCGGACTTCATGACCGCCTTGATGGCCCTGTTTCTGGTCATGTGGATCCTGTCTGAATCGAACCAGGAACAGCGCGAAGCTGTCTCCGAATACTTTCGCACACCATTGCTTACTGCGATCACCGGCGGAAATGGCTCCGCACAAAGCGCCAACGTGATTCCGGGCGGCGGTCCCGACCCGTTGCACTCGGACGGTGAAAGGGCGCGCATCGATCTGCGTACTCAGACACGCCCCAGCGAGCAACAGCGCCGAGCCTTTCGTGATCTCCAGCAACGTATCGAGACGGCCATCGATGCTGACCCGGACCTGCGTCAGCTGCGCCAGCAACTGCGCTTTGACATGACGCCTGAGGGCCTGCGAATCCAGCTGTTCGACACCGAGCAGCGCCCGATGTTTGCCCTTGGCAGCGACCGGGTGGCCCCCTACATGCGCGACCTGCTTCGCACCATGGCTCCCCTGCTCAACGAGTTGCCTAACGACCTGAGCATCAGCGGCCACACCGACAGCCTGGCATACCTGAACGGCTACCGAGGCTATAGCAACTGGGAGCTCTCGAGTGACCGGGCCAATGCCTCACGCCGGGAGCTGGTGTCTGGGGGCCTAGACCCAGCCAAATTACTAAGGGTTTCCGGCTTTGCGGATCGAGTTGTGATGCCCGAGACCGAGGCCAGTGACCCCATCAATCGGCGCATCGAGCTACTGGTGCTTTTCCGACAGGTAGCTGAGCGCATCCGCTCACCAGGCGTGCTCAATGGGGCGGGGACGCCATCGCCGATTAGCCGACAATCGGCACCCCAGGTGGATACGGCGCCGGTGGAGCGATTTACAAAAAGCCTGAAACAGGCCCTCGGTACAGAGCAACCAGGGCCCTGAGGGCGAAAACCATTCGAGGGTGGGGACACGCACATGGATATCACCGATTTCTATGACACCTTTTTCGAGGAGGCAGAGGAGCTACTGGCAGACATGGAGCGCCACCTTCTCGAGATCGATCTCGAGGAGCCAGACGCGGAGCAGCTCAATGCGATCTTCCGCGCCGCACACTCTATCAAGGGTGGTGCCGGCACCTTCGGCTTTGACGTGTTGCAAAAGACCACGCACCTCTTCGAGAACCTGCTTGATCACACACGCCGCGGGGAACTGACCCTACGTCGGGACATCGTAGATACCTTTCTGGAAACCAAGGACATGCTGCACGACCAGCTGGACGCCTACCGCAACGAGGAAGAGCCCGACCAGGAGGCCTTCACCCGAATCTGCCAAACCCTACAGCAGCTGGCCCGCGAGGAAATTGGCCAGGAGCTCGAAGTAGCAGGCGGGACTCCGAGCGAAGCAGGCGGAACCCCCACTGAGACGCGCGAGCCAGAACAACCTAGCGAGACAACCATCGACAGCGATACGGCTCATACCCAGATGGGTGATCAAGTACTGACCGTGGCGCTGCTGAACGTCGGCGACAAGGATCGTGACCTATTGGTGGAAGAACTCGGCCAGCTGGGTACGGTGCAAGAACAGCACGGCGATGAGACCTGCTACGAAGTCACGCTACTCACCACCGTTAGCCGTGACGACATCGAAGCAGTGATGTGCTTCATCGTCGAACCCGAACAGCTCCACATCCGACCTGCTGAGGACGAACGAAACACCCCGGACACGTCATCACAATCGGTCCCAAAACCGGAAGCCCGCGCGCCCTCCTCCGTCGATCAGCAACCCCCCGAGACCTCCGTCCAGCCCTCCACCGCCAGCCCAAGCGAGAATGACAAGCCGAGGACGAAGAAGGTCAAGGCTGGCGGCGAATCCAGCTCGATCCGGGTATCGGTGGACAAGGTGGACCAGATCATCAATCTGGTGGGTGAGCTGATCATCACCCAGTCGATGCTCGACCAGACCGTGAGCGAATTGGATGGTGTCACGCATGGCGGCCTTCTGAATGGCATGAGCCTGTTGCAGCGCAATGCTCGGGATCTTCAAGAGGCGGTCATGTCCGTGCGCATGGTCCCCATGGATTACGTCTTCAGCCGCTATCCACGCCTGGTACGCGACCTGGCAGGCAAGCTCGACAAGGATGTCGAACTCGTCACCGAAGGCGAGTCCACCGAGCTCGACAAGAGTCTCACCGAGCGAATCATCGACCCCCTCACCCACCTGGTACGCAACAGCCTCGATCACGGCATCGAGGATCCCGACACCCGTGATGCGGCCGGCAAGCCACGAACCGGCCGTTTGACCCTCTCCGCTCAGCACCAGGGTGGCAACATCCTCATCGAGGTAATCGACGACGGTGCCGGACTTGACCGCGACAGACTGCTCGCCAAGGCCCGCGAAAATGGCCTTTCGACCTCTGACACCATGAGTGACGACGAAGTGTGGCAGCTGATCTTCGCCCCCGGTTTCTCCACCGCCAAGGAAGTCAGCGATGTCTCAGGTCGTGGTGTGGGCATGGATGTGGTCAAGCGCAACATCCAAGGCATGGGGGGGCACGTCGAGATCATGTCCCGCAAGGGACAAGGGACCACCACACGCATTGTTCTGCCACTGACCCTGGCCATCCTCGATGGGATGTCGATCAAGGTTGGTGGCGAGGTCTTCATCCTGCCGCTTTCTACCGTACTCGAATCCCTGCAGCCCTCCCGTGAAGACCTGTATGCCATGGCCGGCGATGACGTGGTACTCAAGGTCCGCGATGAGTACCTGCCCGTAGTAGCCGTCCATGCGGCACTGGATGTGGAGGGCGCAAAGACGGAACTGAACGAGACTATCGCCGTGATCGTTCAGGGCGAAGGACGCCGTTATGCCCTGCTGGTGGATGACCTGATCGGCCAACAGCAGGTGGTGGTAAAGAACCTGGAAACCAACTATCGCAAAGTGCCGGGCGTATCGGCCGCGACCATCTTGGGAGACGGCAGTGTAGCCCTGATCCTGGACATCGCCGATCTGCATCGCCTGAGCCGCGCCAAAAAGGAGGCTAGACGTCCACAACGCGCCTCCACCGATTACGAGTCATTTTTCCGCAAGGAGGGAGAGCCTTCATGACCAGCCTGTCTCAACATGCCGACTACGCCGCATCCGAGGCCCAGAACCGTGAATTTCTGGTGTTCTCGCTGGGTGAGGAAGAGTACGCCATCGATATCCTCAAGGTGCAGGAGATCCGGGGCTACGAAAATGTCACGCGTATCGCCAATGCGCCAGAGTTCATCAAGGGCGTAACCAACCTGCGGGGCATCATCGTGCCCATCGTCGATCTGCGCATCAAGTTCCATCTCGACAAGGTCGAGTACGGTGGTCAGACCGTTGTGATCGTGGTTAATGTCGCTGATCGCGTGGTGGGTATCGTGGTCGATGGCGTCTCCGACGTCATGACCCTCACGCCCGAGCAAATCAAGCCGGCCCCCGAGTTCGGCGTCACCCTGTCATCCGACTTCCTCAGCGGGCTGGGTAGCCTCGAGGACCGCATGCTGGTGCTGGTCGACATCGACAAGCTGCTCACCAGCGAGGAAATGGCTCTGGTCGAACGTACCAGCGCGTAAGGAAAGCCCACGCAGGGAGAAAAACGATGCGACAGATGACAACGACAAAGAAACTCTGGGGCTCACTCGGCATCATCTGGGTAGCCATGCTGGTGTTGGTCGGCTGGGGAGCGTGGGAAAACCGCCAGACCATGCTTGAGGAGCGGCGCAACGCCTTGGGCGACTACGTCGACATGGCCATGAACGTGATCCGAGACCATGCCGAGCGTAGAGAAAATGGTGAACTGACCCTCGAGGAAGCCCAGCGCCTGGCGGCCTCGACAGTTCGCGAGATGACCTATGACCAGGGCCGCGGCTACATCTACATCTTCAATGGCGATTATGAGCTTCTCGCCCATCCGCGCCTACCGGTAGGCACGTCGGTAGCGGATTTCCAGAACGATGAAGGACGCTACCTGTTCCGCGAGTTCGTCGAGGACGTGAAGACCGATGATGGCATCGTGGACTATCTCTGGGCACATGCCTCCGAGGAGGACGCTCTCGCCGAGAAGTCTTCCCTCAATACCCTGTTCGAGGAGTGGGGTTGGTATGTAGGTACGGGGGTATACATCAACGACATCGACGCCGCCTTCCTGGCCGGCCTGACCCGTTCACTGCTCGCGCTGCTTGGCATTGGCATCCCAGTGTCCCTGCTAATGGGCCTGGTCATCCGCGGCGTGACTCGTCGCCTGGGCGGTGACCCGCACTACGCCGCTGAAATGGTGCGGCATATCGCCGAGGGCAACCTGACCCATGCCATCCGGCTGCGCGACAACGACCGCGAAAGCCTGCTCTTCGATATCGAGAGAATGCGTGCCTCTCTGGCTGGCACCATCGGCGACATCCATCGCAGCGCCGACGAAGTCAACGGGGTAGTGGAAGAGATTGGCGCCGGCAACGATGAACTGGCTACTCGAACCGAGCAACAAGCCGCATCACTCGCCGAAACTGCTTCCAGCATGGAACAGCTGACCGCGACCGTGAAACAGAACGCGGAGCATTCCGGCAAGGCCCGAGAGTTGGCCGGCGAGACAGCCTCCAATGCTGCCCGTGGCCATGAGTCCATGGTGCGCGTAGAGGCCTCGATGAGCGGCATCAACGAGAGTGCCGGGCAGATGAGCACGATCGTCGACACCATCGACTCCATTGCCTTCCAGACCAACATCCTGGCGCTTAACGCCTCAGTGGAGGCGGCACGCGCGGGCGAACACGGCCGCGGTTTTGCCGTGGTGGCTGAAGAAGTGCGCAAGCTAGCCAGCCGAAGCTCGGAAGCTGCCCAAGAGATCAAAGCACTGATCGAGACTTCCGACGGCAAGGTTGTTGAGGGGACTCAGATGGTCAAGGAAACCGGAGAGATCATCGAAAACATGGTCACCGATATCCAGCAGCTCAGTACCTTGATCGGAGAAATCTCCTCGGCGTCCGAAGAGCAGAGCCACGGCATTGAACAAGTCAATGAAGCGGTTTCCCAGATGGATCGCATGACCCAGCAGAATGCCGGTCTCGTGGAGGAGCATACCGGTGCTTCTCAGCGACTGATCGCACAGAGTCATCAGCTGCGACATCACGTGGCTCGCTTCAACATCACCAATGCCGGTCAGCGCCCTAGAGCGAGCGAATATTCCGCGGCTTCGCGGGAAAGCGATGAGCAATCGAAGGCAGTGCATCAACCACGGCGTGAAATGGCAGAAGCCTAAGGTGTCAGGCCAGAGAACCACCGGTGGCTACCGTGCCGCCTGAGACAGGGAGCAGGAAGTGAGGATACTCGACAACATGACGGTGCGGGTCAGCTGGCTGTTGGTGCTGGCAACCTTCACCGTCTTGGTCTTGGCCGTCAGCCTCCTCGGCCTCTTCGCGTTGGAGGAAGGCAAGGCAACTGTTGCCCAGATCGCGCCACATGCTGGCGAAGACGGTGTCGCACTTGAGGCATCGTTCGCGGACTTTGCCGGCTGGATGCAGTGGGCCATCTTGGCGGCACTGCTGAGCACGCTGGTCGCCGTGCTGGTTGTCTTGTGGGGTGTCACGGTCAATGTTGTGCGGCCGCTTGACGAACTGGTCGGATACTTCCAGCAGATGAAGGAAGGCAATCTGGCCCAGAAGATTCCGCAGCGCGGGGAGAATGAAATCGGGCGACTTTATGCCTCGCTGGACGAGATGCAGCACGGCCTTGCCGACACCGTGGGCACGGTGCGCAACAGCAGCGAATCCATCTACCTCGGCACCCAGCACATCGCCCACGGCAATAATGACCTCTCCGCTCGTACCGAACAGCAGGCAACCTCACTGCAGGAAACCGCAGCCAGCATGGAGGAGCTTTCCTCAACTGTGAATCAAAACGCCGACAATGCCCGCCAAGCCAGTCAGCTGGCTGCCGAGGCCACACGGACTGCGCGGCAAGGCGGTGAGGTCGTCAGCGAGGTGGTCACGACCATGCATGAGATCAGCCAAGGCTCTCATCGAGTCGCAGAGATCATCGGTACCATCGACGCAATTGCCTTCCAGACCAATATCCTGGCCTTGAATGCCTCAGTAGAAGCCGCCAGAGCCGGCGAACATGGCCGAGGCTTCGCTGTGGTAGCTCAGGAAGTCCGCAATCTGGCTAGCCGGAGCGCTAATGCCTCAAGCGAGATTCGCACGCTGATCCAGACATCGGTCAATCAAGTGGATGCAGGGACATCTCGTGTCGATCGGGCCGGCCAGACCATGACCGAGATCGTTTCCGCTGTTCAGCGCGTCAGCGACATTATGGACGAGATCGCCTCGGCTTCCTCCGAACAGAGCAATGGCATCGGTCAGGTCAACGATGCCGTCACCCAGATGGACCAGGTCACTCAGCAAAA
Source organism: Halomonas rhizosphaerae (assembly GCF_030012485.1). Taxonomy (NCBI): domain Bacteria; kingdom Pseudomonadati; phylum Pseudomonadota; class Gammaproteobacteria; order Oceanospirillales; family Halomonadaceae; genus Halomonas; species Halomonas rhizosphaerae. Next base: position 72,808 of record NZ_JASCQQ010000039.1, read on the forward strand.
TGCCCAACTTGTCCAGCAGGCGGCCAGTGCCGCCAACCAGCTGGAGGCTGAGGCTACCCGGCTCAAGGTGGCCGTCACCCGCTTCCAGCTTGGAAAAGAGGACGTTGACACTCTGGATACAAGCTCGGGACACACAGACGAAAGCAGTGACTTGGCTCGCTGGATGCCGGCGCTGATGCCAGCCCACAGCAAGGGTCGCCATGCCACCAGCGAGGGTCACGACAACGAACACAATCGTCGTGATGATGAGTGGGAGTCCTTCTAGGGCGCCCTGTCTCATCGACCTTTGGGAGCCGCCCGTAGCCGGCGGTACAACATAATAATCACCAGGCCTTCGCCTGTAGCCTTAGCAGGGGACATCGCATGCGAAACAACCAGCCCGTCACCCAGCAGGAATACCAGCTCCATGATGAGCATTTCCTGATTTCCCGCACGGACCTCAAGGGTCGCATCACCTATGCCAATCCGGCCTTCATCGAAGTCAGCGGTTTCAGCCACGATGAGCTGCTCGGCGCGCCCCACAACCTCGTGCGCCACCCGGACATGCCAGAAGCGGCCTACCAGAATCTCTGGGACACCCTTGCTGCCGGAGAGAGCTGGAAGGGCCTGGTCAAGAATCGACGCAAGAACGGGGACCACTACTGGGTAGAAGCCAGCGTCTCGCCTATTGTCGAGGACGAACAGGTCGTTGGCTATGCGTCGGTCAGGGTTAAGCCCAACCCCCTTGAGGTCGAAAAGGCCGAGAAGGCATACGCCCTCATCCTAGAAGGCAAGGGCAACCGCTTCACACTAGAACGCGGGCAACTTCGCCGCCGCGGCCTTGGCGGTCGCCTGTCGAGGCTGAACTTGCGCAGCTTGCGGGCACGTGTCGTGACCATGGTGGTTGTGGCCGGCCTGCTGCTCTCGGCAAGTGGCGCCCTGGGGCTTTTCGGTCTGCAAGTGTCCGGCGAACGCCTCCAAGCACTGGACCGGGACGGCCTGCAAGATGTGGCCCGCCTGCAGCAGATCGATCAATTGGCAACCCGCGGACACCAGTCACTCTCCCGCAGTGAGCGATTCATGCTGATGGAGAACAAGGATCAGCACACCGAGGAACTGCAGGAGGTCGAGACATCCTTGGAGACGCTGTGGGCCAACTATCGGGCTAGAGAGGCCAATCAGGGTGGACAGGCTGATTCCTTCGACAACGTGCTGACGGACTACCTTGAATCGGGCATTGGACGGGCCATCGCTCTGCTCCAGAGCGATGACAATTTCGACATATTCACCAACCTGCCGCCGCATATCGAGGAGATGCAGGAGAAAGGCGAGACCCTCTCCACCGAAGTCAATGACCTCATCGAGGGCAAACAGGCTGACGCGGCAGCACTGGCTAGTGAGGCCCGGACAGAACAACAGCTGATGCTGATGGTACAGGCCGGCATGCTGGCCATCGGCCTGCTGGTGCTTATCGTTATCGGCGCCCTGACCCTGCGCGCCATGTTGCGCCCGCTACGTGCTGCAGAAGCCTTCACCCTTCAGATCGCTTCGGGCAACCTCGCCGCCGACGTGCCATCGCGCAGGCGCGACGAGCTGGGCCGCCTGCTTGCAGCCCTCGATATCATGCGCAAGAGCCTCGGCAGCATTGTCGGCGACGTCAACAGTGGGATCCGTGTGGTGACGCCGGCCGCTCGTGACATCGCGTCAGGCAACGAAGACCTTTCTGCTCGTACAGAGCAGCAGGCCGCCTCTCTCCAGCAGACCGCCTCGAGCATGGAAGAGATGACCACGACAGTGCAGCACAACTCCGACAATGCTCGCCAGGCCAGTGGCCTGGCCTCCGAGAATGCCGCTCGCACCCAGGAGACCGGAGAGTTGATGCACCAGGTCGTTGACACCATGGGACAGATCACCGAAGGCTCTCGCAAGATGACGGAAATCATCAATGTCATCGACTCCATCGCCTTCCAAACCAACATCCTGGCACTGAACGCGTCGGTTGAAGCAGCTCGGGCCGGTGAGCAGGGACGCGGCTTTGCCGTCGTGGCCGGAGAGGTTCGCAAGCTGGCCGGCCGCAGCGCCGACGCCGCCAACGAGATCCGTGAGCTGATTGATGGCTCTGCCCGCCAGATCGACGGCGGCGCCGAGCTGGTTCGCAAGGCGGAGACGTCCATCAATGCGGTCTTGGAAGCGTCCACCCGCGTCAACGACATCATGGGAGAGATTACCGCCGCATCCGAAGAGCAAAGTAACGGGATCGGCCAGATCAACCAGGCGGTGGTGGAAATGGATCAGGTGACCCAGCAGAACGCCTCCCGCGTTCAGGCATCAGCCCGTGCCGCCAGCGAGCTCGAGCAGCAGGCCGGCCTTCTTGGCAATGCCATTTCAGCCTTCCGCCTGCGCGGAGCGGGTATGGAAAAAGCCCCTTCCCTGACAGAACGCCGAGGACGTCATCAGGCACCTGACAACAATTCGCCACAACGCCCGGCCTCTCATGATGTGGCCAGCCCGGTTGCGCGCAAGGACGAAGCCCGCCAGGCCATGGCTGTCGAGGAATGGGAGGAGTTTTGAGCAATCCTCGAGATATCGCAATGCCGGCGGAGGAAAAAAGCTGGGGAAATGGTCGGCTCGAGCGGGATCTCGAGCTGACCGATAGTGATTTTTCCAGAATCCGTCAGCTGATCTACCAGCGGGCAGGCATCGTGCTCGCCGAGCACAAGCGCGAGATGGTTTACAGTCGCCTGGCGAAGCGGTTGCGCCATCATGGCCTGACTCGTTTCGCCGATTACCTGGCTCGCCTGGAGCGCCAACCCGATGCCCGGGAGTGGGAAGCCTTTACCAACGCCCTGACCACCAACCTCACGGCCTTCTTCCGTGAGGCGCACCATTTCCCCCTGTTGGCCGACCATATTCGCATGCGTCCGGGAAAGGTTCGCATCTGGTGTGCCGCAGCCTCGACGGGGGAGGAGCCCTACTCCATCGCCATGACCCTGTTAGAAGCGATGGGGCAACAAGCCAGTCAAGCCGAAGTGGTGGCGACTGATATCGATACCGACGCCCTGGCCAGAGCGCGAGCCGGCATCTATCCCCTCGAGCAGGTGTGCAAGCTTGAGGAGTCAAGGGTCAAGCGATTCTTTCAGCGCGGCAAGGGACCGCACCAGGGCTTCGCACGCATTCGCCCGGACGTCGCGGGGATGATCGACTTTCAGCCACTCAACCTGCTCGCTCCCCAGTGGCCGGTGACCGGCCCCTTCGATGCGATCTTCTGCCGCAACACCATGATCTACTTCGACAAGACTACTCAGTCGCGGATCCTTGAGCGATTTTCCCCCCTACTCAAGCCTGATGGCCTGCTGTTTGCTGGCCATTCCGAGAGCTTTTCCTACATCACCGAAGCGTTTCAGCTGCGCGGTCAGACCGTCTATACGCGCAAGCCCGCGCGCTGAACGATTAAAGTCTCGCCTCCTCTGGCCGATAGACAGTTCATGCGCGGCCTGAGCGGCCTCCCCGCGGGCTGTTAAGACAACAGGAGACAACCCTTGAGCGCCAATAGAATCAAGGTGCTGTGTGTCGACGATTCGGCGCTGATACGTGACCTGCTGACGGAAATCATCAATACCCAGCCCGACATGGAGGTCGTGGCCGTTGCCCCGGACCCCATAGCGGCACGTGATCTGATCAAGCGTCATAACCCGGATGTGCTGACACTGGATGTCGAGATGCCGCGCATGGACGGCCTCGACTTTCTCGAGCGACTGATGCGCCTGCGCCCCATGCCGGTATTGATGGTCTCCTCGCTGACCCAGGCCGGCTCCGAGGTGACACTGCGCGCCCTGGAGCTGGGCGCAGTGGATTTCGTTGCCAAACCATCACTGGGTATCCGGCACGGCATGATGGAGTACGCCACGGAGATTGCCGAGAAACTACGGGCCGCGGCGCGATCTCGACCGCGCCAGGCCAGACGCCCGGATAGCCCCGGACCCAGACCGCTCAAGGCACCCATGGTCTCCAGCGAGAAACTGATCATCATCGGCGCCTCCACCGGTGGCACCGAGGCGATCCGTAACGTCCTTGAGCCTCTGCCGGCCAACAGCCCGGCCATCCTGATTACCCAACACATGCCAGGGGGCTTCACCCGCTCCTTCGCCGAACGACTCGATCGCCTTTGCCAGATCAGTGTCAAGGAGGCTGTAGACGGCGAACGCATTCTGCCAGGTCATGCCTACATCGCCCCCGGTGATGTCCATCTCAAGTTGGCACGCAGTGGTGCCAACTATGTCGCGCGCCTTGATGCCGGCCCGCCGGTCAACAGACACCGTCCCTCAGTGGATGTGCTGTTCAACTCCGCAGCAAACCAGGCGGGACGCAATGCCATCGGGGTGCTGCTCACCGGAATGGGCAAGGATGGTGCTGCCGGCCTGCTGGAAATGCGCCAGGCGGGGTCAGCCACCCTCGCGCAGGACGAAACCAGTTGTGTGGTATATGGCATGCCTCGCGAGGCTGTCGCGCTGGGTGCGGCGGCAGATGTGCTGCCACTGGAGGAAATCGCCCCTCGTCTGCTCTCCCTGGCAGCGGCCTCGGGCCGCACCCAAAGGGTATAGACAACAAGTCCAACACCGCCACCGGGCAACGAGCCTGGTCCATACGTAGAAGGAAATGCTGGCATGACACGTCTCTTGCGCAGTATCAGTATCCACGCGGCCATGGTGGCCGTCCTTGCCTGCTTCGTGGTGTTCATCGCCGCGGTGGCCATTATGGGCCAGGTGGCCAGCCACTCGGCTAACAACACCCTAGACACCCTTGATCAGATCAACGTGGCACAGCTCAACGAGATCAACCGCGCGGACTCCCTGCTAAGCGGTGCCCTAGTGGATCTCGAGGTGGCATCGAACCACTTCTTGCTGGGCAAGAGGGGGCAAGCCGACGAGCGTCTGGCTGCAGCACTGGACCAGCTCGAACGCTCTGAGGCACGCTTCGACGACTTCGCCAGCGTGCCGCGCACTGACCAGGGCGAAGAACTCGGTGCCCGTGTCGAGTCCACGTTCGGTGAATTGCTGGCCCTCGCCCGTCAGCAACACCAAGCCCTTGACCAGGTGGACACGACTGGCTTCAACGTACTGCGAGAGCAGATGGTGGGGCCGGCCGAGGCTCAGGAGTCGGCCCTCACTGAATTCGTTCGCTATGCCGATGAACGCGGCGACATGATGCTAGTCGACTACGACGAGATGTCTGCCCAGTTCCAGCGCATACAAATTGCCATCCTGGTGATCGTGGCGCTGATGGTGCCCATGATCTACATCGGCCTGCGTCGAATCGTCATCACCCCCCTTCAGGTGGCCGTGGACACCCTCGAGGCCATCGCCAAAGCAGACCTCTCACACGAGATCCGGGTGTACGGACGGAACGAGATCAGCAAGCTGTTTGCTGCGATGCGTGACATGCAGCAGAACCTGACACGCATCGTCACCGATGTTCGAGACAGCAGTGGCTCTATACACGTAGGCAGTCGCGAGATCGCAAGCGGCAATGCTGATCTTTCCTCGCGCACCGAGCAACAGGCCGCTTCCTTGGAGGAAACGGCCTCGAGCATGGAAGAGCTCACCACCACGGTGAAACAGAATGCCGACAACGCCCGCCAGGCCAGCGGTCTGGCACTAAATGCTTCCAGCACTGCAGAACGTGGCGGCGAGGTGGTGGAACGCGTGGTCAGAACCATGCACGGCATCTCCGGCAGCTCGAAACAGATCGCCGATATCACTGGAGTGATCGACTCGATCGCTTTCCAGACAAATATTCTGGCGTTGAATGCCTCAGTCGAAGCGGCACGCGCCGGTGAACAAGGCCGTGGGTTTGCCGTGGTGGCGGGCGAAGTGCGTAACCTGGCCAGTCGCAGTGCCGACGCCGCCAAGGAGATCAAGGGACTGATCGAGAGTTCAGTGACCCAGGTCCAAGAAGGCTCGACCCTAGTGGAACAGGCCGGAGAGACCATGCAGGAAGTGGTGGCGGCTGTTCGCCGCGTCACCGATATCATGGACAAGATCTCGGCGGCCTCTCAAGAGCAGAGCGACGGCATCGAGCAAGTCAGCCAGGCAGTGGGACAAATGGACCAGGTCACCCAACAGAACGCCTCCCTGGTGCAAGAGGCATCTGCGGCAGCTTCCTCGCTGGAAGAACAAGCCAACCGTCTGGAACAGGCGGTGGCGGTCTTCAAGCTCACAGGAGCCATGGATACCGCCCAGCCGGCCCGCGAGGAGGCCCGTCCCCAGGCGCAACCGGCTAGTGCAGCCCCGCAACCGACACCCCCAGGGCCTCGGCAGCCTGTCCGCCAGGAAGCAGCCGAAGAAGAGTGGGAAGAGTTCTGAATCCAGCCGGCACTGGCGTGCCGGCGCTTGAATACTGTGATTGAAGAGGATATCCGATGGCAAACAAGGACATGAGCATCCTGGTAGTAGATGACTTCCCGACCATGCGTCGCATCGTGCGCAGCCTGTTGAAGGAGCTTGGCTTCACCAACGTCGAAGAGGCCGAGGATGGCCAGGACGCACTGAGCAAGCTCAGCAGCGGTAGTTTCGAGTTCGTGGTCTCCGACTGGAACATGCCCAACCTCGACGGGCTGGAGATGCTCAAGAAGATCCGTGCGGATAGCATCCTCAAAGACCTCCCTGTATTGATGGTCACTGCCGAGGCCAAGAAGGAGAACATCATCGCGGCTGCCCAGGCAGGTGCCAACGGCTATGTCGTCAAGCCCTTCACCTCGGCCACCCTGGAAGAAAAACTCAACAAGATTTTCGAAAAGCTGGGCATGTAAGGTTGCCGGGAGTGGACCGGTACCAAGGAGCGACGATGACGAGCAACGAGATGCCATCGCAGGATCTCCCCCAGGAGTCCAGCGACGAGCTGGTACAGCGCATCGGGCAGCTGACACGCATGCTGCGTGAGAGCATGCGCGAGCTGGGACTCGACAAGCAGATCGAGAAGGCCGCAGAAGCCATACCCGATGCCCGCGACCGACTCAGCTACGTAGCGACGATGACCGAGCAGGCGGCCGAGCGCGCCCTCAACGCCATCGACCGTGCTCAACCGCTACAGGACGAGCTCAGCGGCCGAGCCGAGGCGCTGGACAAGCGCTGGGTGGAATGGTTTGCCGAACCCAAGGAATTGGATGAGGCGCGCGATCTGGTTCAGGACACCCGAGGTTATCTGGCCGATGTGCCAAAACGAACCCAGGCGACAAACCAGGAGCTGCTCGAGATCATGATGGCGCAGGACTTTCAGGACCTGACAGGCCAGGTGATCAAGAAGATGATGGATGTGATCCGCGAGATCGAGCATCAGTTAGTACAAGTACTGATTGATACCGTACCTCAGGGCAAGGCTCGCGAAGAACTCCAGAAACGTGCCACAAGCCAGCGGCAGACCGATGAACGGCGGCGCGAGGAGGGGCTGCTGAACGGCCCCCAGATCAAGCCGGAGGGCGAAAGCATCGTTACTGGCCAGGATCAGGTCGACGACCTGCTGGACCAACTCGGCTTCTAGCTGCACGCCCTATCTCTCGCCTGATTCTGCCGGGAGTCGCGGATAAGACCGCGATTACCGGCCCTTTTTGACGCATCACCCCTTCCCCGCCGACCTCACAATGGCCAGGGTGCAGACGAGTGCCCGGTGAATGGCCATGGCCGACCAAGACAGCGACCAGGAAAAGACGGAAGAGGCCACCCCGCGACGACTGGAAAAGTCGCGAGAGGAGGGCCAAGTCGCCCGATCCCGGGAGTTGGCCACTTTCATGTTGTTGCTGGGAGGTGTAGCCGGCCTGTGGTCGATGGGCAGCATGCTCTATGACCAGCTTGGACTGGTCATGGAGCAGGCCTTCCTGTTCGAGCGTCGTCACGCGCTGGAGACTACGCCGATGCTTGCGCATGCCCTGAATCTCGGCCAGCGAACGCTTTATGCCTTACTGCCTCTGTTCCTGCTACTCACGGTCGTGGCCCTGGTCGCACCAGCGCTGCTCGGGGGGTGGCTGATCTCGGCGAAGTCCCTTAAGCCACAGCTGTCGAAGCTCAACCCTTTCAAGGGGCTGAAACGCATGTTCGGTGTCCAGGCGCTGGTGGAGCTGGCAAAGGCCATCGCCAAGTCAGTGTTGGTTGGCAGCGTGGCTGTGGCGTTTCTCTACCTGAACCGTGGTGAATTCATGGCCCTGATGGACCAGCCGATTCAGCAGGCTCTCGCCAAGGCGATGTGGATGGCGGCCCAGGCCAGCGGCCTGATGGTACTGACACTTCTGGTCGTCATTCTGATAGACGTGCCTTACCAACTCTGGAGCCATGCGAAGAAGCTGCGCATGAGCAAGGACGAAGTGAAGCGCGAACACAAGGAATCCGAGGGGGACCCCCAAGTGAAGGCTCGCATCCGTCAGCAGCAACAAGCGATGGCACGCGGTCGCATGATGAGCAAGTTGCCGGAAGCTGACGTGATCATCACTAACCCCTCGCACTACGCCGTTGCTCTTCAGTACCGCGAGAGCGGCATGTCAGCTCCACGGGTCATCGCCAAGGGGGCCGATGCGGTGGCTGCACGTATTCGTGAAGTCGGTGAGGAACACGGGGTCCCAAGACTTGGAGCGCCACCGTTAGCAAGGGCCCTTTACCACCACGTAGATCTCGATGCCGAGATTCCGCTTGACCTGTATACCGCTGTAGCCGAGGTCCTGGCTTGGGCCTTCGGACTGAAACGCGCAGCCCGGGAGGGTGGGGAAGCGCCGCCTTCTCCAGAAGATCTTCCGGTGCCGGCCTCTTTCGAGATCCCTGCACGCGACACCGATACCGACGAGGCACGTCAATGAAGGCCTTGAACGACTATCTTGGCCAACGCGACTGGATGGGCAATGTGCCCGTGAAACTGCTGGCCGGTCCAGTGCTGATCCTCATGATCCTCTCCATGATGATCCTGCCACTGCCACCCTTCGCACTGGACCTGCTGTTCACGTTCAACATTGCCCTGGCGGTCATGGTGCTGCTTGTGAGCATGTTCACGCAGAAGCCACTGGATTTCGCTGCCTTCCCAGCCGTATTGCTGTTCACCACATTGTTGAGGCTATCGCTGAACGTCGCTTCCACCCGCGTCATCCTAATGGAAGGACATCAGGGTGGTGACTCAGCGGGCAAGGTGATCGAGGCGTTCGGCGAATTTCTCGTGGGCGGTAACTTTGCTGTGGGACTGGTGGTATTCCTGATCCTGGTGATCATCAACTTCATGGTAATCACCAAAGGGGCCGGACGCATCGCTGAAGTCGGCGCCCGTTTCATGCTCGATGCCATGCCGGGCAAGCAGATGGCCATCGATGCCGACCTCAACGCCGGGCTGATCGGCGAAGATGATGCAAGGCAACGACGCAGCGATGTAGCGCAGGAGGCCGATTTCTATGGGTCCATGGACGGCGCCAGCAAGTTCGTACGTGGCGACGCCATGGCCGGCCTGGTCATCATGGTGGTCAATGTGATTGGTGGCCTGTTGATCGGGATGCTCCAGCATGACATGGATTTCGGGAGTGCGGCACGCACCTACACTCTGATGACCATCGGTGACGGCCTGGTCGCCCAGATTCCCGCTCTGGTGATCTCCACCGCTGCCGGCGTGACCGTCTCTCGAGTCACCACCGACCAGGACGTCGGGCAACAGATGATCAGTCAGCTGTTCGTTAACCCGCAGGTGATGATCCTGGCGGCTGCGGTCATGGGGCTACTGGGGCTTGTACCGGGAATGCCTAACCTGGTGTTCCTGATCTTCACGGCATTGTTGGGCGGACTGGCCTGGTGGCTGCTTCGCGAGAAGGAACGTCGCCTGGTCGAGGAGGAGATCGCCACCGAACCTCAGCCGAGGTCAGAGGCACCGGAAGCCAGCTGGGAGGACGTCCAGTTGGTGGACACGTTAGGCCTGGAAGTCGGCCATCGACTGATCCCCCTCGTGGATTCCCGCCAACAGGGTGAGTTACTGGGTCGTATCAAGAGCGTACGCAAGAAATTTGCTCAAGAGGTCGGCTTTCTTCCTCCTGTGGTTCACATCCGCGACAACCTTGAGTTGGAAGCCAACACCTACCTGCTGACCCTCAAGGGCGCAGAAATCGGTCGAGCCGAAGCCTTCCCAGGCCAGTGGCTTGCTATCGACCCGGGCCAGGTGACCGGCGAACTCAAGGGCATGATGACTCAAGACCCGGCCTTCGGATTGCCAGCCGTCTGGGTGGAAACCAGTCAGCGTGAGCATGCACAGGTCTATGGCTATACCGTGGTGGATGCCAGCACAGTGGTTGCCACCCACCTCAATCATCTGCTCCACCGGCACGCCGCCGAGATGCTCGGACGTTCAGAGGTACAAAAACTTCTCGACAAGCTAAGCGAAGAACAGCAGGGCCTGGTGGAAGACGTTGTACCCAAGGCCATCTCTCTCACGGTGCTGCAGCGGTTGTTGCAGAACCTCCTCGAGGAGGAGGTCTCAATTCGCGACATGCGCACCATCCTCGATTGCTTGGCCGAACATGCCCCGCAGCAGCAAGATGCCAACGAACTAACTGCGTTGGTGCGAATCGCTCTTGGCAGAAGCATCACTCAGCAGTGGTTTGCTGGCCGTGAGGAACTCAAGGTCATCGGCCTGGAAAGCCAGCTCGAGCAGATCCTGACCCAGGCCATGAACGGCAACGGCGCATTGGAGCCAGGGTTGGCCGAGACCCTGATGGCCCAAGCCGAGAAGGCGCTTGAGCGTCATGAGGCAAGTGGCGAGCCTCCGGTCCTGGTGGTGCAACACGGCCTGCGGGCTCTTCTGTCACGCTTCCTGCGCCGGCGCCTGCGCCATCTCGTCGTTATGTCCCAAGCAGAGATTCCCGACGACCGCACTCTACGTGTTACCACCCTGCTAGGAGGTCGCTGATAGATGAGCGTCATTCGATTCTCAGGCAACACCAGTCGAGAGGCCATGCGCCAGGTGCGCGAGTCGCTTGGGGATGATGCGCTGATCCTGGCCAACCGTCGCACCGAGCAGGGCGTGGAAATCCTAGCCATGGCGGATGGTGCCATGGAGGGTATGACCACAACTTCTGCGCCAAAGGCCATCCCCCCTTCCTCCCTGCCACCGGCTCCACAACACAGTGATGCCGCGATCGATGGACGCACCCTGGAGACCATGAGCGAGCAGCTACTGCGTGAGATGCAAGATATGCGCGTACTGCTTGCTCGGGAACAGGCGCGCCATACCCCCAGTCAGGACTCCCGAACACGACTCAAGCGCCTGCTAGAAGAAGCGGGCTTCAGTGCCCTGCTGGCCGACGAGTTGCTGCAAGCGCTCCCTGGCGAACTCCACGACTGCGATATCGACGACAACCGTCCGCTTTCTTGGCTGCAACGCCGACTGGCGGCCAGGCTGCCTGCCCTTGAGTACGAGGACAGCTTCCTTGACCCACCCGGGGTCTTATCGCTGGTAGGTCCGACCGGGGTCGGCAAGACCACCACGACTGCCAAGCTGGCGGCTCGCTTCGTTCACCACCACGGCGCAGACCAGGTCGCGCTGGTCACCACTGATAGCTTCCGCATTGGCGCCCACGAACAGCTACGGATATATGCCGAGCTTCTGGGCATTCCGATGCATGCCCTCGCTCCGGGACAGCCTATCGACAGCCTGGCCCGGGACCTCCGGGGCCGGCGCTGGGTGATCATCGACACCGTAGGGATGAGCCAACGTGACCAGAGGATTATCGAGCAGATCGCCCAGCTGCAAGGTGGGCGAGTCCGGGTCCGGATGGTGCTGCTGCTCAACGCGGCGAGTCAGCCTGAGACTCTCGAGGAAGTCGTCACACGTTACCGCCAGGCAGCACGAGCGGCAGGGGCTGAACTAAGTGATTGCCTGCTGACCAAGCAGGACGAGGCAGGACGATTGGCGCCCGCGCTAGAGACGATCATCCGCCATGGCCTTCGCCTGATGTACAGCTCTCAAGGCCAGCGTGTCCCGGAAGACCTGGACATGGCCGATCCGATGGCTCTGATCATGCAGGCCCTCGCCACACGCGCCCCACTACCCTTGGCCGAACCGTCGGCCTCCCTGCAGCCCCGGGCGACGCGGGGGCACTCCCTGAGAGGTGACCTGCTCGGGCAGGGACGGCGGCTGTCGTCCACTCTGCAGGGGCTTCGTCAGCGGCTGGTGGGCTTCAGTGACCTGGAGTCTGCCTGGGATATCTCCACACTCCCCGATGAACTGCAGGCAGCTCGCCTGGATACCCTGCTCGACCAGGCTGCCGGGACATGCGAGCGCACAGGCATGCTTTGGGGCTCCCGGCGAACCTTGAAGGGCTGCGACTGGGCAATGCCCGACCTGGGGCTGGACGCACAGGGCCATTGGCTAGCTCTGCCGGACCTGCAACACAGACAACCCATCGGCCAGGTCAACCGGCTGGCCCTGTCGGACGAAGTGCAGGGGGTAAATGTCCATCTGCTCCCCTCCCTACCGGATATCGACGCCTGGCAGTGGCTTGATAGAGGGCAGGTCATCTGGTCCAGTCAGGTACGCCCCGGGCAGCGGGTAACTCATGGCGCAGAACGTCGCGCCCTGTCCGAACTTGCCCCACTGGCTACCCGGTCCGCGCAGGCCAACTGCCGACTACGTGGCCAACCGTGCAAATTAGCGCTGTCACAACTCACTGTCACGGCGTTTCCGGCCCGTCGAAAGGAAGGCGTGTCCGGAAAAAACCTGGAAGCCTGGTTCGGCATCCTGAGCGATCCCGAAAGTGGGAAAGAACTGGGCAGGCGCTACTGGTTGATGACCTTCAGCAACCACGAGGATGCCCTGCCCCTTCTGATCAGCCATCTCCAGGCCGAGGGGCTTGCGCAACAAACACGTCGCGCCAAGGAGCGCTTGTCCGACCTGCTGCCTGCACAGACGCGTCCGGAGCTACAGCTACTGCTGGCCGCCGGCATCGCCGCCGCCGCCAACCATCTCGACCATGGCAGCGACGTGGCCGCCATGGATCTCCGCTCGGAACTCCTGGGCCTTCTGGGAGGGCGGCGTCGCCGACGTGACACCGCTCTGCTGGAGGCATTGCTCTACCTCTTCAGCGCCAGGGATGCCATTCGCCATGTCGGCACAGCCAGCCTGGAGGGTATGACGTGACCTTCGCTGATCAGGCAGCAGGACTACGGCAGTGGGCAGGAAATCATCGTGGCTCTTCCCCGCCTCATGACAACAGTACCGACGCAGTTGCAACCTGCAAAACGCTGGTGGTTGTCGGGCTACCTGGCGTATCACCCTTCCAGTCCCAGCGCGTCCTCGATCTCTTGAAGCACTGGGATGCGCAAGGACGACGCTGGGTGGGCTCATCAGCGCAGTGGCGGGTAGTTCCTGTAGAAATCACCAGTCCACACTTGCCTTTGCTGCTCACGCAACAGCCAAGGTGGGCTCTCTGGGTGGACAACGATCCGAATTCCTTCCGCCGGGCTTTCGGGATATTGACGCGACTCAAGGACCGACAGGGGCCCCATCGTCTGCTGGCTGTGCATGCGCCGGAGATGCCCCGCAAGGGGTTACTGGACAATCTTCAACAGGCGGCGTGGAGTTGCCTGAGTATCGACCTGCTGGTAATGACGACATGAGGCGCATCGGACGATATGCCCTGGGGCTGCTTCTTGCAGTCGCTTGTGTTGAAACGCATGCCGCGGGCAGCTGGGTCGCCAATGCCTCTGAGACCAGGGTCAGCATGACAGGCCGCGAAACGTCGTCTGACTCTCTAGGGCCCGTCGGTGCGCAAGCCAGCACTCAGGCAATACACAGTATCGTCTGGCACTACCGGCTCCCCCCGGGAAGCAAACTGAACGCCAGGCTATGCCATCCGGCCGGTTGCACACCGCTGCCAACCCCAAGCGGCATAACCCATGCACTGGCAGGGCTGGCAGCCGATGTCGGGCTGGAATTCCGCTTCTCCTTGCCGGAGGGGCAGCGCCCGGTGACGGTAAGTGGGCTTCAGGTGATAGTGAACCATCAGTAAAACCGACTCCGTGAACGCCACCCAAACAAACTGGTGGTACTGCTGATCAGCTGTGAGGCAAGAGGATGTATACGGCACAAGGGAAGATCGATCAGAGAGAACTGCTGACAGAGTACCTGCCCATGGTGCGACGCCAGGCACTCGCCCTACAAGTTCGGCTGCCAGCCAGCATCGAGCTGGACGACCTGATTCAAGCCGGTACTGTCGGGTTGCTGGAAGCCATGGGTCGGTTCAACTCGGGTCAGGGCGCCAGCTTTGCGACCTTCGCCAACCAGCGTATCCGTGGTGCCATGCTTGACGAACTACGCAGCCGGGACTGGCTGCCACGAAGCGTTCGCCGCAGCGCCAGAGCCGTTGATGAAGCAGTGCGCCGATTGGAGCAACAGCTGGGGCGACCACCCGAGGAGACGGAAATCGCGGCCGAGCTTGAGATGCCCCTGGCGGACTATCGACGCCTGCTGAACGATACCAACAGTGGTCAGCTGCTGCCCTTCGAGGAACTGATGGCCGAAGGTGGAGAGTCTCGGCTGGAAAGCCGCGCCTTGGAAAGCCCGTTCTCCCGCCTGGTAGACCAAGAAAAACGTGATCAGCTGATCCAGGCTATTGAGGCGTTGCCTGAACGAGAGAAGCTGCTCATGGCCCTCTACTATCAGGAAGAGCTCAACCTGAAAGAGATCGGGGCAGTGCTTGGCGTATCAGAATCGAGAGTTTGCCAGCTGCACAGCCAAGCGGTCAGCCGCCTGCGAGCAAAGCTCCACGAACCAGGCTGACGATCACTGTCATCTGGCCCGAGGATCTCGTGGACTTCACCAAGCTGCGCTAGAAACGCCCCATCAGGGTGGCGGCCTTGTCCAGGGCATCGAGATAGCATTTCTGCAATTGCTCAGCCGTGTGTTCAGATGTGTTCTCCGCCAGCTGCTGCTCATGCTCCTCGCAGATCGCCAAGATGGCCCCCAGGTGGCCCTCATGATGCTCAAGAGCCCGAATGATGCCATCATCGAGAGGCACTTGTTCCAGCAGAGTGGCCTGGTCCTCATCCAGCAGGGCCGCCATCAACGAAAACAGGCCCGTAGTGAACGCGTCTTCAGGATCGATATTGCGGAAGGGCTCGGCCAGATTCTGGCACATGAAGGCGCGAATCAACGCCAGCCTCACGGTGATGCGCGATGACGGCATGTTGCTGGCCAGTGACATCGTCATCACCAGCCTGCGTAGCTCATTGAGTCCGATCACCTGTATCGCGCGCCGTAGATCGGATTGCTGCTGGCTTTGACCGAAAAAGCTCGAGTTGGCCCGACGCAGAATAGCCACATGCAGATGCGGCATCTGCAGCAGAAGGTCATGAAGTCGGTGAAGATCGGCGTCCTCGCGATAGAGCTCGTTGATCAACCTCAGCTGTGCGGCGCGATTGCCGTGGCGTCCTCGCGGCTTGGATGCATGATAGTGGGGCTGTGAGAGATAGCGGCCATTGATATAGTCGCAGCCGGCTTCAAGACATTGCTCGAGCTGCTCATGATCCTGAATATGCTCTACAAGCAACTGATACCCCCCTGCTTTGAGGGTTTCCAGCCGCTCGCTGTCAAGGGGGCAGGAAGCGTCAATCTCAATGATGTCGGCAAACGCCTGCAGGTCGGCCCCCATGGACTGTCCAGCGGGGTCAGGCATGGCAATGCGGTAGTTCCGCTCGCGGATCCTGTTCAAGCTGTCCGCCACTTCAGGCGTGACTTCGAGATCCCTGGGCAGACCGATGACCACCTGGCTGGGTGGCGTCGGCAGCAGATCGATCCTTACAAGCCACTCGGAGGGTAGTTCGATGAAAAGCTCTCGGCACTGCCGCTCGTCCAGTTCATACAAGACGGTACTCAGCGCCTTCGCCATACTGCTCACCGGATCATCAAGATCGCTGTCATGGTTCTGGTAGATCAGGCGGTCGGCCACATGTACATAGTCGGCGTCATGAATCGGATGCATTGCGATGGTGAAGCGGTCCGTCACCCCTTGGCCTGTCATGCTGTATCACTCCCTGCGATGTGTACCTGCTCTGAGGAAGGTGTAATACCCTCCTCGGCGGGTTTGGGTGCTGTTTAGCGTATCACCCTCTCTCGCGACTGTCCGTGCCCCAAAGCAGCAAGATTAAAGTATCCTGCACGGCGTCCGATAACTTCTGTATGCCCATACCATCTACGGTCAGGAGCCGTTCATGAACCCATCGACACTGATCGGGATACTGGCCAGCTGCGTGCTTCTCGCCAGCGTCCTGTTCTTCACCGCCGAATCCCCGCAAAGCTTCATCAACCTCCCGGGACTCGGCATTGTCGTTGCCGGCACGCTGGCAGCGACCTTCATCAGCTACCCCCTCAAGGAGGTGCTGAGGGTAGTTCGCCTGGTCGCCATCGTTTTCCGACGCGAGAACACCTATATCCGAGATGACATCAGGGAACTGGTGGATTTGTCCCGGCTATGGCTCAAGGGGGATGTGCGAGCGGTGGAAGCGTCCCTGGATCAGACCCGTAACCCATTTCTGCGCACTGGCATCCAACTGGTGATTGCCAACACCAAGGAAGATGAGATCTTCGACCTGCTCCGCTGGCGGATCTCCCGACTCAAGGCACGCGAACACGCAGAAGCTCAGATCTTCAGGACCATGGCTACCTACGCGCCTGCCTTCGGGATGATCGGCACCCTGGTGGGCCTGGTGAACATGCTGGAGGTCATGGAGGCAGGTGATTTGCACGTGATCGGGCCACGCATGGCTGTTGCCCTACTCACCACCTTCTACGGCATCCTGCTGGCCAACCTGGTCTTCAAGCCGATTGCCGTGAAGCTCGAGCGTCGCACCGAGGAGAGACTGATTGCGATGAACATGGTTCTCGAGGGTATCTCCCTGATCACCAAGCGTCGCCTGCCATCGTTCATCGAGGAGACCCTTAATTCCTTCGTCGCCAATTACCATGACGAGATCCGTGACCCTGAGCCTCCCGCCCGACGTCGTGACAGCAGCGAGACCAGCCAGCATGCGTGATCGGGACATCCGCCAGGCACTTAGCCCACCCAACCAGGGTGACGCAGACGGTGAGAGCTGGCTGATGAGCTACCTAGATGTCCTGACCCTGCTGATCACCCTCTTCGTCCTTCTCTTGTCGATGGCAGGCAATGGCCAAGCCACCAGTGGCAACCAGCTCTCCGGCCAAACAATAAAAGCGGTTTCTCCCCAGGCTCAGCTGGCCTCTATCGCTACCTCTACAGGTGTTGCGCCCATGACCTCCGGTCTGAGGCCTCGGCACGAGGGTCTGCAGCCTCAGTTCAAAGGGCTGGAAATTGAGGGGGTCAGCGTTGCCGAGGGCAATAGAGGGATCACGCTACGCATCGACAACAACCTGCTGTTTGCCAGCGGGCAGGCCAGGCTCACCTCTCGCGGACGGACAGTCCTGCAAGGCTTGATGGAGACTCTTCAGACATTCGATGGGCGAATCTCGGTCGAAGGGCACACTGACAACATGCCAATTTCCACGAGCCGCTTTCCCTCCAACTGGGAGCTATCCACCGGGCGTGCCATCTCGGTACTGCGCTACCTTGCATCGGCCGGCCTACCTGAGGGGCGTCTACGTGCCATCGGCTATGCTGATACCCAACCTCTTGCGAGCAACGACACAAGCAGTGGACGTGCAGCGAACCGTCGCGTAGAGCTATTGCTCACCAGCGACTGATGAAAAAAACGATAAGATGCTGAAAGAAGGCCAAAAAATGAGTCATTGCGCAAGAGTTGAGGGAGACTGCGGGAGGTGCGAGGTAGAGCTCCCTTTCGACTTCACAATGGCGTTTCAGCCGATCGTTGACATCAATAAAGAGGTTCATCGCACTTTGCCGGGAAACGCGGGACGCACCTTCAGGAAGAAGTATGAAGTTGACCCGGTTCGGTGGACACCCGACCCTTTGAGATGGATGAGTCCACCATGCCCAAGTCCCGAGCCCCTTACCCTGCCGAATCCCGGCAGCAGATCGTCGAACTGGTCCGTGCAGGCCGAACCCCGGAAGAATTGGCCAAGGAGTTCGAGCCCACCGCTCAGACCATCCACAACTGGGTGAAGCAGGCCGACCGTGATGCGGGACGCCGCCACGATGGTCCCAGCAGCGCCGAGCAGGAAGAGCTACGGCGCCTGCGCCGTGAGAACAAGCGGCTCCGCGAAGAGCGCGAGATCTTGGCAAAGGCCGCGGCCTGGTTCGCTCGGGAGACCGACAACATACCGCCGACCTCTTCAGGTTCGTCGAAGTGAATCAGGCCCATCATAGGATCGCCACCATGTGCCGTGTGCTGGGTGTCTCCATCAGTGGCTACTACGCATGGCGTTCCCGTCAGCCTTCTGCCAGAGAGGCCATGGACAGCGTGCTGGTGGCGTGCATCAAGGCGATCCATGCGTGGTCAGGTGGCACCTATGGGGCGCCACGCATCCATGCTGAGCTCGTTGATGAGGGATGGCGGGTCGGCCCCAAGCGTGTCGCCCGCCTCATGCGACAGGCGGGCCTGAGGGGCGTCTGTCGCCGGCGCTGGATCATCACGACTCGCCGGAACTCTGACCATGTGAAGCGCTCTGACCTGGTCAATCGGCAGTTCACGGCCAGCCAGCCCAATGCCCTGTACGTGGCTGACATCACCTACATCCCGACCGGAGCGGCCACGCTGTACCTGGCGGTCGTGCTGGACGTCTTCAGCCGCCGTATCGTTGGTTGGGCGATGGCCACGGACATGAAAACCCGACTGGTGCTGGACGCACTGGAGATGGCATTGGCTCAGCGCCGTCCCAAGGGTGTCATCCACCATTCCGATCAGGGTGACCAATACACCTCCTTCGCCTTCGGCGAGCGCTGCAGGAAAACCGGCGTTCGGCCCTCGATGGGGTCTGTTGGGGATTGCTACGATAACTCCATGGCCGAGAGCTTCTTTGCGACTCTGGAATGTGAGTTGCTCGACAGGAACCGGTTCGCCACGCCGGCGGAAGCGAAGCAGGCGATCTTTGCGGTCATCGAGGGATGGTACAACCCTCATCGCCGACACTCGTCGATTGGCTATGCCAGCCCGATCCAGTTCGAGCGACAGCATGCGGCAGCCTCAGGCTAAAGCCGTGTACCGTCCACTGAATCGGGGTAACTCCAGTACGCCGTGTCGCGGTACCCGTAGGCCATCCGCTTGATGACCTTGATTCGGTTGTCATGCCCTCCAGCAAACTGGTGGTAACCGGCCGCTGAACACGCCTTCCGCGTAAGGCCTTGTCCGGCGACATTAGGTGCCCATCTATTCATACGTGGGCACCTATTCATGACTTCCCCAAGCACCGAACGTGAGATCCGTCGTCGCCGTCGCTACGCCCCATCGTTCAAGGCCAAGATCGTCGCGGCCTGCCTGCAGGGCGATGCCTCGATTGCTCAGGTCGCCCTGCAGCACGGACTCAATACCAACCTCGTCCAGACATGGATTCGCAAGGCCAAGCGTCAGAGCCAGCTCCCGGCCGTACCGGACTTCGTGCCCCTGCCAGTACCGCCAGCAGAGACCAGCCTGCCAACGCCACCCACCACCGCTGGCGAGATCTGCATCGAGCTGCCCTCATCACGGGGCACGATCACCGTGCGCTGGCCGGCCGCCGAGGCAGCCCAGTGTGGCCACTGGCTGAAGGGGCTGCTGGGATGATCCGCATCGACGAGATCTGGCTGGCCACCGAACCGCTGGATATGCGTGCCGGTCCGGATACGGCCCTGGCCCGGGTGGTGAACGTCTTCGGCGCCGCTCGTCCGCACTGTGCCTATCTCTTTGCCAACCGTCGCGGCAACCGCATGAAGGTGCTGGTTCACGATGGCCTGGTCGTCTGGCTGTGTGCCCGGCGCTTGAACCAGGGCAAGTTCCACTGGGCCGGTAACTGGCACGGTGATCGCGTCGCGCTCTGCCCTGATCAGCTGTCGGCGCTGGTTCAAAGCCTGCCCTGGCAGCGTCTCGACGCCGGCGGGGTGATCTCCGTCGTGTGATCCGCGGCACAGACGTGGCGGTCCGGCTATTCGCGGATGCGCTAATCCCGCTGTCAGCGTCGGGCTGGCATACTCGGCGGATGACCACGCCGATCGACCTGTCCCAGCTCACCCCCGATCAGCTCCGCCACCCTGGCGGCCACGCTGATGTCGCAGGTGGAAGCCTGGATTCATAGAATAACCGCAGCGCTTTGGACCGCACGGTAGAGGCAGGAGGGCCAACACCGGTACCCTCCCTGCTTTACCGACCAAAGTGAAGCAGAGCATGGGATACCGACAGCTGACCCAGACCCAACGATACCAGATCCACGCCCGCTATGACGTGGGCATGAGCCAGCGGCAGATCGGCAGGGAGTTGGGTCTTCACAGCAGCACAATCAGTCGTGAGCTGCGCCGCAACGCCACCTCTGGTGGCTACGATCCCGAGCAGGCCCAGATCCTCAGTGATCACCGGCGTCGTATCGCCTGGAAGTGGACGAAGCGCCTGCCGAGCATGATTGCCGCTGTGGCTGGCCGGCTGCGTGAGGAGTGGAGCCCACAGCAGATCAGCGGCTTCATAACCCCCTTGGCCGGGGTAGGTGTCAGTCATCAGTGGATCTACTCCTTGATCTGGGACGACAAGGCACTGGGTGGCGATCTCTGGCGCCATCTCCGTCAGCCGAAACGACGCAGCAAGCACCGTGCCCAGGCCAAGAGTGCTGGGCTTGGCAAGATCCCAAACCGGTTAGGCATCGAGCACCGACCGGCTGAGGTCAATGACCGTCGCTTCATCGGCCACTGGGAGGGTGACACCGTGATCCAGGGGCATAAGCAATCGGGCCTGGTCACGCTGGTAGAGCGGCGTAGCGGCTATCTACTGGCAGCACGACTGCCCAGGATCTCGGCGGAACTGACGAAATCAGCCATGATCCGCCTGCTGAAGCCTCCTCGGGGCGCTGTCCAGACCATCACGCTGGACAATGGCTCGGAATTCGCCGACCACCAAGCCGTGGCCAAGGCGGCGACGTACTTCTGTGATCCCTACTGCTCCGGGCAGCGTGGGACCAACGAGAACACGAATGGCCTGATACGGCAGTACTTTCCCAAGGGAACGGACTTCCGGCAAGTTACAGATGCCGAGCTGCGCAAGGTGGTCAAGAAGCTGAATAACCGCCCCCGAAAACGGCTCGGCTATCGGACACCGGCACAGGTGTTCCTGGGAGAGTACTCAGGGGCCCTGGACACCGCAGGTGCTGCGTTTATTGCTTGAATTCAGGAAGAAAAGGATAACGCGCTGCGTCACAGCGCACAGGTCAACCAGAAGCTGACCTACGAACTGGCGCTGCTCAAGCGCCACGCCTTCGGCAAGCGCAGTGAGCAGATCAACGTCCTGCAGATCAGCCTGCTGGAGGAGGTGGTGGATGCCGACATCGCCGCCATCGAGACCGAGCTGGAGGACCTGACACTCACCTCCACTCCGCCGGCGGCCAAGAAGGCCCCCAAGCGCGCTCCCTTGCCGCCCGAACTGCCACGCACCGAGATCCACCATGATCCGGAGAGCGAACATTGCGCCTGTGGCTGCCAGCTGCAGCGGATCGGCGAGGAGGTTAGCGAGAAGCTCGACTACACGCCTGGCGTGTTCCACGTCGAGCGACATATTCGTGGCAAGTGGGTCTGCGACCAATGCGAGACGCTGACCCAGGCGCCGATGCCGGCACAGATCATCGACAAGGGTATCCCCACCGCCGGCCTGCTGGCCCAGGTGCTGATCGCCAAGTATGCCGATCACCTGCCGCTGTATCGCCAGGCGCAGATCTTCGCCCGCGCCGGCGTGGCGATTCCGCGCTCGCCCCTGGCCGAGTGGGTCGGCATCTGCGGCGTGCGGCTCCAGCCGCTGATCAATGCGCTACGCGACCTGCTGCTCAGCGAGCCGGTGTTGCATGCCGACGAGACGCCGGTGCCAATGCTGGCCCCGGGCAAGAAGAAGACGCACCGCGCTTAACTCTGGGCCTATGCCACCACGCCCTACGCCGGGCTGAAGGCGGTGGTCTACGACTTCAGCGAGGGGCGCGGCGGCCAGCATGCCCGCGACTTCCTCGGCGACTGGCGGGGCACGCTGGTCTGCGACGACTACAGCGGCTACAAGCAGAGCTTCGCCAACGGCGTCACCGAGATCGGCTGCATGGCCCACGCCCGTCGCAAGTTCGTCGACCTGCATGTGGCCGACAAGAGCCAGATCGCCGATCAGGCCGTCGACCTGATCGGTCAGCTTTACCAAGTGGAGCGAGAGGCCCAGACACTGAGCGCTGAAGAACGCCAACGGCTGCGGGAGACACGGGCGAGGCCCATCGCTGATGCACTGCACCGCTGGATGCTGGCTCATCGCGAGAAAGTCCCGAACGGCTCGGCGACGGCGAAAGCGCTGGACTATAGCCTGAAGCGTTGGACGGCGCTGACGCGCTACCTCCACGACGGCGGATTGCCGATCGATAACAACCGGGTCGAGAACCTGATTCGTCCCTGGGCGTTGGGTCGCAGCAACTGGCTGTTCGCCGGCTCACTGCGCAGTGGCCAGCGCGCCGCCACCATCATGAGCCTGAACCAGTGCGCCAAGCTGAACGGCCATGAGCCCTACGCCTACCTGAAGGACGTGCTGGAACGGCTGCCGAGTCAGAAGGCCAGCCACCTCCACGAACTCCTGCCTCATAACTGGCAGCACACCGACTGATTACTGGCAAGCGGTGTTCGGCGGCCACTTACGGTCATTGAGACCGCCCACCCTCTTAGATCTTAATCCAAGTCGCTTTGAGTTCAGTATACTTGTCGAAGGCGTGCAGGGACTTGTCCCGACCATTTCCCGATTGCTTGAACCCTCCGAATGGCGCTGTCATATCCCCACCGTCATACTGGTTGACCCAAACGCTGCCTGCACGTAGTGCTCTCGCAGCACGGTGTGCCTTGGAGAGGTCGCGAGTCCAGACGGCGGCAGCCAGGCCGTAGATGGTGTCGTTGGCGATGGTCATGGCCTCGTCGAACTCATCGAAGCCGATCACCGAGAGCACCGGGCCAAAGATTTCCTCCTGGGCAATGCGCATCTTGGGCGTGACATCGTCGAACACCGTGGGCGGCACCAGTAATCCGCAGAGGGAACCTGACAAGGGCGCGCCACCCAGACGCAGACTGGCGCCCTCCGCCTTGCCCGACTCGATAAAGCCCAACACCGTCTCCATCTGCGTGCCATCCACTAAGGCCCCTACCCGGGTCGTAGGGTCAAGAGGGTCGCCGGGCACCCAGTGGTGCTCCAAGGCCGCCACCACCCGGGACACAAACTCCTCACGGATGCTGTTCTCCACCAGCAACCGGGTGCCTGCAGTGCATACCTCCCCCTGGTTGAAGGCGATGGCCGCGGCGGCAGCCTCGGCAGCCTCCTCCAGGTCAGGGGCGTCAGCGAAGACGATATTGGGGCTCTTGCCACCGGCCTCCAGCCAAACCCGCTTCATATTGGTCTCGCCCGCGTCCACCATCAGCCGGCGCCCGACACGGGTGGAGCCGGTGAAGACCAGAGTGTCTACGTCGTCATGACGGGAGAGACCCTGTCCCACCTTATGGCCGAACCCAGGCAGCACGTTGAGCACCCCCGCCGGCAGTCCCGCCTCCACCGCCAGCGCAGCCAGCCGCAAGGCGCTGAGCGGCGACTTCTCGGAGGGCTTTAGGACCACCGAGTTGCCGGTGGCGAGGGCCGGGCCGAGCTTCCAGCAGGCCATCATCAGCGGGAAATTCCAGGGCACGATGGCTGCCACCACGCCCACGGGCTCCCGTGTTACCAATCCCAACTGGTCCTCGGGAGTCGGCGCCACCTCGTCATAGATCTTGTCGATGGCCTCCGCCGACCATCGGATGGCGCGGGCAGCAGCGGGCAGGTCCACCGAGAGGGCATCGCCGATTGGCTTCCCCATGTCCAGGGTCTCGAGCATAGCCAGCTCCTCAGAATTGGCCTCGATCAGTGCCGCCAGGCGCAGCAGCACAGCCTGACGGGCGCTCGGTGCCTGTCGAGACCAGCAGCCTTCAGCAAAGGTGCGTCGCGCGGCGGCCACCGCCAGGTCGGCATCTTCGACGTCGCAGCTGGCCACCCGGGCCAACAAGCGGCCGTCAACGGGACTGTAATCGTCGAAGGTCTCGCCAGAGCGAGCCGGCGTATAGGAGCCATCGATAAAGGCCTGGCTGACGAGCTCCTGGCTATCGGCCCTGGCTCTCCAGTCACTTGCCGTCATAGTGGTCATATCAGGTCGTCTCCTTGCCCGGCGCCTCGATGGCGGCCAGGAAATCGCCCATCAGGCGGCGAAAGTTGGCGTAATTGTCAGGCTGGCGAAGGGCAATCTCATCGCGAAGACGTTGTGGCAGGTCACCGGCCTCGTCGAGAAAGCGCCTCCCCTCTTCGCTATTGCGCCAGTCGCTGAGCCAGATATCGAACATCCCCACCGTGATCTCGGGGTGGAACTGCACGCCCCAGGCCGATCCATGACGAAAGGCCTGAGGGGCCATGTCGGTGTCGGCCAGCAGGGTGACATGCTCGGGCAACCGAAAGGTGTCGAAGTGAAAGTTGAGCCAGGGCCCTGCATGGCGCCAGCCCGTCGCCTGAGCGGTTACAGGCGTCCAGCCAATCTCGGCCTCTTCGGCGGCCACCGCGCTGCCCCCCAGGGCACGCGCCAGTAACTGACTGCCGAAGCAGATGCCCAAGGTCGGCACGCCGGCGTCCACCAGGCGTTTCAGCCAGTTCAGCTCTGTCTCCAGCCAAGGCAGCCGGTGATCATAGGCAGACTCGGGGCTTCCCATCACCACCACCATTTCCAGTTCCTCAGGGGGTGGCAAGGGGTCTGTCACCAGACGTGTCTGCAGCTGAATGTCCAGCTCGGCGAGCACCTCAGGCAGGGTGCCAGGCACATCGCTCGCCGAGTGCAGCACGGCAAGGGCGCGTCTTGGTCTCATGGTGTCACCTGGATGTCTTAGTGAAAGAGGGGAGCGCCGGATCGGCGCTCCCTGTAGCGGCTCAGAAGGGGTAGCTCAGACTGGGCATCCACTTCTGCCACAGCGCCTCGAGCTCGCCGCTGGCCTTGGCTTCGGCCAGGGCGGCCTCGACTCTGGCCAGTCGTTTCGACTCGCCCTTCTTCACCGCGATGCCCCAGGCGTTGCGGCTGGCCACGGTGAAGGCGATGGCCAGGTCCTTCTCCTCGGCCAGGGGCACCAGGGCCACGTCATCATCGACGAAGGCGTCGATGTCACCGCGCCGCAGGGCCGCCACCATGTCCCCCATGACGTCCTCCGACTCCCCCGAGAAGGGCACCAGGATGGCGCCCTCAAAGGTCTCGGCAAGTGCCATATTGAGGCTCTTGTCGATCGCCCCGACCCGGCGACCTTCCAGGTCCTCCGCGCTGCGAATGGGCGAGTCACGCATCACCATCACCGACTCGTCGAAGACCGCATAGGGGGCGGTGAAGTCGGCCAGACTCTTGCGGTACTCGGAGATACCCTGTCCACAGAGCAGGACATCCCCCTCCCCCGCCTCCAGGGCGGGATAGAAGTCAGCCCATTGTCGATAGACGAAATCGGTGTCACCCGCCAGCTTGCTGCCCAGCAGTCGCGCCACGTCAGCCTCATAGCCGTGACGCAGTCCCTGATCATCACGCCAGAATAGCGGCGGGGCCGGCAGATCGGCGCAGATGACTCTGAGCTTGAGATCGGTTGCGGTCTGGTTCACGGCAGGTAGTCCTCGTACATGGATTTTTCCCAGTCAGTCACGGCAGCGCAGTAGCGCGCCCACTCATCCGCCTTGAGGTCGCGATACAGGGTCGCCATCGCCTCGGGCATGGCACTCTGGATCACGGTGTCCTGCTCGAAGGCAGCGATGGCATCGCCCAGGGTGCGAGGCAGGTAACGGGTCTCCGCCACTGTGCCGGGGATGCTGTCACTGTTGTCGGGAACGCCTGGATCCAGTTCGCGGCGAAGGCCATCGCGCATGGAGGCGAGCAGCAACACATGGGAGAGATAGGGGTTGACGCTGGCATCCGGTACCTTGTATTCCAGACGGCCATTCGCTGACAGACGAACGGTACAGGTCTTGTTGTCCATGCCCCAGTTGATGCAGTTAGGGGCGAAGAGGCCCGTATCCCAGTAGCGCTTGTAGGAATTGACGGTGGAGGCCATGATCATCATCGACCCTGCCGCATGATTCAGAACTCCTCCCAGGGCATGCCGGCCCGTCTCGGTGAGGTGCAGGTCACGACGTCCAGGCTCGGCGAGCACGTTTTCATTGCCCCGCCACAGGCTGAAGTTGTGGTGACAGCCGTTACCCATGCTGCCGGTGGTAGGCTTGGGCATGAAGCTGGCCTTGACCCCGAATTCCTGCGCCACCTGGCGACAGATCAGGCGATAGGTCATCATCCGGTCGGCTGTCAGGTGGCAGTCATCAAACATCCAGTTCAGTTCAAGCTGGCCGGGATCCTCATAGTCCCCTTCGATCATGTCCAGGCCCATGGCATTGGCATATTCCATGACGCGCTTGAAGATCGGCCGCATCAGTTCGAGGTTGCCCAGGTGATAGGCCGGACTGGCACCGGGACGCACCGTGACCGCGATCTTCTCACCCAGCCAGGACATCTCCGGCTCGAGACCCGTTTTGAGGGTCAGGCCTGTTTCTTCGGTGAACTGTCGATGCGTGTCCAGCAGCAAGCTACGCGGGTCAGTCGCGAGAACGCTTCCGCCATCTTCGATACGATGCTCCGGCTCATAGAGTCGGCAGAAGAACGAACCAATGGAGCGATCCCAGGGAAGGACCTGGAAACTGTCGGCATCCGGCATGCCGGTGAATTCGGCGGCCTGAGCCCCACCCCCCAGCAACTCACCGGCGCGGTTGCACTGCAGGTCGGAGATGGCAGTACGGTGGAACTGGATGCCCTTGTCGAGATTGCGCAGCAGATGCTTGGCAGGGACCACCTTGGCCACCACCCTGCCCGACAGGGTCACCACTTGGTAATAGAGGTACTCGACACCCGACTCGCGGATGCGTGCGCTCAGGTCTTCCTTTACCGCGGCACTGTTGTTGATGTCGCGATGGCGATCGAGGGCCGTGGTGGGCTGCTCCTGAAGTGCGGTATTCAGCGCTGAAGTTGCTTGTGCAGTGCTTGCCAGAGACGTCATGTCTTTCTCCTTTAATGCCAAGCGACGCCCGAAGGAGTCGATGGCGATCGTGTTGTGGTTGTTGTGGCTGGTTCAGCCAGGGGAAACGCGATGCACTCAGTTGATAAGGCTTGGGTTGACCCGCTCGGGGGCGGGGGACTCGTTCGGCCGCGCCTCTCGGAAGAAGCGGGCGGCCACGGAGGCGATCTCGGCATTGGCCAGGGATGCCTCCGAGAGGCTGGCCAGCGCCGCCTGGGCCTGGGCCTCGTCGAAGAGGCTGCCGCCATAGCGGTGCAGCAGCGCCTCCACGTAAGCGGGTGTGAACTCGGGGTGGTACTGCACCGACAGGGCCGGGAACGCGTACCGCAGCACGCCGTTGGGACAGAGGTCGCTGCCGGCCAGCACCTCCGCCTGGGGCGGCAGGGTGACCACCTGATCCTGGTGGAAGGCCAGCACCTCGTCCGCCTGTTCGCCCGGGGAGGCGCCAGGCACATAGGCTTGCACGCCCAGGCCCCAGCCTGTCGTGGCCTTGGCGGTACGGCCACCAAAGGCGTCTGCCATCAGTTGGTGGCCAAAGCAGATGCCAAAAATCGGGCGTCTCAGGGCACGGGCGCGGCGCAGGAAATCGATCTCGGCCCGCATCCAGTCGGCGTCCTCGTAGACGCTGTGCTTGGATCCGGTCAGCAGGTAGCCGTCGAAAGCAGCGGGATCCGGTAGCGCCTCCCCGGAGACCGGGGAAACGGCATGGAACTCCGCCTCCGGCAGAGCCGGCGCCAGCCATGCTTCGATCATCGCCGGATAGCTGGCAAAGCATGCATTGAGGGGCTCCGGCACCAGGCCGTTCTCGAGGATGCACAGGCGCAGGGCACTCATGATGCGGCCTCCGCGGCGCCCTCGCCGGCCATGATCCGGCTACCGTGGACACTCAACAGGGCCTTGAGCCACGCCACCGCCACGTCGCCGGGCAGTTCGCCCTTGGACGCATCGTGGATGCCGCGCTCGCCCAGCTCCGTGGCCCCCAGCTCCAGGAGCTTGTCGGCGAGTGTCTGGCTGCCCTGGTTGAAGGTGTCGTAGAAACTGTCCCCCAGCCCGAACGTGGCGAAGGCCAAGCCGGAGAGGTCGGGGGCCTCCTGTTCCAGCCGGTCGAAGAAGGGCTGCGCCGAGTTGGGTAGCTCTCCCTCACCGTAAGTGGAGCTGACCAGGATCACGAAGTCATCGTCGACCACCTCTGCCAGGTCGAAGTCAACCATGTCCTGGGCGCTTACGGTGGCATCGTTCTCCAGGGCCTCCATCAGGTCGTCGGCGACCATTTCCGCGTTGCCGGTCTCGGTGCCATATATCACATGGATCGTCATATCAGGGTCCTCCCACGGGTGTCGCTTGGGCGATCTGCAGCAGCCTCGCCAGGTCAGGAATACGCCGGCACAGCCGACCGGCCGGCGCCTCGGCCTGTTCCACCGCCTGGATACGTTTCCAGCCGGCAAAGTCAGTGGCCCGCGCGATCACCGCCTCAGGCAGGGCGGCGAAGCCGGGGCGCCCGAGGGTCCGCTCGGCGCAGTCGGTGGCGATAGTGGAAGCCACGGCGCGAGCATCCTGTCGGTTCTCGGGAATGGTTCCGCGCGGGCCGCGACGCAGCCAGCCGGTGCAATAGAGGCCGTGGGCCAGTCGCCCCTGCTCGTCGGGTTGCGGGGCCTCGGGAGATCCGGGGAGTCGTGGATCCTGCTGGGTGAAGCCGATGGCGGTGATGATGCTGTCGGTGGACAGCTCCAGGCAGTTCCGACCCGCCTCACCGCCGTGAAAGCGCACCCCGCTGATCCGGGAATCGCCGAGTACCTTTTCCGGGGTCCAGCCGAAATGGAAGTGAATGTGACAGCCGTCATCGGAGGATGCGCCACGCTCGGCCAGCTCATGAAAAGCGGCCAGGCGGAGGCTGGCGGCCTTCTCATCGACGCTCTCTGGCGCCGGCAGCGGCTCGGCGAAGTGAAAGGACAGGCCCTCCAGTCGCCCGAGCTCCCGCAGCATCGCGGCGTCACACTTGGCATTCGCCGCCGAGGATCGGCCGACGATATCGAGCCTTGCCAAGGGGTGGGCGCGACAGGCAGCCAGCGCTTCCGGCGAAAGCTCCGACCCCTCAAAAGCGGCCTCCGGCTTGCTCAGCAGGCGCAGCACGTCGATGCCCACGTTGCCCTGGCCGATGATGACCGCCCGCTGGCCCAGCTCGGGGCGCAGACCCTGTTCGTCCGGATGGTCATTGAAACGGCGAGTGATCGCCCCGGCGCCGTAGATGCCGGGCAAGTAGTCGCCGGCTATGCCCAGCGGGCGGTCTGCAGCCAGACCGGTGGCCAGGGCCACCACGTCATAGGCCTCGCGCAGGTCGTCCAGGCTCAGGTCACGGCCTAGGGCCATATTGCCGTGAAAGCCGATGCCGTCGCGCTCGAAGAGACGCTCGAACTGCTGCGTCACCGCCTTTGTACCCGGATGATCCGGTGCCACGCCGTAGCGGACCAGGCCGAAGGGCACCGGCAGACGGTCGAATATATCGATCCGCGCCTCGGCCCACTTCTTGCGCAGGGCCTGGGCCAGGTAGCATCCGGAGGGCCCAGCGCCGACGATGGCTATCGTGGGGGCTGTCATGCCGCCCTCCCCGCCCGGAAGCGAATCGGCAGTCTCACGGGCCCGGTATTGCCGCTGTCCGGCAGCCACTCAGGCGTTCCTGCATATTCGGGTTCAAGCAGGCGCTGGGCCAGCTTGGCCAGGGCCACTGTCATGTCGCCCCGGGCGATGAAATGCCCGATGCAGTGATGGGCGCCAGCGCCGAAACCGAAGTGCGGGCAGCGCTTGGCGGTGATATCAAGCCCGGGATTTTCAAAGGCTCGCGGATCGGTGCCTGCCGACTGGCTGAACAGATGCACAGTCGTGCCCTGCTTGATCTCGAGCCCCTGGTAGGTGAAATCCTCCAGGGCTTCCCGGGTCACCCAGGTGACGGTAGGACGCAACCGCATCACCTCCTCCACCGCGGCCTGAGCCAGCTCCGGCTGCTCGCCCAGTAACTTCCACTGCTCCGGGTGCTGGATAAAGGTGTCGATTGCCAGCGCAATCTGGTTCCGCGTGGTATCGATGCCGCCGAAGATGGCCAGCACGATCATGTCGTAGAGTTCCTGATCGCTCAGCGCCTGGCTGTCGTCTTGGTTGGCACGCACCAGGCTGCTCAAGAAGTCATCACCCAGCCCCTCCCGCTTGATGTTCTCCACCACCTGCTTCGCATAAGCGAACAGATTGTCGGTGGCGGCGTTGATGCGTTCCTCATCGCGCTTGAAGGTCACGCCCAGTGCCAGGCCCATTTCGGACGCCAGCGAAGCCAGGTTTTTCCACTCGCTACGCGGTAACCCCAGGAGCAGACAAATCACTTGTGTGGCATAGGGCTCGGAGAACTGAGCGACAAAATCACACTCGCCATCGTCGATAAAATCGTCGATCAGCTCATCAGCCATCACCTGGAAGTCTGGGGTCATTCTCTTGACCAGTTTGGGCGCGAATGCCGGGTTGGCCAGGCGACGCAAGCGAGAATGATCGGCGCCTTCCTTACTCAGCAACATGCGCATCCACCAGTCGGAAAAACTGCCGTGGGCGTTGTTATGAGCCGGCCAGGCGTAGCTTCCCTGGCGGAGACGTCGATCACGAACCAAGGCATTGACGTCGTCGTAGCGAAGCACGGCAATCCCATACGGGGTACGCGCGTACCAGCTCTTCTCTCTTGCCTCCTCGACGTCTTTCGACCGAATAGAAAAGCTAGGATCTGCCACATCCAGGTAAGAAGCCTGCTCGGTTGACTCTTCGGTAACTGTGGACATAGGCACCTCTTGTTATCGGTTATCGACTTGGCATCTGAGCGGCATTTTGCTGGTGGTTACGCTGCTTCGTTCGATGATGCCATGATAATAAATATAAAATATGGTTTTAGATGTATCAAAGTTTTTTAGCAATGTTTGACTAGCCATTCGTCGTAGGCAGCGCAGGTAATTTCGAGAAGAAGCTGCTGTTATGACTCACCGCGGGGCCTCATGGCCCCGCGGTGAGTCAAGCCAGTTCAGGAGGTGGTATAGGCACCTTCGGAGATGGCAACACTCTCCGCCTGACGACGTTCGCGGGCCTTGGACAGGGGCACAGAGACCGCCAGTAGCGTCAAGGCCACGGCAATGGCGATGGCCCAGCCAGTCAGTGCATAACCGCCGATGGCGATCAGGGTCCCGGACACTGCGGGCCCGATGGCGATGCCCAGGGTCAGAAAGCTGCCGCAGGCCGCCACCACACGCCCTTCGCGGTCCAGCGAGGCCGCCAAAGAGGTCAGGTAAGCCAGGGTGTAGAAGTAGGTGAAGGCGATCATCATCACGCCGGTGGTGTACATGACGATGGAGGCCTCGCCCAGCACGTACCCCAGACTGGAGCCGCCGCACATCAGGATACCGATGATCACCGGCTTGCTCAGGCCGAAGCGGCTGCCGATCAGGGTGACCAGCAGGGGCCCTGCAAGTCCGACAAAGGCCTGCAGGGAGAACAGCATGCCCAGGCTCTCGCCGTCATAGCCGACCCGGATGCCCACCTGCTCGACGAACGCCCAGCCCATGGTGTCGCGCATGGAGAACAGGAAGGTGGCCAGCATCATGCACACCGCCGCCGCGGAGAGCATCTTGCTGTTGGGCAAGATCGACTGGGCCTGCTTCATCGCTTCGGTGATAGCCGCGCGCTGGGGCATCTTGAGCATGAAGAGCACCATCAGCGCCTGTGTCACCGCCAGGGAGTAGTAGAGCCCCGAAAGACCGCTGCTGGCCATGGTGCGGGCGAAGACCAGCATCACCACGATCATCAGCGCCACGAAGAGCACGTTCATGTAGCCGGCGATATTGTCGGGATCCTTGGCGCTGGAAACGCAGGCATTGCCGCAGGCCAGCGCCAACCCGGCCCCCGCGCCGGCCACGCAGCGCAGGATGGCCAGGGTCGTAACCTCGGTGACCATGGCCGAGCCAAGGTTGGCCAAGATGGCGACCAGGGCCCCCACCAGCGCCAGGGTTCGCCGCGGCGCGCGCCCCATCAGGGGCGCCACGATCAGCGATGCCACCATGGTCAGGAGGAACTCGGCGGACATCAGATAGCCAGCCTGGGCCTCGTTCAACCCCAGATCGGCAATGATCGCACTGATAAGGAAAGGCAGTGCCAGTAGCGGCAGCAGGCCAACACCATAAGCTGCTGAAAATGCAGAAAAAACAAGCGACCAGCTTTCAGGCCGAGTGTCTCGTAGTAGCTTCATGTCATTCCCTCTTGTGGTTGTTCTTCACGCGTTACTGAATCGTCAAGGGCCTCGGGCGGGTACGAATAGCGAGTCGGGCCCGGCCACAAGAAGATGCAGCAAGAGGTATGCCATATAAGATATGGTTTTATATTTTTTAATGGGAACAAGGGCTTTATTGCACGGGAGAGATGATCCAGCTCATTGAAAACGCACCTTTTTCACGCACACCTAGAGCTTGATGCACTTTGATGGCGCGAAATGGAGACACTTCTCTCGGTTCTGCAGATGAACGGGGGTGTTACCGCACCTCGCTACTCAAGGTAACAAATGTGGTTACCTGCCTGGGACTCACTTCGAAGGAGTGGACAAGAGGAGCGGGGCCTTACGCGGCCGCGGATGGATGCTCGAGCAGCATCCAGTGGGCATGCTGGGCACCCAGCGGAGTCACGACTGCACCAGCCCCGGGGTTGGGCGCCAGCTCGCCAGGAAGCCAGGCTGGCGTATTGCTAGCCACCACCCTGCCCGTCTCGTTGAGAAGTAGTGCTTCATGATCCAGGGCCAGCAGTCCAGGCACGAGCACACGCTCGAATAGCCCCAGGTCGACGTCAGCACCAGCGATACCGATGAAGTCACCATCCATGTGCAGGGGTCGAGCAAAGGTCAGGATGTATGCATCCTGCCCATAGAGATCGATATAAGGACCCTCAACAACACGATCACCCGATTCACGAGGTCGCGTGAACCAGGGCATTTCCCGGTAGTTGTAGTAGCTGTCACTGCTGCGGTTGAAGTTCAGGTCGAGCTGGGCCGGCCGGCCCTCCCCCACCAGATGGCGCCACTCACAGTACATCTCGCAGTCCGACAGTACGCCCGGCTCTAGTACCACTCCGGTGCCCAGCATCCATCGGTTGTCTTGGGTCAGTAGATCATCGGCGAGAGTACGCAGTTGCTTCAGATCACCCGATGATGGCGTTCGATCGCGCGCGGCCTGCTTGGCCCAGAGTCGCTCGAACTCGGAGGCCATGCGTTCGATATCATTGAAAACACTGGCGATAGCGTTTTCGATGCACTGGACGCATTGCTGGCGGTAATCAGCCATGTCATCGACGTTCATCTAACCCTCTCGAACCTTTTCCATGAGCGCTATCTTCATGGCTATCAGGCGCCGGATGCCATTCATCACATGGGCCTCAGCGCGGGCACCTGCCGAATCGGCATCTGCTTGCTGGATCGCTTCCAGGATGGCCTGATGCTCTTTCTGGATGGAGGCAGTATCTGGCGTTTGGTGAGTATCCAGCCATAGCCACTCGCCCAGCTGGGACTGCAGGCGAATCTCGGCATGGGTCAAGCGCACCGACTGTGAGTGGGCGGCAATCTCTATATGGAAACGAGCGTCTGCTCGGCGACGTTCGCGCCGATTCCTCGCTTGTCCCAGCGATTCGATATAGTAGGCCATATGCTGATAACTATCGGGAGTGGCGCGCTTGGCAGCCAGTCTGGCTGCCGTCCCCGCAATTGCCATATGCTCATCGCCGAGGTCTCGTAGCTCGATCACGCTCCACTCGTCCAACCGATCAAGCATCAGCTCAACGGAGATTTCTTCGGTAGCACAGACAAAGCTACCCCCGTTGCGACCACGGCGAGTCTCGATCACACCCACCTGGCGAAGATACCCCAACGCCTCGCGCAGTGTAACGGTAGCCACCCCGAACTGATTGGCAAGCTCGGTTTCACTCGGAAGCTGCTGTCCCTCCACATAGAGCCCCAGATCGATCGCCTCGATCATTCTGCGTACGACCTGCTCCGTCCTTCCCTCCTGCCGTAGCCGGATAAAAGAACCTCTACTGATGGAATGCTTCAGCTTCATTTCAGGTCTCGAACAAGTTCACCAGACACATTGCCTCCTGCAGCGCCGCAGGGTGTGGCCATCTTAGACGATCACACCTCATTGATCCCCTCCCGCGTGGGCGAAAGAGCCCCGGCTGGACGTTTCAACGCAAGGGCACTCAGGGGGTAGTGATCGGCACCCGAGCATGGACAGCCCGATCGCACTCAGCCGCCAAGCAACGGTTGGTGGTGCTAAGCGGTGAGTAGGTAGATACACGACACCGAGAGTAGGCGCCACCTCGATACTGTATATAAAAATAGTATCCTGTGAGACTTGGCCATCTGCAATACCCTAAATGACATCGCCCCGGCAGAGACCGGGGCGATGCAAGAAACAGGGCCCATCCCTGGGCATGCCATCCGTGGCGCTCCTCCTGAAGCCGGTGCGTAGACTTGCTGAAGGAGGCCCACCACGCCTTCAAGCTGAGCCATCTGGCACCAGGGCGCCAGACGACATCTCGCCAGTGCGGTGTAAGCGATCACGTACACTGCAGTCGCGAAGCTCAGGCCTCGCATAGCAGACCGCTCGCGCGCATCTGCTCCAGGCGACCGCCGCCGATGACCTCGGAGAGCTCCCCGCGCTTGACCAGAGCAGATGACGCTCACTGCCACGAATGCAGAAAGCCTCGGAGCAGGACTCAAAGGTTTGATCACTGGATCGAGTTGTCCAACGGGGTCCTGAATGGTTCGGGGGAAGCCACGCGCAAAGTATGGGCTAAAGTATGGGCCAAGATTAGCCAGGAAAAGAAAAAGCCGCTGAAATCAGCGGCTTAATCGGTATTCGTGGCGGAGGGGGAGGGATTCGAACCCTCGAGGCCTTTCGACCTACACACTTTCCAGGCGTGCTCCTTCGACCACTCGGACACCCCTCCGCATTGTGGTTCTCGAATCGAGCGACCTCGGCTGCGCCGTGCCTTCTCCTCCAGAACGGCGCACATGTTATCGACTTAAGTGCGCGATTGCAAGCCGTTTTCCTTCCATCACCGGCTCATGCGGCGGGCAGCACGGCATAGTCGCCGCGGGCTTCCAGGCACAGTGTCTCGCCGCACCAGAGACGCTGGACCAGGGCAATGCGACCCTTGCCGCGCAGCTCCAGCCGTTCGGCAAGGGCCGAGGGCCCATCGACGGCTTCGGGCTCGCAGGTGAGGCGATAGTCGCCGGTCACCGGGGCCAGGAAGCGCTGGCTGGCCTCGGCCACCACCACGTCACGTGCAAGCCCGTGACGGCGCAGCCAGAGGGTGGTCCAGCACCAGCCCAGCAGGGTCGTCTGGGCGGCGAGCGACCCGCCGAAACCGGTACCCTTGTCGTTCAGGCTGGGCGTGAGCGATAGCGACCAGGCCAGGCAGTCGCCGTCACGCGTCATCTGGCGGATGCCCAGCGCGGGGACCATGGGGATCGCCTCGCCCAGCCAGGCGAGGAAGTCGGCCATGTCGTCCTCGCCGCCGGCAACGGGCAACGGCAGGCGGGGGTGGGGAACGCCGATCTGTCGCATGCTCAGTCCCAGCGCTCCACGAAGGCCTCGATGTCGTGCTCGGGGATCGGCCTGTGGCGCCCGCCCGGCGTCCCGAGATAGATGAAGGCCACCACCTCGTCCTCCTCGCCAAGCCCCAGGCCCTTGCGCACCGTAGGATCGAAGGCGTATTTGCCGCTGCGCCACATGGCGCCGAGTCCCTGGGCATGGGCGGCGAGCAGGATGCCGTGGGCCGCGCAGCCGGCCGAGATCACCTGCTCGATCCTCGGTACCTTGGGGATGTCGGGCGTAACCTTGGCGATCACCGCGATGATCATCGGCGCACGCCGCGGCTTCTTGCGCGCGGCATCGAGGGCCGCGTCACCCACGTGGGGATCCTCGCGGAACTCCGCCTCGGCGAACAGCTCGCCGAGCCGCGAGAGGCCCTCGCCGGAGAACTCGATGAAGCGCCAGGGGCGCAGCTCCTTGTGATCCGGGGCCCGAAGGGCCGCCCGGTAGATCGCCTCCAGCTGCCCGGGGCTCGGCGGCGGCCCCATCAGCTTGCCCATGGAGCTGCGTTCGTGCAGCAGCGTCATCGCATCCATGTCGCTCTCCTGTTCTGGTTCAGTCGGCACTCTACCCAAGCGGCTACTGGCGCGCCAGCCGCAACGGCTCGGGCGGGCGTTCGCCGGGGGTGGCACGCCAGGGGCTGATGTCCAGCCCGCCGCGACGCACGTAGCGCGCCAGCACCAGCAGGCGTTCCGGGCGGGCCCGGGCCATCAGGTCCATGAAGATGTGCTCCACACAGTGCTCGTGAAAGTCCTGGTGCTGGCGGTAGCCGATCAGATAGCGAAGCAGACCCTCTCGGTCGATCCGCGGGCCCCGATAGCGGATCAGCACGCTGCCCCAGTCGGGCTGGCCGGTGACCGGGCAGTTGGACTTGAGCAGGTGAGAGTGAAGCGCTTCCTCGACGACCTCCTCATCGCTCACTCGCAGGTGCTCGACACTGGGTGTGTAGTCCGTGACCTCGATGTCCAGGTCGTCCAGGCACTCGCCGGGCAGGCGGCGCGGCGAGAGCACCTCATCATCGACGTCGAACAGCTCGACGGACACCGCGGCCCCGGCGGCGCGTGAGAGGTCACTCACCAGGGTATCGATCACCGACTGGCGACTCTCGACGCGGGTCTGGTTGAAGCCGTTGAGATAGAGCTTCCAGGACTTCGACTCGATCAGGTTCGGCGAATCCGCCGGCAGGCGGAAGCGCGCCACGGCGACCCGCGGCTTGCCGCGGGCGTTGAGCCAGGAGACCTCGAAGGCGTGCCACTCGTCCTCGCCGACGAAGGGCAAGGCGCCCTCTTCGATGCCTAGCGGCGTCCGGTTGGCCGTCCGGGTGATGGAATAGAGCAGCCCGGCATCGTAGTGCTCCGGGTAGGCGGCCTCGCGCCCCAGCGGGGCGTGCTCGAGGGTATCGGGTCGGTAATGCGCCATGTCAGCTCCTGATGCCCTTGCCGCGATTCAGCATCCACAGGGCCACTCCGAAGAGCACGCTGATGAAGGCCAGGATGGCGGCCAGCGCCCAGCCCACAGGTATATCGGAGACGCCGAGGAAGCCGTAGCGGAAGACGTTGACCATGTAGAGGATGGGGTTGAGCATCGACACGCCCTGCCAGAAGGCCGGCAGCAGCGAGATGGAGTAGAAGACCCCGCCGAGATAGGTCAGCGGCGTGAGCACGAAGGTCGGCACGATGGAGATGTCGTCGAACTTCTTGCCCAGCAGGGCGTTGATGAAGCCGCCGATGGCGAACAGCGCCGCGGTGAGCACCACCACGAACACCGTCAGCAGCGGGTGCGCCACCTCGATCCGGGTGAAGAACAGCGACACCACGGTCACAATCAGCCCCACGCCGAGGCCGCGGGCCATGCCGCCCAGTACGAAGCCGGTGAGGATCACCCAGTTGGGCATCGGCGAGACCATCATCTCCTCGATGGAACGCTGGAACTTGTTGGAGAAGAAGGATGATGCCACGTTGGAGTAGCTGTTGGTGATCACCGCCATCATGATCAGCCCCGGGACGATGAAGTCCATGTAGCTGTAGCCATCCATCTCGCCGATCCGCGAGCCGATCAGGTTGCCGAAGATGATGAAGTACATCGTCATGGTGATCGACGGCGGCAGCAGGGTCTGCGGCCAGATCCGCGTGAAGCGCTTGACCTCCTTGTGCACCAGGGTCCAGAGGGCGATGGCGATCTGGGTCGGGTTCATGCGCGTGCCCCCGCCGCTTCGGCCGCCGCCTTGTCGCTGTTGCCCTGCTCCACCATGGAGACGAACATCTCCTCGAGCCGGTTGGCGCGATTGCGCATCGACATCACCTGCAGCCCCTGGGCGCTGAGCGCCTCGAAGACATCGTTGAGGCGCTGGCCGCGGTGCACCACCACGGCCAGTTGGGCAGTATCGACCCGGCTCACCTCGAAGCCCGCCACCTCGGGCACGGCCTCGATCGGGTGCGCCAGATCCAGCAGGAAGGTTTCGGTATCGAGCTCGGCGAGCAGCTCACGCACACTCGTGTTCCGGATGATCTCGCCGTGGTTGATGATCCCCACGTTGCGGCACAGGCTCTCGGCCTCCTCCAGGTAGTGGGTGGTGAGGATGATGGTGGTGCCCTCGTCGCGATTGATGCGGCGCATGTACGCCCACATGCTGCGGCGCAGCTCGATGTCCACACCGGCGGTGGGCTCGTCGAGGATCAGCAGCCGGGGACGGTGCATCAAGGCTCGGGCGATCATCAGCCGACGCTTCATACCACCGGAGAGCATCCGCGCGCTGCCGTTGCGCTTGTCCCACAGGCCCAGATCGCGCAGCAGCTCCTCGGCCCGGGGCAGTGCCTCGCGACGCGACATGCCGTAGTAGCCGGCCTGGGCCAGCACGATGTCGATGACCTTCTCGAACTGGTTGAAGTTGAATTCCTGGGGTACCACGCCGAGATGGTACTTGGCACGGGCGAAGTCCCGGTCGATATCGATGCCGAAGATCGAGACGTGGCCCGCCGTCTTCTGCACCAGTGAGCAGACCACGCCCAGGGTGGTCGACTTGCCTGCGCCGTTGGGCCCCAGCAGGGCATAGAAGTCGCCCTCGGCGACGTCGAGGTCGATGCCCTTCAGGGCCTGGAAGCCATTGCCGTAGACCTTGGTCAAGCCACGGATGGACAGTGCCGGTTCGGCCATGTGCGATCCCGTCAGAGAAAAATGGAAGTCGTCGCGAGAACCCCGTGAAATGGGGATGACCCGGGAAACTTCAAGGTTCGCCCTCCCAGCCCGGCAGGGAGAACTCCTCCTGCAGGTGGCGAAGCTCGGGCTGATGCAGGGCCGCGATGCGCTCGGCCAGGTCGGCGCCCCTGGCAAGCAGGTGCACCTCCATACGGCGACGATCCGCCCGTCCGGGACGACGCTCTACCAGGCCAGCCTCCTCGCAGCGCCCGACCAGCGCCACGGTGCCATGGTGCTTGGCCTGCAGTCGCTCGGCCAGCTCTCCTACGCTTGCCCACTCGCGCCCCGTGAAGCCCTTCAGGTGCAGCAGCAGCTGGTACTGGAGGGGGGTGAGCCCGTGGTCACGACAGATGTCCTCGCTCTGGCGCAGGAAGCAGCGCAGCCGGTAACGGAAGTGTGACAGGCGCTCGAAATCCTGCTTGGTCAGGGACTCGGCGCATGGCTCGGTGAGCCGGGACATGAGGGTCTCCTTGACAGAAAGGAACACGACGACTAATTAATATCATAACATGATACAAAACAGCGAGCCTGACCACGAGGTGCCCCATGAACGCCATGACCCTCTTCCGCCTGCCTTTCTCGCGCACCGCGGGCTGGAAGGAGCTCCAGCAGCAACGGATCCCGATCCCGGCCCTGGCCTGGCTGGTGGTCCTGCCGATGTCGCTGCTCCCTCCGCTGATGCTCTA
Organism: Halomonas rhizosphaerae; assembly: GCF_030012485.1. Taxonomy (NCBI): domain Bacteria; kingdom Pseudomonadati; phylum Pseudomonadota; class Gammaproteobacteria; order Oceanospirillales; family Halomonadaceae; genus Halomonas; species Halomonas rhizosphaerae. The sequence continues at coordinate 112,545 of NZ_JASCQQ010000039.1, forward strand.
CTACGCCGGCACCCACTACGGTGACGATTTCGTCACCGGCTTCGCCGAACGCCCCTGGCGCTTCATCACCACCATCCTCTTCCTGGCCGAACTGCTGACCTTCTTCGTCATGGGCTGGCTGATCCACGCCGTGGTCAACGCCCAGGAGGAACTGTCGATCGACTACCACGATGCCTACCTGCTGGCCGCCATGGCCCCGCTGCCGCTATGGAGCGCCTCGCTGGTGCTGTTCGTCCCCAGCCTGCTGCTCAACGCCCTGGCCGTGCTGGTGGCACTGGCCATCTCGTGCAGCCTGATCTACCACGGCCTGCAGGGACTGTGTCGGCGGGGGGATGACGACATGGTGGCCCAGTCGGCGACCTATACCATCATGGCGTCCGGCGTGCTGGCGTGGGGCGTGCTGATGGCCGTGGTCTGGGCATACTGATCCGCCTACCCGGAGGAGAGGTAGCGGTAGATCCGGGACGGAGCGAAGTACGAAAGGTCCAGGCAAGGGCTGGAGGGAACGCGCCTGACACATCGAATGGAGCGGGAAACGAGATTCGAACTCGCGACCCTCGCCTTGGCAAGGCGATGCTCTACCACTGAGCTATTCCCGCCTGGAAGGAGCGACATGCGAGCGAAGTGGCGTCCCATAGGGGGTTCGAACCCCTGTTACCGCCGTGAAAGGGCGGTGTCCTAGGCCACTAGACGAATGGGACGCATAAGCTGTTCAAGCTTGGAGCGGGAAACGAGATTCGACTGGGCTGGCATTCCAGCTCGTGACCCTCGCTCACCTGACCTCCGTACCCAGCTTCCCGTAGGAAGATGGAGCGGGAAACGAGATTCGAACTCGCGACCCTCGCCTTGGCAAGGCGATGCTCTACCACTGAGCTATTCCCGCAGGTCTCGCACTGCCAATACCGGAAGTGGCGTCCCATAGGGGGTTCGAACCCCTGTTACCGCCGTGAAAGGGCGGTGTCCTGGACCACTAGACGAATGGGACGCATAAGCTATTACAGCTTGGAGCGGGAAACGAGATTCGATGGGGCTGCCATCAGTCGGACTGGCGCACCAGCTCGCGACCCTCGCTTACCTGACCTCCGAACCCAGCTTCCCGTAGGAAGATGGAGCGGGAAACGAGATTCGAACTCGCGACCCTCGCCTTGGCAAGGCGATGCTCTACCACTGAGCTATTCCCGCACTCCGGCACCTGATGAGTCGAGTGGCGTCCCATAGGGGGTTCGAACCCCTGTTACCGCCGTGAAAGGGCGGTGTCCTGGACCACTAGACGAATGGGACGCAATGTCTCGCCTCGTCGAGGTGCGGCGAATATTACCCAGCACCCGGGAAGCTGTCAAGCGGGGCTCGCCAGGCGTTGATATCCCGTGACCGATACTGCCCGGTGACTGGAAACACCCACCCATGTTGATGTCAGAATGGAAGTGATACGCGCTGGGCCCGCACCCGGCGCCATGACAAGGAGTAGAGGCCATGCGCAGCAAGATCCAGAAGAGCGATGCCGAATGGCAGCAGCAGCTGACGCCCGAGCAGTACCGCGTCACCCGCGAGAAAGGCACCGAGCCGCCCTTCAGCGGCCATTACCACGTGAGTGACGAGCACGGCATCTACCACTGTGTCTGCTGCAACGCCCCGCTGTTCGAGAACGAGCACAAGTTCGACGCCGGCTGCGGCTGGCCCAGCTTCGACCGTCCCTTCACGCCGAGCTGCGTGGCGGAGCAGACCGACACCAGCCACGGCATGCAGCGCACCGAGGTGACCTGCGCGCGCTGCGACGCCCACCTCGGCCATGTCTTCCCCGATGGCCCCCAGGAGACCACCGGGCTGCGCTACTGCATCAATTCGGTGGCGATTCAGTTCCACGCCGGGGAGTAGTCCCTGCCCGTTACCGCCCTCCCCTGACACGGCCGCCCATCTGCTATGATGGGCGGCCGTTTTCATTCATGCGCATGCAGGAGAGGCTCGATGCTCGGCTGGTACCCGGGACACATGAACAAGGCGCGTCGGCAGATCCTCGAGGCGCTGCCGGAGGTCGACGTGGTGATCGAGGTCCTCGATGCCCGCCTGCCCTACTCCAGCGCCAACCCCATGCTGGCCGAGTTGACCCGCCACAAGCCGGTGTTGAAGGTCCTCTCGCGTGCCGACCTCGCCGACCCCGAGCGGACCCGCGAGTGGGTCGGCTTCTTCGACGCCCAGGACGACACGCGGGGCCTGGCGGTGACCACCACCCAGGCCCGGGAGCTCAAGCGCATCCCCAAACTTTGCCATGAGCTGGCCGGCCAGGTGCGCGCCGACCGCGACGTGCGGGTGATGGTCATGGGCATTCCCAACGTGGGCAAGTCGACCCTGATCAACGGCCTGGCCGGGCGCACCATCGCCAAGACGGGCAACGAGCCGGCGGTGACCAAGCGCCAGCAGAAGGTGCGCATCGGCGGCCGCGTGGCACTGATCGATACCCCCGGGGTGCTGTGGCCCAAGATCGAGGACCAGGCCAGCGCCCACCGCCTGGCCGCCAGCGGCGCCATCCGCGATACCGCCATCGACTACGTGGAGGTCGCCGTGGTCGCCGCCGCCGAACTGGCCAGGCGCTATCCCGAGGCCCTCAAGGCACGCTACAAACTCAAGACCCTGCCCGCGTACGCCCCCCACCCCGAGGCCGGGCAGGTCGAGGCCGATGGCCCGGTACGGGTCGACCTGCTCGCCCTCGCCGGTTTCGACGGCCATGCGATACTTACCGAGATCGCCGCCAGGCGCGGCGGGCTGCGCCCCGGTGGCGAGGTCGACCTGCACCGCGGTGCCGAGGTGCTGCTTCACGAGCTGCGGGACGGCAAGCTAGGCCGGTTGACCCTGGAGACGCCGGCGGACATCCCGGCCGAGCCCGAACCGGACGCCGCCGACGCGGTTGGTAGCGACGGTGCCGAGCCCGCATAATCACCGGCAATAATCCCCCGAGACGACGCCCGCCCCGGCAGAGGCGGCACACCGACATCACTGGATCTCAGCGCCCATGGACACTCCCCCGATCAGGAAATCGCACAAGCTCGAGAACGTCTGCTACGACATCCGCGGCCCGGTGCTCGAGCACGCCAAGCGGCTGGAAGAGGAAGGCCAGCGCGTCCTCAAGCTGAACATCGGCAACCCCGCCCCCTTCGGCTTCGAGGCGCCGGAAGAGATCCTCCAGGACGTGATGCGCAACCTGCCCACCGCCCAGGGCTACTGCGACTCCAAGGGGCTCTACTCGGCGCGCAAGGCGATCATGCAGGAGTGCCAACGCAAGGAGATACCCGGCGTCGGCATTGAGGACATCTACATCGGCAACGGCGTCTCCGAGCTGATCGTGATGGCCATGCAGGCGCTGCTCAACGACGGTGACGAGGTGCTGATCCCGGCCCCGGACTACCCGCTGTGGACCGCGGCGGCCAACCTCTCGGGCGGCCATGCCGTGCACTACCTGTGCGACGAGCAGGCCGACTGGGCGCCGGACATGGCCGACATCCGCGCCAAGGTCACCGCCCACACCCGGGCGATCGTGATCATCAACCCCAACAACCCCACCGGGGCCGTCTATCCGCCGGCGGTGGTGCGCGAGCTGTTGGAGATCGCCCGCGAACACGACCTGGTGGTGTTCTCCGACGAGATCTACGACAAGATCCTCTACGACGGGGTCGAGCACATCTCCACCGGGGCGCTGGCCGGCGAGGACCAGCTGGTGGTGACCATGAACGGGCTCTCCAAGAGCTATCGCTGCGCCGGATTCCGCAGCGGCTGGATGATCCTCTCGGGGAACATCGCCAAGCAGCGCGCGGCCGACTTCATCCAGGGGCTGACCATGCTGGCCTCGATGCGCCTGTGCGCCAACGTGCCGGCCCAGCACGCCATCCAGACCGCCCTGGGGGGCTATCAGTCGATCAACGACCTGATCCTGCCCGGCGGACGCCTGCTCGCCCAGCGCGACATCACCGTCGAGAAACTCAATGCCATCCCCGGGGTCAGCTGCACCCGACCCAAGGGGGCCCTCTACGCCTTCCCGCGGCTCGACCCCAAGGTGTTCAACATCCGCGACGACCAGCAGCTGGTGCTCGACCTGCTGCTGCAGGAGAAGATCCTGCTGGTGCAGGGCACCGCCTTCAACTGGCCCGACCCCGACCATGTGCGCATCGTCACCCTCCCCTGGGCCGACCAGCTCGAGGACGCCCTGGACCGCTTCGCCCGGTTCCTGTCGCGCTACCGCCAGTAGGCCGGAGCATCCCCCTTCTGCCCGCCGCTTGAAACCCGGCGGGCAAGCGCGTATCTAAGCAACAGCTTGTGCAGGCCGCTGAGAGCGGCAACCCCTTTCCGACGACTGGAGATTTCCGGCAATGATGAGAATCCTGCTCTTCCTGGGCACCAACCTGGCCGTGATCGTGGTGGCGAGCATCACCCTGCGCCTGCTGGGGGTGGAGGGCTACCTGACCGAACAGGGCATGAACTTCAATGCCCTGCTGATCTTCTGCTTCATCTTCGGCATGGCCGGCTCGATGGTCTCGCTGTTCATCTCCAAGTGGATGGCCAAGCGCACCACCGGCACCGTGATCATAGAGTCGCCGTCCAACGCCACCGAAAAGTGGCTGGTCGATACCGTAGCGGAATTGGCCCGCGACGCCGGCATCAAGACGCCGGAGGTGGGCATCTTCCCGGCGCAGCAGTCCAACGCCTTCGCCACCGGCTGGAACAAGGACGACGCCCTGGTGGCAGTCTCCGCCGGCCTGCTCAACCGCATGCGCCCGGAGGAGGTGCGCGCGGTACTGGCCCACGAGATCGGCCACGTGGCCAACGGCGACATGGTCACCCTGGCCCTGATCCAGGGCGTGCTCAACACCTTCGTGATGTTCTTCGCCCGCGTGGTGGCCCAGCTGGTCGACAGTTTTCTGCGTCGCGACGATGGCGGCGGCTTGGGCTTCATGGGCTACTTCGCGGTGGTGATCGTCGCCGAGATCGTCTTCGGGCTGATCGCCTCGGCCATCGTCGCCTGGTTCTCGCGCTTCCGGGAGTACCGCGCGGACAGCGCCGGGGCGCAGCTCGCCGGCAGCGGCGCCATGATCAACGCCCTGGCTCGCCTCAAGGCCGAGACCGAGATGCCCGACCAGATGCCGGACACCATGCGGGCCATGGCCATCACCAAGGGCCAGACGCGCTCGCTGATGGAGCGGCTCTTCGCCAGCCACCCACCGCTGGATGATCGCATTCGTGCGTTGAAGGAAGCGGCCTACCGGCAGTAACGGCGATCCGCGGCGAGCTGCCCCGCCGCTGCACTCAGCACAGGCCGTATCCGCGTCCTCAAGGAGACCGCCTACTGGCAGTGACGCCATTCCCCTGATACAGCGGGCCCCCCAATTCGGCGGGCCCGCTGTCGTTTGTCGCCCCATCGTCGTCAGGCGGTGGCAACCCGGAAGCCCGCGCCGCTCAGCAGCGGCGCGAGATCTCGGGCCCCCTCGCGAAGCTCGATGTCTAGGGTCGCGAGCTCCCGGCGCAGTGGATAGGCGGCCCGGCAGGCATCGAAGCCCTTGGCCATGCCCTGGCGGCGGGCCTCGCGATGCAGGCTGTCGTGGTCACGCCGCACGTCGTAGACGGCGCGAAGGCACAGGCGCAGCGCCTCCTCGGGGCCGAGGCCGGCATCCAGGACGAGACGCCTGACCGGGGGCGGGGGCGCGAGGTCCGCCAGCGTCAGTCGCGCCGGCAGGCCGACATGCCGGGCCAGGGCGCGATAGATCCGTTGGGTGCCGCGCAGCTTGCCGTCCAGGCTGTAGCCGGCGACATGCGGCGTGGCGATGGCGGCGAGATCCGCCAGGCCGCTGTCGATGGCGGGTTCGTGCTCCCAGACATCGAGCACCGCGCTGACATCGCCCTGCCCCGCCAGCCGCTGCCGCAGTGCCTGGCCATCCACGCAGTCGCCGCGTCCGGCGTTGAGCAGCACGCAGCCCGGGGCCAGGGCCGCGATGCGCTGGGCATCGAGCAGGTGCCATGTCGGATGGGATCCCTCGGTCACCAGCGGGGTATGCAGGCAGATCACGTCGCATTCGTCGATCAGGGTATCCAGGTCCACGAAGCCGGCCAGCCCCTCCCCCTCGGTGACTTCTGCCGCCACGCGGGGCGGATCGCAGGCCACGCAGTCGACACCCATGGCCGCGAGGCGCGCCAGCAGGCACCCGCCCACGTTGCCCACACCGACGATGCCGACGCGCCGCTCGGCCAGCCGCCAGCCCTGGCGCTCGGCCAGGGTCGAGAGGCTGCCCAGCACGTAGTCCACCACCGCCTCGGCATTGCAGCCCGGGGCACTGGCAAAGGCGACGCCGCGCTCGGCCAGGGCCCCCTCGTCCACGTGGTCGGTGCCGATGGTGCAGGTCCCGACGAAGCGCAGCCGGGCGGCGTGGGCCAGCAGGGCCTCGTCGACGCGGGTGATGGAGCGCACCACCAGGGCGTCGGCTTCCTGAAGCGCGGCGGCATCGATCTCGCGCCCCGGCAGGCGGACCACCTCGCCCAGTGCCCCGAAGCAGGTATCCGCGGCGGGCACGTTGGCGTCGACGACGATTCTCATGGCTGACTCCCGTCCTGCTGGTGATACGACTTGTTCAGTGTGCCCAAGCCCTTACAATACCGCCATTGCCACTCGCGCGCCGCAGACCTGCGGCGCCCTCCACCTCGGGAGCTGCCGTGATCGTCCGCTGGGAAACCGACCATGACTATGTGCTGGTGCATGTCCATCAGGACATGTTCGGCGACTGGATCTTCAGCCGTGCCTGGGGGCAGATCGGCACCCAGTTCGGCGGCCTGAAGCATCGCCTGGCCGATGACCACGACCAGGCGATGATGTGGCTGGCCGACGAGACCACCATCCTGTCCTCACGGGGCTTTCGCAAGGTACTGGAGGTGGAGGCCGAGAGCGCCGAGGGACGCGACGCCGTCAGCCAGCTCTCGCTGCTGGACTCGCTGTAGGCGCCGAGTGCCGGGCGAGGGCCATCAGCCCAGATAGCGCCGCCCGCCGCGCAGGGTTGCCCCCTTCGTCGCCCTTTTCGTCACCCCGGGCGACGTCTCGCCACTCAGCTGTTGCTGCAGCTGCTGCCAGGCGGTCTCGTCCAGCCAGCCCCGTGACGCCAGCCAGCCGGCCAGGCGGTGGGGTTCCATGCCGCGGTCCAGCTCCTTCCCCGCCTCGTCCACCAGGACCGGGATGCGCACCCCATAGCGCGCGACCAGCCCCTCGTCCTCGCTGATCTCGACCCGCTCCAGCCGGTACCGCTCGGCACATAGGGTCGCCAGCACCGCCTCCAGCTGTTCGCAGAGATGACAGCCCAGGGTGGTATAGAGCCTCAGTCGGATCATGCGCCCTCCCGATGGCGAATCAGGAATACATGATGCAGGTCCGGGCGGCGTTGAAAGTCAGGATCGAATGTCTTCGCCGAGATATCCTCCACCCGGAACTGCTCGGCGAGGTCCGCATCCAGCGTGAAGCGCCGCTGGTTGTTGGAGAACACCAGGGTCCCCCCCGGCGCCAGACGGGCCATGGCCAGGCGCACCAGCCGGCCGTGGTCGCGCTGGACGTCCAGGGTATCGGCCATCTTCTTGGAGTTGGAGAAGGTCGGCGGATCCAGGAAGATCAGGTCGAACTCGCCGCCGGCGGTCTCCAGCCAGCGCAGGCAGTCGTCGCGCACCACCCGATGGCGCCCCGGGTCGAGCCGGTTGAGGGCGAAGTTGTCCCGGGCCCACTCCAGGTAGGTGTTGGAGAGATCGACGCTGACGCTCTCGCTGGCCCCGCCGGCCGTCTCCGTGCCCTCTTTCTGCGAACCGAGGGCGGCCTGGACCGTGGCGGCCCCGGTATAGCAGAAGAGGTTAAGGAAACGCTTGCCGGAGGCCATCTCGCCGAGCAGGCGTCGCACCGGGCGATGGTCGAGGAAGAGGCCGGTGTCCAGGTAGTCGCGCAGGTTGACCCACAGCCGCGCCCGGCCCTCGCGCACCTCGAAGCGCTCACCGCTGGCCGCCTGCTTGCGGTACTGCGCCTTGCCGCTCTGCCGCTCGCGGCGCTTGACCACGACCTTCCCGGCATCGACGCCGAGCACGTCGGGTATCACCCCCAGCGCCTCGTGCAGCCGCTTCTGGGCCTGGGCGACATCGACGGACCTGGGCGGCGCATACTCCTGGACGTGCACCCGGTCGCCGTAGAGGTCGATGGCCAGGGCGTACTCGGGCATGTCGGCATCATAGAGCCGGTAGCAGCTCTCGCCGCTCTTCTTGAGCCACTTCTTCAGCCGCCGGCGGTTCTTCTCCAGGCGGTTGGCGAACATCTGCGCCCCCTCGGAGCGCACGGGGGCGGCCTCCCCGGACGGCGACTCCTCCGCCTCGGGAATCGCCATCAGCAGCAGCTTGGCCTCCAGGGGGCCGTTGCGCAGCGAGTACTGCTTGCGGGCGCGCAGCCCGATGCGATGCCCGAGGTCCGGGTTGGCGGTGAAGACCGCCAGCTGCCAGCCTGGGAAGGCCACCCTGACCCGCTCGCCGAGCTGGCCGTAGAGGCGCACCAGTTCGGGAAGCTCGCCGAGGCGCTCGCCGTAGGGGGGATTGGTCATCACCAGTCCGCGGGGCGAGTCGGGCAGCCCCTCGGGGCGCGCGAGCCCGGTCAGCGAGCCCCCCTCGAGCTCGATCAGCGCCGGCACGCCGGCGCGCATGGCGTTGGCCTTTGCCGCGGCCAGCGCCGGGGGACTCTCGTCGAAGCCATAAAGCCGCGAGCGGCAGCGCTTTCGCCCGATGCTGGCCCGTGCCTCGGCCTCGCGCTTGAGCTCCCGCCAGCAGCGCTCGTCGTGGCCGGCCCAGCCGTGGAAGCCGAAGCGCTCCCGGGCCAGGCCCGGGGCGATATCGGCGGCCATCAGGGCGGCCTCGATCAGCAGGGTGCCGGCACCGCACAGCGGGTCGACCAGCGGAGCCCCCTCCCGGGCCATCGCCGGCCAGCCGGCGCGCACCAGCAGGGCGGCGGCCAGGTTCTCCTTGAGCGGCGCATGGCCCACGTCGCGGCGATAGCCACGGCGGTGGAGGCTGTCGCCCGAGAGGTCCACGCCCAGGGTCAGCCGCCCACGGTGCAGGTGGGCATAGAGGCGCAGGTCCGGCTGCCGGGTATCGACGTCGGGCCGCGGCCGGCCCTCGGCGTGGAGGCGGTCCACCACCCCGTCCTTGACGGTCTGGGCACCGAAGCGGGTGTGGCGGATCGCCTCGGCGCGGCCGTGGAAGTCCACCGCCAGGGTCGCGCCCGGTGCGAGGTGGTCCCGCCAGTCGATGGCCGCGGTGGCGGCACGCAGCGCCTCGGGGGCCTCGACGCCCTCCTCCTGTGCCAGGCAGAGCACCAGCCGGTTGGCCAGCCGCGACCAGAGGCAGATGCGGTAGGCGCTCTCGAGGCTCGCGCGCAGGTGGACCCCGGCCACCGTGGTCTTGCCGGGCACGGCACCCAGGGCGGCCAGCTCATCGGCCAGCAGCAGCTCGATGCCCCGCGGGCAGGTGGCCAGAAGATCCAGTGAATCAGGGGAATGCAGTTCAGTCATGACATATCCATCGGCGTGGCGCCTGGCCGGAGTGAAGGCGTGACGGGCAGGTAAACGCCTTGTTACAAATCATCGGTCGACAATCGTCGTCATCCTGGGCTATCAATGACTGAGTAGCTACTGAATGACGCATGCGTTCTGTCAGCGGGCCTCGAGTCGTCGTGCAGCACGGAGTTGCCGCAGAGACCGATGTTGCCCGGGCAACATGAATCCGGTCTCGAGGCCGGGTTCTCGTCGGTACCTTCATCAAGAGGTAGTCCAATGAAACGACAGAAACGTGATCGCTTCCAGCGTGCCTATGTTCATGGGTACAAGGCGGGACTCTCAGGTCGTTCCCGCGATGACTGTCCAAGTCAGGATATCAATCTACGCGAGTACTGGATGAGCGGTTGGCGTGAAGGTCGTGGGGATCAATGGTCGGGCATGACGGGAGTCTCCGGCATTCACAAGAACCCCATGGTGATGTGACCCCCGCATTCACCGGGTCATCAGCCCATCGTCAGAGGTGTTGACGAACATATCAAGCCCATGGCCGTGCCATGGGCTTTTTAGTGGCCGCCCGCCGGGCCCTCACTGCCCGGCGAAACGGGCCTGCAGCGCCCGGGCACACTCCCCCACCAGCGCCGGCCCACGATAGATGAAGCCGGAATAGAGTTGCACCAGATCGGCGCCGGCCGCCACCTTGGCCAGCGCCGCCTCGCCGCTGTCGATGCCGCCCACGCCGATGATCGGCATGCCGGGGAGGCGGCGGCGCAGCTCGCGGATCACCGTGTTCGACGGGTCGAACACCGGCCGCCCGGAGAGCCCCCCCTGCTCGTCGGCATGCTCGAGCCCCGCTACCGCCTCGCGTGAGACCGTGGTGTTGGTGGCGATCACCGCGTCGATGGCGTTGTCCTCGAGGGTGCGAGCCACCAGGCCGACCTCCTCGGGGCTCATGTCCGGGGCGATCTTCACCGCCAGGGGGACGCGGCGACCGCCATCACGGTCGAGCCGGGTCCCCTCCTCGCGCAGCGCACCGAGCAGCGCATCCAGATGCTCGCCGAACTGCAGGTTGCGAAGCCCCGGGGTATTGGGGGAGGAGATGTTCACCGTGATGTAGTGCGCATGGCCGTGCACCTTGCGCAGGCAGGTCAGGTAATCGTCCACCGCCTGCTCCACCGGCGTGGTGAGGTTCTTGCCGATGTTGATGCCTATCACCCCGTCGTAGCGGCTCGCCTGCACACGGGCGACCAGGTGATCCACCCCGGCGTTGTTGAAGCCCATGCGGTTGATGATGGCGCCGGCCTCCGGCAGGCGGAACAGCCGCGGCCGGGGGTTACCGTCCTGGGCCCGGGGCGTCACGGTGCCCACCTCCACGAAGCCGAAGCCCAGTGCGCCCAGGGCATCGAGATGCTCGGCGTTCTTGTCCAGCCCGGCGGCCAGGCCCACCCGGTTGGGAAAGCGCAGCCCCATCAGCTCCACCGGGTCCTCGACCCGCCCGCCACCGAGTCGCCCCGCCAGGCCCAGGCGACCGGCCAGGTCGAGCCCCTTCAAGGCGACCCCGTGGGCGGTCTCGGCGTCCAGGCGAAACAGCAGCGAGCGGGCGAGCGAATACATGGCGACTCCGGACAAGGGTGGCAGACGGGGCGGCAGAGTATAGCAGTGCCGCGGACGGGAAACGACGCCGTCACGTTGCCATGCGGCCGCCGCCGCGGGGTCCCGCGCCGGCACCGTCAAGGGCCGTTCTGTGGTCTACTGTGGGCAACGTCGTTGCGATCACGGCCGGATGGGCCGTGCAGCCGAAGCCAGGGAGACCCATATGGCCGATACCACCGAAACCCTCGAGGACCGCCTCTCGCGCATTCACCGGGCGCTGGGCGACGAGCGGCTCGATGCCGTCGACGACGTCCTGGCCGACCTGGAGCCCGCGGAGGTCGCCCTGCTGCTGGAGTCGCTGCCGCCGGCGGCGCGCATCAAGCTGTGGGAACGGGTACCGGGCGAGGTCGACGGTGAGGTCCTGCTTCACGTGCACGACGAGGTGCGCAGCACCCTGCTCGATGACATGGACCATGCCGAGATCGTGGCCGCCACTTCCGGCCTCGACACCACGGACCTCGCCGAGATCTTCGAAGACCTGCCCCAGCAGGTGGCCGAGGACATGCTGCGCTCGATGGACGAGCTGCAGCGCAGCCGGCTGCAGGAGACCCTCTCCTTCGAGGAGGACAGCGCCGGTCGCCTGATGCGCACCGACACCATCGCCGTGCGCGCCGACGTCAGCCTGGAGACGGTCAAGCGCTTCCTTCGCTGGAAGGAGACGGTGCCCGACAACACCCATGCGCTGATGGTGGTCGACCGCAATGGCTTCTTCGTGGGGGTGCTGCCGCTGGCCCGCCTGGTCGCCAACGACCCCGAGATGGCCGTCGCCGACCTGATGGACCAGGAGGTGGACAGCATCCAGGTGACCATGCATTCCCGTGAGGTGGCCACCCTCTTCCAGACCCACGACCTGGCCTCCGCGCCGGTGGTCGACGAGGACGGCCTGCTGCTCGGGCGCATCGTCATCGACGACATCGTCGACGTGATCCGCGAGAACTCCGAGCAGGCGCTGATGAACATGGCCGGCCTGGACGAGGAGGAGGACCTCTTCGCGCCGGTGATGCCCAGCGCCAAGCGACGCGCCGTGTGGCTCGGCATCAATCTGGTCACCGCCTTCCTGGCCGCCTGGGTGATCGGCCGCTTCGAGGATGCCCTGGACAAGATCGTGGCGCTGGCGGTGCTGATGCCCATCGTCGCCAGCATGGGCGGCATCGCCGGCAGCCAGACCCTGACCCTGGCGATCCGCGGCCTGGCCCTGGGCCAGATCAGCCGCACCAACAGCAGCTGGCTGCTGCGCAAGGAGATCGGCATCGCCGCCCTTAACGGCGTGCTCTGGTCGCTGGTGGTGGCCGTGCTCGCGGTGCTCTGGTTCGGCAGCATCGCCATCGGCGTCATCATCGCCGCCGCCCTGGTGATCAACATGCTGGCCGCCGGCATCGCCGGCATCGTGATCCCGCTGATGCTCAAGCGCGCGGGCATCGATCCCGCCCTCTCGGGGTCGGTGATCCTGACCACGGTGACCGACGTGGTGGGCTTCATGGCCTTCCTGGGACTGGCCACGCTGTTCCTGCTATGACCGCTGCCTCGCATGTGAGGCCCTAGAGACACGAACCCCCGCCATCGGCGGGTGTTCGTGCTTACGGCCATGTGCACGGCGGATCGGTCAGGTCTCGCGATTGCTCTCGGCCAGGTCGACCAGCTCACGCACGGCCACCGCGAAGAGCGGGAAACCGCCATGGCTGCCGCTGCTCACCTCCTCGAGCAGGCGGCACCAGCGCCGGTGCATGCCCTGGTGGAGCGAGAGCCATTGCTCCACCCGCTCCACGGCGTCGCGCGGGCCGCCTTCCATGCCCAGCACGCTGGTGGTCAGCGCCAGCTGCTGGCGATCGATGTCATCGCGGAAGGTCTCGCGGGCCTGGGCCTGCCAGCTGTCGCGCACCTTGAGATCGGTGATCTGCTGGATCATCCACGGCAGTTCCAGGCGATCGCCGATCTCGTAGTACACCTCGGCGACACGCTGGGGCTTCTCGTTGGTCTGGCGGGCCGCCTGGATGATGCCGAGTGCCGCGTAGAGGCTACCGGCGGCTGCCACGGTAGAGGCCAGAGCCTCCGGCACGCCGGCCTCCGTGAGCTCGTTGCGGCGGGACTCCCAGGCCTCATGCTCCTCGCCCCGCAGGCGCTTGCCGATGTTCTCCTGCAGCTGAGCCAGCCGCGGGGCGAAGAAGTCGATGGCATCCCGCGTGCTCATGCCGGTACGGTTGCGCAGGAACCAGCGGGTGGCACGACGCAGCATGCGCATCAGGTCGAGCATCATGGCGTACTGCACCGCGCTCGGCACCCGGTTGTCCAGCGCCTCGATCTGCTCCCACAGGCGCGGCAGCTGGAAGCTGTCGCGCGCCACCACATAGGAGCGGGCGATGGTGGCACGGTCGGCGCCGGTGGAGTCGATCAGCCGGCGCACGAAGACGATGCCCATGTGGTCGACCAGGTCGTTGGCCACCTGGGTGGCGACGATCTCGCGCTTCAGGCGGTGGTCGTACATCTCCTCCTTGTAGCGCTCGACCAGCACCCCGGGAAAGATCCGCTCGACGAACTTGACGATGGTCGGGTCGTCGGGCACGTCCGAGACGATCAGGTCGCCCTTGAGCACGCTCTTGGCGTAGGAGATCAGCACCGAGAGCTCCGGCAGCAACATCCCCTGCTCGTTGGCGGCGCGCTCCTTGAGCACCTCGTCATCGGGCAGGAACTCCAGCTCGCGGTCGATCTGGCCGGCAGCCTCGAGCTCGCTGATGAAGCGCCGGAAGGGCCCGATGCCCTGCCGGGAGAGGAGCTCGGCGAGATCCAGCGCCTGGGTCTGGCGATAGTTGTCCAGCAGCACCAGGTCCGAGACCTCACCGGTCATGTCGGCGAGCAGCTGGTTGCGCTGCTTCTCGGTCATGTCGCCACGCTTGACCACCTCGTCGATGAGGATCTTGATGTTGACCTCATGGTCGGAGCAGTTGACCCCGCCGGCATTGTCGATGAAGTCGGTGGTGACCCGGACGCCCTGGGCGGCCGCTTCCATGCGCCCGCGCTGGGTGAGGCCGAGGTTGCCGCCCTCGCCGATGACGCGGCACTGCAGCTCGCGGCCATCGATGCGCAGGCCGTCGTTGGCCTTGTCCCCCACCTGGGCGTCGGTCTCCTCGCTGCTCTTGACGTAGGTGCCGATGCCGCCGTTCCACAGCAGGTCGACCCGTGACTTGAGCATGGCGCGGATCAGCTCGTTGGGGGCGAGCTTGTCCTCCTTGATGCCGAACAGCGTCTTCATCTGCTTGGAGATGGGGACGGTCTTGGCCGAGCGCTTGAACACCCCGCCGCCCTCGGAGATCAGCTCGGCGTTGTAGTCCTCCCAACTGGAGCGCGGCAGGGAGAACAGCCGCTGGCGCTCGGCGAAGCTCGCCGCCACGTCCGGGGTCGGGTCGACGAAGATATGCAGGTGGTTGAAGGCCCCCACCAGGCGGATCCTGTCGGAGAGCAGCATGCCGTTGCCGAAGACGTCGCCCGCCATGTCACCGATGCCGAGCACCGTGAACTCGTCCTGCTGGGTGTTCAGCCCCAGGCCGCGGAAGTGGCGCTTGACCGATTCCCAGGCGCCCTTGGCGGTGATGCCCATCTTCTTGTGGTCGTAGCCGTTGGCCCCGCCCGAGGCAAAGGCATCGCCCAGCCAGTGGCCGTACTCGGCCGAGATCTCGTTGGCGATGTCGGAGAAGGTCGCGGTGCCCTTGTCGGCGGCCACCACCAGGTAGGCGTCGTCGTCGTCGTGGCGCACCACATCCCGAGGCGGAACGATCTCGCCCCCCACGCGGTTGTCGGTGACGTCGAGCAGGGCACGGATAAAGGTCTTGTAGCAGGCAATGCCCTCCTGCTGGATGGCGTCGCGGTCCCCGCCCTCGGGAAGGCGCTTGCAGATGAAGCCGCCCTTGGCGCCCACCGGCACGATCACCGCGTTCTTGACCTGCTGCGCCTTGACCAGGCCGAGCACCTCGGTGCGGAAGTCCTCGAAGCGGTCGGACCAGCGCAACCCGCCCCGCGCGACTTTGCCACCGCGCAGGTGCACCCCTTCCAGGCGCGGCGAGCAGACGAAGATCTCGTAGGCCGGCCGCGGCCTGGGCATGCCGGTGACCCGGGAAGGCTCCAGCTTGAAGGACATGTAGTCCTTATGACGGCCACCGTCACTCTTCTGGTAGTAGTTGGTGCGCTGGGTTGCCTGGATCAGCTCCATGAAGCGGCGCAGCAGCTGGTCATCGTTGAGGCTGGCGACATCGTCGAGCAGACGGATGATGCGTGTCGTGCAGGCCTCGATTTCGCCTTCCGGCGGACGTTCGGCCGGATCGAAGCGCAGCTCGAAGAGCGTCACCAACTCGCGAGTGATCTCCGGATGGTTGACCAGGGTGGTGGCCATGTAGCCCTGGGAGACACCAAAGCGGATCTGCTTGAGGTAGCGAGCATAGCCCCGCAGCATGGCCACCTCGCGCCAGTCCAGGTTGGCGCCTATGATCAGCCGGTTGAAGGGGTCGTTGTCGGCTTCCCCGTTCCAGATACGCTGGAAGGCCTCGACGAAAGGCCCGCGCATCTCCTGCAGGTTGACCTCGGTACTGGTGTGATGCTCCAGGTCGAAGTCGTGGATCCAGTAGCTGCCATTCCGCGCCTCCAGCTCGTAGGGGCGCTCGCCGATCACCCTGAGCCCCAGGTTCTCCATCATCGGCAGCACGTCGGAGAGCGGGATGGGCTGGTCACGGTGGAACAGCTTGAGGTTGACCCCGCTGCCCTCCTCCTCGACCAGTCGGTAGAGGGAGAGCGCCAGCGGACAGCCGTCATCCAGTTCGCTGATGTGCTGCAGATCGTAGACCGCGGTGCGCGCAGAGAAGTCGTCGCGATAGCTGGCGGGGAAGGCATCGCGGAAGCGGTCCATCAGCAGGTTGGCCTGCTCCTCGCCGAACCCCTCGATGGCGGCGCCCTGGAGGTCGTCGCGCCAGTTGCGGGCCAGCGTCGCCAGCTTGGCTTCCAGCCGCCGCAGGTCGTAGTCCGCCGGCTGATCCCCCGTGAAGCGCAGGATGAACTGGATGCGGGCCAGCACCGACTCAGAGAGGTAGGTGTTGAAGTCGCCGAAGGTGGCGTCGAGCTCCTCGCAGAGCATGTCCTGGATGCGCAGACGCAGCTCGGTGGAGAAGACGTCGCGCGGCACGAAGGCCAGGCAGGAGTAGAACTTGCCGGAGCGGTCCTCGCGGATGAACAGCCGCACCCGACGCCGCTCGCGCATGTCGAGGATGCCCAGGGCCGTCTGGGTCAGCTCGTCGGTATCGATCTGGAAGAGATCATCGCGGGGATAGACCTCGAGGATATGCAGCAGGTGCTTGCCGTTGTGGCCCTTGGGATTGAAGCCGGACTTGTCCATCACCGTCTTGATCTTGCGGCGCAGGATCGGCACGTTGCGCGGCGACTCGTTGTAGACGGTGGCGGTGTAAAGACCGAGGAAGCGTCGCTCGCCGATGACCCGCCCCTGGTCATCATAGCGGTCGATCGAGATGTAGTCGGGATAGGTCGGGCGATGGATGCGCGCATGATGGGCGCTCTTGGCGAACGAGAGCAGTTGGGGGACCAGCACGTAGTGGTCCCCCTCGACACCCTGGTCGGTGCGGATACGCTCCTGGTAACGGGGCTGGTCGAGGCGGAACACGCCCAGCTTGCTCTCGTCGACCCGATCGAGGCGCTGCCGCCCCTCGGCTTCGTGGACGACATACTCGTCGTAACCCAGGAAGGTGAAGTTGTCATGCAGCAGCCACTCGAGGAAGGTGATGGCCTCCTCATGGTCGGCGGCATCGATCTGCTCCGGGCGCGAGGCCTTGAGCTCGGCGACGGCCGCCCGGGCCTGCTCGCGCATCGGCTCGAAGTCGGCCACCGCGGTGCGCACGTCGCGCAGCACCTCCTGCAGGCTCGCCTCGATGTCCTCGAGCAGCGTCGGGTCCGAATGGCGGTCGACCTCGATGGCGATCAGCGATTCCCGGCCCTGCGGGGCGTCGGCCTGCCGCGTCGGGGTGACCCGCATGAGCCGGTGCTGGCCATCGCGCTCCGTCGCCAGCACCGCATTGTGGATGGCATGGACGGTCATGCCGCGTCGGTTGAGCTCGATGCGTACCGAGTCGACCAGGAAGGGCATGTCCTCATGGAGCACGGCGATGAAGGTGTGGGTGGACTGCCAGCCATGCTGCTCGAAGTCGGGATTGAACACCCGCACCTTGGGGTCGGCAGGATCGAACTGCTGCAGGAAGTGCCACACGGAGAGGGTGGCGCCATAGATGTCGTCGAGACGGCGGTCGGCCAGGTCATCGAGCGGTACCGTGGCATAGAAGTGGCGGGCGAAGGCCCCGACCTGGGCGGCCTTGTCCTCGTCCAGACGGCCTTGCAGCCGCTCCTCGAGTTGCTTGAGCAGATCCTGGCGGGTCTCCTCGTGTGCGACGTGTTGCATCCATCACCTCGGCTGCCTGCGGCCGCCGAAGGCGGCCGGGAGAACTTGACGTGGCGGCCTCCTGGCCGCATCGCCTTCCAGCTTACGTCACTTCCCGAGCCCACCCCAGCCACATGCCCCTTCGCTCATGGAGCATGTCGGTTGCGCATCGCCGCTTGACATCGAGCCGGCCACGTCGGTCCGTACCCCTCAGTCACGTCGCTCCAGCAGGACCCCGCATTCACAGTGGTGCGTCCAGGGAAACTGGTCGAAGAGCGCGAAACGCCGGACGTCGTGGGTGCGGGTCAGCGTCTCTAGGTTGTCGGCCAGGGTCTCGGGGTTGCATGAAATATAGACGATACGCGCATAGTCGCTGAGCTGCCGGCAGCTTTCCTCATCAAGCCCCGCCCGGGGCGGGTCGACCAGCACCGTGGAGAACGCGTAGTCGTCGAGGGCCATCTCGGTCACCCGACGCCCACCCTTCTCGCCCTGCAGGGCCTGGGAGAACTCCTCGGCGGACATGCGGCCGACCTCGGCGTTGCCGATGCCGTTGGCCTCCAGATTGACCCGGGCACTGGCCACCGAGGTGCGCGAGATCTCGGTGGCCAGTACCCGCCGGAAGTTGCCGGCCAGCGCCACGGTGAAGTTGCCGTTGCCGCAGTAGAGCTCCACCAGGTCACCGTCCTGGCTGCCGCGGGTGACATCCCGGGCCCAGGCCAGCATCGCGCGGCAGATCTCGGCATTGGGCTGGGTGAAGCTGTTCTCCACCTGCTGGTAGACCAGGTCGTCGCCGTCCACCGCCAGGTGCTCCCACACATGGTCACGTGCCAGCACCAGCCGCTGCTTGCGGGCGCGGCCGATGACCATGATGCCCAGTGCCTGCTGGAGGGCCCGGGCCTCGGCCTCCCAGGCCACGTCGAGCCGGCGATGGTAGATCAGGGTGACCAGCGCCTCGCCGGAGAGGGTGGTGAGGAACTCGATCTGGAACAGCCGGCGGCGCAGCAGGTCGTTGTCGCGGATGGCGTCGAGCAGCCGCGGCATGAGGTCGTTGATCTGCCGGCTGGCCACCGGGTAGTCGTCCAGGCGGATCACCGTCTTGCGTTTCGGATCCTCGGGGTCCACCTCGAACATGGCATAGAAGAGGTCATCCCCCTCGTGCCAGAGGCGGAATTCGCAGCGCTGGCGATAGTGACTCGGCGGCGAGGGAAACACCTCGAGCATCGGCGGCGCGAAGCGGGCGAAGTCACGGGTGATGCGCTCGCGCTTGGCCTCGAGCTGCTGGTCATAGCGGGCGGGGTCGACGACGGGAATGGCCACGGCGGCTCCTGGGATGAAGATGGCAAGATTGAGGGGGTTACGGTGATGCCGACACTCGCTCGGCTCAGGCGGGATGCAGCAGCCTCGGCGGGGCGAAGCCGAAGGTGGCCAGTCCCCTGCCCAGGCGTTCGTCGGGGGCGGTGATGAAACTCGGCTCGCTGCCCTGGCGAGGGGCGAGAGCCGTCACCACCTGGGCCACCCGCCGGGCGATGGCCTCGCCGGAGTCGATCCAGGTCACCTGCCGCGGCGCCTCCTCGACCAGCCACGAGGCCAGCAGCGGGAAGTGTGTGCAGCCGAGCACCACGGTATCCAGTTCCGGATCCTTCCACAGCGGGGACAGGGCCTGGCGCAGGGTCGCCCGGTCGGGAAGCTCCCCGGCCACCAGGCGCTCCGCCTCGGTGACCAGGGCGTCCGCGGCGACCCGGGTCACCCGGCAGTCGGCGGCGAAATCCTGGATCAGCTGCAGGGTGTAGGGCCGTGATACCGTGGCACTGGTCGCCAGCAGCCCGAGATGGCGCGTCCGGCTCATCTGAGCCGCCGGCTTGATGGCGGGCACGGTGCCGACCACGGGAATCGCCAGGCACGTGCGCAGGGCGTCAAGCGCCAGGGTGCTGGCGGTATTGCAGGCCACCACCAGGGCGCTGCAGCCGCTGGCCGCCACGGCGGCCTCGCAGACGGCCCGGATGCGCGGCACCAGCCAGGCGTCCTCGCGCTGGCCATAGGGCAGCATGGCATTGTCGCAGGCATAGGCCAGGGCGGCCTCGGGCAGGCGCCGGCGCAGCGCCTGGACCACCGACAGCCCGCCGACGCCGGAATCGAAGACCAGGATCGGACCGGCCATCACCCTGACCCCCGACGCCGCAGGGCCGGGTGACGCGAGCAGGACGATGGCAGGGCGAAGAGGGACAGGTTGGGCATGACGAGCAATTGGCCGCTGAGAATGCCGGCCATTCTACCCCAGACCCGGGGTCGAGCCGAAACGCCGGCCCTATGCGGTCAGGTCATCGGCTCGGGGGCATCTCTCAGCTCGGCGTAGAGCTCGGGGTAGGCCTCCTGCAGCCGCTCGAGCTGCGCCTGGGCGCCCTCGGGGAGCGCCGCCGCGAGGGCCTCGAGATCCTGGTCGTTGAAGTTCTCACGGATCAGCGGGAACAGCAGCTCACGCTCGTCACGCAGGTAGGCACGGTGACTCTCCAGATAGGCCTTGAGGTCCTCGGCGAAGCGATCCATGGGCACCACGGCATCCATCAGGATCATATCGAGGTCGTTGGACAGCCGCTTTAGCCGGGACTGCAGCGCCCGATAGTCCCGGGACAGGCGCTCGGTGACCTCGGCGCTGGAGGGATCCAGTTCCTTGAGGCGCTCGGTACAGACCTTCTCGAGAGGCTGGGTGAAGCCCTCCTGATAGTCGAGGATGTAATCGACGACCTCCCGGACCAGCTGAAAGTTGGGACGCTCGCCGCACGCCAGGGACTTCTGCTTGAGCTGCAGGACGTGCAACATGCGCGCCATGTTGGCATGATCCTGACGCAACTGCTTCAGCATGGGCATGACGGGAGTCTCCTCTGTGGCGATGTGGTACAGAAGGCTGTCTATCTTGGATTCGCCGCGGCAGGTCGGGTTCACCGAGCCATGGCCCCCGGCAAGGCCGACCTGTCTCAAGCTAGCCCCTCGGGGGGAATTCCGCCTGTCGCCCAAGGTCGTATTGCCTGCGACGACACATCCACTCTAGCAGTCGCGAGCCAAGGAGTCAGAAATGGATCTCTTCCAGGGCAACACCCCCGACGATGCCGCGCCGCTCGCCTACCGGATGCGCCCGCGCCGGCTCGAGGACTATGTGGGGCAGCAGGCGCTGGTCGGCCCTGGCAAGCCGCTGGCGCGCATGGCCGAGAGCGGCGTGGTGCGCTCGATGATCCTCTGGGGCCCCCCGGGGACCGGCAAGACCACCCTGGCCGAGATCCTCGCCGAGGTGTCCGGCGCCCACCTGGAGCACCTCTCGGCGGTGATGGCCGGGGTGAAGGAGATCCGTGCCGCCGTCGATCGGGCCCGGGACATGCAGGCCCGCCATCGCCCCACCCTGCTGTTCCTCGACGAGATCCACCGCCTCAACAAGAGCCAGCAGGACGCCCTGCTGCCCCACGTGGAGTCGGGGCTGCTGACGCTGATCGGCGCCACCACGGAGAATCCCTCCTTCGAGGTCAACTCGGCGCTTCTATCCCGGGCACGGGTGCACGTGCTGAAGTCGCTCGCCGAGGAGGAGCTCGTGGAGGTGATGCAGCGAGCGCTGGACGACGAGGCGCGTGGCCTGGGCGCCCGGCGGATCCAGGTGGACGACGGGGTGCTGGCGCTGCTGGCCCGAGCCGCCGCCGGCGATGCCCGGCGCGCCCTGGGCCTGCTGGAGACCGCCTGTGACTTCACGGTGGCCGAGGGCGACGGCGAGCGCCTGCCTCGCCAGGCACTGGAAGACGTCATCGGCCACCAGGCCAGCGCCTTCGACAAGCAGGGCGACCACTTCTACGACCTGCTCTCGGCGATCCACAAGTCGGTACGCTCCTCGCGACCGGACGCCGCCCTGCTCTATATCGCCCGTTTCCTGCAAGGCGGCGGCGACCCGCTGGACGTGATCCGCCGCCTCGCGGCCATCGCCTCGGAAGACGTGGGCAACGCCGACCCGCGTGCCCTGCCCCTGGTGATGGCCGCCTGGGACGCCTACCTGCGCCTGGGGGACTACGAGGGCCAGCGCGCCATCGCCCACGCCGCCATCCACCTGGCGGTGGCCCCCAAGAGCAACGCCATCGACCGGGCCTGGAAGGCCGCCAAGGCCTTCGTGGCGGAGCAGCCACAGCTGGAAGTGCCGAGCTACCTGCGCAACGCCCCGACCAAGCTGATGGCGTCCCTGGGTCACGGCCAGGGCTACCGCTATGCGCACCACGAGCCCCACGGCTATCCGGCCGGCAGCAGCCATGACTGCTGGCCAGCCGCCGTCCCTCGCCAGCACTTCTATGCGCCCACGGAATATGGCCAGGAGAAGCGCTACGGCCAGCTCATGGCCTGGCGGGAGCAGCTCGACGCCGAGGCGGACGACGCTGGCGCGTAGCGTCGCAAGCTGCAAGCTGCAAGCTGCAAGCTGCAAGCTGCAAGCTGCAAGGCAGCCTACCCCCAAACGAAAGGAGCAAGCCAAGGGGGTTCCTTGAAGCTTGCTCCTTGTCGCTTGCGGCTGGCCTAAGGCCTCACTGCGTATCGCGGATCACGTCGGTGCCTTCGGGGATCTCGAAGGTAAAGCGACTGTCGTCCAGCGGTTCGTTCATGCGCACGTTGTCGAACTCGATGGCGGTGCGCTGCCCGGTGCTGTCGGTCATCTGCAGCAGGTCCAGCGCCTCGCCGCGGAAGGTCATCTGCAGTTCCTCGAACAGGGTATCGCCATCCTTGGGCACCAGGGTGAAGGTCTCGCTGCCACCCTGCTGGCGACGGGTGACGTCATAGCTGCCGGTCAGCTCGTCGGCACTGCCGGAGAGCAGCAGGGCCGGGGTGTGGGTCACCCGCTGGTCCAGCGCCTGCACGGTCGCCTGCTCCAGGTCCGGGTCGTAGAGGGTGACCTCCTCGCCGGCGGAGATCACCAGCTGTTCGTAGGGGGCATCCACTTCCCAGCGGAACTTGCCGGGACGCGACAACCACATGCGGCCACGGGCCTCCTGCAGGCGCTGGCCGCTGCCATCGAGGATCTGCTGCTCGAAGTCCGCCACGTAGGTGTCGAGCGGCTCGAGAATGTCCGCCAGGCGTTCGGCGCCTTCGCTGGCGAGGGCCGACATCGGCATGGCGAGCGTCATGGTCAGCGCGGCGAGGGTCTTCTTCACTGTCATCGTCTCTGTCTCCCTGAACGGGTCCATCATGGCATCCTGTCACTCGGACCCGGGACACCCCGGCGGGTTGCATCCCGGCCAGGGCTTCCATCATTGCTGCAAGGTTGCATCGCGTCAGTCACCCACCGGCGGCGGGGCCAGCACCTCACGCGCACCATTGGTGCCCATGGTGGAGACCACCCCGGCCATCTCCATGGACTCGACCAGCCGCGCGGCCCGGTTGTAGCCGATCTTGAAGCGGCGCTGCACCGCCGAGATGGAGGCCCGACGACTCTCGGTGACGAAGGCCACCGCCTCGTCGTAGAGGGCATCCTGCTCGGCGTCGTCATCACCGCCGCCCTCGGCCTCCAGGCCGGTGAGGGCCTCGGCGGAGACGCCGCCGGAGAGGATCTCGTCGATGTACTCCGGCTCGCCGCGCCGCTTCCAGTCCTCGACCACCCGATGCACCTCGTCGTCGTCGACGAAGGCACCGTGTACCCGGGTCGGCATGCCCGACCCGGCCGGCAGGTAGAGCATGTCGCCATGGCCGAGCAGGTTCTCGGCGCCCCCCTGGTCGAGGATGGTGCGCGAGTCGACCCGGGACGAGACCTGGAAGGCCATGCGGGTGGGGATGTTGGCCTTGATCAGGCCGGTGACCACGTCCACCGAGGGACGCTGGGTGGCGAGAATCAGGTGGATGCCGGCGGCCCGGGCCTTCTGGGCCAGCCGCGCGATCAGCTCCTCGACCTTCTTGCCGACGATCATGAACATGTCGGCGAACTCGTCGATCACCACCACGATATAGGGCAGCTTCTCGAGCACCGGCGGCGACTGGTGCATCTCCCAGGGCTGGGGCTCCCAGAGCGGGTCGGCCACCTGGGCGCCGGCCCGCTCGGCCTCGTCGAGCTTGCCGTTGAAGCCGGCGATGTTGCGCACGCCCATGGAGGCCATCAGCTTGTAGCGACGCTCCATCTCGGCCACGCACCAGCGCAGCGCATTGGCGGCCTCCTTCATGTCGGTGACCACCGGCGCCAGCAGGTGCGGGATGCCGTCGTAGACGGACAGCTCCAGCATCTTGGGGTCGACCATGATCATGCGCAGCTCGTCGGGTGTCGCCTTGAGCAGCATGGAGATCAGCATGGCATTGACCCCCACCGACTTGCCCGAGCCGGTGGTGCCGGCCACCAGCAGGTGGGGCATCTTGCCGAGGTTGGCCACCACCGGGCCGCCGCCGATGTCCTGGCCCAGTGCCAGGGTCAGCGCCGAGGCCTCCTGCTGGTAGCGGTCGGAGTCGATCACCTCGCGCAGACGGATCATGGCGCGATGCGGATTGGGAATCTCGATGCCCACGGTCGGTCGGCCGGGGATCACCTCGACCACCCGCACGCTCTTGACCATCAGCGAGCGCGCCAGATCCTTGGCCAGGTTACTGATCTTGGAGACCTTCACGCCGGCCGCCGGCTTGATCTCAAAGCGGGTGATCACCGGGCCCGGCCAGGTATCGACCACCTCGGCCTTGACGCCGTATTCGCGCAACCGCGTCTCGAGCAGTTCGGCCATCTCGGCCAGCTGCTGCTCGGAGTAGTTACGCTGCTGGGGCTGTGGCGGCGTCAGCAGCCGCAGGCTGGGCAGGTCGCCATCGGGCTCGGGCAGCTGGTCGAGCACCGGGCGTTGGTTCTGCAGGTGCTCCACGGTCCACAGTGCCGGCCCCTCGGGCTCGTCGGCGGCCTCGCGCCCCTGCTCGGCGGTTGCCACCCGCGGCGCTGCCTCAGGCACCGGCTCCGGCGGGGCAATCCCCGGCTCACGCTGGCTGGTCGCCGCCTCCCGGACATCCATGGCGTCTTCGCTCGCCGGTTCCCAGGCCAGATGGGGCTCGCCCGCATCGTCGGGTTCCTCCCAGTCGGTGTCCTGCCAGTCGACCAGACCCGGCTCACGGCGCCGCCCCTCACGGGCAGGCGAGTGCGGCGAGGCACCCGAGGAGGCCCGGGCGGGGGGCGGTGCAGCGTCTTCCTCGTCGCCCTTGGCGCCGCCGGAGGAGGCCTCGACGGCCCCGCCGAGGCGGGCCTCGTCACGATCCGCGCGCAGGGCGGGGCCATGCCAGGCCGGCATCACCTCGTCGTCATCGGGCAGCACCGGTTCGGGCACCGTCTCCGGGACCCGGCGTGCGCTGTCCTTGTCGCGACCCTCCTGCCCGACGCGCGACGTCTCGCCAGGCACGGGAGGAACGGTTTGGCGAGCCTGCGGCGTCGGCTCGGGTGCGGCCTGGGGGACCCTGGCGTCAGCGGACATCCCCTCGATGGGGGGCGAGGCGGCAGGCATCCGCTGCTCCCCCGGCGGGGTGATTGCCACCCGCGGCTCCACGGCCTCACGGGAGGCCCGGGCGGTGTAGGCCGCCTCGGGCTTCTTGGCCGAGGGCGTGCGCTCGGGCACTTCCCAGGGAATGTCGGTCTCGCCGTCGTTGCCGAAACCGGGTTCGCGGCGCGAGACCCCGTCAGCGGCCAGCACCGGTTCGGCCTCGCGACGACGACCGCCCCCCAGACGCTGCCACCAGCGGGGCCGTTGATCGTCCCCGGGCGAGGCCTCGTCGGCGCCTCGCTCATCGGCCTCGGCGACCGAGGGCTCGCTTTCCTCCCGGGCCTGGTCGCGCCGTTCGGCGCGTCGTTCACGCACCAGGCCGAAACGGTCAGCCACCCAGCGCCACAACACCAGGCTGCGGTGCCCCAGTTCGTCCATCACCGTCAGCCAGGAGAGTCCGGTGAACAGGGGGAAGCCACAGAGCAGGGCGGCTACGGCGAGCAAACCGGTCCCGCCCGTCCCCACCAGGGGGATAAGGGCGCCGACCAGCCCCTCGCCGAGGATGCCCCCCGTGGAATAGGGCAAGGGGCTATCGGGGCGGTAGAAGTGCAGCGCCCCCAGGGTGGTGGAGCCCAGCAGCAGCAGCACGAGCCCCCCGCAGCGCACCGCCAGGGCAGTGGCATCCCACTCGAAGCGCACCTGCCGCGAGCGGATCAGCCACCAGGCGGCGAACCCCAGCATGCCGGGCCACCACAGGGCACTGACACCGAACAGCGAGTAGAGCACATCGGCGAGCCAGGCCCCGATGGGCCCCATCCAGTTGGCGACCTCGGTCTCGGGGCCGCTGCGCGACCAGCCGGGATCCTGGGCGCGGAAGCTGTAGAGCGCCAGCAGCAGGAACACACAGGCGGCCAGCAGCAGGATCACCACGCCCTCGCGCGCCGACCCCTGCAGCCGCAGGCCGAAGCGCTTCGCCGTCTCCCTGGCATTCGCCGCCGTCACCCGACGTGACGAGGTCCTCTTCTTGACACTCAAGCGGCCATCCCCCTTGCGCCAACATGGCGTCTTCTGGATTTCACTGAGCTCAATCATACCGAGCAAGTGCTCACCATCACAGGGGCCTGCATGCCTTGAGCCCCACCCCGCCGCACGGCAGACTGGGCGGGTCGTCAACGAGGAAGACGCTGCCCATGCTCCCCTGGCTCCCTGACCGCCCCGTGGGCTTCCCGCCCGTCGCGTCTGCCCTGCGCGACCCCGACGGCCTGCTGGCCGCCGGCGGGGCCCTGACCCCGGAATGGCTGCTGGCCGCCTATCGCCGCGGCATCTTCCCGTGGTTCAGCAATGACCAGCCGGTCCTGTGGTGGAGCCCGGACCCGCGCATGGTGTTGTTTCCGGACGAGATTCGGGTGCGGCGCAGCCTCACCAAGCGGCTGCGCAACGGCGGGTTCCGGGTCACCGCCGACACCGTCTTCGAACGGGTGGTGGCGGCATGCGCGGCCCCCCGCGACGGCCAGCCCGGCACCTGGATCACCGCCGAGATGCGGGCGGCCTATGGGCGCCTGCACCGGCTGGGCGCCGCCCGTTCGGTGGAGGTCTGGCGCGCAGGCGAGCTGGTGGGCGGCCTCTACGGGGTGGCCATGGGGCCGGTGTTCTTCGGCGAATCAATGTTCTCCCGTCAGGCGGATGCCTCGAAGGTGGCACTGGTGCATCTCGCTCGCGCCATGGCCGCCGGGGGTGGCCGGCTGATCGACTGCCAGATGCACACCGGCCACCTGGCCAGCCTGGGGGCCAGGGACATCGCCCGGAGCGAGTTCATCGGCTATCTTGAACAGTGGCTGGGCGATGCCGGCAGTGACTGCCGGGAGACGGTCGACGGCGCCTTGGCACCGACCTGGTCCTTCGATGCGATCGACACCCTTGCATGACCGGGCCACCGATTCAGAGGAGATGGCAGCCTTGAGCAGCAATGCCCCCCGGCAGCCGGTCAGGGACCTGCGTTTCTTCCTGACCGTGCCCCATGCCTGCAGCTACCTGGAAGGCCGCGAGGCGACCACCCTGTTCCTCGACCCTCAGGAGTCGCCGGGCCAGGGCGTCTACGATGCCCTGGCCCTGCTCGGCTTCCGCCGCAGCGGCCGTCACCTCTATCGCCCACACTGCGATGCCTGCAACGCCTGCATCTCGGTACGTATCCCGGTGGCCGAGTTCGCGCCGAATCGCACCCAGCGCAAGCTGGCCCACCGCAATGCCGACCTGACGCTGCACGTGCGCCCCGCCCTCTTCGATGCCGAACACTATGCGCTTTATGCCCACTACGTCCGGACCCGTCACGCCGACGGCGACATGTATCCACCGAGTCACGAGCAGTACCGTACCTTCCTGACCCTCGACCAGACCTATGCCCGACTGCTGGAGTTCCGCCTCGACGGCCGGCTGGTGGCCGTCTCGGCCTTCGATCAGCTCGAGCACGGCCTCTCGGCCATCTACACCTTCTTCGATCCCGCGCCGGAACTGGAGCGTCGCTCGCTGGGCACCTTCGCCGTGCTCTCGCTGATCCAGCGGGCCAGGGACCAAGGCTTGCCACACATCTATCTGGGCTACTGGATACGTGAGTGCCGCAAGATGAACTACAAGCAGTCCTTCCGACCGCTGGAGATGCTCGACGGCCGCCACTGGCGACGCATGATTGCCATGTAAGAGTGACCGGTGGGCAGGTTCCTTTGCCTTGACGAGCGGCATGCGGCACAATATCGCGCTATCCTGTCGGCACGGGCGGCGAGGCCGTGAGACCGTGCCGCCTTCTTTCGTCATCATCAGCGAGGAACCGCCTATATGGCACGTGAAGACCATATCGAAATGGAAGGCGTCGTGGTCGATACCCTTCCCAACACCATGTTCCGCGTCGAGCTGGAGAACGGCCACGTGGTTACCGCCCATATCTCGGGCAAGATGCGCAAGCACTACATCCGCATCCTCACCGGCGACAAGGTGAAGGTCGAGCTGACCCCCTACGACCTGTCCAAGGGCCGCATCGTCTACCGCGCCCGCTGAGCCTCGGCCGGGCACGCCACAACGCCCCGCCCCCAGACTCGAGCGCCGGCCGCACCCCGCGTCCGCCGCCTCCCCCGCTGCAAGGCCTGAACGAACAACGCCCCGTCCGCAGACAGGGCGCTGTGTGACGCTGGGTGCCCGAGCCCCGTCAAGGGGCGTCGGCCAGTTCCGACTCCGTGGATAGGTGGAGCTCGCCATCTTCCACGCTGACGTGCACCACCCCGCCGTGCTCGGCCAGCTCGCCAAACAGGATCAGCTCGGCCAGCGGCTTCTTGAGCTTCTCCTGGATCAGGCGAGCCATCGGGCGTGCCCCCATGTCGGGGTCGTAGCCCTTCTCGGCAAGCCAGTCCCGGGCGGCCTCGTCCACGTCGAGCTGGACCCGCTTCTCGTCGAGCTGCGCCTGGAGCTCGACCAGGAACTTATCCACCACGTTACGCACCACCGAGGTGGGCAGGGAATGGAACTGGATGATGCCGTCCAGGCGGTTGCGGAACTCCGGCGAGAAGGTCTTGCGAATCACCTCCATGGCGTCCGTGGAGTGGTCCTGGGTCTGGAAGCCGATGGAGCGCCGCGTGGCCTGCTCGACCCCGGCGTTGGAGGTCATGATCAGGATCACGTGACGGAAGTCCGCCTCGCGGCCGTTGTTGTCGGTCAGGCGGCCGTGGTCCATGACCTGCAGCAGCAGGTTGAAGACCTCGGGATGCGCCTTCTCGATCTCGTCGAGCAGCAGCACGCAATGGGGCTGCTTGGTGATCGCCTCGGTCAGCAGGCCTCCCTGGTCATAGCCGACGTAGCCGGGAGGCGCGCCGATCAGCCGCGACACGGTGTGGCGCTCCATGTACTCCGACATGTCGAAACGCACCAGCTCGATGCCCATGATATGGGACAGCTGCCGAGCCACCTCGGTCTTGCCCACCCCGGTCGGGCCGGCGAACAGGAAGCTGCCCACTGGCTTGTCCGGCGACTTGAGGCCGGCCCGCGAGAGCTTGATCGCCGCGGCAAGGCTGTCGATCGCCTCGTCCTGGCCGAACACCAGCATCTTCAGGTCGCGATCGATGTTGGCCAGCAGCTTTCGGTCGGAGCTGGAGACGCTCTTCGGCGGGATCCGCGCGATGGAGGCCACCACCGCCTCGACCTGGTCAACGTCGATGGTGTCCACGCGCACCTCCGGCGGCAGTAACCGCTGGTGGGCGCCGGCCTCGTCGATCACGTCGATGGCCTTGTCGGGCAGGTGGCGATCGTTGATGTAGCGGTCCGACAGCCGGGCGGCACTCTCCAGGGCCGCATCGGTGTACTTCAGCTGGTGGTGCTCCTCGAAGCGCGAGCGCAGCCCCTTGAGGATGCGGGTGGTGTCCTCCACCGAGGGCGCCATGACATCGATCTTCTGGAAACGGCGCGCCAGGGCGCGATCCTTCTCGAAGATACCGCGGTACTCCTGGAAGGTGGTGGAGCCGATGCAGCGCAGCTCTCCCGAGGAGAGCAGCGGCTTGAGCAGGTTGGAGGCGTCCATCACTCCCCCGGAGGCAGCGCCGGCGCCGATCACGGTGTGAATCTCATCGATAAAGAGGACCGCATTGGGCTGCTTGCGCAGTTCGGCCAGTAGGTTCTTGAGCCGCTTCTCGAAGTCGCCGCGATACTTGGTGCCGGCCAGCAGGGCACCCATGTCCAGGGAGTAGACCACCGCATCGCTGATGACGTCGGGCACGTCCTCCTCGACGACGCGCTTGGCCAGTCCCTCGGCGATGGCGGTCTTGCCCACGCCGGCCTCGCCGACCAGCAGCGGGTTGTTCTTGCGCCGGCGGGCCAGGATCTGCACCACCCGCTCGAGCTCGTGGTCGCGGCCGATCAGCGGATCGATCTTGCCCAGCCGCGCCTGCTCGTTGAGGTTGGTGGCATAGCTGGTAAGCGGGTTGGAGCCGGTCTCGGCGCCGCCCTCCTCGGCCTCCTCGGCCTCCGGCGAGGGAGACGACTGGCTCTGGCCATGACCGGCCACCTTGGAGATACCATGGGCGATGTAGTTGACGGCATCGACCCGCGCGACGTTCTGCTGCTTGAGGAAGTAGACCGCCTGGCTCTCCTGCTCGGAGAAGATCGCCACCAGCACGTTGGCGCCGGTGACCTCGCTCTTGCCGGAGGACTGGACATGGAAGACGGCACGCTGGAGCACGCGCTGGAAGCCCAGGGTCGGCTGCGTCTCCCGGTCCGACTGGTCCTCGGGGATCAGCGGCGTGGTGGAATTGATGAAATCCTGCAGGTCGGACCGCAGCTTGTCGAGGTTGGCCCCGCAGGCACGCAGCACGTCCGCCGCCGAGGCGTTGTCGAGCAGCGCCAGCAGCAGGTGCTCCACGGTCATGAACTCGTGGCGCTTGGAGCGGGCCACGGTGAAGGCCGTGTTCAGGGTCAGTTCAAGTTCTTTACTCAGCATGGCAGTCCCCTTCTCGCCGCCCAGGGCTTCGTGTCGGATCATTCATGGTCCGGCATCATCAACATCGGGTACAAACGGTGCCGTTGCAAGTCTCCCTTCAACGCAGGACCGTCACTGTCCCTCTTCGACCATGCCGCTCAGTCAGCCGCCTCGATGTCGCACAGCAGCGGATGCTGACACTCTCTTGCATATTGATTGACCTGATGGCTTTTGGTTTCCGCGATGTCGCGGGTGAAGACGCCACAGGTGGCCTTTCCCCGGGTGTGCACGGTCAGCATCACCTGCACCGCGGTCTCGCTGTCCATGTGGAAGAAGGTCTGCAGCACCTCGACCACGAACTCCATGGGAGTGAAGTCATCGTTGTGCAGCACCACCTTGTACAGGGGGGGACGCGCCACCTTCGGGTCGGCATTCTGCACCGCCAGATCGCCGTCGTCCTCCTCGTGGCCCGGGGGCCGTGTCATGCCCCCCACCGGGGTCACCGTGGTCAC
This sequence comes from Halomonas rhizosphaerae, assembly GCF_030012485.1. Lineage (NCBI taxonomy): Bacteria > Pseudomonadati > Pseudomonadota > Gammaproteobacteria > Oceanospirillales > Halomonadaceae > Halomonas > Halomonas rhizosphaerae. Next base: position 143,573 of record NZ_JASCQQ010000039.1, read on the forward strand.
TCGCCGCGCCACCTCATCGTCTCTACTGAACATAAGAGCCACTATCCATCTCGACAAGCCGGAGGCCGTCCATCATCTCAACCGTGATTGGACGCCACCGCGCCGGCAGGGTTCACCGCCTGGGTTCGATACCAGGACGCCTTAACGCAAAGGGCCCCCATCCGCCGGGTGGCGGACGGGGGCCCCGGGTCCGGCGTCGCGACTTACATGTTGTCGGCGACGGCCTGGCCGAACTCGGAGCACTTGAGAAGCTTGGCATCGTCCATCAGGCGATGGAAGTCATAGGTAACCTCGCCCTTGGAGATGGCCTTCTCCATGCCCTTGAGCACCAGGTCGGCCGCCTCGACCCAGCCCATGTGGCGCAGCATCATCTCCGCGGAGAGGATCAGCGAGCCCGGGTTGACCTTGTCCTGGCCGGCGTACTTCGGCGCGGTACCGTGGGTGGCCTCGAACATGGCGGTCGTGTCGGAAATGTTGGCGCCCGGCGCGATGCCGATGCCGCCCACCTCGGCCGCCAGGGCGTCGGAGAGGTAGTCGCCGTTGAGGTTCAGGGTGGCGATGACGTCATACTCGGCCGGGCGCAGCAGGATCTGCTGCAGCATCGCGTCGGCGATAACGTCCTTGATGACGATCTCCTTGCCGGTCCTGGGGTTCTTCATGGTCATCCACGGGCCGCCGTCGAGCAGCTCGGCACCGAACTCCTCCTTGGCGAGCTCGTAGCCCCAGTCCTTGAAGGCCCCCTCGGTGAACTTCATGATGTTGCCCTTGTGCACCAGGGTCAGTGACTCGCGGTCGTTGTCGATGGTGTACTGCAGGGCCTGACGCACCAGCCGCTTGGTGCCCTCGACGGAGACCGGCTTGACGCCGATGCCGCAGTTCTCGGGGAAGCGGATGTTCTGGACGCCCATCTCCTCGCGCAGGAACTTGATGACCTTGTCGGCCTCCTGGCTGCCGGCCTTCCACTCGATGCCGGCATAGATGTCCTCGGAGTTCTCGCGGAAGATCACCATGTCGACGTCACCCGGCTTCTTGACCGGGCTCGGCACGCCCTCGAACCAGCGCACCGGGCGCTGGCAGACGTAGAGGTCGAGCTTCTGGCGCAAGGCGACGTTCAGGGAACGAATGCCACCGCCCACCGGCGTGGTCAGCGGGCCCTTGATGGACACCACGTAGTCCTTGACCGCTTCGAGGGTCTCTTCCGGCATCCAGGTGTCGGCATCATAGACGTGCGTGGCCTTCTCGCCGGCGTAGACTTCCATCCAGTGGATCTTGCGCTCGCCGTTGTAGGCCTTCTGCACGGCGGCATCGATGGCGATCATCATCGCCGGCGTCACGTCGACACCGATGCCGTCACCCTCGATGTACGGGATGATCGGATTGTTCGGCACGTTCAGGGTGTTGTCGGCGTTGGCGGTGATCTTCTGGCCACTCTCAGGAACGACGATCTTGTTGAACCCCATGGCGAACTCCCCTTTTGGTCTATTGAGTGGAGCCCGGAGTGTACCACTCCCCCCCAGCGGGGGTAAGCTGCGCGGGACACTTGTCGACAATCTTGATAGGCTTATCACATCCGCCGGGGCGCCCGCGCATGGCACCCCCTTCCATGCCACCGCAGTGACCAGAGAGATCCACGCCCCATGCCCCACACGCCGAAGATTATCTACACCTTTACCGACGAGGCGCCTGCGCTGGCGACCCACTCGCTGTTACCGATCATCGACGCCTTCACCGATGCTGCCGGTATCGACGTGGAAACTCGCGACATCTCCCTGGCGGCACGGATTCTCTCGCAGTTTCCCGACTACCTGGCAAAGGACCAGCGTGTCGAGGATCACCTGGCCGAACTGGGCGCCTTGGCCAAGACGCCGGAAGCCAACATCATCAAGCTGCCCAACATCAGCGCTTCCATGCCGCAGCTTCATGAGGCCATAAAGGAACTGCAGGGACAGGGCTATCCCCTGCCGGACTACCCGTACGAGCCGAAGAGCGACGAAGAGACGGACATCCGGGCCCGCTACGACAAGGTCAGGGGGAGTGCCGTCAACCCGGTGCTGCGTGAAGGGAACTCCGACCGCCGTGCGCCCAAGGCCGTCAAGGCCTATGCCCGAAAGTACCCGCATCACATGGGCGAGTGGAGCCAGGCCTCGCGCAGCCACGTCTCTCACATGCACGGCGGCGACTTCTACCACGGCGAGAAGTCGATGACCCTGGATCGCGCCCGCAAGGTGAAGATGGAACTGATCACCAAGAGCGGCCAGGCACACGTGCTCAAGCCCGATATCTCGCTGCAGGAAGGCGAGGTCATCGACAGCATGTTCATGAGCAAGAAGGCACTGCTCGAGTTCTACGAGCGGGAAATCGAGGATGCGCGCAAGACCGGCGTGATGTTCTCCCTGCACGTCAAGGCGACCATGATGAAGGTCTCGCACCCCATCGTGTTCGGCCACTGCGTGAAGATCTTCTACAAGGACGCCTTCGAGAAGCACGGCGCGCTGTTCGATGAGTTGGGCGTCGACGTCAACAACGGCATGGCGAACCTGTACGAGAAGATCGACACGCTGCCCGAGACCCAGCGCGAGGAGGTCATCCGCGACCTGCACGCCTGCCACGACCAGCGGCCGGAACTGGCCATGGTGGACTCGGCGCGCGGCATCACCAACTTTCACTCGCCCAGCGATGTGATCGTGGACGCCTCGATGCCCGCCATGATTCGTGCCGGCGGCAAGATGTACGGCGCCGACGGCCGCCTCAAGGACGTCAAGGCGGTGATGCCGGAGTCGACCTTCGCGCGCATTTACCAGGAGATGATCAACTTCTGCAAATGGAATGGTGCCTTCGACCCGGCCACCATGGGCACCGTGCCCAACGTCGGCCTGATGGCCCAGAAGGCCGAGGAGTATGGCTCCCACGACAAGACCTTCGAGGCCCCGGAGGACGGTGTCGCCAACATCACCGACCTGGAGACCGGCGAGGTGCTGCTCTCCCAGACCGTCGAGGAGGGCGATATCTGGCGGATGTGCCAGGTCAAGGATGCGCCGATCCGCGACTGGGTGAAGCTGGCGGTGGAGCGCTGCCGCGACTCCGGCATGCCGGCCGTGTTCTGGCTCGACCCCTACCGCCCGCACGAGAACGAACTGATCAAGAAGGTCAGGGCCTACCTCGAGGAGCACGACACCGACGGGCTCGACATCCAGATCATGTCCCAGGTCCGGGCGATGCGCTACACCCTCGAGCGCGTGGTCCGCGGCCTCGACACCATCTCGGTGACCGGCAACATCCTGCGCGACTACCTCACCGACCTGTTTCCGATCCTGGAGCTGGGCACCAGCGCCAAGATGCTCTCCATCGTGCCCCTGATGGCCGGTGGCGGCATGTTCGAGACCGGGGCCGGCGGCTCAGCCCCCAAGCACGTCCAGCAGCTCCTCGAGGAGAACCACCTGCGCTGGGACAGCCTCGGCGAGTTCCTCGCCATGGGAGCCTCCCTGGAGCATCTCGCCAAGCGGTTCGGCAACGCCCGCGCGACCCTGCTGGCCGAGGCGCTGGACAAGGCCACCGGTGAGTTCCTCGAGCACAACAGATCGCCCTCCCGCAAGGCGGGAGAGCTGGACAACCGCGGCAGCCACTTCTACCTCGCCCTCTATTGGGCCCAGGCGCTGGCCGCCCAGGACGAGGATACCGAACTCAAGCGACTCTTCACCCGCCTGGCCGAGACGCTGACGGCCAACGAGGCGTTCATTCTCGAGGAGCTGAACGGTGTGCAGGGGCACCCGGTGGACATCGGGGGGTACTACCATGCAGACCCTGAGCTGGCCCGTGCCGTCATGCGTCCCAGCAAGACCCTGAACGACGCCCTGGCCCTGGTCGCCCAGGACTGACGTATCGCCCGAGGCGACCTGCCGCCCTCTTCGGGCGGCCCTTCCGGCTCCCGTCCGCCCTTGGCGGAGGGAGCCGTTGCGTTATGGCATCGGGCGTTGATTGACGTCAGGTACTCGGTATAGTGGAAGGACACGATGAACCTTTACCTGCTGCACAAGCCCTACCGCATGCTCTCCCAGTTCACCGACCGTCGTGTCGACGAATCGGAGCGCCGCGCGACCCTGGCCGAGGTCATCGATGTGCCCGGCATCTACCCGGCGGGTCGACTCGACCATGACTCCGAGGGGCTGCTGCTGCTCAGCGACGACGGCGAGCTGATCCATCGCATCAGCGACCCCCGCCACAAGCAGCCCAAGTCCTACCGCGTGCAGGTAGAGGGTGAGCCCGACGAGGCCGCCCTGCAGGCACTGCGCGACGGCGTCATGCTCAAGGACGGCAGGACCCGGCCCGCGAAGGTGCGGCGCCTGGCCGAGAGCGGGCTGCCCGAACGCGACCCGCCCCTGGACACGCGACGCCACCCGCGCACCACCTGGCTGGAGCTGACGCTCACCGAGGGCCGCAATCGCCAGGTCCGCCGCATGACCGCCCATGTCGGCCATCCCACCCTGAGGCTGGTCCGGGTGGCCATCGGCCCCTGGCGCCTCGACGGCCTGGCCCCCGGGCAGTGGCGACGGGAGACCCTTCACGCCCCGCGCAGGCCGCCGGCAGGCGCTCGTCGGGGCCGAGCAACAGGAGGCCGACGATGAGCCGCTGGCAGCCCTATATCAGCGTGGCCACCGTGGTGGAGCGGGCCGGGCGCTTCCTGATGGTGGAGGAGGACCGTGGCGGGCCCGAGACCCTCTTCAACCAGCCCGCTGGCCACCTGGAGCCCGGCGAGCGCATCCAGGAGGCGGCCCTTCGCGAGCTGCGCGAAGAGACCGCCTGGCAGGTAGGCATCACCGACTACCTGGGCATGTACGTCTACCGCACACCGGATGGCCTGACCTTCCACAGCCACGGCTTCTTCGGCATGGCGCTGGCCCACCTGGGCAACGAGCTGGACCCGGCCATCCTCGCCGTGCACTGGCTGACCCTCGACGAGCTCGAGGCGCTGGACCGGGAAGGCCGCCTGCGCAGCCCGCTGGTGATGCGGCGCGTCCGCGATGCCCTGGCGAGCCGCTTCTATCCCATGGACGTGATCCACGAAAGATAAGCGCCGAGCACCGAGCCATCATCCGGATCGACGCTCGGCGCCTGGCGGCAAGATCATGTATAATCCCCGCCCATTTGAGCCACACCCGATTCGAGAGCGCCCATGACCGCCACCACAGGCAAGGTGATCGTCGGCATGTCCGGCGGCGTCGACTCCTCCGTGTCTGCCCTGCTGCTGCTGGAGCAGGGCTTCGACGTCGAAGGCCTGTTCATGAAGAACTGGGACGAGGACGACGGCACCGAGTACTGCACCGCCAAGGCCGACCTGGCCGACGCCGAGGCCGTGTGCGAGAAGCTCGGCATCCGGCTGCACACCGCCAACTTCGCCGCCGAGTACTGGGACAACGTCTTCGAACACTTCCTGGCCGAGTACCAGGCCGGGCGCACGCCGAACCCGGACATCCTCTGCAACCGCGAGATCAAGTTCAAGGTGTTCCTGGAATACGCCGAGATGCTGGGTGCCGAGAAGATCGCCACCGGCCACTACGTCCGCGGCGCCGTTCGCGACGGCCACGCACGCCTGCTCAAGGGGCTCGATCCCAACAAGGACCAAAGCTACTTCCTGCATGCCGTCCCCGAGGCCGCCATCGCCCGCACGCTCTTCCCGGTGGGCGAGCTGGAGAAGCCCGAGGTGCGCGCCATCGCGGAACGCCATGACCTGGTCACCGCGCGCAAGAAGGACTCGACGGGCATCTGCTTCATCGGCGAGCGCCGCTTCCGCGACTTCCTCAAGCAGTACCTGCCCGCCCAGCCCGGCGTGATCGAGACCCCCGAGGGCGAGGTGATCGGCGAGCACATGGGGCTGATGTATTACACCCTCGGCCAGCGTCAGGGACTCGGCATCGGCGGGCTCGCCAACCATCCGGACGCGCCCTGGTACGTCGCCGCCAAGGACCTCGAGCGCAACGTGCTCGTCGCCGTGCAGGGCAAGCATCACCCACTGCTCTATACCGATGCGCTGGCCACCGAGGCAGTGGACTGGGTGGCCGGCACGCCTCCGGCCGCCGAGGGCCGCTACACCGCCAAGACCCGCTACCGGCAGGCCGACGTGCCCTGTACTTTCCACACGCGGGAGGATGGCGGGGTGGCGGTACGCTTCGATGAGCCCCAGCGCGCCGTCACCCCCGGTCAGTCGCTGGTCCTTTACGATGGTGAGATCTGCCTCGGCGGCGGGGTGATCCGCGAGACCTGGAACGCCACGGAGCCTGCCTGATGACCGCCTCGACCCCGATCCACCGCGCCCCGGACACCCCGACGGCCCGCCAGGCCCTGGCACTCGCCGGGGTCTTCCAGGCCGCCAGCCTGGTCGACGAGCTTGCCCGCACCGGCCAGGTCGACCAGCGCGCCTGGGAGACGCTGATTCGCGCCACCTTGGACACCAACCCCGAGAGCTTCGAGGCGATCTACGGCGGCCACCCCAACAACCTGCGCCGCGGCCTCGAGGTGCTCGAGGGTGTGGTCGGCCGCCAGCAGGTCAACCCGGTGGTGCTGCGCTATGGCTTCTCGCTGCTGATGCTGATGAACAAGCTGCGCGGCAACGATGCCATGATGGATGACCTCGGCACGCGCCTGACCCGGATCCAGGGCCAGGCCGAGCACTTCGGCGAGACCCACGAGAACGTCATCGCCAGCCTCGGCGAGGCCTATCAGGAAACCCTCTCGACCCTCAAGACCCGGATCGTCGTCCAGGGCGACCCCTCGCTGCTGCAGAGTCGCATGATGCCCGAGCGGGTGCGCGCCATCCTGCTCGCCGGCATCCGTTTCGCCCTGCTCTGGCACCAGCAGGGGGGGCGGCGCTGGAAGCTGGTCTTCCAGCGAGGCGCCCTGAAGAAGACCCTCGACCAGCTGGGCTGACCCTTCCACATCCCTTGACCGGAACCCGACCATGCAAGCCGCTTCCCTGCCTCTCTCCGCCCTGACCGCCCTCTCCCCCGTCGACGGCCGCTACGCCGGCAAGGCCGAGGCCCTGCGCGAGCACTTCAGCGAGTTCGGCCTGATCCGCGCCCGGGTCATCGTCGAGATTCGCTGGCTGCAGCGTCTCGCCGAGCACCCGCAGATCACCGAGGTCCCCAGGCTCTCCGCCGAGGCCACCGCCTTCCTCGAGACGCTGCTGCGCGACTTCTCGCTGGAGGACGCCGAGCGCATCAAGGAGATCGAGCGCACCACCAACCACGACGTAAAGGCGGTGGAGTACTTCATCAAGGAGAAGATCGCCGGCCAGCCCGAATTGCACGCCGTCACCGAGTTCGTGCACTTCGCCTGCACCAGCGAGGACATCAACAACCTCTCCCACGGCGTGATGCTGACCGACGGCCTGAAGAGCTTGCTGCCGGTGATGCACCGCGTGGCCGACGAGATCGCCCGGCTGGCCCATGAGCACGCCGCCCAGCCGATGCTCTCGCGCACCCACGGCCAGACGGCGAGCCCCACTACCCTGGGCAAGGAGATGGCCAACGTCGCCTATCGGCTGCGCCGCCAGCTCGCGCAGATCGAGGGCGTCGAGATGCTGGGCAAGATCAACGGCGCGGTGGGCAACTACAACGCCCACCTCGCCACCTACCCGGAGGTGGACTGGGAGGCCAACGCCCGCACCTTCGTCGAGGGCCTGGGGCTGACCTTCAACCCCTACACCACCCAGATCGAGCCCCACGACTACATCGCCGAGCTGTTCGACGCGGTGTGCCGTTTCAACACCATCCTCATCGACTTCGATCGTGACGTCTGGGGCTACATCTCGCTGGGCTACTTCAAGCAGAAGACCGTCGAGGGCGAGATCGGCTCCTCGACCATGCCCCACAAGGTCAACCCCATCGACTTCGAGAACTCCGAGGGCAACCTGGGGCTTGCCAACGCCATCCTCGGCCACCTGGCCCAGAAGCTGCCGATCTCCCGCTGGCAGCGCGACCTCACCGACTCCACGGTGCTGCGCAACCTGGGGGTCGGCCTGGCCTACGGCCTGATCGCCTATGAGGCCTCGCTCAAGGGCATCGGCAAGCTCGAGGCCAACCCGGCGCGCATCGCCGAGGACCTCGATGCCAGCTGGGAGGTGCTCGCCGAGCCGATCCAGACGGTGATGCGCCGCTACGGCATCGAGAAGCCCTACGAGAAGCTCAAGGAGCTGACCCGCGGCAAGCGCATCGACCAGACCGGCTTCGCCGCCTTTATCGACACCCTGGAACTGCCTGCCGAGGTGAAGGCCGAGCTCAAGGCCCTGAGCCCGGCGACCTATATCGGCAACGCGAAAGAGCAGGCGAGGAAGCTATGAACTCCGATGCGCCGCTGCCCATGCTGGGCGGCCTGACCGCCGCCGAGTTCCTGCGCGACGTCTGGCAGCAGAAGCCGCTGCTGATCCGCGGCGCCTTCCCCGACTTCCAGTGCCCGCTGGACCCGGACGAACTGGCCGGGCTGGCCTGCGAGGAAGGCGTCGAGGCCCGCCTGGTGGAGGAACAGGGTGCCGACGGCCCCTGGCAGGTTCGCCACGGCCCCTTCGATGAGGCCACCTTCGCCACACTGCCCGAGCGGGATTGGACCCTGCTGGTGCAGGCCGTGGACCATTACGTGCCCGAGGTGGCCGAGTTGCTCGAGGCCTTCGACTTCCTGCCACGCTGGCGGCTCGACGACATCATGATCAGCTACGCCCCCCCGGGCGGCAGCGTCGGCCCCCATGTCGACCAGTACGACGTCTTCCTGCTGCAGGGCAGCGGCCAGCGCCACTGGCAGCTGGGCGGAAAGGTCGACGACGAGGCCCCCATCCTCGACGGCATCGACCTGCGCATCCTCGAGCGCTTCGAGGTGGCCCCGGGTGATGACTGGGAGCTCGAGCCGGGCGACATGCTCTACCTGCCGCCCGCCTGGGCCCATCATGGCGTCAGCCAGTCCGACGACTGCCTGACGCTCTCGGTGGGCTTCCGCGCCCCCTCCGCGGACGAGGCGATCACCTCGTTTGCCGACTATCTCGGCGAGCAGCTGCCGGCATCACGGCGCTACGCCGATGCCGGCATGGCGCCGCCCGAGGACCCCGCCGAGCTCGACGACGCCTCGGTGGCGCGCATGCGCCGCCTGATCCTGGAGACCCTGGACGACCCGGCCCAGCTGGCCCAGTGGTTCGGCCGTGTGATGACCCAGCCCAAGTACGTCGACCAGCTGGTCCCCACCGAGAGCCCGACCGAGGCCGAGGCCCTTGTCGCCGCCCTACAGGAGGGCGAGGAACTGGTACGAAGCCCCGGTTCGCGCTTCGCCTGGCGGGCCCTGGACGACGACCGCGCGACCCTCTTCGCCGATGGCGACGGGCTGAACTGTGCCCTGCCCCTGGCCCGGCATGTGGCCTCCGACGCCCCGCTGGACGCCGAGGCGCTCGCCCTGCCCGGCGCCGCCGCGCTGCTCGCCCGCCTGCTCGATATCGGCAGCCTCGGCTGGGCCGGGGACTTCGCGGAGGAGTGAGCCCATGGATACCTCCATCGAGATATGCGAAGGCGACTGGTCGGCACTCGGCGAGGCCGCCTCGGCGATTCGCCGGCTCGTGTTCATCGAGGAGCAGCGAGTGCCGCAGGAGGAGGAGTGGGACGGCCGCGACCCCGACTGTCGCCACTTCCTGGCCCTGCACGACAACCTCCCGCTGGGCACCGCTCGGCTGCTGCCCGATGCCCATATCGGGCGGGTGGCCGTGCTCGCCCAGGCCCGCGGCCTGGGCATCGGCGCGGCCCTGATGCGGGCCGCCATCGAGGCCGCCCGCCGCGATGGCCATGCCAGGGTGGAGCTCGCCGCCCAGACCCATGCCCTGGCGTTCTACGAGCACCTGGGGTTCGTGGCCTTCGGTGATGAGTTCCTCGATGCCGGCATTCCGCACCGCAATATGCGCCTCGCCCTGGACGCTTGAGTCGCGCCTCCCCTCCCTCCCCAAGGAAATTCGACTACAGGAAAGGCCGCTCGCCGCCCCCTCCTGTAGTCGAGCTACAACGCCCTCTCCCCCCAAGGGTCAATTGCTGAAGCCCGTCGCCAGGGCCATAGTGGCTCACATGGCGAGGGTAAAACGGCTGTTTGCCTGGCGACCGACAGGATCAGGCAGATCGGCTGGCATACCCTCCCCAGGGTTCGACCAAGGCCGTAGAGACAAGCCCCCGCCCTCTGGTCGACCCTGACAGTACTTCGCAGGTGCAGCATAAGGCATTGCCGAATGATGCAGCAGGCGACTCCAGCGGCCGCGACACCGGTTCTTTTCCGACATCGCGATCACGAGATTCCACTCCTGACCCGAAGGATGGCCCCATGACGACATTCAAAGACGAACTCAAGGCTCTGGCTCAACTGCGTGAAGCCCAGCAGGGCAAGTGGGACAACATCAACCCCGAGCATGCCGCCCGCATGCGGGTGCAGAACCGCTTCCAGACCGGCCTGGACATCGCCCGCTATACCGCCAGGATCATGCGCGAGGACATGGCGGCCTATGACGCCGACACCTCGCAGTACACCCAGTCGCTGGGCTGCTGGCACGGCTTCATCGGCCAGCAGAAGATGATCTCCATCAAGAAGCACTTCGGCACCACCAAGCGCTCCTACCTCTACCTCTCCGGCTGGATGGTCGCCGCCCTGCGCTCCGAGTTCGGCCCCCTGCCCGACCAGTCCATGCACGAGAAGACCACCGTGCCGGGCCTGATCGAGGAGCTCTACACCTTCCTGCGCCAGGCCGATGCCTGGGAGCTCAACCATCTCTTCCGCAACCTGGACGAAGCCAGGAAGGCCGGTGACCAGGCGAAGGCCGACGAAGCCATGGCGAAGATCGACGGCTTCGAGACGCACGTGGTGCCGATCATCGCCGACATCGATGCCGGGTTCGGCAACGCCGAGGCCACCTACCTGCTGGCCAAGAAGATGATCGAGGCCGGGGCCTGCTGCATCCAGATCGAGAACCAGGTCTCCGACGAGAAGCAGTGCGGCCACCAGGCCGGCAAGGTCACGGTGCCCCACGAGGACTTCATCGCCAAGATCAACGCCGTGCGCTATGCCTTCCTGGAACTCGGCGTGGATGACGGCGTGATCGTGGCCCGCACCGACTCCCTGGGCGCCGGCCTGACCCAGAAGATCGCCGTGACCAACGAGCCGGGCGACCTCGGCGACCAGTACAACAGCTTCCTCGACGGCGACGAGATCGCCTCGGCCTCCGATATCAATAACGGCGACGTGGTGATCAAGCAGGACGGCAAGCTGGTCAAGCCCAAGCGCCTGGCCTCCGGCCTCTACGAGTTCAAGCCGGGCACCGGCGAGGATCGGGTGGTGCTGGACTGCATCACCAGCCTGCAGAACGGTGCCGACCTGCTGTGGATCGAGACCGAGAAGCCCCACGTCGGCCAGATCGCCGGGATGGTCAACCGCATCCGCGAGGTCTGCCCGGACGCCAAGCTGGTCTACAACAACAGCCCGTCCTTCAACTGGACCCTGAACTTCCGCCAGCAGGTGTTCGATGCCTGGGAGCAGGACGGCAAGGACGTCTCCGCCTACGACCGCAACAACCTGATGAGTGCCGACTACGACGACACCGAACTCGGCCGGCTGGCCGACGAGTGGACCCGCAACTTCCAGCGCGACGCCGCCCGCGAGGCCGGCATCTTCCACCACCTGATCACCCTGCCGACCTACCACACCGCGGCCCTCTCCACCGACAACCTGGCCAAGGGCTACTTCGGCGACGAGGGCATGCTGGCCTATGTGGCCGGGGTGCAGCGCAAGGAGATCCGCGAGGGCATCGCCACCGTCAAGCACCAGGACATGGCGGGCTCCAACATCGGTGACGACCACAAGGAGTTCTTCCACGGCGAGGCAGCGCTCAAGGCCGGCGGCAAGGACAACACCATGAACCAGTTCGGCTGAGGCCACTGGCGGTAACGACTGGAACCCTTGGGAGGCCGATTGGCCTCCCTTTTTTCATATTGTTGACCGCAAGGCGACGCTACACTCGTGGCAGGAAGCCCGACGCGCTGGCCAAGCCGGTTCGCAGTGGGTAGACTCGTTAAAGAACACTGTCCATTAACCTTTGGTCACCATCCGGGACCGAGTGTTCGTCACGGACATCAAGGAGATCCTGCATGAAACGCCTTCTTCCCGTTTTGGCCATCGGCATCCTCACCCTGGCCGGCTGTGCCAACACCGCCCCCTATTCGGGCAACGTCTACAGCGGCAATCAGGCCAAGTCGGCCCAGACCGTGACCTTCGGGACCATCACCGCCCTGCGCCAGGTGCAGATCCAGGCCGACAGCCGCGCCGGCGGCCTGCTCGGCTCCGGCGGCGGTGCCGTGATCGGCGGCCTGCTCGGCAACCAGGTGGGCGGTGGCAGCGGACGCCAGCTGGCCACCGTGGCCGGCGCCATCGGCGGCGCCGTGGCCGGCACCAAGGTCGAGGAGTCGACCAACCGCATCACGGCCTGGGAAATGGAGATCCGCCAAGACAACGGCCGGAACGTGGTCGTGGTCCAGAAGGCGGACCAGAACTTCCAGGTCGGCCAGCGCGTCCGCCTGATCGGCAGCGGCAGCAGCGTCAGCGTGGCCCCCTACTGAGAGTGATGCTGGTCGCCTCGGCAGCATGGGCGGCCGTCAATGAACAAGGCCCGCGGAGCGATCCGCGGGCCTTCCTCGTTGCGTTCTTGTTGCGTTGGTGACATCCGGCGTCGCCGGGACATCCTCAGTGCAGGTCGACCTTGTTCATGGCCCAGCCGGCCAGCTTGGTGGCGACCAGCGCCACCAGGCCAATCACGATCACGGTGAAGAGCATGTCCACGGGCCGCACGATGAAAGTGGCACCCAGAACTGCCAGGGCCGGACACCATACCCAGCGATCATCCTCGCTGCGCAGCACGGCAGGCAGCAGCTTGTCGAGGATACCGCTGACGGAAGCCTCCCAGCGTTTGAGGAAGAGATACAGGAACACGGCGAAGGCGATCAGCCAGATCAGGGTCAAGGTCATGGCACTCTCCATGGAAGGGTCGATAGGAGGGAATCGGGAAAACGGACTCAGGCAAGGGTATCCCTGCCGGGTAGGCCACGCAACCGTCCGAAAGTCCCCCGACCCGGGACCGCAAAGGCGTGAATGCGGCTCAGGCTCGGCCCTCACATCCTGAATTTCCTCCATGCCCCTGACAGTCGCTTGACTGCCGCGTTACCATGTCGTGCTACATGCACTCACCGAAAGGTTCATCAATGCAGATTGCGCAGAATTCCGTTGTCGCGTTCCACTACACCCTGACCAACGATGCAGGTGAAGTGCTGGACAGCTCGGAAGGCCGCGAGCCGCTGACCTATCTCCACGGCGCCGGCAACATCATTCCGGGCCTCGAGAAGCAGCTGGAAGGTCGCGCCTCCGGCGACAAGCTCCAGGCCAAGGTTGCCCCGGAAGAAGGCTACGGCGAGGTCCAGCCTCAGCTCGTGCAGGAAGTGCCGCGTGACGCCTTCCAGGGCGTCGACAGCGTCGAGCCGGGCATGCAGTTCCAGGCCCAGACCCAGGGCGGCCCGCTGATGGTCACCGTGACCAAGGTCGAGGGCGACACGGTCACCGTCGACGGCAACCATCCGCTCGCCGGCCAGTCCCTGAACTTCGACGTGGAAATCGCCGAGGTCCGCGAGGCCAGCGAGGAAGAGGTCGAGCACGGCCACGTGCACGGCGAGGGCGGCCACGAGCACTGAACGTACGCGGTGACCGCACCGGCTGCCGAGAGGCGATACCGGGATCACGAAGGGGCAGCCATGGGCTGCCCCTTCGTCGTTCAGGGAGGCGATCGTTTCGGGCGCTCCTGCTCGAAGGCCCGCAAGGTGCGATGACCGCCCCACAGTCGGGTGGCGGTAGTCACCAGGCAGGCCCCGCCGAAGACCATCGCCAGCAGCGCGAAGTGGGCGGGGAACAGGCAGAAGAGCACGAAGGCCAGTACGGTCTCCGTGCCCTCGGTCAGGCCATGCAGGTAGTAGAAGGCCTTCTGCTGGAAGCGCGGCCGCTCGAGGCCGTGGCGGGTGGCCATGATGGCGAAGGCCAGGAAGGAGGTCCCGGTGCCGATGAAGGCGAACAGCAGGAAGGACGCCGCCAGGGCATTGGCCGCCGGGTCGGCCAAGGCGAAGCCCAGCACCACCGCCGCGTAGAAGACGAAGTCAAGGCCGATGTCGAGGAAGCCCCCGGCGTCGCTCGCCTCCCCCGTCAGCCTGGCGAGCGCGCCGTCCAGCCCGTCGCCGAGGCGATTGAGCAGGATGACCACCAGCGCCGGCAGGTACCAGCCGAGAGCCAGCAGCGGCAGGGCCAGCATCCCCACCAGGAAGGCGGCGACCGTCACCTGATCGGGGCGCACCCTGAGCGTCGCGAGACCGCGGGCCAGGGTCGACAGCGGGCCCTGGGTCAGCGGCATGGTCCAGCGGTCGAGCATGCTAGTTTCCTGCCTCGTCGGTCCCGTCGCCACCCCGACGCCAGGCGAAATAGCGCGCCAGCCAGCCCAGCAGGCGCTCCGGCTTGTGGGCATTCTTCCAGACCCCGGCCGTGGCCTTGACCGCCTCGCTGTGGGTCGGATAGGGATGGATGGTGCCCAGCAGCTTGTTGAGCCCGATGCCGCGGGTCATCGCCAGGGTGAACTCGGCCAGCATCTCCCCCGCCCCCTGGCCGACGATGGTGGCCCCGAGAATCCGGTCACGGCCGGGCACGGTCAACACTTTCACGAAGCCGCGGGTACTGCCCTCGGCAATGGCGCGATCCAGCTCGCTCAAGGCGTAGCGCGTGACCTCGACCTCGACGCCTGCATTGAGGGCCTCCCGCTCGTTGAGCCCGACCCGCGCCACCTCGGGGTCGGTAAAGGTGACCGCCGGCAGGGCTCTATAGCTCACCCGGAACCGTTTGAGCTCGCCGAACAGCGCATTCACCGTGGCATGCCAGGCCTGATGGGCGCTGGCGTGGGTCAGCTGGTAGGGTCCCGCCACGTCGCCGCAGGCCCAGACATTGGGCAGCACGCTCTGCAGGGATTCGTCCACGGCCAGGGTGCCGTCGGGCCGGGTCTCGACACCGAGGGCCTCGAGGCCCATTCCCTCGACGTTGGCCTGGCGTCCTACCGCGACCAGCAGGTGGGAGAAGGGCAGCCGCTCGATCACCGGTTCGCCCTGGGCGTCGCGCCGCTCGACCTCCAGGGCATGGCCACCGCCCTCCTCGGCCACCAACCGCAGCGCCCGAGTGGCGAGATGGACGGCCAGGCCCTCCTCGCCCAGCCGGGCCTCGACCTCGCTGGCCACCTCCCGGTCTTCACGAGGCAGCAACTGGCCGCCCATCTCCACCATCGCCACCCGGCTGCCCAGCCGGGCGAAGCTCTGGCCCAGCTCGCAGCCGATCGGACCACCGCCCAGCACTACCAGGCGCTCGGGGAGGGTCTCGAGCCGCCAGAGGTTGTCGGAGGTGAGCACCTCGATCTCCTCCAGGCCGGGCAGCGGCGGCACGCGCGGCCGTGCCCCGCTGGCGATGATCACATGGCGCGTGGTCAGTACCCGCTCGCCGTCGGCGTCGCGGATACGCACTCGCCAGGGATCCTCAAGCACGGCATCACCGGCGATCACCTCCACGCCCAGCCCCTCGTAGCGCTCGCGACTGTCGTGGGGCTCCACCTCGCGGATGGCGCGGTGGACATGGCCCATCACGGCGGCAAAGTCCACCTCGGGCGCCCCGGCGCTGACCCCGTAACGCGGGGCCTCGCGGATCTCGCTGGCGACCCGCGCGGCCCGGATCAGCGCCTTGGAGGGGACGCAGCCGGTGTTGAGGCAGTCCCCGCCCAGGCGGTCGCGCTCCACCAGCGCCACCCGGGCCTTCACCGCCGCGGCGATGTAGCTGGCGACCAGCCCGGCCGATCCGCCGCCGATCACCACGATGTCCTGGTCGAAGTGTCGCGGGCGGTCGAAGCGGCGGGCCAGTTGGCGCCGCTTGCCGATGGCCACCAGGGCACGGGCCAGCCAGGGAAAGAGGCCAATCAGCACGAAGGAACCGATCAGCCCCGGGGAGAGGACCCCGGAGAGCGACTCCAGGTTGCCGAGTTCGCGCCCCGCGTTCACGTACACCGCCGTGCCCGGCAGCATGCCGACCTGGCTGACCCAGTAGAAGGTCCGCAACCGCATGCGGGTGAGCCCCATCACCAGGTTGATGACGAAGAAGGGGAAGAGCGGGATGAGTCGCAGGGTGAAGAGATAGAAGGCCCCCTCGCGCTCGATGCCGGCGTTGATGCGGGCGAGCTGCGTGGCAAAGCGCCGCTCCAGCGGTGCGCGCGCCAGGGTGCGGGCGATCAGCGCGGCCAGCGTGGCACCGAGGGTGCTGGCGAAGGAGATCAGCAGCAGCCCCCAGCCGAAACCGAACAACGCCCCGCCGAGCAGGGTCAGCAGGGTCGCCCCGGGCAGCGAGACGGCGGTGATCGCCACATAGATCAGGAAGAAGCCGCCGGCGACGGTCAGCGGTTCCGCGGCCAGCCAGGCCTGGAAGCGATCCTGCTCGGCCTGCAGGTTGTCGAGGGTCAGGGCCTGATTGGCGCCGCTGAGGAAGTAGGCCGCGACCAGCAGGGCGATCACGGCCGCGAGTATCAGGCGTCGTCGTGTCAAGGGGGGACTCCCGTAGGTAAATGATGAAGGTCACCGCATCCGCGGACGTTGAAGACGCCCCTCTGTCGTGGTGGAGGGAAGAAACTTACGCGGAAGCGCCCCTGGTGTCCTGAAAGGAAATGGATCGATATGGAACCCAATGTCATCACTTCTCTCCAACCTATCATCCCTGTCCCGTGGAGCCATACGATGAGCCTGCTGCCCTTCCCTGCCTTTCGCCGCCTGACCCTGCTTGCCCTGCCGACCGTGCTTGCCATCGCCGGCACCGCCCAGGCCGATGAAGAGACCGCGAGTGCCGTCTTCGCCGGCGGCTGCTTCTGGTGCATGGAGGAAGCCTATGACCAGGTCGAGGGGGTGCTGGAGACCACGTCCGGCTACAGCGGCGGTCGCACCGAGGACCCGACCTACGAGCAGGTAACGGCAGGCGGCACCGGCCACGCCGAAGTGGTCAAGGTCGACTACGACCCCGACCGGGTGGACTACGAGACCCTGCTGCACGTGTTCTGGCGCAACATCGATCCCTTCGCCGAGGACCGCCAGTTCTGCGACAAGGGCGCCTCCTACCGCAGTGCCATCTTCCCCCTGGACGCGGAGCAGCGCGCGCTGGCCGAGGCCAGCCGGGACGCCGTCGCCGAGCGCTTCGACGAGCCCATCGCCACCGAGATCAACGACTTCGAGGCCTTCTACCCGGCCGAGGCGTATCACCAGGACTACTACCTCGAGAACCCGGTGCGCTATCGCTTCTACAAGTCGGCCTGCGGCCGGGTCGAGCGGCTCGAGGAGGTCTGGGGGGACGAGGCCGGCGCCAGCGCGGCGTCCTGATCCTCGCGGCGTTCGCGCCGCCACAGCCAGGCGGCCAGCCCCAGGGTCACCGCCAGCATCAGCCAGGAGGCCAGCGCCACGCCGTTCCAACCGGCGGCCCGCCAGAACGGCTCCAGCCAGAAGCCCCCCAGGCTGGCGCCGCTGTAGTAGAACACCAGGTAGAGGGCGGAGGCGCTGCCCCGCGCCGAGCCAGCCCGACGCCCTACCCAGCTCGAGGCCATGGAGTGGGCCAGGAAGAAGCCGAAGGCGTTGAGGGTCAGCCCGGCGATGATCCAGCCGAGCGACCCGGCCAGGGTCACGGCCGTGCCGCCGATCAGGATCAGGATCCCCAGCATCATGCACACCGGCTGAGACCAGCGGGCGGCGAGCCGGCCGGAGAGCGAGGAGCCCAGGGTACCCCCCAGGTAGGTCAGGAAGATCAACCCGAGCACCCGAGTCCCCAGCCCGAAGGGGGCATCGGCCAGCCGGAAGGTGATGTAGCTGTACTGATTGATGAAGATCAGGAAGTTGAGCCCGCCGAGCAGGTAGGCGCCGAACAGCAGCGGGTTGCGAAGGTGTCCGCCGAGGTCGGCCAGGGCCCCGCGCAGCTCGAAGCGCCTCGGCGTGAAGGCAGGGGCAGCGGGCAGCAGCTTCCAGAACAGCACCAGCCCGACCAGCGTCATCGCCCCCACCACCAGGAAGCTCGCCGGTGCCCCGCCGACCTCGGCCACGGCGCCGCCCACCACCCGGCCACTGATGCCGCCCAGCGAGTTGGCGCCGATATAGAGCCCCACCGCCGAGAGCAGGGCCGGGCGCTCGAACTCGTCGCCCATCCAGGCGATCGCCACCGCCGGCAG
Source organism: Halomonas rhizosphaerae (assembly GCF_030012485.1). Classification (NCBI taxonomy): domain Bacteria; kingdom Pseudomonadati; phylum Pseudomonadota; class Gammaproteobacteria; order Oceanospirillales; family Halomonadaceae; genus Halomonas; species Halomonas rhizosphaerae. Next base: position 161,886 of record NZ_JASCQQ010000039.1, read on the forward strand.
CCCGCCCAGCACGAAGCCCTGCAGGGCGCGCATCGCCAGCAGCGTCTCGAAGTTCGGCGCGAAGGCCAGTCCCAGCGAGAGCAGCCCGGCCGCCAGCAGGGTCAGGCGCATGATGGCGCCCCGGCCTATGGCATCCGAGAGCGGGCCGAAGACCAGCAGCGAGGCGGCCAGCGCCAGCGTGGCGACCGACATCACCAGGCTGACCCCCAGGGTCGAGACCTCGAAGGTCCCGCGCAGCGCCGGCAACAGCGGCTGTGGGGCATAGAGGTTGATGAAGACCAGAAAGGAGCCCAGGCACAGGGCCAGGGTCGCGCGCCACCAGGCGCGGGTATGTGCGGCGATCATGGCGTCCTCCGACTTGGCAGGCCATGATCCACCGGCGAGAATGATAAGCCAAACAGAATATCCAGATCATCATCATCTGGCTTGCTTATGACTCGAATCCCGGAGCACCGATGAGCCTGCCCTTCGACCTGCGCACCCTCAGGGTCTTCCTGGCCGTGGCCGACCAGGGGGGCTTCACGGCCGCCGCCCGGGCCCTCCACGTGGCGCAGTCGGCGGTCAGCCAAACCATCGCCGGCCTGGAGAAGCGCCTGGAGCTGCCGCTCTTCCACCGCCACGAGCGACGCATCGCCCTGACCCCGGAGGGCGAGGCCCTCCTCCCCCACGCCCGGGCGCTGCTCGAACGCGCCGAGGCCGCGCACCTGGCCATGCGCGAGCTGCACGGCCTGGTCAAGGGCGAGGTGCGCATCGGCATCCCCTCGATGCTCGGCTCCTACTACTTCCCCCCGCTGCTGATGGGCTTCAAGGCCCGCCACCCCGGCATCCGCCTGACCGTGGTGGAGGCCGGTGCACGCCGCCTGCAACGCATGATCGCCGACGGCGAGCTGGACCTGGGCGTTGTGATCGACGACGACAGCAGCCGTCACCTGGAGCGGCGCCGCCTGGTACGCGAGGAGATGGTGGTCTGCGTGCCGCGGGAGCACCCCTTCGCCCGGCGCTCGAGCGTCTCCGCCGAGGCCTTCTTCGGCGAGACCCTGGTGCTGTTCCAGGATGGCTACTTCCATCGGGAGTTCGTCGATGCCCTGGCGCGCGCGACCGGCACCACGGCCGATATCGCCTTCCAGTCGAACCTGATACCGCTGACCAAGGCGATCGTCCGCCAGGGCTTCGGCATCACCACCTTCCTGCGCCGGGTGGTGGAGGAGCCGGAGCTTCAGGCGGTCTCCTTCGACCCGCCTGCCTGGCTGGACCTGTCGCTGGCCTGGGGACGCGGCGCCTACCTGTCGCGGGCCGAGCAGGCCTTCCTGGACTTCGTGATGGCCCACCGCGAGGTGCTCTAGCCGAGTCAGCCCTCGCCGGTCTCGCCCAGGCGCCGGGCCAGCAGAGTCGGCTCCAGGGTGCGCCTCGCCTGCCAGAAGTGACGCCGCCAGAAACGATTGTCTAGCTCGGAGATCATCACGCCCCGGGAGGTGGAAGCGTGCAGGAAGCGGCCCTCGCCGACATAGATGCCCACATGGCGGTAGACGCCGGGAGGACGGAAGAACACCAGGTCACCGGGGCGCAGGGCATCACGCTCGACCTCGAGGCCGGCCCGCACCTGCTCCTCGGTGGTGCGCGGCAGGTCGAAGCGGAAGGTGTCGCTGAAGACGTTCTGCACCAGGGCCGAGCAATCGATTCCGCGGAAGGAGCTGCCGCCCAGTCGGTAGGGCGTGCCGGCCCAGCGCTCGTGCTGGGCCAGCAGGGCCCGGCGGATCAGCGTCGGGGGCGGGTTGTGCAGGCCGCGGGCTTCCAGGATGGGATTGTCCACGGGCGACATCAGCGGGTCGGCGGGCATTCCCGGCAGATCCCGGGCGAAGTAGGCGCCAACGGCCTCCTCCCCGATGCCACTCGGCGCGGCACAGCCGACCAGCAGCGCCAGCGATACCCCCATGGCGGTGATGCGACACACGCGTTTGACCAGCATCCTGCGACGACCTCGTTCCCTGAGCCGCACCCGGCCCGACGACGCCCTGCGTCTCCCGGCTCCGGATGGTGTCGCTGTGGCAGTGCTGCCGGAAACAGGCCCGGTGCACTGCCAGAGCGGCCTGTCGGCGGCTCGCTGCCTGGCAAAGGCTCCCGACAGGAGGAGCCATGTCATCAATCTCGGTGACTATAAACCATACTTTATTATCAAGGCGAGCGGTTAGTGGAGGGTACGGCTGTCGCCCGGCAGCGTATCGATATGCAGCGGCGCCCAGTGGCGCGGCCGTGCCCCGGGAAAGTCGAGGCTGGCCCAGGCCCCCGACAGCGGCGGCGCCCCCGAGAGCCAGGCCACCAGCGCCTGGCGGAAGCCTGCCAGGAAGCTCTCGCGCTCCGGGGTCTCGCCCATGAAGAACGAGAAGCCGGCGTGCAGCCCGCGGGCATACTCCTCCCAGCCCGCGTAGTGCTCGCCGGCCAGCCCATGGGCACGCTCGAGCAGGCCCTGGAACGCCCCCTCGCCGAGCCACCCCAGCTGACGGCCGGCAATGGCCAGGTCCACGGCCTGGGCGATGTCCCAGGCCGCCAGGTCGACCTCGTTGCAGCCGTCCTCGTTGTCCCTGACCCGCTGCAGGCGGAGCAGGTGAGCCCCCTCCTCCTCGCTGCACTCCCCGCTCTCGAGAGTGGCGATCTCGGAGGCCAGCCGACCGTGGTTGAGCGTGTAGGGGGCGTAGTTGATCTGGTACTCTTGGCGATCGCCGACCTCGATCAGGTACTCGAGGAACTCGTCCAGCTCCGCCTCCCCGTGAAGGGCATAATGCCCATCGACCCAGTCGCGGATGGCCGCGCACTCGCGCTCGCTCTCCGGCTGCGGCAGGCTCCAGGCCGGGCTGTTGAGTGGCCCGACCAGCGCCATGGCGGTGAAGTGGACAAGCGTCGGTCGCGGCCCGGGCTCGAGCCAGGCCCCGGCGCGCCAGTCGAGCCAGTGGAAGAGGCTCCCGGGGTCCTCCAGATGCCAGCGGATCTCGGCGACCATCGGGGGCTGTTCGGGCTCGGGCAACAGGCTCTCCCAGTGGGCCCAGGCCTGAAGGAGGCGACGGGCGTCGGGGTAGAAGCGGCACAGCGAGCCCTGCAGGGCCTCGGCCAGGCGGGCCAGGCGAGTCGCGTCGAAGTCCCCGCTGTCCATGGCCATCTGCAGATGAAAGGCGAACTTCTCGGCCATGTGGATGGTGGCGGCGTGACGGCTCGCCTGCCTGAGGGCATCGCGGCTCGCCAGCTCGTCCGGGACCGGGTGGCCGAAGGGCGTCTCGGCCGGCGGCAGGGCGCCATGGGCGGCATCGGCCGCCAGCTGGTTGAGATGGTGGGCCTGGGCCGGCAGCCAGTAGCGGGAGAGCGCCTCGACGCCCTCGTCGGCATGCAGGTCGAGGGTCTCGACCAGGTAGCGGCGCGCCTCCTCGCGTCGCGCGACCGGCAGCTCGGGCACTGGCCCCTGGCGGGCGGCGAACTCGGGCTCGCGCACCGCGGCCAGCGCCAGCGTCCAGTGGCGGGCATCGCCACGCCAGGCCCGCAGGGCGACGCGCGAAGCCTCGATGAGCTCCTCCGTCACCAGCCCCTGCAGGGCCGGGCGCCAGGGACTCACCGGCGAGTGCAGCAGCAGCGCCCAGTCCGCCTGGAGGGCGGGCAGCAGGTTGCGCCCCTCGAATAGGCTGCGCCCTCGCTGGTAGGCCCGTGCCAAGGCCGCCCAGTCGCTATAGCGCCGCAGCGCCAGGTCGGCGCCGTGGACGGCGAAGTCGCGGGCCTCTCGCGTTTCGAGCCAGCCCAGGCAGGCGCCGGCCCAGGCCAGGTCGATCAGCCGCAGCCAGTCCCACGCGGCCCACTCCAGCGGTTCCCCCTGGTCGAGGAAACCCAGCAGCACCCGACCGTAGTCGCGCTCGCCCCCCGCCAGCGTCTCCCGCCACTGCCGGCGCACCTCGGCGTCAGCCTCGAGCAGTCGTCCAGCATCCAGGTCCCAGGCCTGACGGTCGCCCTGGGAGGCCAGCCACAGCAGGCTGCGCACCAGGTCCTCGCGGCTGCGGATCTGCCAGGCCTCCTCCAGCCAGACCGACAGCCCCTGCCAGTCGTGGGGTCCGGCGGGCAGCTCGACGACCGGCGAGAAGGCGGCGCGCAGCCGCCAGACCTGATCTTCGGGGGCCGTCGGCCAGAGCGCGGGCGGTGTGGCATGGGTGGCCAGCCACTCCTGCAGCATGTCCCAGGTCACGCCAGCCCCGTCGTGCTCCAGGGCCGAGAGGGCCTCGCAGGCCTCGAAAAAGCCGTCATCGCCTCGCACCCAGCCCTCGGCGCTGCGGGCATGCAGCAGCCCCTGCAGCCAGGCATCGAGGCTCGAGTGATGGGCGCTGACCTCCTCGGCCAGCCGCTGGGCCCAGGCCCGCGCGCGCGCCTCGCCGAGCCAGCCCGCGGCGCCGCCCAGGGCAGTGACCTCCAGGCCGGCCAGGAGCCTGGCCGGGTCGACGCCGGCACCGCCGGTGCCCAGGGACTCCAGCAGGCACCAGCCCAGCTCACCGCGGTCGACCACCCCGAGGGCTGCCAGCCGCTCGACGGCCGCCTCGGCCTCCGCCGTCAGGGGATCGGGCGTGAAGGCCCAGTCACACAGCACCAGCTGCTGGGCCCACCAGGCATTCAAGGGATCGACCAAGGCTCACCTCGCGATAAATCCGGAACAGAAACGTGCCGCGCCGCGAACCGCGGCGAGTCGGCGCCATAGTGTAGCGGAAAGCGTTGCCGGCGCCGATGGCCGAGTGGCCACCGGCCGTGAAAAACGGGCGGTGCCGGGGCTTGGCGACTTGTTTTAAATAATGCACACTCGTCCAACAAGATGATCAACCCCGACGAGGAGTCCCCATGTCCGCGGAACCCCAGCTGCTGATCGACAAGGCCTATGTGGCCGGCCAGTGGCGCGAAGGCGCACGCCGCTTCGCCGTGACCAACCCCGCCACCGGCGAGACCCTGGCCGAGGTCCCGGACCTCGACGCCGAGGTGGCCCGCGAGGCCGTGACCGCCGCGGCAGACGCCTGGCCGGCCTGGAAGCGGCGCACCGCCAAGGAGCGCGCCACCCTATTGCGCGCCTGGTTCGACGCCATCATGGCCAACCAGGAAGCCCTGGCGCGGCTGATGACCCTGGAACAGGGCAAGCCGCTGGCCGAGGCCCGCGGCGAGGTGGCCTATGGTGCCTCCTTCGTGGAGTACTACGCCGAGGAGGCCAAGCGCGTCGCCGGCGAAACCCTGCCGAGCCACGGCGTGGACAAGCGCATCCTGGTGTTCCGTGAACCGATCGGCGTGGTGGCGGCGATCACCCCCTGGAACTTCCCGCTGGCGATGATCACCCGCAAGTGCGCCCCGGCCCTGGCCGCCGGCTGCCCGGTGGTGATCAAGCCCGCCGAGGCCACCCCGCTCACCGCCCTGGCCCTGGTGAAGCTCGCCGAGGAGGTCGGCATCCCGGCCGGAGTGATCAACGTCGTCACCGCCTCACGGCCGGCCGAGATCGGCGAGGTGCTGACCACCGATCCGCGGGTGCGCAAGATCTCCTTCACCGGCTCCACCCCCGTGGGCAAGCGGCTGCTGGCCCAGTGCGCCGGCACCGTCAAGAAGGCCTCCATGGAGCTGGGGGGCAACGCCCCCTTCATCGTCTTCGACGACGCCGACCTGGATGCCGCCGTCGAGGGGGCGGTGGCCTCCAAGTACCGCAACTCCGGGCAGACCTGCGTCTGCACCAACCGCCTGCTGGTCCAGGCGGGGGTCTACGAGGCCTTCCTGGAGAAGCTGGCCGCCCGAGTGGCCCGGCTCGAGGTCGGCAACGGCCTCGACGAGGGCGTGGTGCAGGGCCCGCTGATCAACGCCGCCGCCGTGGAGAAGGTGCAGAGCCACGTGCGCGACGCCCTGGACAAGGGCGGGCGGCTGGTCTGCGGCGGCGAGCCCCACGCGCTGGGCGGTACCTTCTTCCAGCCCACGATCATCGCCGACGTGACCCCCGAGATGAAGGTGGCCACCGAGGAGACCTTCGGGCCCCTGGCGCCGGTGTTTCGCTTCGAGACCGAGGAAGAGGCCATCGCCATGGCCAATGCCACCGAGTTCGGCCTCGCCGCCTACTTCTATGCCCGCGACTATCGTCGTATCTGGCATGTCATGGAAGGGCTGGAATATGGCATGGTGGCAGTCAACGAAGGCATTCTCTCCACCGAGCTGGCGCCCTTCGGTGGGGTCAAGGAGTCAGGGCTGGGACGCGAAGGGTCGCGCCACGGCCTGGATGAGTACACTGAACTAAAATACGTCTGTGTCGGCGGCCTGTGATCGCCCGCAACGTCTTACCAAGGAGGCAGGATCCATGAACAACGCACAGCTCAACGAACTCAAGCAGCGCTACGTGGCCAACGGCGCCGCGAGCCCGGCCACCCAGTTTGCCGACCGCGCCGAGAACGCCCTGGTGTGGGACGCCGACGGCAATCGCATCATCGACTTCGCCGGCGGCATCGGCGTGCTCAACATCGGCCACCGCCATCCCAAGGTGGTCCAGGCGGTCAAGGACCAGCTCGACAAGGTAATGCACACCTGCCAGACCGTGATGCCCTACGAGGGCTACGTGAAGGTGGCCGAAAAGCTCAGCCAGGTCACCCCGGTCCGCGGCCACGCCAAGGTGATGCTGGCCAACTCCGGGGCCGAGGCGCTGGAGAACGCCGTCAAGGTCGCCCGTGCCGCTACCGGCAAGAACAACGTGATCTGCTTCGACGGCGGCTACCACGGTCGTACCTTCATGACCATGGCCATGAACGGCAAGGTCGCGCCCTACGCCACCGACTTCGGCTCCATGCCGGGCAACGTCTTCCGTGCCCCCTACCCCGTGCCCTACCACGGGGTCAGCGAGGACGAGGCCCTGCGCGGCCTGAAGATGGCGCTCAAGACCGATGCCAACCCGCGCGATACCGCGGCCATCGTGCTGGAGCCGGTGCTCGGCGAGGGCGGCTTCTATCCGGCGCCGGCGAGCTTCCTCAAGGCGATCCGCGAGATCTGTGACGAGCACGGCATGCTGATGATCGTCGACGAGGTGCAGTCCGGCTTCGGGCGCACCGGCAAGATGTTCGCCATCGAGCACAGCGGCGTCGAGCCCGACATCATCACCATGGCCAAGAGCATGGCCGACGGCATGCCGATCTCCGCGGTGGTCGGCACCGACAAGCACATGGACGCCTCCGGCGCCAACTCCCTGGGCGGCACCTACACCGGCAGCCCGGTCTCCTGCGCCGCCACCCTGGCTGTGCTCGAGGTCTTCGAGCAGGAGAACATCCTCGAGAAGAGCCAGGCGCTCGGCGACAAGCTGGCCAAGCGCTTCACCCAGTGGCAGCAGGCGTTCGACTGCATCGACAACGGTCGCAACATGGGCGCCATGGCGGCCATCGACCTCGTCTCCGACAAGGCCAACCACACCCCGGACGCCGACCTGGCCGGCGCGCTGTGCAAGAAGGCCCGCGAGAAGGGGCTGATCCTGCTCTCCTGCGGCCTGTACGGCAACACCATCCGCTTCCTGATGCCGGTCACCATCGAGGATGAGATCCTCGAGGAAGGGCTCGCCATCGTCGAGGAGGCCCTGAAGGAGCTGGTCGGCAGCAAGAGCGCCGCCACCGCCTGACAGGGTTCGACCGGAAGACGGCACCCGCTACCGCCCGGCTGGAGACAGCCGGGCGGTTCGCGTTGGTGGCCCCGGGCCGTTGACGCCATGGAGGCGATTCCCTGCTATGGTCGCAGCGTCTCTATCCCGGCCCCTCGCTCTCCCGCTCGCATATCGGTATGGCACCATGATCCTTCGCACGCTCTCCCTGTTGCGCTCATTGCAGGGCGCTCATCACACGGTCACCGATGCCCAGGCCCGCATCCAGCAGGCTTGTGACTACCGCTGGCTCCGGCGACAGCTGGGCCACGGGATGGTCGGCGCCCGGCAGACCTCCCTGGCCGACGGCACCCCCGCCGTGTCGGTGGTGCTGCCCTTCGTGGCCACCCCCGCGCGGCGTCGCGGGGGACGCTGGCCCGAGGACCCCGATGAACGGGAGCGCTGCTTCGTGGAGGGAGCCCACGCCTGTCGGGCCGCCGGAGCCCCGGGCTATCGCAAGCTGGAGAGCCTCTCCCAGGGGCTGGTGCAGGGCGGCATGGCGGTGCTCAAGGACGCAGCGCGCTTCCAGTACCTGATCGACCATCAGGCCCTGCGGCTCGCCTGGCGGCGCCCGGGTGCCCTGCCGCCCGACCTCGCCCGGCAGCTCGGCCGGCACCTGCCCGACGGCGATGCCGAGCGCCATGGCCTCTTCCTGCTGACCCTCAAGGTGCCCGCCTCGCCCCCCGAGGGCACGCCGAACGGCGTCTGGCTGGACCGCTGCCTGGATCGCTATCGGCGCATCCTGCCCACCCCCGCCGGCTGACGGCCCACGCGAAACCGCCCGATTGTCACCAACCGGGCGGCCATCTCGCGCGTCGGGTCAGGCCGGCTGTCTCAGGCCTTCTTGACCTTGGCGATTATCCAAAGCAGCACCACGGCCCCGACGATAGCGGTGACCAGCGAGCCGATGAAGCCACCGGCTTGCAGGCCCAGCAGGCTGAACAGGCCACCACCGATGACGGCCCCCACCACGCCGACCCCGATATTGCCGAGGAGGCCGAAGCCGCCGCCTCGCATGATATGGCCGGCGATCCAGCCGGCCAGGCCACCGATGATCAACCAGGCAATGATTCCCATGGCATACGCTCCTTTTCCTTGATGAAGGGATTTCGATGGTGCCTTGCCCGGCGCCGAGAGAAAAGCCTCAGAACGCGGAACCGGGCTGGGCGAGAAAGGCCTGCTCCTCGCGGGTAGAGTCCCGCCCGAGTACGGCATTGCGATGGGGATAGCGGCCGAAGCGCGCGATCACTTCGCGGTGGCGGTGCTCGTGGCGCAGGTTCTCTTCCAGCCCCGGCTGGGCGAACAGGCGCATCGCCTCGTCATGGATCGCCAGCGACTCGCTGTGCATGTAGGGCATGAACAGGAAGGCCCGCCAGGGCACGTCCAGCAGCCGATCCGCCCGCTGGGCAACCGCCTCCTGGGCCAGCACCAGGGCCACTGGATCCCAGGCGAAGGCATGCGTCGATCCCCGATGGATATTGCGCGGAAACTGGTCGAGCACGATCACCTCGGCAAGGCGGCCGCGGGCGGATGTCCGCCACTGCCAAAACTCGCCCCGCCCCGCGGCCGAGAGCCAGTCACCGAAGCGCCGTGCGATCTCGGCATCCAGGGCCGGGTCCTTGCGGAACCACTGGGCGGGCGCGAGTTCCCTGAACCAGAAATCGATCACCGCCTCGGGGCGACGCTCTTCCATGCTGGCCTCCTCATCGCCCCGGGGTGGAGCTGATACCATCACAGGTTAGCCGTCCCACCCCCTGCCCACCACCGAAGGGAGCCCCATGACCACTTACGACCTGCTACAGATGCTGGGTTACGTCTTCAACATCCTGGGCCTGCTGGTCTGCATCGGCGGCCTGACCCTGGCCCGCCGCCCGGACCGCCGCCTGCTCGGTCGCAGCCTGGCGGTGCTGGGGTTCGTGATCGCCGCGGCCCCCGTGCTGGTGCAGCTCTTCGGCCTGGTCGAACCCGTGCCGGTGGGTGCCGTGCCGCCCCGCTAGGCGGAATGACATCACCCCTTCAATGTCGGACAATTAGACGAAAGGTGAATGGCGGTGCCGAGTCACGGGACTAGACTCGCCCATCAATCTAGTAAGTTTACCTACATTCTTGCCGCTGCCATCGGGGATGCGGCCGAATTCACGACTCACAAGGATGTTTCCGACATGCATGCCCTGACCCTGGCGTCCTTCCTGTTCTTCACGGGCCTGGTCGCCTTCATCACCTGGCGCATCACGCGCCGCGACGACCACACGACCTCGAGCGGCTTCTTCCTGGCCGGACGCAGCCTGACCTTTCCGCTGATCGCCGGCTCGTTGCTGATGACCAACCTCTCCACCGAGCAGATGGTGGGCCTCAATGGTGCGGCCTTCAGCGACGGTCTCTCCGTGATGGCCTGGGAGGTGGTGGCGGTCATCGCCCTGGTGGCGCTGGCGCTGTTCTTCCTGCCGCGCTTCCTGAGGAGCGGCATCGCCACCCTGCCCCAGCTGCTGGAGCTGCGCTTCGACAAGACCACCCAGCTGATCACCAACATCATCTTCCTGATCGCCTATGCGGTGATCCTGCTGCCGATCATCCTCTACTCCGGCGCCATGGGCCTGCAGGGCATGCTCGACCTGCAGGGGCTCACCGGCATCGAGTCGCCCACCGTGCTGCTGTGGCTGACGGTCTGGCTGGTGGGGCTGATCGGTTCCGTCTATGCCCTGTTCGGCGGCCTGCGCACCGTCGCCGTCTCCGACACCCTCAACGGCGTGGGCCTGCTGATCGGCGGCTTCGTGATCGTCTACTTCGGCCTGCAGGCGGTGAGCGGCGACGGCGGCGTCCTAGAGGGCTGGGCGATCCTCAAGGAGAGTGATCCCCAAAAGCTCAACTCCATCGGGAGCAGCGAGCAGCAGGTGCCCTTCGCGACCCTGTTCACCGGGGTCTTCCTGATCAACCTCTTCTACTGGACCACCAACCAGCAGATCATCCAGCGGACCTTCGCCGCCAAGACCCTCGCCGAGGGCCAGAAGGGCGTGCTGCTGACCGGCTTCTTCAAGCTGCTCGGCCCCCTCTACCTAGTGCTGCCCGGCATCATCGCCTACCACCTCTATGCCGACCAGGGCATCGTCGCCGACGAGGCCTACGGCCACCTGGTGTTCAACGTGCTGCCCGCGCCGCTCACCGGCTTCTTCGCCGCGGTGATGGTCGGCGCCATCCTGTCGTCGTTCAACTCGGCGCTCAACAGCACCACCACCCTGTTCAGCCTCGGCTTCTACAAGGTGGTCCTCAACAAGGACGCCAGCGAGGCGCAGGTGGTGCGCTCGAGCAAGGTCTTCGGCTGGATCATGGCCGTCGCCGCCATGACCATCGCCCCGCTGCTGGCCGGACAGGATAGCCTGTTCGGCTACCTGCAGAAGATGAACGCCATCTACTTCATCCCCATCCTGGCCGTGGTGCTGGTGGGCCTGCTGACCCGTCGCGTGCCGGCCCTGGCGGCCAAGGTGGCCCTAGTGGGCGGCTGTCTGCTGATCTTCGCCGGCTACTTCATCCCGCCCTTCGACAGGCTGCCGGTGGTGATGCACGAGTTCCACTTCGTGGCCAGCGTCTTCGTGCTGCTGGTGGCGGTGATGCTGCTGATCGGCCGGCTGATGCCACGCGAGACCCCCTGGGTCCACGAGGACAGCGGCGCCGTCGACCTGACCCCCTGGCGGGGCGCCATCCCCGCCGGCATCGTGCTGGTGGTCCTGGTGATCGCCATCTACGTGGCCTTCGCCGGCTGACGCGCCAGGGCTACCCGACGCTGCCCCGCCCCGTGCGGGGCAGCGTCGCTTCATGACCTCACGCCTTGTCAGGCGGACGCCCGACCCGCACATTAGGTCAGCATACGACCCTGCAAGGATGCCCCATGCGCACCCCGCTGACCCGTGAACTCCATGACCTGCTCGAGCGCGGCCGCGACCGCCAGCTGCGCCTGGCGGTGACCGGCCTGTCGCGCTCGGGCAAGACGGCCTTTCTCACCTCGCTGGTCAACCAGCTGCGCCATGCCGGCCTCGAGGCGCGACTCGACCTGCTCCCGGTCGCCCGCGAGGGGCGCCTGCTCGGCGCCCGGCGAGTGCAGCAGCAGGACCTCGGCGTGCCGCGCTTCCCCTATGACCAGGCGATGCTGGCCCTGGACGACCAGCCACCGCGCTGGCCCGAGCCGACCCGCGGCATCAGCGAGCTACGCCTGGCGATCCGCTACCGGCCGGCCCGGCGCGGCCTGCTGGGCGGCGAGACACGCCAGCTGACCCTGGATCTGTTCGACTACCCCGGCGAGTGGCTGCTCGACCTGCCGCTGCTGGCGCACGACTACCCGAGCTGGAGCCAGGCCCAGCGACAGGACGTCGGCAGCGAGCGCGCCGCCCTGTTCGCCGACTGGCATCGGGCCGTGGCCGGCCTTAACCCCGACGAGGAGGTCGACGAGGCGCGCCTGGCCGAGATCGCCGAGCTGTATGCGCAGGGACTGCGGGCCGCGCGGGAGGCCGGCTTCGCCGACCTGCAGCCGGGACGCTTCCTGCTGCCCGGGGAGCTCGAGGGGGCGCCGGTGCTGCAGTTCTTCCCCCTGCCGGGCATCGCCGAGGCCGACCCCGCCGAACTCGCCGCCCTGCCGGCCGAGAGCCTCTACGCCACCCTCGCCCGGCGCTTTCGCCACTACCAGCAGCACATCGTCAAGCCCTTCTATCGCGAGCACTTCCGTCGCTTCGACCGCCAGATCGTGCTGGTTGACGTGCTCGGGGCCCTCAACGCCGGGCCGGAGCGCTTTGAGGACCTCTCCCGCGCCCTGTCCAACCTGATGCAGAGCTTCGACTACGGCCGGCGCAGCCTGCTGACGCGGCTGTTCGCCCCGCGCATCGACCGCCTGGCCATTGCCGCCACCAAGGCCGACCATGTCACCCCCGAGCAGCACGGCCGGCTGGTCGCCCTGCTCGAGGCCCTGCTCGCCGACCCGCTGAAGGACCTGCGTTTCGCCGACGTGCCGGTCCGGGCCCTGTCCCTGGCGGCGATCCGCGCCACCCAGAGCCGCGAGGTGAACCAGCAGGGGCGACGCACCCCGGCCCTGCGCGGCACCACCCTGGCCGGCGAGTCGCTGCTGCTGTTTCCCGGCGAGGTCCCCGACCGGCTGCCGGGGGCGGACTTCTGGGCTCGCCAGGGCTTCGACTTCACGGCCTTCCGCCCCCTGCCCCGCGAGAAGGGGGCGCCGCTGCCGCACATCCGCATGGATGCCGCCCTGGACTGGCTGATCGGAGACAAGCTGTCATGACCCCTTCCCGCGAACAGGACCCACGCCCGGGCGAGCGCTTCACCTTCGATGACGCGCCGCCCCCGGAGGCCGACGCCCGAGATCCCCGGCCCGGGCGGCACTTCGAGGCCGGGCTGCCGAGCCAGCCCCTGGCCGACCCCCAGGCCGATGCGGCCCCCGGCGAACAGGCGCTGGGGGATGCCCTGATGCGCCCGCGCAGGCGGCGGTGGGGGCTGCTCGCGCTGCTCGGCGGCAGCCTGAGCCTGGGCGCGGTGGAGGCCGGCCGGACCCTGCAGGCCGCCAGCCTCGGCGGCGACTGGCTGGCCGGCGGCTGGAGCCTGCTGCTGCTGCTGGCCCTGGGGCTCGGCGGCTCGGCCCTGCTGCGCGAGCTGTGGCGCCTGCGCCGCCTGGCCCGCCACGCCCGGCTGCGCGAGCGCCTCGCCGCCCTGCCCGAGGCCACCCCGGCCCGGGCGCAGTCGCTGGGGGACCAGCTGCGCCGCGACCTCGGCCTGGACGACGACCACCCCCACTGGCAGGCCTTCCTGGCCGCCCGCGAGCCCCACCATGACGGGCGCGACACCCGGGCACTGCTCACCCATCACCTGCTCGCCCCCCGCGACCGGGAGGCCCGCCGACTGATCTCGCGGATGTCCGGCGAGACGGCGGTGATGGTGGCGGTGAGCCCCCTGACCCTGGTCGACATGGCGCTGGTCGCCTGGCGCCACCTGGCGATGATCGACCGCCTGTGCCGCCTCTACGGGCTGGAACTGGGCTATGCGGCACGCCTGCGGCTGCTGCGCAGCGTGCTCTACCAGATGGCCTTCGCCGGGGTCAGCGAGATCGCCAGCGAGGCGAGCATGCAGATGCTGTCCATGGACCTGGCCGGCAAGCTCTCGACGCGTGCCGCCCAGGGCCTCGGCGTCGGACTGCTGGGGGCACGGCTGGGGCTGCGCACCCAGCGCCTGGCCCGGCCGCTGGACTTCGCCGCGGAGGAGGCCCCCCGCATGGCCGACCTGCGCCGCGACCTCTGGCAGCAGCTGCGCCGCCTGGAGGCCGGCGAGGAAAAGGCGAAGGCGCGCCATCCTTGATGCGGATCATGACACCGCGCAAGCGGGGAGCTAGGCTCCTCGGTAGGTACCCCTACCATCACCCCTGAAGGATGCCACCATGTTCCACTCCATCCTGGTTCCCATCGACGGCTCCGAGCACGCCAAGAAGGCGCTGTCCGTGGCCTGCCAACTCGCCCGGCAGGAAGGCGCCGCCCTGCACCTGCTGCACATTCCCGAGGAACTCGCCCACGAGACCACACTGGTGTGGGGCATCGGCGCCATCGCCGTCGAGGCCTCGCGGCAGGAACGCGAGGCGGCCGGCAAGCAGGTCGTGGACCGGGCCGCCGAGGCGGCCCGTGAGCTCGGCGCCACCGACATCGAGACGGTCATCGGCCAGGGCGACCCGGCCCGCACCATCATCAGCGAGGCCCGCCGCCGGGGCGTGGATGCCATCGTCATGGGCAGCCGGGGCCTGAGCGACCTCAAGGGGCTGGTGGTCGGCAGTGTCTCCCACAAGGTCAGCCACGCCGCCGACTGCACCGTGATCACGGTCCACTGACCCCAGGCGACGAACAAGCCATCGACGGCGCCCGCGGGCGCCGTTATGCGTTCATGAGAGGTAGAAGCGCTCGCGCAGCCAAGTGGCCACGGCCTGGTCATCGTGATGGCCGATGCGCTCGGCCCCGGGAAGCCGGCTGGCCAGGTCGGGATGGGCATTGGCCATGAGGTGGGCCTCGCCGGCCAGGGTGAGCATCTCGGTATCGTTGAGGTTGTCGCCGAAGGCCAGGCACGCCTCGGGGCCGAGCCCCAGGCGCTCGAGCAGTGCGGCGAGGGCGGTACCCTTGTTCACCCCCTCGGCCATGATCTCCAGGGACGTGGCCATCGACCAGGTCAGGTGAAGCCGCGCGCCATGGCGAGCGCGGATCGTCGCTTCCAGCCGCCTGACCTCGTCCGGCTCGCCGATATAGAGCACCTTGCCGACCCCCTCGCCGTCGAGCTCACCGGGGTCGGCGACCCGGTAGCCGAAGCCGGTGTGGGCATGCAGCGCCAGCAGGCCAGGCGCCTCGGCATCGATCAGCCACTCGTGCTCGTGGTAGAGGTTGAGGCGCACCTCGGGAGGACGCGGCAGGGCGATCAGCGCCCGGGCCAGTGAGGCCTCCAGGTGGCGGGCGGTGACCAGGCGGCCTTCGGTGTCGTGGAGATAGGCGCCGTTGGTGCTGATCACGTGCACCGGCACACCCAGACGCTCGCGGAAGCGCTGCATGTCCCGGAAGTGTCGGCCCGAGGCAAATGCCAGATGGTGGCCCTGCCCCGCCAGTGCCCGCAGGGTGTCGACGGTCGTCGGGTGCAGGTCATGGTCGGCTCCGAGCAGGGTGCCGTCGAGGTCGGAGACGATCAGTCGTGGGGTCATGGGGCCTTCCGCATGTCGTGAAGCCTTCAAGGCTACCGAAGGCGCCCCGCCCTGTCTTCCTTGGCTCGCGCCGGCCGCTCCTGGCCCCGGGAAGCGTTCACCGGGCGCCACCCCCTCGCCTTTGGCCGGGGCGCCATCGCAAGTGACTGATTCCGTTTGGTGCCCCGGCACGCCGTTTGGCGCCACGGTCGCGAATCCGTATAGTGACCCCCCTACCCGCCAACCGATCGTGACCATGCTGCAGAACAACTCGGCGCTTGCCCAGCTCAAGCAACAGATCCGCTCCAACACCCCTCGCGTCGAGGGCGTGATCAAGGCCACCGACAGGGGCTTCGGTTTCCTCGAGACCGACGACGGCAACTCCTACTTCGTGCCGCCCCCCGCCATGAAGCTGGTGCTGCATGGTGACCGCGTCGAGGCCATCCTCCACGAGGAGGGTGACAAGACCTCGGTCGAGCCCGACACCCTGATCGAGACCGGCATGCAGCGCTTCATCGCCAGGGTGCAGAAGCGCGACGGTCGACTGGCGGTGATTCCCGATCACCCCTCGATCAAGACCGCCCTCAAGGCCCGCATCAAGCGAAGCCTCGACGAGGCGAGCATCGCCGACGGCGACTGGGTGGTGGCCCGCCTGGTGCGCCACCCCCTCAAGCCCGACGATCGCGCCTTCTTCACCCAGATCGACGAGCTGGTGGCCAAGACCGACGACCCGGCCGTGCCGTGGCGCGTGACCCTGGCCCGCCATGCCCTCGAGCAGGAGTGCCCGGACGCCGGCCATGACTGGCCGCTGCGCGACGAAGGCCTCGAGCGCGAGGACCTGACCGCCGAGCCCTTCTTCACCATCGACGGCGAGAAGACCCGAGACATGGATGACGCCCTGCGCATCCGCTCCCGCGAGGAGGGCGGCTGGTCGCTGACGGTGGCCATCGCCGACCCCACCGCCTACGTGGAGGAGGGGCATGCCGCCGACCTGGAGGCCCGCACCCGCGCCTTCACCGTCTACCTGCCGGGCCAGAACGTCACCATGCTGCCCGAGCAGCTGGCCGACGACCTCTGCTCGCTGTGGGAGGACAAGGATCGCCCGGTACTGGCCTGCACCCTGGAGGTCGGCGCCGACGGCAGCCTCGGCGACTATCGCTTCTTCGCCGCCACCGCGCGCTCCCATGCCAAGCTCGCCTACGACCGGGTCTCCGACTGGCTCGAGGGTCAGGGCGACTGGGCGCCGGTTGATGCGATCGGCGAACAGCTCAAGGCACTCGAAGCCATGACCGAGGCGCGCAGCGCCTGGCGGGCGGCCCACGCCCTGGTGTTCAAGGACCGGCCCGACTTCGTCTTCGACCTGGACGAGGCCGGCAACGTGCTGGACATCCGCACCGAGCATCGGCGCATCGCCAACCGCATGATCGAGGAGTCGATGATCGCCGCCAACGCCTGCTGCGCGCACCTGCTCGCCGAGCACGTCGGCCACGGCATCTTCAACGTCCACCGCGCCTTCGAGCCGGAGAAGGCCGAGGCCGCCCAGGAGTTCCTGGCCAGCCAGGACATCCAGGTGGAGCGCGAGCAGCTCACCGAGCTGCCCCGCTACACCGAGCTCAAGCGCGAGCTCGAGGGCCGCGACGACGCCTGGCTGGATGCCCGCCTGCGCCGCTTCCAGGGCTTCACCAGCATGTCCGCCCAGCCCGGCCCGCACTTCGGCCTGGGGCTGGCCGCCTATGCCACCTGGACCTCGCCGATCCGCAAGTACGGCGACATGGTCAACCACCGCCTGATCAAGCGAGTCCTCAAGGGCGAGCAGGCCCCGGCCGAGGCCAGCCAGCAGCTCACCGAGCAGCTCACCGAGCGCCGCCGGCTGAACCGCATGGCCGAGCGCGACGTCAAGGACTGGCTCTATGTGCGCTACCTGACCCCGGCCGCCGAGGCCCAGGAGAGCTTCGAGGCCGAGGTCATCGCCGTCAACCGCGGCGGCATGCGGGTGCGCCTGACCGCCAATGGCGCCACCGCCTTCATCCCGGCCCCGCTGATGCACAGCGACCGCACCAAGGTGGCGATCGACGACAAGGAGGGACGCGTCCAGATCGAGGGCGAGGAGCGCTTCAAGCTCGGCGACGTCATCCGCGTGGTGCTGACCGAGGCCCGCGAGGAGACCCGCTCGCTGGTGGGTCGTCCGGCCGACTGAGCCTCTGCCGTCACGCCTTCGACACCTGCCTGGTGTCGAAGGCTCCACGCTCCAAGGGTAACCTCATGGCCTGAGCCGTGTTGAACGCCTATGCCTTCTCAGCTGCTGTAACGACGCTGCTTCTCCGCCGTCCAGTCGATGGCCGGGGTGCGCATGCCGTGCCCGCCCCGGTAAGGCGCATACGCCGGCGGCTCCCAGCCCGCCAGCAGTGACGGCGCCAGCCGAAAGACCTCGACGCCGATGGGATGGCAGGTTGCCAGAGGATCGCGGGCGTCGGGGCCCCACAGGTCGACCGACAGGTCCCCGCCCGGGCAGCACGACAGCGCGCACAGCAGGTCGACCTCGGCGAACAGCTCGATATAATCGCCCTCGCGGGCCGGACAGGCCTTCATGAAGTACTGGTCATCGTCATTGAGTCCGGTGCACTGGAAGACATTCAGCACGTCATGCACGTCGAACTCGGTGAGCCCGAAGGGAGCCACCGCACGCACCAGATTGGAATGACAGTGATGGTCGAAGTCCTCGCCGGTCAGCAGCTTGTTGACGTAGGGGTCGCAGCGCGTCCCCAGCAGGTCATGGACGCGTCCACCGTCGACGTCCATGCCGTAGCCCGCCAGGGTATCGTCGATGATGGTCGCCATGGGCCGCAGATAGGGTAGCGACGACCACAGGCGATCGAACGTCGACACATGGGCCCGCTGCAGCTGGCGAGTGCGTGAGGCCCAGAAGCGCTCCCGCGGGTTATGGCGATGCCATAGGTTGAGATCTCCCACCTGCGGCCCCTCCAGCGTCGAGAGACGCAGCACATGGCCGGCCGGCACCTCCCAGGCCAGTCCCTCGCGGATCGGCACGACCCACTGATTGACGCTCGCTCTCGCCGCTGGCGCCGTCAGCCGGGCATAGAAGTCGCGGTCCACGTCGAGAATGGAGCCTTGCGTGGCGCGATAGGCGGCGGGCACCTTTGCCATTACCCTGTCTCCTTGGCTAGTCGAGCGATACCCGACAGCTAGTGAATGGTGTCAAGGGGCTCACGACTGCCAGATGACGCCTCAGCTCATGCTGCGCTCGTCCCGCCGATGGCAAAAGAAGAAGCGCAGCATCTCCTTCGCGGCATCGGGCCCGCTGGGATCGGTATAACTTCCATGCGCGCTCCCCCCCGACCAGGCGTGACCCGCGCCGTGTACCTGCCACTGCTCCAGGCGTGGCTCACCCTTCGCATCGTGATGCGTCGTACGGGTATAGGCATGGCCTTCGGCCACCTGCCCCTGCTCCACCGTTACCCTGGCGTTGCCCTCACGGTGGCTTGCCGTCTTGTCCTCCCTGCGCGTGGCGGCGTACTGGGCGGCAACGCGATCCGCATTGCTGGGATGCACGGTCGTGTCCCGGTCGCCATGAAAGATGATGGCAGGCACCTCCGACGCCCACCCTGAGGCTCGCGCTGTGCCGCCACCCCCGAGGGGCCTCGTGCCCCCCTGCATCGCCCCCAGGGCATCGGGAAGACTCTGGGCAACGCCATGGGGCAGACCGGAGTGCACGCCCACCGCCGCAAAGAGATCCGGATAAGTCATCGCAAGTGTCGTTGCCATGGCCGCACCCGCCGAGAGTCCCGCGACGTAGACCCGGCTCGCATCGAGCCCGTGCATGTCGATGACCTGACGGGTCATGCCGGCAAGGATGGCTGGCTCACCGCCCTCGCGCTGCTGGTCGTCGGCCTTGAACCAGTTCCAGCACTTCGAACTGTTGGCGGTCATCGGCTGGGCCGGATAGAGCACGCAACACGGCTGCTCTTCGGCCAGCCGATTCATGGAGGTCCCTGCAGCGAAGTCGTCCGGATCCTGCGTACAGCCATGCAGCATGACCACCAGCGGCAGTGCCTGCCCGTGATAGCCACTGGGGAGATACAGCTTGTACTCGCGCGTGCCGGCCTGATTGGCAAAGCCACCGGCGGTGAACGTGCCGGGCGCCGCTGGCGCGCTGGTGCGTCGAGCCTGCTCCGGCTGCTGCACCACGGTCTCACGCAAGTGGCGCCACTTGTCGCGCCAGGCAGAGGGCAGCCCGACATCACCGCCCGGGAAAATCCCCCTGGTCGCCTGACGAGCATGGTCAAATGCCGTGGATTGCGCCGCTCCCGCTGACGGCTCCCCTCTTCGGTGCGACCCCGACTCAGCGGACGCTGACCTCGACGCCGGCGCCTCCCCGTCGATGACCTGGCAGGTCCCCTCGAAGGTATTGCCCGCGCGGTTCGGTTCTTCCGGCGTTGGCTCGCCCCTCGCCACTCCTCTCCCCCCGGGCACGGCGCCCTGCAGGATGGCCATGGCCTCGTGCAGCTTCCCGGCGCGGGTGAGCCGTGTTGCGTCTTCCATTCGTCGCGTCATGGTGGCGTCGATCATCGTCGCTCTCCCCAATTCAATGATTCAGTGGATCCGATCCGCCAGGGCGGCCTTGACCGCCGCGCTGGCATGCAGGGCGCCCAGCACGACCACCGACTCGATGGTGGCGCGAGCAAGCTCCGGTGGTACGTCGTCGGCGATGCTGGCCATGCCCAGGACCTGTATCTGCAACGTCTCTCCTGCCGACTGGAGGGCCTCCAGGTCCGTGCGACTGTAATGCTCGAGCCCCAGCACGAAGGCCTTGCGGGTCACGGTCTCCCTGACCACCTCGGCATGGGTCGCCAGCTGGTTGCGGATGGCCGTGCGGATCAGGTCGGTGCGATTGGAATAGAACCCTTCCTGGACCAGCAGATCGATCTGCCCCAGGTCGACGACCCCCAGGTTGATGGTGATCTTCTCACTGGAATCGCCGGACTTGCGGCGAAGCTCATGGACGCTCATGTGGTGTACCTCGTTGGCCCAGGAGGGGAGACTCCCCCTCCTGGTAGTCAACAACCATCTTTATGGATTCCATATACCATCCATATGGATGGTATAGTAGGCCAACCGGGGCAATAGTCAAGACGTGGGCAGACGAAGACGACCCACCGAGTGATAGGCCGTCAAGCACCTCAAACAACAAGGACACCCAGCGGGTGCCCTTCAAGGACGCCATGCCCGAAGGCGGCGCCACGTATTTACCCGCTTGCCGGCCGGTCGCTTGCTTTTGCGTTCAGGGGTGCCTAGTCGGCCCGCATGGCCCGCGAGAGCGTGTCTTCCAGCGGTCTGATCAGGTAGCCGGCCAGGGTACGCTCTCCGGCCTGCAGCCTCACCTCGGCCGGCATCCCGGCCCGCAGCGGCATTGCCTCCAGGCTCTCCCCGGTCTCTTCCTCTTCGTCGATCCGGACCCGGGCCCGGTAGAAGCGCCGTCCCGAGCCCTCGTCCCTCACGCTGTCGGCGGAGAGCCGCACGACCCGCCCGTCGATGCTACGGGTACGACGTCGATTGTAGGCCGTGAACCGGATCTCGGCAGGCTGCCCTACCGCCACACGGTCGATATCGTGGTCGGCGACCCGCGCCTCGACCACCAGGGGATCCGTGTCGGGCACCAGTTCCATCAGGGTGGCCCCCGGTTCGATGACCGCACCCGCGGCATGCACCGCGAGGCCGACCACACTCCCGGAGACCGGGGCCGTGATCACCGCTCTCCGCCGTTGCTCCTGGAGACGGGCCAGTCGCTCCTCGACATCGGCGACCCGCCGGCGCGCCGCATGGAGGGCCTCGCCGACTTCCTCCCGGAAGGCCTCGCGGCGTCTCTCCGTGAGCCGGACATTCTCCGCGATGCGTGAGGCGAGGCGGATCCGCTCCAGGCGGTAGCCCTCGACGCGCCCCTGCTGCTCCAGCAGTGCCCGCTCCAGCTCGTTGAGCCGCTGCCGGTCACCCAGCCCGTCCCGGTAGAGCGAGCCCAGGGCCTCCACCTCCTCACGCAGGTTGTCGAGGCTGCGCTCGCCGATGTCCGCCTGGGTCGCGAGCCCCGCGACACGCTCCCGCAGCCGGTCGTTCTGCTGCGCAAGGGCCTTTCGCTCCTTCACCTGGGCGAGGCGTCGAACATGGAAGAGCCCGAGCTGCACCTCCTTGGCCCGGCGGGCCTTCGGGTCCTCGGCCTCGCCGAGTGCCGGCGGAAAGGTCGGGCGCGCCTCGCCTTCCCGCTCGGCCGCCAGCCGCGCCTCTGCTGCCAGGGCCAGGCGAAGGTGGGTGCGGGCGATCTCCAGCCGCCGTTCGAGCAGGGTGGTCTCCAGCACCACCAGCGGTTCGCCCTGCGCCACACCGTCGCCTTCCGCGGCGGTGACCCGGGCGACGACTCCGCCGGTGGGATGCTTCACGGCCTTGTTGGAGGAGGCTGCCACCAGTTGGCCGGGGGCGATGACCGCCACCGCCAGGTCGGCCGTCACCGCCCAGCCACCGACACCGCCCAAGCAGACCAGCAGCACGAGCAGGCCGAAGCGGCGCGCCCAGCGGTCATCGACGGGGGGAGACGACACGCCAGTACCGTCGAGATCCTGACTCATGGCGCGCCAGCCCCTGACGTCCCCTCGCGCTGACCGGCGAGATGCGCCAGTACCCGATCCCTGGGACCGTGGAGGGCGACGCGACCGCCTTCCAGCACCAGCAGCGTATCCACCTGTCGGAGCACCCGCGTGCGGTGACTGATCACCACCAGGCTGACGCCCTCCTCCCGCAGCAGCTGCAGGCTCCGGGACAGGGCCCGCTCGCCCTCCAGGTCCAGGTTGGCATTGGGCTCGTCGAGTACCACCAGCACCGGGTCACCATGCAGTGCCCGGGCCAGGCCAAGACGCTGGCGCTGGCCGGAGGAGAGCGGGTTCCCCGCGGTCGAGAGCCGGGTATCGTAGCCATCGGACAGACGCAGGATCGTCTCGTGTAACCCGGCACGCCGGGCCGCCGCGATCACCCGCTCGGACCTGACCTCCCCGAACCGGGCAATGTTCTCGGCGACGGTGCCATCGAAGAGTTCGATGTCCTGGGGCAGGTAGCCGACGTGGGGACCGAGCGCCTCCCGGTCCCAGCGGGCGATGTCGGCGCCATCCAGGCGCACGGTCCCCACCTGGGCGGGCCAGATGCCGAGCAGGACGCGCATCAGCGTCGACTTGCCCGACGCGCTGGGCCCGATCACCCCGAGCTGCTCGCCCGACGCGATGGAGAGGCTCACGCCTTGCACGACCGGCTCCCGGCTACCCGGCGGACCGGCCGTGACGGCCTCCGCCACCAGGCGGCCGGCCGGTCTCGGCAAGGCCATCCGCTCATCTTCCGGCTCACTACCGGTCAGCAGCCTCTGGAGGCGACGGTAGGCCGTCCGTGCGCCCACCAGGTCGCGCCAGTGGGACGCCATCTGGTCCAGCGGGGCCAGGGCACGCCCCATCAGGATGGAGGCCGCGATCATCATGCCCGGCGTGATCTCCTCCTCGAGCACCAGCAGGGCCCCGAGGCCCAGGATCAGGGACTGGAAGAGCAGCCGCAGCACCCGGGTCAGGCCGGAAAGGATCCCGGCGCGGTCGCTGGCACGTGACTGCGTCGCCAGCCAGCGGCGCTGGTCGCCCTGCCAGCGACGGCCGAGGGCGGGGCCCATCCCCATGCCCTGCAGCACCTGGGCATGGCGCAGGTTGGTCTCCGCCCTGCCCCTTGCGCGGGCCTGCTCGTCGCCGGCCGCCTGGAGCAGGCCGCGGGTGAGCCGTTCAGCAAGCAGCAGCAGGAGCAGCAACACGGCCCCCGACAGCAGGGCGAAGGTGCCGAGCCAGGGGTGGAACAGGAACAGCAACGCCAGGTAGAGCGGTACCCAGAAGGCATCGAACAGCGCGACGAGGCCACCGCCGGCCAGCGCCTGTCGCAGGGCAGACAGGTCATCGAGCGGCCAGGCGGTAGGCGTGGCCTGGCGCAGGGCGCGCGCCACCATGGTCCGGTGGAGCCCCTCGTCCAGGCGGGTCTCGAGGCGATTGCCCACCCGGACCAGCACCCGGGCCCGCACCCCTTCCAGCAGGCCCATCACCGTGAAGAGGAAGAGCACCACCAGGGTCAGCAGCAGCAGCGTCTCGCGGCTGCCCGTGGTGATGACGCGATCGTAGACCTGCAGCATGTAGAGCGCCGGGGTCAGCATCATCAGGTTGATCACCAGGCTGAATCCCCCCACCCACAGCAGGGATGGGCGACAGGCACGCAGCACTGATGGCAGGGACGGCTGCAGCATCTCCTTCATGATTTTCGACGCATTAATTGACGATGAATCATTGGTTTTCGACACTAGCATTTCTAGATTGATGGGAGACGATACGCCACATTCATCCTGGCTTAAAGCACACATTGAATTACATGAATTGTACCTAAATAGAGACACAATAAACTGATAGGAAAGGGATATTCCTGAAGGGCACTAAGGCATTCCAGGTAAAACCGTCTCTAAGCCGCGACAACAAGGAGCTTTATCATGGCCACCTCCCGCGACATCGATACCGGAACGTCGGCCGATGAGATCAACGACTTGATCCGCGATGCCGAGCCGGGCACGACCCTGAGACTCGCCGCCGGCAACCATGCCCTCGACGATACGCTGCGGGTCGAGCGCTCGGATATCGCCCTGGTGGGGGCCGGGGCCGGCGACACCACCCTGACCTTCAGCGACCGCGCCCTGGAGCGAAACGATGACCATGCCATCCACCTGGACGGCTTCCGCACGCGCTTCCAGGGCCGGCTCGAGAGCGGCGTCGACGAGGGAGACCGGCGCCTCTCGCTGGATCGCGACCATGGGCTGGCCGCCGGAGACACCGTGAGGCTCTGGCAGGACAACGACGATGACTTCTTCGATGCCATCGGTGACACCTCCTGGCGCCGGGTGGAGTATGCCGAGCTGCGCACCAGCATGGCCCGGGTCGAGGCCGTGGAGGGCAACGACATCGTGCTGGATCGCGGGGTGCACTTCGCCTTCGAGGGGGGCGAGACGCGGTTGGCCCGCCTGGACAGCGTCGACGACGTCAGGCTGGAAGGCTTCAGCGTCGCCTTCGAGCTGGGCGAGCCCGATCCGGGCACCTTCGAGAACACCCTGAATGCGCTGAGCGGCTATAATGCCGTGCTGCTGGAGGGCACCGTGGGCACGCACCTGGCCGACCTCGAGGTCCGCGATGGCCCCTCCACCGCCTTTCGCTTCTCCAAGACCCTGGACCCCGTGGTCGAGGAGCTCGGGGCCCATGGCGCCTTCAACAAGGGCAGCGGCGGCAACGGCTATGCCGTGGAACTCCACGAGAGCTATGACGGCACCTTCACCGGTCTCATGGATTCCGGCATGCGTCACGGCCTGACCTTCGCCTCCTGGCGCTCCTCGGTGGGAAACGACATCGAGGTGGCCTTCACCGATCGCGATATCAACTTCCATGGCGGCCAGGATCACGACAATCGCGTGCGAGTCGAGCAGTCGATCCGCGACCCCGAGACGGACGACCTCTCCCCCTCGCTGTGGATCAACCAGGGAGGCGAGAGCTTCGGCGCCATCACCGACGCCGAGGCCAACGAGGTGATCTTCGACTACCTGATCGGCTCCCGCCGCTCGGATGAGATCGAGGGGTCCGACGACGGCGTCTACCTGAATGGCGGTTCGGGTCACGACAGCCTCACCGGCGGTGCCGGCAATGACATCCTTCAGGGCGGCCCCGGCAACGACTGGTACGACGGCACCGACCTCCTGGATGGCGGCGCGGGGGTAGATACCGCCCGCTATACCGAGGACTACGGCGATCACCAGGTGTTCATGGGCGAGGAGGAGACCCTCATCCTCGGCCGGGGCAGCCATGACACCCTGGTCGACATGGAGTTTGCCGTGTTCGGGGACGGCACCACCCTGCACCTGGCCTCGGGCAACGCCTTCCGCGGCGAGCCGCTCGAACGCCCCGAGCCGGATGCCGTGCTGGAGGGTGGTAACCTGCTGCCGGGGGTGATCGATGAAGATACCGAGCTGCTGGTCACGGGCAACACGACCAGCAGCTGGTCCTCGGGCTATGTGGCGGAGCTCTTCGTCGAAAACCTCTCCGACGAGGAGATCGTCGATCCTCGGGTGCGCTTTGACCTGCCCGCGCAGATCGACACGGTGTGGAACGGTCGCGTCGAGAGCTCCGATGGCGGCTATCGCGTGCGCGACGATGATCCCGGCACCCTCGAGCCCGGCGAGGCCTGGCGCTTCGCCTTCAAGGCCTACGGCGACGACCAGTCCCTCCCGGATACCCTCCAGGCCGAGGCGAACGGGGCCAGTCTCCGGGTCCAGCTGCTGGGCATCGGCGACAGCCCGGTCGAGGAGGTGGCCGGCTGAGCCACGGCCTCGGGCGGCCACATACGCGAAGAGGGCACCCGAAGGAGGTGCCCTCTCGCGTTGCCGTCGGTTGCCGGAGAACGGCTTACCAGCCGGTCGCTGCCTTCAGCGCATCGCCGATCTCGGCCAGCGAACGCACGGTCTTCACGCCTGCGGCTTCCAGGGCGGCGAACTTCTCGTCCGCGGTGCCCTTGCCGCCGGCGATGATGGCACCGGCATGGCCCATGCGCTTGCCGGGGGGCGCGGTGACGCCGGCGATGTAGGAGACCACCGGCTTGGAGACGTTGGCCTTGATGTAGGCCGCTGCCTCTTCCTCGGCGGTGCCGCCGATCTCGCCGATCATCACGATCGCCTCGGTCGCCGGATCCTTCTCGAACTGCTCGAGGATGTCGATGAAGTTGGAGCCCGGGATCGGGTCGCCGCCGATGCCCACGCAGGTGGACTGGCCGAAGCCGTGGTCGGTGGTCTGCTTGACCGCTTCATAGGTCAGGGTGCCGGAACGCGACACGATACCGACCTTGCCCGGCTTGTGGATGTGCCCCGGCATGATGCCGATCTTGCACTCGCCCGGGGTGATCACGCCGGGGCAGTTCGGGCCGATCAGGCGCACGCCCAGTTCGTCGCACTTCACCTTGACGTCGAGCATGTCCAGGGTCGGGATGCCCTCGGTGATGCAGACGATCAGCTTGATGCCGGCATTGGCCGCCTCGAGGATGGAGTCCTTGCAGAACGGGGCCGGCACGTAGATCACGCTGGCCTCGGCGCCGGTCTCGGCCACGGCTTCCTTGACGGTGTTGAAAACCGGCAGGCCCAGGTGCTCCTGGCCGCCCTTGCCCGGGGTCACGCCGCCGACCATCTGGGTGCCGTAGGCGATCGCCTGCTCGGAGTGGAAGGTCCCCTGTCCGCCGGTGAAGCCCTGGCAGATGACCTTGGTGCTCTTGTCGATCAGGATGCTCATTACTTGCCCTCCGCTGCCTTGACGACCTGCTGAGCCGCATCGGTCAGGCTGGTAGCAGCGATGATGTTCAGACCGCTGGACGCCAGCTTCTCGGCACCCAGCTCGGCGTTGTTACCTTCCAGACGCACCACCACCGGCACGTTGACACCGACCTGCTCGACGGCGCCGATGATGCCCTCGGCGATCATGTCGCAGCGCACGATGCCGCCGAAGATGTTGACCAGCACGGCCTTCACGGAATCGTCGGAGAGGATGAGCTTGAAGGCCTCGGCCACACGCTCCTTGGTGGCACCGCCGCCCACGTCGAGGAAGTTGGCCGGCTGGCCGCCGTTGAGCTTGATGATGTCCATGGTGCCCATGGCCAGGCCGGCGCCGTTGACCATGCAGCCGATGTTGCCTTCCAGGGCCACGTAGTTCAGCTCCCAGGCGGCCGCCTCGGCCTCGCGCTCGTCTTCCTGGGACGGGTCACGCATCGCCTGCAGGTCCGGGTGGCGATACAGGGCGTTGCCGTCCAGGTTGATCTTGGCGTCGAGGCAGTGGAGGTTGCCCTCGTCGGTCACCACTAGCGGGTTGATCTCGAGCAGGGCCAGGTCCTTGTCGTGGAACAGCTTGGACAGGCCCAGGAAGATCTTGGTGAACTGCTTGACCTGGTTGCCGGAGAGGCCCAGGGCGAAGGCCAGCTCACGCGCTTGGTACGGCTGGGCGCCGACCAGCGGGTCGATCTCGGCCTTGAGGATCTTCTCGGGAGTCTCTTCCGCGACCTTCTCGATCTCCACGCCACCCTCGGTGGAGGCCATGAACACCACGCGACGGGTACCACGATCGACCACCGCGCCCAGGTAGAGCTCGTTGGCGATGTCGGTGCAGGTCTCGACCAGGATCTTGGTGACCGGCTGACCGTTCTCGTCGGTCTGGAAGGTCACCAGGTTCTTGCCCAGCCAGGATTCGGCGAAGGCCTGGGCCTCCTCCGGGCTCTTGATCAGCTTGACGCCACCGGCCTTGCCGCGGCCACCGGCGTGGACCTGAGCCTTGACCACCCACTTGTCGCCACCGATCTTCTTGCAGGCTTCCGCAGCCTCCTCGGGGGTGTCGACGGCGAAGCCCTTGGAGACCGGCAGGCCATAGTCGGCAAACAGCTGCTTGCTCTGATACTCGTGAAGGTTCATCGATTCATGCCATTGGTTGCATGTGACTCGAACGATGACGCGGCTCGCAGCCTCTGGGCAGCGGTCGCCGTGTCACCACCGTTCGCCTCCGATACTTGGCCGGAAGCGATGCGCCACCTGCCGGTGGCGCTTGTTGTCCTTACTTCTTCTTCTTGCGGTTGGCCATGTGGATGGCATGACCTTCCACCGCCAGGGCGGCCTCGTGCACCGCCTCCGACATGGTCGGGTGGGCGTAGCAGGTCAGCGCCAGGTCCTCGGCGCTGGAGCCGAATTCCAGGGCGATCACGCCCTGTGCGATCATCTCGCCGGCATGCTGGCCGACGATATGCATGCCCAGCACGCGGTCGGTCTCGGCATCGGCGATGATCTTGGCCTGGCCCTCGGTGGCATTGTTGGCCATGGCGCGGCCGCTGGCGGCGAACGGGAATGCACCCGTCTTGACCTCGATCCCCTTGGCCTTGGCCTCCTGCTCGGTCAGGCCCACCCAGGCCACTTCCGGGAAGGTGTAGATGACGTTGGGGATGGCGTCGTAGTTCATCTCGGCCTTGTGGCCGGCGATGATGTCGGCGACCATCACGCCCTCTTCCGAGGCCTTGTGGGCCAGCATCGGGCCGCGCACGCAGTCGCCGATGGCGTAGACGCTCGGCACGCTGGTGCGACACTGGTCGTCGACGTGGATGAAGCCACGCTCGTCGGTCTCGATACCCACGCCATCGGCGATCACGCCCTGGGTGTAGGGCTTGCGGCCGACACAGACGATCAGCTTGTCGAAAGTCATCTCCTGCTCGCCCTTGGCGTCGGTGTACTTGACGACCACCTCCTCGCCCTTGACCTCGGAGCCGGTGACCCGCGCCCCCAGCTTGATGTCCAGGCCCTGCTTCTTGAGCAGCTTCTGGGTCTCCTTGGCGATGGCACCGTCGACCATGGGCAGGAAGTCATCCACGGCCTCGAGCACGGTGACCTCGCTGCCCAGGCGGCTCCACACGCTGCCGAGCTCCAGGCCGATGATGCCGGCACCGATCACGCCCAGGCGCTTGGGGGTCTCCTGGAACTCCAGGGCGCCGGTGGAATCGACCACCAGGCCTTCCTTCAGCGGGGTCGGCGGGATCTCCACCGGCACGGAGCCAGCCGCAACGACGATGTTGTCGGCGTCATAGGTGGACGCCTTGCCGTCCTGGTCGGTCACCTCGACCTGCTTGGAGGAGACCACCTTGCCGGTGCCCTCGATGGCCGTGACGCCGTTGGCCTTGAACAGACCGGAGATGCCGCCGGTCAGGTTCTTCACGATCTTGTCCTTGCGGGCCATCATCTTCTTGACGTCCATGTTGACGTCGCCCGCCTCGATGCCCATGTCGGCGAAGTCGTGCTTGGCCTCGACGAACTTGTGGGAGGCCTCGAGCAGCGCCTTGGACGGGATGCAGCCCACATTCAGGCAGGTACCGCCGTGTACGACCTTGCCTTCCTTGCCGATCCACTTCTCGACACAGGCGACCTTCAGTCCCATCTGGGCGGCACGGATGGCGGAGACGTAGCCGCCGGGGCCCGCACCGATCACGATCACATCAAACTTGTCAGCCATGTTGGCTCCTTCGTTGCTTGTCGCTGAAGAACGTAGTGGGTCCGGTGGCTCAGATGTCCAGCAGCAGGCGTGCCGGATCCTCGAGCAGCTCCTTGATGGTGACCAGGAACTGTACCGCATCCTTGCCGTCGATCATGCGGTGGTCGTAGGAGACCGCCAGGTACATCATCGGCCGGATCTCGACCTTGCCGTTCACCGCCATCGGACGTTCCTGGATCTTGTGCATGCCCAGGATCGCGGTCTGCGGCGGATTGATGATCGGCGTGGACATCAGCGAGCCGAAGATGCCGCCGTTGGTGATGGTGAAGGTACCGCCCTGCATCTCGTCGATGCCGAGCTTGCCGTCACGGGCCCGCTTGCCGAAGTCGACGATGCCCTTCTCGACGTCGGCGATCTTCATGCTGTCGGTGTCACGCAGCACCGGGACCACCAGGCCACGGTCGGTGGAGACGGCGACGCCGATATCCTGGTAGCCGTGATAGACGATGTCGGTGCCATCGATGGAGGCGTTGACGTCCGGGAAGCGCTTGAGGGCCTCGCTGGCCGCCTTGACGAAGAAGCCCATGAAGCCGAGCTTGACGTCGTGGGCCTTGAGGAAGGTGTCCTTGTACTGGGCCCGCAGATCCATCACCGCACCCATGTCCACTTCGTTGTAGGTGGTCAGCATGGCGGCGGTCTGCTGGGCCTGGACCAGGCGCTTGGCGATGGTCTGGCGCAGGCGGCTCATCGGCACGCGCTTCTCGGGGCGCTCGCCCTCCACGGCCGGGGCGGCGGCGGCAGCGGCCTGGGCACCACCGGCCGGCTTGGCCGCCTTCTTCGCAGCGCCTTCCTTCACTGCCCGCTGCACGTCCTCCTTGAGGATGCGGCCGCCCTTGCCGGTGCCCTCGATGGCATTGACGTCGAGGTCGTGCTCGGCGACCAGCTTGCGCGCGGCCGGGGCGAGGATCTTGTCGCCCACCTTCTCGTCGCTCGCCCCGTCGTCGGCGGAGGCCGGCGCCTTCTCCTCGCTGGGCGCGGCAGCGGCGCCGCCGGCGCCTTCGCTGAAGGTCGCCAGCACCTGCTCGGAGGTGACCTGGCTGCCCTCCTCGGCCTTGATCTCGGCGAGGGCACCGTCGGCCGGGGCGACGACCTCGAGCACCACCTTGTCGGTCTCGATCTCGGCCAGCACCTCGTCGCGCTTGACCGCCTCGCCGACCTTCTTGTTCCAGCTGGCCACGGTGCCTTCCTGAATCGACTCGGGGAAGGTCGGGGCCTTGACTTCGTGGGTCTTGCCACCGGCCGACGGCTTGGCCTCGGCGTCGTCCTGCTTCTCGGCCTTGGCATCAGCCTTCTGCTCGGCCTTGGCATCCTTCTTGGCCGCCGGCTTGTCGCCGCCTTCGGCCTTGCCCTCGCCGATCCTGCCCAGCACCTGCTCGGACTCCACGGTGTCGCCCTCTTCCACCAGCACCTCGCTGAGGGTGCCGGCCTCGGGGGCCACGACCTCTAGCACCACCTTGTCGGTCTCGATCTCGACGATCAGCTCGTCACGCTCGACGCTGTCGCCGGGCTTCTTGTGCCAGGCCGCCACACTGCCCTCGGCGACGGATTCCGGAAAGGTGGGTGCCTTGATATCGGTAGCCATGTCGTATCCCTTGTCTGTTCTCTCTCGTCCCGGTGGGCGCCTCAGAGGTTGAAGGCGTCTTCCACCAGCTGGCGCTGCTGTTCGGTATGCACGGACATGTAGCCCGCCGCGGGTGCCGCGGATGCCGGGCGACCGGCGAACTTGAGCTTGCCGCCCAGGCCGTCACGCAGCATGTCGGCCACGGCCCGCATGTGGTGCTGGCTCGAATACCAGGCGCCCTGGTTGAGCGGCTCCTCCTGGCACCACACCACGTCGGTGACGTTGGTGTAGTCCTTGATGGCCTCCAGCAGTTCCTCCTTGGGGAAGGGGTAGAGCTGCTCGATGCGCAGGATCGCCACGTCGTCGCGGGCGTTCTCCTCGCGCCAGTTAGCCAGGTCATAGTAAACCTTGCCGGCACAGAGGATGATGCGCTCGACCTTGCCGGCCTCGAGGTTGCCCTGGTCGGGCAGCACCATCTGGAAGCCGCCATGGGCCAGCTCCTCGATGGTCGAGGTCGCCGACTTGTGGCGCAACAGACTCTTGGGCGACATCACCACCAGCGGCTTTCTCAGCGGACGGATCACCTGGCGGCGCAGCAGGTGGAAGATCTGCGCCGGGGTAGTCGGGACGCAAACCTGCATGTTGTGCTCGGCACACATCTGCAGGAAGCGCTCGAGACGCGCCGAGGAGTGCTCCGGCCCCTGCCCCTCGTAGCCGTGGGGCAGCAGCATGGTCAGGCCACACAGGCGCTCCCACTTGGTCTCGCCGGAGGAGATGAACTGGTCGACCACCACCTGGGCGCCGTTGAAGAAGTCGCCGAACTGGGCTTCCCAGACGATCAGGGCGTTGGGCATGGTCGTGGCGTAGCCGTACTCGAAGGCCAGCACCGCCTCTTCCGAGAGGAAGGAGTCGTGGATGGTGAAACGCGGCTGGCCGTCGGCCATGTGTTGCAGCGGCACGTAGGCACTGCCGTCCTTCTGGTTGTGCACCACCGCATGGCGGTGGGAGAAGGTGCCGCGACCGACGTCCTGGCCGGTGATGCGCACCGGATGGCCCTGGTCGAGCAGCGTGGCGTAGGCCAGGGTCTCGGCGAAGCCCCAGTTGACCGCCAGGCCGCCGGCCTGCATCTTGCGCCGGTCGTCGTAGATCTTGGCCACCTGGCGCTGCACCTCGATCCCGTCGGGAATCTCGCACATCCTGCCGGCGAGGCGCTGCAGACGTTTCATGTCCACGGTGGTGTCGGCATGGCCGGTCCACTCATGGCCCAGGTAGGGGGTCCAGTCGACGAACAGCGACTTGTTGGGCTTCTGCACCAGGGCGTTGGCCACGTGGTTGCCGGCCATCAGGTCATCGCGGTACTTCTCCATCATCGCCTTGGCGTCGTCGTCGCTGAGCAGCCCCTCGCCGACCAGCCGCTCGATGTAGCGGGCCCGCGATGACGGATGTTCCCTGATCTTGCTGTACATCATCGGCTGGGTGCCGGAGGGCTCGTCGGCCTCGTTGTGGCCGCGGCGGCGGTAGCACACCAGGTCGATGACCACGTCGCGATTGAACTGCTGGCGATAGTCCAGCGCCACCTGGGTGGCATGCAGCACGGCGTCGGGGTCGTCGCCGTTGACGTGGAAGATGGGCGACTGGACCATCTTGGCAATGTCGGTGCAGTACTCGGTGGAGCGCGAGTCCTGGGGATGCGAGGTGGTGAAGCCCACCTGGTTGTTGATGACGATGTGCACCGTGCCGCCGGTCTTGTAGGCACGGGTCTGGGACATCTGGAAGGTCTCCATGACCACGCCCTGGCCAGCGAAGGCCGCATCGCCGTGGACGTTGATCGGCAGCACCTTGTTGCCGACCGGGTCGTCCCGACGGTCCTGGCGGGCCCGCACCGAGCCCTCGACCACCGGGGCGACGATCTCCAGGTGGGAGGGGTTGAACGACAGCGCCAGGTGCACCTCACCGCCCGGCGTCATGACGTTGGAGCTGAAGCCCTGGTGGTACTTGACGTCACCCGAGCCACGCTCGATGACCTTCTTGCCATCGAACTCGTCGATCAGGTCCGAGGGGTTCTTGCCGAGGATGTTGACCAGCAGGTTGAGGCGACCGCGGTGGGCCATGCCGATGACCACTTCCTTGGTGCCGTAGCCGCCGGCACGCTGGATCAGCTCGTCCATCATCGGGATGAAGGCTTCGCCACCCTCGAGGCCGAAGCGCTTGGTCCCCGGGTACTTGGAGGCCAGGTAGCTCTCCAGGCCCTCGGCGGCGGTCAGCCGCTCCAGCACGTGCTTGCGCACCTCGGGACTGAACCTGGGGGCCGAGCGCACCGACTCGAAGCGCTGCTGCAGCCAGCGCTTCTCCTCGGTGTCGACGATATGCATGATCTCGCAGCCGATGGAGCGGCAGTAGGTCTGCTCCAGGGCGCTGACGATCTCCTTGAGCGGCGCCTTGTCCATGCCCAGGAAGAAGGAACCGGTCTGGAACTCGGTGTCCAGGTCGGCCTTCGAGAGCTGGTGGAAGGAGAGGTCGAGATCAGGGACGGGAGTGGGGCTGCGCAGGCCGAGGGGGTCGATGTCGGCCTTCTGGTGCCCGCGGAAGCGGTAGGCGTTGATCAGCTGGAGAACCTTGACCTGCTTCTTGTTCTCGCCACTGTCGACACCGGCCTGGGCAGTACGCCGATGGCGGCCCAGCTGGTAGAACTGCTCCCGGACCGGTGCTAGCGGGACATCGTGGCTGGCCCCGCCCTCGGGTCGCGGCAACTGGTCGAAGTACTGGCGCCATTCGTCGGGAACGGCGGAGGGATCATCGAGGTACTGTTCGTAGAGCGCTTCCACATAGTGGGCATTGCCGCCACTCACGTGGGAGGAGCGCCACATCAACTCCATTATGCCTTGTTGCATCTCTTGGTCACCCTGCACTGATGGGGTGGTATCGGCGCCGACACGACTCGACCGTATCGACATCGCTGGTGCCCTGCCGGAGGAAGGGCATCCTGAATTCCATGGTCAAGAGCCGGTGCCCAGGGCACCGGCTCTATGCATCATGCTCCGCACCGGACTCGGCTGCGACCTCTCGCCGCAGCCCGAGAGCGGTGGACATGATAACAAGCTGGACGCCACGATTTAAGTGGCATCGGCCAGCAGCATCTCGCGGATCTTGCCGATCGCCCGCGTCGGGTTGAGCCCCTTGGGGCAGACCGCGACGCAGTTCATGATCCCGCGGCAGCGGAACACGGAGAACGGGTCCTGGAGCTCCGCCAGGCGGTCGCGGGTGGCGGTGTCACGGGAGTCGGCGAGGAACCGGTAGGACTGCAGCAGCCCGGCCGGGCCGACGAACTTGTCCGGGTTCCACCAGAACGACGGACAGGAGGTCGAGCAGCAGGCACACAGGATGCACTCGTAGAGGCCATCGAGCTTGTCGCGCTCCTCCGGCGACTGCAGGCGCTCGATGGCCGGCGCCGGCTCGTCGTTCTGCAGGTACGGCTGGATGCGCTCGTACTGCTTGTAGAACAGCCCCATGTCGACCACCAGGTCGCGAATGACCGGCAGGCCCGGCAGCGGACGCAGGGTCAGCTTGTTGCCCTTGACCACCTCGGAGAGCGGGGTGATGCAGGCCAGGCCGTTCTTGCCGTTCATGTTCATGCCGTCGGAACCGCACACGCCCTCGCGGCAGCTGCGGCGATAGGCCAGGCCATTGTCCTGCTCCTTGGCCAGGTGCAGGACGTCGAGCACCATCAGGTCGCGGCCCTGGGTGTCGACCTGGAACTCCTGCATGTAGGGCGCGGAGTCGGTTTCCGGATTGTAGCGGTACAGGGATACCTGAAGCTTGGACATCGTGACTCCCCCTTAGTAGGTGCGGACTTTCGGCTCGAACATGTCGACGGTCTTGGGTGCGAAGTTCACATCGCGCTTGCCCAGTCGCTTCTCGGCCGGGAAGTAGAGCGAGTGCTTCAGCCAGTTGACGTCGTCGCGGTCCGGGTAGTCGTAGCGGGAGTGGGCGCCACGGCTCTCCTTGCGCTCCAGGGCCGCGATGGCGGTGGCCTCGGCCACTTCCATCAGGTTGTCCAGCTCCAGCGCCTCGACGCGCGCGGTGTTGAAGGTGTTGGACTTGTCCGGCAGGTAGGCGTTGGCAATGCGCTCACGCAGCTCCTCGAGGCGCTTGACGCCCTCGACCATGTTCTTCTCCTCGCGGAACACGCCGAAGGAGGTCTGCATGATGTCCTGCAGCTCGCGCTTGAGCTCGGGAACGGTCTCGCCGCCCTCCGACTCGTTCCAGCGCGTGATGCGCTTCATGGCGGACGCGACGTCGGACTCGGAGGCGTCGAGGTACTCGATGCCCTCGTTGAGCGCGCCCTCGATGAACATGCCGGCCGCACGGCCGAACACCACCAGGTCGAGCAGCGAGTTGCCGCCCAGGCGGTTGGCGCCGTGGACCGACACGCAGGCCGCCTCGCCGCAGGCGAACAGGCCGTTGACGATCTGGTCGTTGCCGTCGGCGTCCTGCATGATCGCCTGGCCGTGCACGTTGGTCGGGATCCCGCCCATCATGTAGTGGCAGGTGGGGACGACCGGGATCGGCTCCTTGGCCGGGTCCACGTGGGCGAAGGTCTTGGAGAGCTCGACGATGCCGGGCAGGCGCTTGCCGAGGACGTCCTCGCCCAGGTGATCCAGCTTGAGGAAGACGTGGTCGCCCTTCTCGCCGCAGCCACGGCCCTCGAGGATCTCCATGACCATGGAGCGCGCGACCACGTCGCGGCCGGCCAGGTCCTTGGCGTTGGGGGCATAACGCTCCATGAAGCGCTCGCCGTCCTTGTTGATCAGGTAACCACCCTCGCCGCGACAGCCTTCGGTCACCAGGGTGCCCGCGCCGTAGATGCCGGTCGGGTGGAACTGCCACATCTCCATGTCCTGCATCGGGAAGCCGGCACGCAGCGCCATGCCGATGCCGTCGCCGGTGTTGATCAGGGCATTGGTGGTGGAGGCGAAGATCCGCCCCGCCCCGCCGGTGGCCATGACG
Organism: Halomonas rhizosphaerae; assembly: GCF_030012485.1. Lineage (NCBI taxonomy): Bacteria > Pseudomonadati > Pseudomonadota > Gammaproteobacteria > Oceanospirillales > Halomonadaceae > Halomonas > Halomonas rhizosphaerae. The sequence continues at coordinate 197,978 of NZ_JASCQQ010000039.1, forward strand.
GTAGCCTTGGACTTGACGTGCACCACTTCGCCGGTCTCGATGTCCATGGCAATGCAGCCCACCACGTCGCCGTTGGCGTTCTTGACCAGGTCGACGGCGTACCACTCGTTGAGGAAGGTGGTGTTGTTCTTCAGGTTGTTCTGATAGAGCGTGTGCAGCAGGGCGTGGCCGGTGCGGTCGGCGGCCGCACAGGTGCGTGCCGCCTGGCCGCCCTTGCCGAAGTCCTTGGACTGGCCGCCGAACGGGCGCTGGTAGATGCGGCCGTTGTCGAAGCGGGAGAACGGCAGGCCCATGTGCTCGAGCTCGAACACCGCCTTGGGGCCCTCGGAACACATGTACTCGGAGGCGTCCTGGTCGGCGATGTAGTCGCCGCCCTTGACGGTGTCGTACATGTGCCAGCGCCAGTCGTCGTCGGGATCCGCGGAGGCGATGGCACAGGTGATGCCGCCCTGGGCCGAGACGGTGTGCGAGCGGGTCGGGAAGACCTTGGACAGCACGGCGGTCTTCTTGCCGGACTTGGCCAGCTCGAGGGCGGCACGCAGGCCGGCACCGCCCCCGCCGATGATGATGGCGTCGAAAGACAGGCTACGCATGGTGGACATGTATCAGGCTCCCCACAGAACGGTGATGCCCCAGACCAGGAACACGAAGATGGCCAGGATGATGATGAGCTGGACGGCGACGCGTACGCCGGTCGACTTGAGGTAGTCGGTGGTCACGGTCCACAGGCCGACCCAGGCGTGGGCCGCCAGGGAGATGAAGGCCAGCAGCGAGAAGATGCGCATCCAGGTAGCGGAGAAGAGGCCGCTCCAGGCCGCGTAGTCCAGGCCGGGGCTGAGTAGCAGGAAGCCGACGATGAAGAGAGTGTAGAGCGCCAGGATGACGGCGGAGACGCGCTGGAGCAGCCAGTCGGAAAGACCGCTGCGCCCGAGATTCGTGATGTTGGTTACCATACCCAGACTCCAGCCAGAATGATCAGGACCACGCTTACCACCACGGTGATCTGCGCCTTCTTGACGCCGCCCTCGAGGGTCACGCCGATATCCATGTCCATCAGCAGGTGCTTGATGCCGGCCACGAAGTGGAAGGCCAGGGCGGACAGCAGCCCCCAGGCGATCAGCTTGGCCAGCAAGTTGTGGGCCAAGGCGTCACTCACGGCCGCGAAACCTGCCGGCGAGGAGAGCGACGTGTCGAGCGCCCAGAAGGCGAAGATCAGGCCGATGAAGAGGATGACGCCGGTGATGCGATGAGCGATCGACGTCAGGGCGGGAAGGGGAAACTGTATCGTGGACAGATCCAGATTTACGGGTCGTTTGCTATTCACGGCTCTACACACTCTCTTGGCCCGCTGTTCGGTCGTCGGACAAGGCCCGAGCGGGCGGTGGTTTCGGGAAGGGACACGATCGTGGCCGAGTTGGACACGACCACCGGTTCCTGCCAGTCGCGCGCTGAGATTATAGGGACATCGCCCTGTCATGACAAATGGACACAGAGCGTACTCGACCATGGTGGAAGGCCGATTTTTCGGCGCTGGCGGCGTCTACCCGGGCATCCGGAGGCGTCGACCGGGGCCGTGGCGCACCGCCATGGTGCGGAGCACCATTTCCTATACAAAAGCCATCCACTTAACAAGCTAATGTACAATACCGACCGCACAATGGTGGAATTGACAATCGCTGGCACGCTTCTATAGTGGGCGAACCTTTTCGCCGGCACCATCAGCGGAATAACGACTTAATCGTCCCACCATGAACTCGAGAGGAGGCCAGCATGGCTGACAGGAAAGCGACATTGACGGTAGACGGTCTGGAAAAGCCGATCGACCTGCCGATCTACTCCGGCACCCTGGGCCCCGACGTCATCGACGTCCGCGGCCTCGGCGCCGAAGGCCTCTTCACCTATGACCCCGGCTTCATGGCGACCTCCTCCTGCCAGTCGGCGATCACCTATATCGACGGCGGCAAGGGGGTGCTGCTGCACCGCGGCTACCCGATCGACCAGCTGGCGAAGGAGTCCAACTTCGTCGAGCTGTGCTACCTGCTGATGTTCGGCGAGCTGCCCGACGACGCCCAATACGCCGACTTCGAGTCGCGGATCAGCAACCACACCATGGTCCACGACCAGATCAACAACTTCTTCAAGGGCTTCCGCCGCGACGCCCACCCGATGTCGATCCTGTGCGGCGTGGTCGGTGGCCTGGCCGCCTTCTACCATGACCACCTGGACATCAATGTCCAGGAGGACCGCGAGATCAGCGCCATCCGCCTGATCGCCAAGATGCCGACCATCGCCGCGATGTCCTACAAGTACAACATCGGCCAGCCGTTCAACTACCCGCGCAATGACCTGAACTATGCAGAGAACTTCCTCTACATGATGTTCAGCAACCCGTGCGAGGAGTACCGGATCAACCCGGTCTACGCCAAGGCCATGGACCGCATCTTCATGCTGCATGCGGACCACGAGCAGAATGCCTCCACCTCCACGGTGCGCCTGGCGGGCTCCACCGGCGCCAACCCCTTCGCCTGCATCAGCGCCGGCATCGCGGCCCTCTGGGGCCCGGCCCATGGCGGCGCCAACGAGGCGGTGCTGAACATGCTCGACGAGATCGGCGACGACTCCGAGGAGAACATCCAGCGCTTCGTCGACAAGGCCAAGGACAAGGACGACCCGTTCAAGCTGATGGGCTTCGGTCACCGCGTCTACCGCAACTTCGACCCACGCGCCAAGGTGATGAAGGAGACCTGCGACGAGGTCCTCGCCGAGTTGGGCCTGGCCGACGACCCGCAGCTGAAGATCGCCAAGCGCCTGGAGCAGATCGCCCTGGAGGACGAGTACTTCATCGAGCGCAAGCTCTACCCCAACGTCGACTTCTACTCCGGCATCATCCTCAAGGCCATGGGCATCCCCAAGAACATGTTCACGGTGATCTTCGCCGTGTCCCGCACCATCGGCTGGATCTCCCACTGGAACGAGATGCTCAGCGACAGCTACAAGATCGGTCGGCCGCGCCAGCTCTACACCGGCCACGCCCAGCGCGACTACCCCGCCAAGTAAGCCGGCACGGCGGCGCGCACGCCGACACCACCAGGAAGGCCGCCCTCGGGCGGCCTTCCGCGTTTGCGGGCCACGTCGACCCCCTTAGCGACTTAGTACCGGAGAACTAGAATCTTCATTTATTCAGGTTGACTTTATTACGGAAACGCCCTCCTCCGCGGCACCGCCCGTTTTCCACACATTCTGTGGATAAGCCTGTTCAAAACCTCTCGAAAAGGTCGCAGAATCGCCATGAGAAGCGGGGCCGGCTTAGATTGATCAATTTTTGATCTATTGTAACTCATTGAAATAAAAGGGTAAATCCAGGAGGCCAGCAACCATGCGGGTTCGGGGCGAGACTGTGCACAGGTCGACCCGGGGTGCGCGGGAAAGTGGACAAGTCAAGGGGGATGTCAAGCCGATATCGCCTCGGATGCCAGGGCCGCAGCGGCGGGCCGCCCGGACACGGCGAAGCACCCGGCGAGCGAACTGGCCGGCTGATAATGAAAAAGCATTAGGAAGGTAGAGCGGTAGAAGGTGGCGTCCCATAGGGGGTTCGAACCCCTGTTACCGCCGTGAAAGGGCGGTGTCCTGGACCACTAGACGAATGGGACGCAGCATCCTCGATGCGAGAAGTGGTGGAGCCTAGCGGGATCGAACCGCTGACCTCGACACTGCCAGTGTCGCGCTCTCCCAGCTGAGCTAAGGCCCCGTATCTCTCGAAGACGGGGCGTATGTTACTGATAAGCCCCACCTTCGTCAACAGGAAATCACGCGAGCTCACGGAATTCCTTCTCGAAGCGCTTGGCCTGCTTCTTGGAGACGCCGCCCAGCACCTCGATGGCGTGGCGCAGGCGCGCCCGGGTCACGTCGGAGCCCAGGATCGCCATGGCGTCCATCACCGAGGTGCTCGAGCTGGAGCCGGTGATGGCGATGAACACCGGGGCCAGGAAGGCCTTCATCTTCAGCTCGAAGTGGGCGGCGAGCGTCTTGACCTCCTCCAGCAGCACCGCCTTGTGCCAGGCCGGTACACCTTCGAAGCGCCACACCAGGAACTGCAGCAGCTTGAGCAGTTCCTCGCGGGAGAGCTTGACCTCGTCGAAGCTCTTCTCCTCGATGGCCGGCAGGCCCGAGAAGAAGTGGCCGGCCAGGGGCACCACCTGGGAGAGCGTCTCCACCCGCGGGCGCACCTGGGGCAGGATCTGGCTGACGTACTCCTCGTTGAAGGCCCACTCCATCAGCGCCTTGAGGAAAGCCTTGTCGTCGAGCTCCTCGCGAATGTAGACGCCGTTGAGCCAGGTCAGCTTCTCCAGGTCGAACACCGGCCCGCCCAGCGACACGCGCTGGACATCGAAGTGGCTCATCATCTCGTCGAGGCTGAACTTCTCGCGCTCGTCGGGCATCGACCAGCCCATGCGGCCCAGGTAGTTGATCACCGCCTGGGGCAAAAAGCCCATGCGCCGGTAGTAGTTGATGGAGGTCGGGTTCTTGCGCTTGGAGAGCTTGGACTTGTCGGGATTGCGCAACAGCGGCATGTGGCAGAGCTGCGGCATCTCCCAGCCGAGGTACTCGTAGAGCAGCTGGTGCTTGGGCGCCGAGTTGATCCACTCCTCGCCGCGCAGCACGTGGGTGATGCCCATCAGGTGGTCGTCCACCACGTTGGCCAGGTGGTAGGTGGGCATGCCGTCGGACTTGAGCAGGATCTGGGCATCCACCTGGGCCCAGTCGACCTCGATCACGCCACGCAGCATGTCATCGATCACGCAGCTGCCGGTGGCGGGTACCTTCATGCGCACCACATGGGGCCAGCCCTCCTTCTCGCGACGCGCCTGCTCCTCGGCGGGCAGGGCGAGGTCGGAAGGCTTGAGGGCCAGGTGCATGCCGGCGGCCTTGCGCGCCTCGCGCAGCTCGTCGAGCTCCTCGCTGGTGCGGTAGCACTTGAAGGCATGGCCGGCTTCGACCAGCTGGCGTGCGTATTCCCCGTAGATGTCGCCGCGCTCGCTCTGGCGGTACGGGCCATGGGGGCCACCCACGTCGGGGCCCTCGTCCCACTCCAGCCCCAGCCAGCGCAGCGAATCGAGGATCATCTGCTCGGACTCGGGGGTCGAGCGCACCCGGTCGGTGTCCTCGATGCGCAGGATGAACTGGCCGCCGTGCTGGCGGGCGAAACAGAGGTTGAACAGGGCGATATAGGCGGTGCCCACATGGGGGTCGCCGGTGGGTGACGGCGCGATACGAGTGCGTACGGTCATGTCGTCCTTGGTCCTGTCGATGGTGTGGGGCTTGCCCTGCCGGGAGGGCGAATGCCCCGCATTATACGCACCTGGCCGGCGCCGGGCAGCCGTGGCCGGGAATCATTCCCCCGCCTCGTGGTCCATGCTTGAGCCCGAATTCCCCACCAAGGAACCTCATGCTCTCGCGACTCCCCGACGGCTTCACGGCCCTGGTCACCGGCGCCTCCGGCGGCATCGGCCGCGCCGTGGTCGATGCCCTGCTGGAAAGCGACCGTCCCGGTCGGGTGGTCGGCATCAGCCGCGCCGGCCACACGCACCCCGACCCCCGCTTCGAGTCCCTCGCCCTGGACGTCGGCGAGCCGGACGGCGTCGCGGCCCTGGAGCAGGCCCTGGACACCACCCCGCTGCACCTGGTGTTCAATGCCATCGGCATGCTGCACGACGAGCGGCTCGGCATCGGGCCCGAGAAGAAGCTCGACGACCTGGACGCCGAGGCCATGAGCCGACTCTACCATGTCAATGCGATCACCCCGGCCCTGCTGCTCAAGGCCCTGCAGCCCGGCCTCAAGGGGCGCCATCCGGCTGTGGTCGCGAGCCTCTCGGCACGGGTCGGCTCCATCGGCGACAACCGGATGGGTGGCTGGTACGCCTACCGGGCCAGCAAGGCTGCCCACAACATGCTGATGAAGACCGCCGCCGTGGAGCTGCGCCGACTCAACCCCCAGGTCAGCGTCGCCTGCCTGCATCCCGGCACCACCGATACCGCCCTGTCGAAACCCTTCCAGGCGCGGGTCCCGGCGGACAAGCTGTTCACGACGCGGTTCGTGGCCCAGCGGTTGCTGGCGGTACTGGACGATTGCGGCCCCGAGCAGAACGGGGTCTTCCTCGACTGGGCCGGCGAACCCGTGGCGTGGTGAGCCCCGAAGGCGCATGCCGACCCGGCCCGGATTAGGGCAGAATTAACGTTGATGCGTGCCCTTGCACGGCATAAATCGATCACAGAAGATCAGCCAACTCAATTCCCCACAGGATGCTGAAATGGACACACTCGGCCCGCGGATCAAAGAACTTCGGCTGGAGGCCAGGCTCAACAAGGCGGCCCTGGCGCGCAGGGTCGGTGTGTCCGATGTGACCATCTCCTACTGGGAATCCGGTGCCATCCGGCAGATCGGCCACGAGCGGCTGGTGGCCCTGGCCCAGGCCCTCAACTGCCCGCTGTCGCGGCTGCTCGAGGAAACGGGCGCCCAGGCCTCGCCGCTCTATCTGCGCAGCCGCCCGCCGCTACCCTGGCAGGATGGTCGGCAGAAGGGCATCGACCTGCCGATCGAGATGGTGCCCGGCCAGCGCTGGGACGGCGACTGCCACCTGGTCACCCCCGCCCCGGGGGAGCACTTCGACTTCCTCACCCAGGGGGACCTGGTCGCAATTGCCCCCAGCGACATCTTCCGCCAGCCCGGGCTCTACCTGATCGACGACGACGGCAGCCTGGCCATCCGCCGGGTCGAACAGGGCCCCACCGGGGAGCTGATGTTCCACCGCGAGAACAGCGACGAGGCCATGCCCTGGACCCCGGCCTGCCGGCTGGTCGGCAAGATGGTGGCCCATTGGCGCGTCCAGCCGCTGTGAGGGTTCACTCCACTTCCAGCACCTCGACGTGGTCGAGGGTGCGGCGGGTCTCGCTGCCCACCAGGAAGCGCTGGCTGTAGCTGGCCACCTGCCCCAGGCCATGACGTGACTCCTGTACCAGGGGACCACTCAGATGCTCGTTCTCCTCGCCGAGGCGGTCACGCACCGACCGCGGCTGCACGCTTCCTTCCTGCACGTCGACCGTGACGCGATAACCGCCGTCCGGTAGCCCGCTCCCGGGGCCGAAGGGGCCAGCCACGAAGCCGCCCTCCTCCACCGACACCCGTTCACGCCAGCGCACCCCGCTGAGTTCCCGCTCCACGATGACCTGCAGGCGGGTCGCCTCGGGCAGGTTAGTCTCGCCTTCCACCGTCAGGCGCCGGTCGCTGCCCAGGCGGGAGGTGAGGTCGATCATCGCCGGCTGGTCGAAGGGCGGCACCGCGGGCACTTCGGGCTTCGCCTCCGGCGGTGGCTCGCGGGTCTCTTCGGCAGTGTCCGTCTGAGCGGGCTCGGACGCCGCCTCCTCCTCCTCGCCACCGCTGCAACCGGCCAGCCACACCAGCAGCAGACCTGCCCCCATTGCTCGATACCACGCCGTCATGCACGCCTCCCGCCCGGTCGATGAGAGGCCAGACTACCATCATTCCCGTCCACGGCGCGTCCGCTCAGCGCAGCTCGGCACAGTCGCGGCATACCGTGGTATAGGGCACCGCCGCCAGCCGGCGGGCATCGATGGACTCGCCGCACTCCTCGCAGCGATCGCCCTCGCCTTCGTCGATACGCGCGAGCGCATGCATCACCTGGCGAAGCTCATCCTCGGCCTCCTGCTGCAGGGCCTCGATCACGTCATCGTTCTGCAGTTCGATGGACTGGTCCTCCATGTCCTTATCCAGCGGACCGCCCCGCTGCTCCTTGTGGGCCTTGTAGCGGTCGAACCGGTCGATCAGCTCGTCGCGCAGCGCTTCCAGTTCCTGCTTCCGATCCGCCATGACGTCGCCTCCTGTCATTGTCGGCAATGCCGAAGGGGCACCGCCCCGCTTCCTTCTAGATAGCACATCGCGCCCTGCCCCACGGTGACGAGGGTCACGACGCCGCTTTCCCCGTCCCGTCCCGTGGGCGAGCCCTCGGAGCGCGCAAGGGCATTCCCGTTCCGCTGGACCAGCGCTCAGGCCATGCCCAGGGCGTCATAGCCCTCCTGGGTCAGGGAGATGCGCTCGGGCTCGTCGCTGCCCCGGGTCCGGTCGACGGTGATCAGCCCCCTGGCCTCCAGGGTGTCGATGTCCTCCAGCAGGCTGTCCTCGCCCGGATGGCCGAAGGGTGATGCCAGTGCCCCGCCGTGCTGCAGCACGCGGGCCAGCAGCTCCATCTGATGCTCGGTGAGATCGCCGCTCATGTTCTGCTGCTCCTGATGATCATGGGTGTCGGTCAGTATGGACGAGGAACGCCAGATGCGGCCTCGGCCTACTGCCCTTGCAGGTCGGGATGGAGGCGACAGCACACAAGGCATTGACGGCGGCCGCCATACGTGACACCGTAGCGTCAGTTGGTTAGCAAGATGCATATTGTCAGTAGTAGTCGAATCCTTTCGGTTGTCTGGTTATATCCCCTTGTTTGACCCACTAGCACTCGGGGCATTACCCGGTAATTCGTAAAGAGCGCATAGCGCGAAAGGAGACAACTATGTCTACTGGCACAGTCAAGTGGTTCAACGACGCAAAAGGCTTCGGCTTCATCACCCCGACCGACGGTGGCGATGACCTCTTTGCCCACTTCTCCGAAATCAAGGCAGACGGCTTCAAGTCCCTCCAGGACGGTCAGCAGGTCTCCTTCGATGTGGTTCAGGGCAAGAAAGGCCTGCAGGCTTCGAACATCGAAGTCATCTGATCGCCGATCAGACAGACCTATCGCGTCGCAAGACGCCGAGCACCAAGGCCCGCTGATGCGGGCCTTGGTGTTTCTGCGTGTCGGGTTTTCGTGCACCCGCCAATGACCGCAAGGCTGCGGGGATATCACCCTGCCAGCATTGGCCAGAAATTGACCAGTACTGGTAGAATATCCGCCCTCCCGACCGACACCCCCGTGATGCCGATGCTCCAGCTCGACCGTACCTTCTCCGTCGCGCCCATGATGGACTGGACGACCCGCGACTACCGCGCGTTCGCCCGGACCCTGACCCGCCGCGCCCTGCTCTATACCGAGATGGTGACCACCGGCGCCATCCTGCACGGCAGCCCGCGCAGCCGATTCCTGGGCCATGACGACGTCGAACATCCACTCGCCCTGCAGCTGGGCGGCAGCGACGCCGGTGAACTCGCCGAGTGCGCGGCCATCGCCGAGGCATGGGGCTATGACGAGGTCAACCTCAACGTCGGCTGCCCGAGCGACCGGGTGCAGAACAACCTGATCGGCGCCTGCCTGATGGGCCACCCCGAGAAGGTGGCCGGCGCCGTGCGCGCCATGCGCGAGGCGGTCTCGATCCCGGTCACGGTCAAGTGTCGCATCGGCATCGACGACCAGGACGAGGATGCCGACCTCGAGCGCTTCATCGCCACCGTGGCCGAGGCCGGCTGCGACACCTTCATCGTGCATGCGCGCAAGGCGTGGCTCGAGGGGCTCTCCCCCAAGGAGAACCGCGATATCCCGCCGCTCAACTACGGTCGCGTCCATCGGCTCAAGGCGAGCCATCCCGAGCTGCATATCGGCATCAACGGCGGCCTGAAGAGTCTCGACGCCTGCCGGGAACAGCTCGAGCGCCTGGACAGCGTGATGGTCGGCCGCGAGGCCTACCAGAACCCCTGGCTGCTGGCCGGCGTCGACGAGGCGCTATACGGCGTGTCGGGCCCGGCAGAGAGCCGCCATGCGGCCGCGCGCGCGCTGCGCCCCTATATCGCCCGCCGCCTGGCGGAGGGCGCAAAGCTCAACCACGTCACCCGCCACCTGCTGGGGCTCTTCCAGGGCCAGCCGGGCGGGCGCAAGTTCCGCCGGCACCTCTCCGAGCACGCCCACCGCGAGGGCGCGGGCCTGCAGGTCCTCGACGACGCCCTGGGCCTGGTCCCCGAGCGCGAGGCCGCCGCCGTGGCCTGAGGCCGGCGCCTCCCGAAGCGCGGACGGCGTCGAGACATCGGCGCCGTCCGCGTCTGGGGCGCGGCTCAGTAGAGCGCGTCGGGCGGCGGCTCCAGGCTGGAGTGGAAGTCCTCGATGGCGCTCTCGGCCTCCTCGATGGCGTCGAAGCGGGCGATATGGAACAGCGCCTCGCCCTCGTTGGCCAGCGGCAGTCGGCTCATGCCGATCACGATGCCGTCGGCCACCGAGCGCACCTCGCCCTCGGCGTTGCCGAAGGGATCCGCCACCCGCCCCAGCAGTTCGCCCTTCGCCACCCGGGCCCCGAGCCGCACCTGGGGGCGCAGGATGCCATCGATGGGCGCCCGCGCCCAGCTCGAGCCGTTGGCCACCTCCGCGGCCGGCACCGGGCGACGGCGATGCTCGCCGGTCAACATCCCCAGCCGACGCATCACCCGCAGCACGCCCCGCACCCCCGGGGTGATCGCCCACTGGTCGAAGCGCAGCGCCTCGCCGGCCTCGTAGGTGAGCACCGGGATGCCGCGGTTCTGGGCGTAGTGGCGCAGGCTGCCCTCGCGCAGCTCGGCGTTGAGGATCACCGGCGCCCCGAAGGCATTGGCCATGCGCTCGGTCTCGCCCCCGGACGTCAGCTGGGCGCGGATCTGCGGCAGGTTGGTGCGGTGGATGGCGCCGGTATGCAGATCGATGATGTGGGTGGCGTGGTCGACGATCTGCTCGCGGAACAGCGCCGCCACTCGCCCACCCAGCGAGCCCGACTCGCTGCCCGGGAAGCAGCGGTTGAGGTCGCGGCGGTCCGGCAGGTAGCGGCTGTGCTGCACGAAGCCGAAGACGTTGACGATCGGCACGGCAATCAGGGTGCCGCGCAGGCTCTGGAGCTGCTTCGAGCGCAGCAGGCGGCGCACGATCTCCACGCCATTGATCTCGTCGCCGTGGATCCCGCCGCAGACCAGCAGCACCGGCCCGGACTGACGGCCGTGCACCACCTCGACGGGAATGTAGAGCGGGGCATGGGTGTAGAGGCGCGCCACCGGCACGTCGATCTGGGTCCTCGAGCCTGCCACCACGCGGGTACCGGCGAGTTCGAAGGGGGCACGAGCCATGGGCGCTCCTTGCGTCACAGAACGGTGTTTTTCGTGGCTTCCTTATACGCCACTGACGCATCGAAGACGAGCCCGGGTGGCGTGACCGGCGGGTCATTATCCATACAATGGTGTATGTAAATGGCGAGGCGACTCGGGTAGAATACGACCATCACCAGAACGCTGGAGAGCCCGCTTCCATGGCCAGACGCACCAAGGCCGAGGCCGCCGCTACCCGGGAGGCCCTGCTGGACGCCGCCGAGGAGGTCTTTCTCGAGAAGGGCGTGGCCCGCACCTCCCTGGAACAGATCGCCCGTCACGCCGACATGACGCGCGGCGCCATCTACTGGCACTTCCGCAACAAGGCCGACCTCTTCCAGGCCATGCTGCAGCGCGTGCGCATGCCCTTCCAGGAACTGGTGGAAGAGATCGGCGACCCGAGCCTCGCCGAGCGTCCCCTCGAGGCGATCCGCCTGGCCTGCCTGAAGGGCTTCGAGCGCCTCGAGCAGCCACGCTACCGGCGCGTGCATGCCATTCTCATCCATCACTGCGAGGTCTTCGGTGACATCGACCCGCTGGCCATGCAGAACGAGATGGCCGAGGAGGCGTGCGGGGCGCTGATCGACTATTGCGGCTGTGCGGCACGCCTGGGCCACCTACGCCCGGGGCTCGACCCCGGGGTGGCCGGCGAGCTGCTGCAGGCGATGCTCGGCGGGCTCTTCCACGACTGGCTGCGCAACCACGAACGCTTCTCGATCCTCGAACGCGGCACGGTGCTGCTGGACGCCCAGCTGGAACTGATGCGCGCCCCGGCTTCAGGATGAGGCCGCGGCGCCGCTCCCCCCCTGGCCGCCGCGTCCCTGGCGCAGGCGCAACCGACTGAGATGGGCTCGCGCCTCGCGGTACTCGGCCTCCGGCACGCTCCGATAGGCGTCCTCCCCGGCCACGTACTTGACCAGCACGCGGCGTTCACCGAGATGCGGCAGGTTGCCGGGCTTGCCGTGCAGGCGCACCTGCCATTCCGGATCGTCGACCAGCGCCGCCGTGGCCCAGCCATCGGCATCGGCTTCTGCCTTCACCTCGACCTTCTCGCCGAGCAGGCAGCGCCGCTGCTGCGGGGCATGGCGATGGAACCAACGATGCAGGGCATGGCATAGCCCCCCCGCCAGCGGCGAGGCGAGCGCGAAGGCCCCCCACAGCACCGCCACCCCGACCGGGATGCGGAACAGCCCCAGCGGCAGCCAGCGCAGCACGGCGAGTTCCACCCCCAGGGTGATGGCCCCCGACAGCAACAGCAGCACCGTCAGCGCGAAGGAGGCCGGCACCCCGGCGAAGCCCAGCGCCACCAGGGTACTGGCCAGGTGGTCGCCCTTGAGGCTGTCGTGCTCGAAGCACTCCACCGGCGCCAGGCGCAGCGCCACCAGCAGCCAGTAGAGGGCGACGAGGGCAAGCAGCACGCTGAACACCACCACCGGGAAGCTCAGGGCAATCTGGCGTACGGTTTCCATGGGGCACCTCCCGGCAATACTTAGCCAACGAATGAGTCTCTTGCCTCAGCGTAGACCATCCGGGCAACGGAGAGGGCAGCCTATCCCTGATGTGGGTCATGGACGGGCCCGCAAGCATCCCCGGCCGGCCCTTGACAGGAAAAGGGGCGCCCCCGGTCGGAACGCCCCTTTTGCTGCGTAGGGGTGATCGGGTGCCAGCGCCTGGCGCTGGCACCCGGGCCTCAGGGCTGGTCGGCGCCGGCCGCCCGGCGATGCTCGGGGCCACCACCGAGTACCCTGCGCCGCAGCCAGTCGGAGACCGCCGCGATCATGGCGTAGAAGCTCGGCACGAAGAAGCTGCCCAGCACCGCCACCGTGGCCATGCCCACCGCCACCGTGGTGCCGATGTGGTGGCTGCTGGTATCGCTCGCCCCGGTGGCCAGCGCCAGAGGCAGGGTACCGAAGATGAACGCCAGCGAGGTCATCACGATGGGCCGGAAACGCAGCCGGGCCGCGGTGATGGCCGCCTCACGGATCGACTGGCCCTGCTCCTTGCGCTGCAGCTCGGCGAACTCGACGATCAGGATGGCGTTCTTGGCCGCCAGCCCCACCACCACCAGCATGCCGATCTCCACGTAGACGCTGGTGTCGAGCCCGCGCAGCACGATGCCGCCGATGCCGCCGAGGAAGGCGAACGGGGTCGCGGTGAGCACCGCCAGCGGCAGCGACCAGCTCTCGTACTGGGCCGCCAGGATCAGGAACACCATCAGCAGGCCGAAGACGATGGCCAGGGTGGCGGTGCTGCCCATCTGGGTCTCCTGGTAGGCGGTGCCGGTCCAGCCCATGCCCCAGTCGTCGCCCAGGGTCTCCTGGACGATCTCCTCCATAGCGGCGACCGCCTCGCCGGAGCTGTAGCCCGGTGCCGGGCCGCCCTGGAACTGGGCGCCCAGGTAGACCCCGAAGCGCGACACCACCGCCGGCTTGGCCTGGCGCTCGAGGGTCACGAACTCCGAGAGCGGGATCCGCTCGCCGTTGCCGCCGCGCACGTAGACGTTGTTGATGTCGTCCGGGGTCCTGCGGAACTCGTCCTCGTTCTGCAGGTAGACCTGGAAGTTGCGGTTCTGGTAGCTGAAGTAGTTGACGAAGCCGTTGCCGAAGGTGTTCGACAGGGTGGCGTTGAGGTCCTCCAGCGCCACGCCGTAGCTGAGCGCCTTCTGCTGGTCGATCTCGGCCCGGTAGCCCGGCACGTTGACGTTGAAGGTGGTGAACACCCGCTGCAGTGCCGGGTGTTCCCCCGCCGCCTGCATCACCTGTACCGAGGCCTGGAAGAGCTCCTGGGGGTTCGCGCCCTCGAAGGACTGCAGGTAGCCGGTGAAGCCGCCGGTGGTGGAGAGCCCCATGATCGGCGGCATGTTGAAGGCCATGGCCGAGCCGCCCGGCACCTGGGCCCCCAGCTGCATCACCTGCCCCACCAGCCCCTCGGCGGTGAGCTCGCGCTCCGCCCAGGGTTCCATGTTGATGAACATCACGCCCCGCGCGGTGTTCACGGCACTGGAGAGGATGTCGTAGCCGGCGACCGCCGCCACGTAGCTGACCCCGGAAATCTCCTCGATGCGCGAGCTCAGCTCGCCCATGTAGTCCTGGGTGCGCGCCAGGGAGGCGGAGTCCGGCAGCTGCACGCTGGCCAGCACGATCCCCTGGTCGGTCTCCGGTACCAGGGTCGAGGGGGTGTTCTGGTAGAGCCACCAGGAACCGCCGATCACCAGCGCGGTGAGCAGCAGCGCCAGGCCCCAGAAGCGCACCAGCACCTTGACCACCCACATGTAGACGGCGGTGATGGCGGCGAAGAGGCGATCGAAGAGGCGCAGGGGCGTATTGATGGCTCGCCGAAACGTCGTTTCGTTGCCGTTTACCGGCTTGTGCTTGATGAAGATCGCCGACAGCGCCGGAGTGAAGGTCAGCGCCATCAGCGCCGAGAAGGCCACCGAGATCGCCACGGTCAGCGCGAACTGCTGGTAGATCTGGCCGGTGAAGCCACCCAGGAAGGCCACCGGCACGAACACCGCGGCCATGATCAGCGAGGTGGCGATGACCGGGCCGCCCACCTCCTTCATGGCGCGGATAGTCGCCTGGATGACGGTGATCTCCTCGTCCTCGCTGAGCACCCGTTCGACGTTTTCCACCACCAGGATGGCGTCGTCGACCACGATGCCGATGGAGAGCACCAGGGCGAACAGCGTCAGCAGGTTGATGGAGAAGCCGAAGGCGAAGAAGCCGGCGAAGGTCGCCAGCACCGAGACCGGCACCACCGACATGGCGATCACCGTGAAGCGCCAGTTCTGCAGGAAGATGAACAGGATCACGCCGACGATCAGGAAGGCCTCGATGAACACCTTGGTCACGGTGCCGACGGAGGCATCGATGAACAGGGTGGTGTCATAGGGCACTACCTGTTCGAGCCCGGGCGGGAAACGCCCCTCCAGCTCGGCCATGGTCGCCTTGACCGCCTCGGCCGTCTCCAGGGCGTTGGCCCCGGGCTGCTGGTTGATGATGATCGGCGACATGGCGGCGCCGTTCAGGCGGGCATCCACGCCGTAGAAGGAGGCACCGAGCTCGATGCGCGCCACGTCCTGCAGGCGCAGCGACGAGCCATCCGGATTGGTGCGCAGGAAGATCTCGCGGAAGTCATCGACGTCGCTGAGCCGTCCGCCCGCGGTGATGGTGTAGCTGAAGGCCCGCGGCTCGCTCTGGGGCGTGGCCGCCAGGCTGCCCGCCGGCACCTCGGTGTTCTGCGCACGGATGGCGGCGGCCACCTCGGTGGGGGTCAGGTCGTACTGGGCCAGCTTGTCCGGGTCCATCCAGATGCGCATGGCGAACTCGCCACCACCCAGCACCTCGGCATTGCCGACACCGGGCACCTGGCGCAGCTCGTCGAGGATGTTGAGGGTGGCATAGTTCTGCATGAAGGTGCGATCGTAGTCGCCCTCCGGCGAGATCAGCGCCACCAGCATCAGGATCGAGCTGGAACGCAGCTCCACCTGCACGCCCTGGGCCTGGACCGCCTCGGGCAGCTGCGACAGCGCCCCCTGCACGCGGTTGTTGACGTTGATGGTGTTGATGTCGCCCTCGGTGCCGATATTGAAGGCGACGTTGAGGCTCATGGTGCCGTTGTCGGCACTCGTCGAGGTCATGTAGAGCATGTCCTCGACCCCATTGATCGCCTCGGCCAGCGGGGCAGCCACCGTCTGGGCCACCGTCTCGGCATCGGCGCCCGGGAACTGGGCCTGCACCGAGACGGTGGGCGGCACCACGCTGGGGTACTGCTCGACCGGCAGCACCCGCATGCTCATCACCCCGATCAGCGTCAGGATGATCGCCAGCACCGTGGCGAAGATCGGCCGCTTGATGAAGAAGTTGGAGAAGCTCATGAGGCGTCGTCCTCGTCCGCCTCGCCTTCCTGCTCACCGGCAGGCGGTGAGCCGGCACCTTGCTGCATCTCCTCGGCGGCTTCCTGCTCGGCCTCGGCCTCGGCCTGCTCGACCTCCTCGACGATCTCGCCGGCCTCGCCATCGAAGGGCTGGGGGTCGATGGCCGTGCCCGGTTCGATGCCGGAGGGGTCGCCGACCACCACCCGCTCGCCGACCTCCAGGCCGCCGCGGATGATCTGCCAGGGACCGGCCACCTCGCCCAGCTCCACGGTGCGGGCCCGGGCCACATCGTCCTCGTCGAGCACGAACACCTGGGGCCCCATCAGCCCCTGGCCGATGGCGATCTCGGGCACCGCCAGCACGTCATAGCGCTTCAGCCCCTCCAGGCTGACCCGCACGAACTGGCCGGGCAGCACGCGACCTTCCGGATTGGCGAAGGTGGCGCTGGCCTGGACGGTGCTGGTGGCCTCCTCCACCCGGGAGCCCAGGAAGTCGAGGTGGCCTTCGAGGGTCGAGCCCTCGGCACCGTCTGCCCCGGGAATGCGCAGCATCGCGGTGATCGCCTCAACGGACTGATCGCCCATCTGGCGGCGCAGCTCGAAGGCATCGCGCTGGGGCAGCTGCAGGCGGACCTCCAGGGGATCGAGCGGCGTGATGGTGGCGAGTTCGGTGCCGCTGCTCACCAGGTTACCGACGTTGACCCGGCTGAGGCTGATCATCCCCGACACGGGCGCGGTGACCTCGGCATACCCCAGGTCGATCCGCGCACTGGCGAGTGCCGCCTCCGCCTGGGCGACGCCGGCCTGGGCGACGCCCAGCTCGGCCCGCGCCTGGTCATACTGCTGGCGGCTCACCGAGTTCTGGCTCAGCAGCCGCTCGAAGCGGTCGGCATCGCGCTGGGCCCGGGCGAGCTCGGCGCGGGCACTCTGCAGGTCGGCCTCGCGCTGGTTGACCGCCGCCTGGTAGAGGTCCGGCTCGATGCTGTAGAGCTTCTGCCCCTGCTCCACCAACTGACCGGGCTCGAAGTGGCGCTGTTCGAGGAAACCGGTGACACGGGCCACCAGGGTGACCTCGTTATCGCTGCGCAGCAGCGAGGGGTAAGACTTGTCCAGGGGGATGTCCTGACGGGCGATCTCCGTCACTTCCACCGGATGTGGCGGCCGCTCCTGGTCGCCGCCGGCCTGCGGGGGGGCCTCGTCCTGGCCACAGGCGGCCAGCAACAGGCCCGCGGCCAGGACGAGCAGGGTCGTCCGGCCGTGTCGGAAGAGCTTTTTCATGGTGTCGGTCGTTCCCGTTGGCGTCGTCAGAGATGAACGAATCTTACATCCATGCGTGTATGGATGTAAATATTAGGACGCTAAGCATCATTCCCGGGGACGGGGCGGCTCACCGATCTCCATGGCCCCATCGGTCGGATCGCGCTCTTCCGGCAGGGTGAAGGAGACGCTGCCGCCGTCCAGCCAGGCGTTGACCTCCTCCACGGCCGGCACGTCCAGGGTCCCCGACTGCTGGCGCAGGCTGAGCAGGTTGATCACGTAGTCGTAGCGGGCGCTGGCATGGTCGGCGACGGCATTGAAGAAATTCTGTTCGGCGTTGAGCACATCGACGATGTTGCGGGTGCCCACCTCGTACCCGGCGCGGGTGGCGTCCAGGGCGCTCTGGTTGGAGACGATCGCCTGGGCCCGGGCCTCCACCGTGGAGACGTCGTTGCTGACCTGGGTGAAGCGTGACCGGACCTGCTGGACGGTATCGCGGCGCTGGGCCTCGAAGTCGTACTGGCTGGCCTCCAGCCGATAGGTGTTCTGGCGGATGCTCGCCTGGGTACGGCCGCCGGTAAAGAGCGGCAGGCTGGCGCGCAGGCCGACCTGGCTGGCGGAGTTGTGTCCCTCCACGCCGTCCCGGTCGTCGTCGGCATAATTGTAGTTGGCGAAGGCGTCGACCGTCGGCAGGCGCTGGGCGCGGGCGATCTCGACGCTACTGCGCGAGACCTCGACGCCGGCCTCGCTGGCCAGGACCAGGGGGTTGTTCTCCATGGCCAGCTCGACCCATTGGCCGCGGTCGTCCGGGGTGGGCGACTGGATGGGCATTTCCTCCCCCAGCGCGTCGATGCTGGAATAGCGCTGGCCGGTCAGTCGCTCCAGGACCTCGAAGCGCACCTGCAGGTCGCTCTCGGCAGCGATGCGGACCGCCCGCGCCTGGTCGAAGGCCGCCTTGGCCTCCTCCACCTCGGTGATGGCGATCAGCCCCACCTCGAACTGCTCGCGGGCCTGCTCCAGCTGGCGGCCGATGGCCCGCTCCTGGGCGCGCCGCGCCTCCAGCACCTCGTAGGCCCGCAGGATCTCGAAGTAGGCCGAGGAGACGTCGATCAGCACCTGCTGCTCGGTGGCGGCCAGCTGGTAGGTCTGCTGGTCGATCTGGCGCTCGGCCTGCTCGACCTCGCGGGCGTTGCGGGCATCGAAGAGCGCCTGGGTGGCCTCCAGCGTCAGGCCGGCACTGTTGTAGTTGTCGTCACCGCCTCCCGTGCCTCCTGCCGGAAAACCGCCTGTCTGTGTCTGAGATTCATACTGACGGTTATGAGATACGTCCGCCGAGGTATTGACCTGCGGAAGTAAGTCAGCCCGTTCCACGGCCCGCCCCGCCTCGACGCTGCCGGTCTGTGACCGGGCCGAGGCCAGCTCGGCATTGTTCTCCAGGGCGTCCCGGGTGATGGTCAACAGGTCGGCCGCCTGCAGGGGCGCGGCGAAGGCCGACGCGATCAGTGCCGGCAGCAGGGCACGACGAAGGGTGCGGTGACGGGTCATCGGGTCATCCTCGATTTGTACGGACAGTTTTACATACATTGTCGCATGTTTCGGTGGTGAATCCACTGCCGAGCCGTCGGGAAATGTGCATCCTTGCCGAAAGTCCCGGAAAATTCCGCTATGCTGCCATGCAGCATAGCCCACTGAGGGAGAACGCCCATGGACGCTCTGGAACTCGTCAGGGTGCGGGAGTTGGAGGTCGCCGTGCGCATCTGGCACCCCGCGGCACCGCGTACCGTCATCGCCTGGCACGGCCTGGCCCGCCACGGCGGGGACTTCGAGGACTTCGCCCGCGTGCTGGGCCCCGGCTGGCGGGTCCTGGCCCCGGACACCCCCGGGCGCGGCCTGTCGAGCTGGTCGCTCTACCCCGCCCACGACTATCTCTACGCCCACTACATGAAGGTAGCAGTGGCGGTGCTCGACCACTTCGACCTCGCACAGGTCCCCTGGGTGGGCACCTCCATGGGCGGGCTGATCGGCATGTTGATGGCCGCCGAGCCCGAGACGGCATCGCGCATCGAGCGGCTGGTGCTCAACGACGTGGGCCCGGAGCTCGACCCCGAGGGCCTGGCGAGCCTGGCAAAGTACTTCGGCGTGCCCCACCGCTTCTGTCGCTTCGGCGAGCTCGAGGCCGAGCTCAGGCGCCACTACACCGGCTTCGGTATCGAGGGCGACGACGCCTGGCGGCGCCTCGCCCTGAACAGCGCGCGGCGGCTGCCGGACGGCAGCTGGACCTACCACTACGATCCGCGCATCGGCGAGCAATTCGTCCATGACACTCCCCGTGACACCTGGTCCGACTGGGCGGCGATCCGCTGCCCGCTGATGGTCGTCCGCGGCGAGTCCTCGCCCCTGCTCAAGGCCGAGAGCGTGACCCGCATGGCCAAGGCGCAGCCCGGCCTGGTCAGCCTCGAGGTACCCGGTTGCGGACACGCCCCGATGCTCGACCGGACGAGCCAGGTCCGCCCCATCGCCGACTTCCTCGACCGGCCGCGCCGCCGCGTCCTGCCTGGCGCCGCCGGCGGCGCCCTGGCCTGGTGGCAGCGCGGCCTGCGCTGGCTGAAGGGGGCCGGCGCAGGTTGAACTAATGTAAAGGCACGCGGGCTGATACCATCGGCCACCATGACTCGCCTGAGATGCCTTCGCCCATGACCGAGCCGGGCCACATCGACCAGCAGGACGGCCGCCTGGCCATTGCCGGCGACTGGACCCTGGTGCACTACGCGACCCTTAAGAACCAGGTCGAGCGCCTGGCGCAGGCCCGCGAGCCGTCCCCCGAGGGGGTCGACCTCGAGCGGCTCGCCGCCCTGGATACCGCCGGTGCCGTCCTGCTGATGGAGCTGGTCGGCGCCGGGCCGCTCGCCGCGATCGACGACTGGGCCCCCGACCTGCCGGCGACGCGCCGCGCCCTGCTGCGCACCCTGGGCGAGGCCATGGCGGACAATCGGCCGCCCCCGGCGCGCCCCGCCCGACCGCTGAGGGACACCCTGGCGCGGACCGGCCAGATCGTCGAGGGGCTCTGGCAGCAGCAGCGCCAGCTGCTCGGCTTCATCGGCCAGGTGCTCGCCACCCTCGCCGCCACCGCCTGGCGGCCGAGCCGCTGGCGCCTCACCTCGATGGTGGCCCAGCTGCACCAGACGGGCCTCAATGCCCTGCCCATCGTCGCCCTGCTGACCTTCCTGGTGGGCGCCGTGGTGGCCTTCCTCGGCGCCACGGTGCTGCGCGATTTCGGCGCCACCATCTACACGGTCAACCTGGTCGCCTACGCCTTCCTTCGCGAGTTCGGGGTGCTGCTCGCCGCCATCCTGCTCGCCGGTCACACCGCCAGCGCCTTCACGGCCCAGCTCGGCGCCATGAAGGCCAACGAGGAGCTCGATGCCGTGCGCACCCTCGGCCTCGACCCCATCGAGCTGCTGGTGCTGCCGCGGGTACTGGCGATGATGCTGACCCTGCCGATCCTCACCTTCGTGGGCATGCTGAGCGGCATCCTCGGCGGGGCCCTGGTCTGCCTCGTGGCGCTCGACATCTCGCTCGTCCAGTTCCTGGCCATCCTGCAGCGCGACATCCCGCTCAACCACTTCCTGGTGGGCCTTTCCAAGGCGCCGCTGTTCGCCTTCCTGGTCGCGGTGATCGGCTGCCTGGAGGGCTTCAAGGTCAGCGGCAGCGCCCAGTCGGTGGGCGAGCACACCACCTCGAGCGTGGTGCAGTCGATCTTCGTGGTGATCCTGCTGGATGCGGTGGCGGCGCTGTTCTTCATGGAGATGGGCTGGTGAGCGCGGCACGGGCCTCGAGGAACGACGCGCCGCTGATCCGGGTCCGCGGACTGACCAACCGCTTCGGTGAACACAGCGTCCACGAGGACCTGGATATCGACCTCTACCCGGGCGAGATTCTCGGCGTGGTCGGTGGCTCGGGCACCGGCAAGTCGGTCCTGCTGCGTAGCATCGTCGGCCTGCTGCGGCCCAGCGCGGGGCACATCGAGGTGTTCGGCGAGGACCTGCTGGGCCTCTCCGCCCGGGACCGCTCACGGGTGGAGCGCCGCTTCGGGGTGCTCTTCCAGCGCGGGGCGCTGTTCACCTCGCTGACCCTGCAGGAGAACGTCGCCCTGCCGTTGATCGAGCACATCGGGCTCTCCCGCGCCGACGCCGAGGGCCTGGCCCGGGTCAAGCTGGCACTCGCCGGCCTGCCCGGGGAGGCCGCGATCAAGTATCCCGCCGAGCTCTCGGGTGGCATGATCAAGCGGGCCGCCCTGGCGCGCGCCCTGGCGCTAGACCCGGAGGTGCTGTTCCTGGACGAGCCGACGGCGGGCCTGGACCCGATCGGCGCGGCGGCATTCGACCGCCTGATCCTGACCCTGCGCGACGCCCTGGGCCTGAGTGTCTTCCTGGTGACCCACGACCTGGACACCCTCTATACCGCCTGCGACCGGGTGGCCGTGCTGTCGCGAGGCCGAGTGCTGGTCGCCGATCGCCTCGACGTCGTCGCGGCCACCGACGATGAGTGGATCCACGACTATTTCCATGGCCCCCGAGGCCGCGCCGCCCAGGCGGCGGCCCACCCGGTGGAGGAGCCCTGACGATGGAACCCCGCGCCCACCATGTACTGATCGGGCTGTTCACGGTGATCACCCTGGGCAGCGCCCTGCTGTTCGCCCTCTGGCTCGGCAAGTCCAGCGTCGACCGCGACTATGCCTGGTACGAGATCGGCTTCAACCG
Organism: Halomonas rhizosphaerae; assembly: GCF_030012485.1. Lineage (NCBI taxonomy): Bacteria > Pseudomonadati > Pseudomonadota > Gammaproteobacteria > Oceanospirillales > Halomonadaceae > Halomonas > Halomonas rhizosphaerae. Next base: position 219,965 of record NZ_JASCQQ010000039.1, read on the forward strand.
AGCCGTCAGCGGCCTGTCCGAGGGCAATGCGGTCCAGTACAGCGGCATCGAGGTCGGGGATGTGGTCAGGCTGCGCCTCGACCCCCGGGACCCGCGCCAGGTCCGGGCACTGATACGCGTCTACAGCGATGTCCCGATCAAGCAGGACACCCGCGCCAGCCTGGCGCTGGCCAACATCACCGGCACCATGAACATCCAGCTCTCCGGCGGTACCCCGCAGAGCCCCCGCCTGCAGGGCGACCGCGACGATCCCCCGCTGATCCAGGCCGAGCCCTCGCCGCTGAGCTCGCTGCTCTCCAACAGCGAGGAGCTCTTCGCCCAGGTGGACCGGTTGCTGACCAACGCCAACCGGCTGCTCTCCGAGGAGAATGCCGAAAGCCTGACGCGCACCCTGGACAACCTGGAGGTCGTCTCGGGGGCACTGGTCGACCAGCGCCATGCCCTCGGCGAGGCCATGGCGCGCTTCGGCGAGGCCGGCGAACGGATCGAGGCCTCCCTGCAGGGCTTCAGCCGCCTGGGCGAGACGGCCGACGAGCTGCTCGACGAGGAGGGGCGCGCGACCCTGCAGAGTGCCCAACGCGCCATGCAGTCGCTGGAGTCCACCACCGCCCGGCTGGACGGGCTGACGGCACGTCACGAGGGCTCCCTGGCACGAGGCCTGCAGGGCGTGGGCGAGCTCGACCCGGCCATGCGCGAACTGCACGCCGCGCTGCGTGCCCTGAACCGGTTGGTGCGACGCCTCGAGGAAAACCCGGCCGATGCCCTGCTGGGTCGCGACGAGATCCAGGAGTTCACCCCATGAACCTGCCCGCCATGTCTCGACGTCCCCTGTCTCGACACCCCATTCCACGCCTCGCCATGGCACTGCCGGCCCTGCTGATGGCAGTGCTGATCGCGGGCTGCAGCCTGCTCCCCGAGCAGGAGCCGGTGCGCCTCTTCACGCTGCCCGAACCGTCGCTGTCGGAGTCTGATGAGGCCACCCGCGACCTCACCCTGCGCCTCGACACCCCCAGCGCCGGGGCGCCCCTGGATGGCCGACGCCTGCTGGTCATGCCCTCCCCCGGGGAGTTCCAGGCCTATGCGGGGGCACGCTGGAGCGACGATGCCCCGCGGCTGTTGCGCGACCACCTGATCGCGGCCTTCCGCCGCGACGGCCGCCTGGCCGCCGTGGTGGACGACGCCAGCCGGGCGCGCAGCGACGCCACCCTGGCGAGCCACCTGGGGGTCTTCCACAGCCGCTACCGCGAGGGCGCGCCCGAGGTGGTGCTGCGCCTCGAGGTACAACTGCTCGACGAGGCCAGCCGCGAGGTGCTGGCCAGCCGCCGGTTCGAGGCGGTGGTGGCAAGCGATGACGACGGCGTCGACGCCGTGGTCGCGGCCTTCGGTCGCGCCGCCGACCGGGTTGCCTTCGAGCTGGTCGACTGGACCCTGGCAAGGATGGCCAGCGGCTCGCCCTGAAAGGCCATGGGCCTCAGGATGCCCGGTAGTCGCGGGGGTCGATCCGCCACGCCTTGAGGCGCGAACGCAGGGTCGTCGGCTTGAGGCCCAGCAGCTCGGCGGCCCCGCCCTGACCCGACACCTTGCCCGCGCAGGCGCGCAGGGCCGCCACCGCACTCGCGCGCTGACGGCGGAGGAGCTCAGGCTCGGTAAGCAGCGTTGCCTCGTTCTCCTCCGCCAGGGGTCCCGACACGCTGGCCTCCTCCCCCTCAGGCGCGACCGGCACCGCCGCGTCTGGTGCCAGCAGGTCGTCGAAGGCCAGCCGCTGCCCCTGGGCAACGATGACCTGTCGCTCGATCACGTTCTCCAACTCGCGAATGTTGCCCGGCCAGGGATAGCGCTTGAGCACCTCCAACTGGGCGGGCGGAAGACGCACCCCCGGCTTGTTGAACTTCTGGCAGGCGCGCACCAGGAAGTGCCGCGCCAGCAGGGGCACGTCCTCGGCGCGTTCGCGCAACGGCACCGAGACGATGGGAAAGACATTGAGTCGGAAGTAGAGGTCCTCGCGAAATGCCCCCGCCTCGACCATCTCGCGCAGCTCGCGGTTGGTGGCCGCGATCACCCGCACATCGACCTCGCGGGTGCGATTCTCGCCCACCCGCTCGAACTGCTGGTCCTGCAGCACCCGCAGAAGCTTGCTCTGCAGTTCCAGCGGGATCTCGCCCACCTCGTCGAGAAACAGCGTGCCGCCATCGGCCAGTTCGAAGCGCCCGGGGCGGTCGCTCACCGCGCCGGTGAAGGCCCCCTTCACATGTCCGAAGAACTCGCTCTCGAACAGGTCGCGGGGAATCGCCGCACAGTGGACGCGAATCAGCGGACGATCGCTGCGCGTGCCGCCGGCATGGATGGCGCGGGCGATCAGCTCCTTGCCGGTGCCCGATTCGCCGCTGACCAGCACATTGGCATCGGTGGGCGCCACCAGCGCGATCTGCTGTATCAGGTGGGACACGGCGGCACTCTCGCCGACGATCTCCCGGTGGTTCAGCTCCGCCTTGATCTCCTCCTGCAGGTACTGGTTCTCGAGCTCGAGCCGCCGCTTGAGCGACCCCACCTCGGCCAGCGCATCACGCAGCTGCTGTTCGGCCCGCTTGCGTTCGCGGATATCGCGAAACAGCACCACCGCGCCCACCAGGCGCCCCATCTCGAAGATCGGCGTGCTGGTGTACTCCACCGGGATCGCCTCGCCGTTCTTGTGCCAGAACACCTCGTCGTCGACGCGATGCACCTGGCCATCGCTGAACGAGGCATGAATCGGGCACTGCTGTACCGGAAAGTGGCTGCCGTCGGCCTGGGTGTGGTGAAACAGCTGGTGGGCACCGTGGCCGACCATATCCTCGCTGCTCCAGCCGAGGATACGCTCGGCCGCGGGATTGACGAAGGTGGTACGGCCCTCGGCATCCAGGCCGTAGATGCCCTCGCCCGCCGCGCCAAGGATCAGCTGGTTCTGGCGCTCGATACGCTCGAAGACCTGCTCGACACGCTCCCACCCCACCTGGCCGCGGCGATGCTGGCGGCGCAGCTCGGCCCGGGCGCGTCGCTGCTCCGCCTTCTGGCGGTCGACCAGGGTCAGCAGCAGCAGCCCCTCGTCGAGGACCTGGGCCTGCACCTCCACATGGCGAGGCTGACGCTTGAGGTCGAGGAGCACCAGGTCATCCGACCAGGCCGACGAGCGGCTCAGCGCCTCGTCGGTGAAGCAGACCCACAGCGGCAGGGTCGCCCCCAGGAAATGACTGAAGGGGCGCTCGACCAGCGCGGGCGCCGCGTCCCCCAGCAGGCGGCTGGCGGCCTCGTTGGCCGAGATCAGCCGGTCGGCCACGGGGTCGACCACCACCAGCGCCTGGGGCGCGCGGGCAAAGACCTGCTGGGACAACGGCAGTGCGGCGACGGCGGTGGCAGGCATGCAGAGCTCCTCGGCAAGCGATGTCCCTGCACATACAAGCGCCGGGCCAATGACGAAAAATCGTCATTCTTTCAACGAGATCTCGTGATTGACGAGATCTCGTCACGGGCGGGCCGGACGAGCTTGACTCGCAGCGCAACAAACAACCTTCTGACTCTTATCGTTTTTTTCCATCACGCCTCGTGATGGCACGTGCTTCGCAGTGTTCTGGGAGAACACACCCGCCGCGCCAGGCATGCACCACCCTGGCGCATGCGCCTCCTTCCACAGCACGAGCGACGTGACATGACCATGAACAACGATCACAACAGTCTGGGTAACCCCTTCGACCACCGCCAATCGCTGATCCATGGACGGCACTGCGACTGCCAGGCGTGCTCCGATGACGCACGGGCACCCGCCTCCCCGCACCATCACGACGATTCGCCGCAGGTGACGGCCCCCGTGGCCCGAGCCACGCCACAGGGCCAGGAGGCGATGCTGGACCGCATGGTGGAGAGCGCGCTGGTGCGGGGAATGTTCGGCCACAGCGACATGCATCGCCGCCAGTTCATGAAGCTGGTGGGCGGCGGCACCGTGGCCGCGGCCCTGGCGACGCTGCTGCCGATGGACGCCATCAAGGCCGCCGTGAAGGAGGACCTGGGACCGCTGGAGAAGACCCGCCTCGATGTCGGCTTCGTGCCGATCACCTGCGCCACACCGATCATCATGGCCCACCCCATGGGCTTCTACGAGCGCTACGGCCTGGATGTCTCGGTGATCAAGACCGCCGGCTGGGCGGTGGCCCGCGACAAGTCACTCAACCGCGAATACGACGCCGCCCACATGCTGACGCCGATGCCGCTGGCGATGACGCTGGGCGCCGGCTCCAATCCCGAGCCCTTCATCATGCCGGCGGTGGAGAACATCAACGGCCAGGCGATCGTGCTGCACAACGACCACCAGGACAAGCGCGACCCCCGGCAGTGGAAGGACTTCACCTTCGGCGTGCCCTTCGAGTACTCGATGCACAACTTCCTGCTGCGCTACTACGTCGCCGAGCATGGCCTGGACCCCGACCAGGACATCCAGATCCGGGTGATCCCGCCCCCCGAGATGGTCGCCAACCTGCGCGCCGGCAACATCGACGGCTTCCTGTCGCCGGACCCCTTCAACCAGCGCGCGGTGTTCGAGCGAATCGGCTTCATCCACCTGCTCACCAAGGAGATCTGGGACGGCCACCCCTGCTGCGCCTTCGCCACCAGCCAGCGCTTCGCCACCGAGAACCCCAACACCTACGGCGCGCTGCTGCGGGCGATCATCGATGCCACCCAGTACTCCTCCAACCCCGAGAACCGCTCGGAGATTGCCGAGGCCATCGCCCCCACCAACTACCTGAACCAGCCGGTCACGGTGATCGAGCAGGTCCTCACCGGACGCTACGCCGATGGCCTGGGTGGCGTGCAGAACGTCCCTGACCGCATCGACTTCGATCCCTTCCCCTGGCACTCCATGGCGGTGTGGATCCTCACCCAGATGAAGCGCTGGGGCTATATCGAGGGCGATGTGGACTACCAGCAGGTGGCGCGCGACGTCTACCTGGCCACCGATGCCGAGAAGGTCATGCGCGAACTGGGCTACGAGACGCCCGGGGAAACCTCGCGCAACTACCAAATCATGGGCAAGACCTTCGACTACACCCAGCCCGAAGCCTATGTCGAGAGCTTCGCGATCCGGAGGAGCTGACATGGACCGCACGACCACCGAGTGGAAGTTCAGCCTCAACCTGCGCGCCGGCATCCTCGCCGTGGTCATGCTGGCCGTGCTGCTGGGGCTCTGGGAGGGGCTCAACCATGTGCCTGCGCTGGGCGGCGGCGGGGCCGAACTCAGCGAATACGAGAAGCTGATGGGCGGGGCCGACGAGACCGCCAAGGTACCGCCGCCCTCCGAGATCCTCACGCGGGCCTGGGAGGAGCTCTCCAACCCCTTCTACGATGCCGGCCCCAACGACAAGGGCATCGGCATTCAGCTGGGCTACTCGCTCTACCGGGTGCTGACCGGCTACCTGCTGGCCGCGGTGATCGCCATCCCGATCGGCTTTCTGATCGGCATGTCGCCGCTGATGTACAAGGCGCTCAACCCCTACATCCAGGTGCTGCGCCCGATCTCGCCGCTGGCCTGGATGCCGCTGGCGCTGTTCATCATCCGCGACTCCGAGGCCTCGGCGATCTTCGTGATCTTCATCTGCTCGATCTGGCCGATGCTGCTCAATACCGCCTTCGGCGTGGCGGGGGTCAGGCAGGACTGGGTCAACGTGGCCCGCACCCACGAGCTATCGCCGCTGAAGACCGCCTTCAAGGTGATCCTGCCCGCCGCGGCCCCGACCATCCTCACCGGCATGCGCATCTCCATCGGCATCGCCTGGCTGGTGATCGTGGCCGCCGAGATGCTCGTGGGCGGTACCGGCATCGGCTACTACGTGTGGAACGAGTGGAACAACCTCGACCTGACCAGCGTGATCTTCTCGATCCTGATGATCGGCGTGGTGGGCATGCTGCTCGACCTGGCGCTGTCGTCCATCGCCCGACTGGTCACCTATCAGGAGTAATCCCATGACCCATGCCTTCGTGGAAGTCCAGCAAGCCGCCAAGCGCTTCCCCGGTGCCAAGGGGGAAGAGGCGCTCACGGTATTCGAGAACGTCAGCTTCCAGCTCGACAAGGGGGAGTTCGTCTGCATCATCGGCCACTCCGGCTGCGGCAAGTCGACCATCATGAACGCCCTGGCCGGGCTCGACAGCCTGAGCGACGGCGCGATGATCATGGATGGCCGCGAGATCAACGGTCCGAGCCTGGAGCGTGGCGTGGTATTCCAGAACTACAGCCTGCTGCCGTGGCTCACCGCGCTGGAGAACGTGAGGTTCGGGGTGCGCGCCCGCTGGAGGGCGTGGGACGAGTCCCGGGTCACCGAGCACAGCCTCGCCTACCTGGAGATGGTCGGGCTGGCGGACGTGGTCGACCGCAAGCCCGCCCAGCTCTCGGGCGGTATGCGCCAGCGCGTGAGCATCGCCCGGGCCTTTGCCACCAAGCCGGAACTGCTGCTGCTCGACGAGCCCTTCGGGGCACTGGATGCCCTCACCCGCGGGGTGATCCAGGACGAACTGGTCAAGATCTGGGGCCAGGATCGCCAGACGGTGTTCATGATCACCCACGACGTGGACGAGGCGATCCTGCTGGCCGACCGCATCCTGCTGATGACCAACGGCCCCCAGGCGCGCATCGCCGAGGCCGTGGAGATCGACCTGCCCCGCCCCCGCTCGCGTGCCGAGATCGTCAAGCACCCGCACTACTACAGAATCCGCAACTACCTGGTCGATTTCCTGGTGAATCGCTCGGGTGAGCTGCGCACCGCCGACCTCGACCGGCGCGGCCTGCATTATCCGCGAGCGGTCAACCCGGTCGACGAACGGGACGGGGAGCCCGACGCCTCCGCTACCACCAACGCGGATGCCCCGTCATCCCGCACTCCCGCCAGCAAGCTGGCCACCATCACCCTCAAGGAGACTCATCATGGATAAGCTCGAGATGCGCCACACCCTGCTCGCCGCCAAGGCTCGCAAGAAGATGAGCTGGGACGACATCGCCTCCGCCGTCGGCATGTCACCGGTGTGGGTGGCGTCCGCCTGCTACGGCATGAACAGTGCCAGCCACGCGGTCGCCCACAAGCTGTGCGACGTGCTGGGTGTCGATGCCGAGGCCGCCGAGGCGCTGACGACTTTCCCGACCAAGGCCTGGGACGAGGCAATTCCCCAGGACCCCTTTATCTACCGCCTCTACGAGGTGGTGGGCGTCTATGGCGAGACCCTCAAGGACGTGGTCCAGGAGAGGTTCGGCGACGGCATCATGAGCGCCATCGACTTCACCATGGAGGTCGACAAGGTCGAGGACCCCAAGGGCGACCGCGTGCTGCTGACCCTGAGCGGGAAGTTCCTGCCCTACAAGGCCTGGTAGGCTTCCAGCCGCGATACTGCCCGGTCGACCGCGCCACGATAGCCTCCGCCGAACAGCAGCAGGTGGTTGAGCAGGGGGTAGAGCTGGAAGAGTGTCTCGCGCCCCGGCCAGTCGGCCGGGGCGCCACCGTTCCAGTAGGCCTCGAAGAAGGCCTCCCCGGGTGAGCCGAACAGCGTCAGCATGGCGAGATCCACCTCCGGGTAGTGGCGATAGACCGCGGGGTCGATGAGCGCCGGCCCCTGCGGGGTGTAGAGCACGTTGCCCGACCACAGGTCGCCATGCACCAGGCTCGCCGGGGCATCCGGCAGCCAGGCCTCCAGGCCATGGGCGATGGCCTCGATACGAGCGCGCAGCCGACTCTCCATCAGCCCTCGCGCCTGGCAGGCATCAACCAGGGGCAGCAGGCGGCGATCGCGCTGGAAGGCGCGGCCGTCGGGCAGCGGGGCATTGGGTTGGGGCGTACGCCCGCAGGCATTGTCCCGCGGCCAGCCGTGGGCGTCGCCGGTCTCCGCATGGAGCCGGCGCAGCCCCTCGCCGAGACTCGCCTCGTCACCGGGGGAGCGCCCCGGCGTCAATGCCTCCATGACCAGATAGCCCCCCGCCTCGCCCAGCACCTCGGGCACGATCAGCCCGCTGCGAGCCTCGCGCAGCGCCCGCAGGCCCTCGGCCTCGCCGGCCAGCCGCTCGGGGTCGTCGCGCTTGACCACCACCTCGCCCTGGTCGGTCGCCAGGCGGAAGACCTCGGCAATATCGCCGCCTCCCAATGGCTGCGTCTCGCCCCTTGGCGTCAGTCCGGCATCCGACAGCAGGGAGGCGAGGGTCTCGTCGATCGACATGAGGCAAGGCTCCCTTGATTCAATGCCATGAGGGTCGCCAGTCCATAGAAGACTGTCAAAACCGGGACGAAAAAAGACCGCCCGGAGGCGGCCAGAAGGGGCATTCAAGCAAGGAACAGGGTGTAGACCCGATCGGGATGCCGGGATCACTCGGGCATCAGCACGCCGTCGATCACGTGGATGACGCCGTTGCTGGCCTCGATGTCGGCCTGGACCACGGTGGCATCATTGATCATCACACTACCGTCCATGGTGGTGATGGTGATGTCCTGGCCCTGCACGGTGGTGGCGCTGTCGGCCGCCATGGCGTCCTCCGCCATGATCTTGCCGGGCACCACGTGGTAGGTGAGGATCGCCTGCAGCTGCTCCTGGTTCTCCGGCTCGAGCAGGGACTCCACGGTGCCATCCGGCAGGGCGGCGAAGGCCTCGTCGGTCGGGGCGAAGACGGTGAAGGGTCCCTCGCCCTTGAGGGTCTCGACCAGGCCAGCCGCCTCAACTGCGGCCACCAGGGTCTCGAACTGGCCCGCACCCGCCGCGGTGTCGACGATGTCCTTCTTCATGCCGTGGTTGTCGGCCTGCACGCCGCCGGCGAGCATAAGGCCCAGCACGCCGGCGCCGATGAACTGGGAAACAGGAGTGGTGAAGGTCTTCATGGGGCACTCTTCCTCTTTGGCTGACCCCGGACGCGTCGCGACCGGTGGGTTTCGTGGCTTCAGGTCGGTGGCCATCCTCGGCTTCAACCTATACACAACTTAGTCACTGTATAGCTATTGGACAAGTATTATTTTTCCCATCGCCCCAGGGCAACCGACCTCCTGCTCGTGAGCAGGAAGAGGCGCGGCACGGCTGACGCCAGCGCCGTGATATGGCACAAAGGAAGGACATTCATCCAGGCCAGAGGAGTAGAGACCATGTACAAGTTGGCGTTCTTCGTGCCCGTCGCGGACGCCGAGGCTGTCAAGGAAGCCCTCTTCGCCACGGGGGCCGGGCGCATCGGCGACTACGAGGCCTGCTGCTTCCAGACGCAGGGCATGGGACAGTTCCGGCCGCTGGAGGGCGCCGACCCGCACATCGGGCGGGTCGGCGACCTGGAGCAGGTGGAGGAGCTGAAGGTGGAACTGGTCTGCGAGGATGCGCTGATCGGTGAGGCGGTGGCCGCCCTAACGGCAGCCCATCCCTACGAGGAGCCGGCCTTCGACGTCTGGCGGCTGGCGGACTTGTGATCGCCCCGGTCGATATAGCGCCGGATCGCCGCACGCGGCCCCCGGGCCTCGATCACTTCCAGCCAGACGGCGAAGGCCGTCCGCAGCCGGGGCGACTCGGCCAGGTCGTGGAACACCTCCCGGATCCCCAGGAAGGCCCAGGGCGACTTGGCGGATTCCCGTGCCCCCGCCCTCAGGCGTGACGACAGGGGGTCGGCGAGCGGCGACATTCCCGGGGTGTCGTCGGCCACTCGGCAATAGTGGCACCACAGCGACAGCTCGAGGGCCAGGCCCTCCACGGGCAGGCCACGGCCAAGAGCGTCGCGAAGCGCTGGCAGGATGAACTTGGGCTGTCGCGCCGAGCCGCTGGCACAGAGCCGCGAGATGGTGTCGCCAATCTCGGGATTGGCCAGGCGCTCCATGATCCGCGCGCGATAGGCATCATAGTCCAGGCCCTCGACCGGCCTGAGCACGGGCAGGATCTCGCGCTCCTGAAGCGCGCCCAGCCAGTCGCGGATGTCCGGGTCGCCCATGGCAGCGTGCACTTGTCGGTAGCCCAGCAGGGCCGCGACATAGGCGATGCTGGCGTGACCGGCGTTGAGGAGCCTCAGCTTCATCGTCTCGTGACCCGAGACCTCGTGGACGAACTCGACGCCGACTCGCTCCAGCGGTGGGCGACCGGCGCAGAACCGGTCCTCCACCACCCACTGGCGAAAGGGCTCGCATACCACCGGGGCGGCATCCTCGATGCCGAAGCGGCGGCTGACCAGCTCGCGCTCGCGGGCGGTGGTGCGCGGCGTGATGCAGTCGACCATGGCGTTGGGGAAGCTCACCTCGCGCCGAATCCAGGCGGCAAGGTCGCGGTCGACCCGCTCGGCGAGGCCGACCACAACGCTGCGCGTGACCGCGCCGTTGCCGGGCAGGTTGTCGCAGGAGAGCACCGTGAAGGGCCCAAGCCCCCTGGCCCGACGCTCGGCCAGCGCCTTGACCAGCATGCCGAAGAGGGTGCCGGGGCGTCGCAGGTCGGCGGCATCGGCGAGGACCCGCGGATGGGCCGCATCGAACCGCCCGGTGGCAGGATCGAGGAAGTAGCCGCCCTCGGTGATGGTCAGCGAGACGATGCGCACACCGGGGTCGACCAGGGCCCTGACGATGGCCGACGAGGCCACCGGCACGAAATCGACCATGGCGCCAACCACCCGGGCCGAGCTCCCCTCGGGGTCGAGGTCGACCACGGTGGAGAGCCAGTCCTGGGCGCGCAGGCGCCGGCGCATCCGCGCATCGGCCGGCATCACGCCGGCGCCGATCACCGCCCAGTCATGGGCCTCGCCCTGCGCGAAGAGGCGGTCCAGGTAGGTCGCCATGTGCGAGCGATGGAAGTTGCCCAGCCCGATGTGCAGGACCCCGGGGCGCAGTTGGCGACGGTCATAGCTCGGCACCCCGACGTCCTGGCCGAGGGCGGCAAGGGTCTGCTGCGAGAGTGGCAGCGCCATGGGATCTCCTCCTGACCCTGCGGGGGGCCGGGCGACGTCGGTCGCTGTCATTATCCGCATATCGGGCCGACGGCGCACCCCTGCTCGGCGCTTGCCCTTCCGCGCTCACCCGAGCCGGTCGGCGAGGCGCGCCTCCAGGGTGCGCTGGTCCTCGTCGAAGCGGCGGATGCCCTCGGCCAGCTTGTCGTTGGCCATGGCGTCCTGGTTATGGCCCCAGCGGAAGGCGGGCTCGTCGAGGGGCGCAGGTCGCTCGGCGGCGGCGGGGATCGTCACCGCCGGGGCCACCTCGCCCTCCTCCGCCGCCAGTTCCTCGAGCAGCGCGGGGGAGATGGTCAGCCGCGGGCAGCCGGCCAGCGCCAGCACCTGGCCGACGGTGCGGAAGCTCGCCCCCATCACCACGGTGTCATAGCCGCCGCGCCCGACGAGTTCGCAGACGCCGCGCACGAAGCGCACCCCGGGGTCCTCCTCCGGCGCGTACTCCTTGCCGGTCTCCTTCTTGTACCAGTCGGTGACCCGGCCGACGAAGGGCGAGACCAGGAAGACCCCGGCGTCGAAGCAGGCCCGGGCCTGGGCCTCGCTGAACAGCAGGGTCAGGTTGCACTGGATGCCCTCGCGCTCGAGTCGCTCGGCGGCGCGGATGCCCTCCCAGGTGGAGGCCAGCTTGATCAGCACGCGATCGCGGCCCACGCCGCGCCGGTCGTAGCGCTCGATCAGTTCATGGGCCTTGCGCACGCTGGCCTCCTCGTCGAAGGAGAGGCGCGCGGCCACCTCGGTGGAGATCCGCCCAGGGATGTGGCGGGCGATCTCGGCGCCCTTGGCCACGGCCAGACGATCCACCGCCTGCGCAAGGCGCGCCTCGGGGTCGGCGACCTCCGCCTTGACGGCGGCAAGCTCTTCGTCGATCAGGGCCTGGTAGCCCGGCAGGTCGAAGGCCTTGAGCAGCAACGAGGGATTGGTGGTGGCGTCGTGGGGCCGGTAGCGCTTGATGGCGTCCAGGTCGCCGGTGTCGGCAACCACCAGGGAGTGGGTCTTGAGGCTGTCGAGTCGGGTCATCATGGGGATCTCCTCGTATGCGGTAGGGGGAAGTGCGATGCGATGGGTGAGGCTCAGGTCACGGCGTGACGCTCGGCCAGGCACCGGCGATAGCGGGCATGGACCTCATCAAAGGCGGCGACATTCGCCGGGTCGGGCTCGGCCCGCGAGCTCTCGTCGAGATGCACCAGGCGCGTGCAGAGCTCGGACAGCTCGCCGTCCCCGGCCCCCGCACGATGACACCAGGCCGCCTGCAGGGCGGCGCCCAGGGCCGCGGCGTCGGTGACCTCGGGACACACCACCCGGCTGGCGGTGACGTCGGCCAGCATCTGACGCCACACCGGGCTGCGCGCCCCGCCGCCGATCAGGCGGATCTCGCTCACCCCCTCGGTGAGCCGGCCGAACTGCTCCAGACCGTAGCGAAGACCCAGGGTGGCGCCCTCCACCACTGCCCGGCAGAGGTTGGCCGGGGTGGTATTGACGCTGGTCAGGCCGTCCAGGCTGGCACTGGCCTCGGGCAGCATGGGCACCCGCTCGCCGTTGAAGAAGGGCAGCATCGTCACGCCCTCGGCGCCGATGGGCGCGGCCGCCACCCGCTCGCCGAAGGTGGCGAGATCCAGGCCAAACAGCTCGCGGATCCGCGTGGTGGCCGAGGTGACGTTCATGGTGCAGACCAGCGGCAGCCAGCCGCCATGGCTGGCACAGAAGTTGGCCACCAGGGGATTGTCCACCACCGGCTCCGGGGAATGGGCGCAGATGGTGCCCGAGGTGCCGAGGCTCAGGGTCACCAGCCCCGGGCGGATATTGCCCGTGCCGATGGCGCCGAGCATGTTGTCGCCGCCGCCGCTGGCCACCAGGACGTCGTCGGCCAGCCCCAGCTCGCGGGCCAGCGCGGGGCGCACGGTGCCGGCCGGCTCGCGGGAGCCGATCAGTCGCGGCAGCACCCGGCCCGGGTCGAGCTCCGGGGCGATCTCGGCGAGGACGTCGTGCCGCCAGCGCCGGGTGCGGGTATCGAAGTAGCCGGTGCCGGAGGCGTCGCCGGCCTCGGCCACCCGCTCGCCGGTGAGCCAGAAGTTGAGGTAGTCGTGTGGCAGCAGCAGGGTGGCGATGCGCGCATAGGCCTCGGGGTGCACCTCACGCAGCCAGGCGAGCTTGGAGGCGGTGTAGCCGGTCTGCAACACCAGGCCCAGCCTCTCCAGGCAGCCCGCCTCGCCGCCCAGACGCTCGACCAGGGCGGCGTTCCAGGCCGCAGTCTCGGTGTCGCACCACAGCTTGGCGGGGTGCACCGGCTCGCCGGCGGCGTCCAGTGCCACCAGCCCGTGCTGCTGGCCGGAGACGCCCAGGGCACGGATTGCCCGGGCGTCGACACCGGACCGCGCCACGGCCTCCCCGAACGCGCCGCAAAAGGCCGCGACCCAGTCGGCGGGCGCCTGCTCGCGTCGACCGCCCTCCCCCTCGTCCAGGCGGTGGGGACGACTCGCCTCGCCGAGGATCCGCTCGCCTTCGGGGTCCAGCACCACCACCTTGGTGCTCTGGGTCCCGCAGTCCACGCCGACGTACATCAGGACGCCCCTCCTGGCGCTGCCAGCCGTTCCAGGGTGGCACGTGCGCCCCTCTCGTGCAGCGAGGTGAGGACCGCGACGTAGGCCTCGCGGAAGCGCACCTCCTCGGCCAGGTCGCCGAAGAGCTCACGATTCTCGATGAAGGCCGTGGGCCGCTCGCGGTTGCGTGTCGCCAGCGCCATCAGCTCCTCCCTGAGGCGATCCACCACCTCGATGGGCTTGCCCTGCTCGTCGACGCCCTCGGCATAGCGCGCCCAGCTGGCCACCACCGCGGCGCTGCGATGCATCTCGCCGCCACGCGCGATCTGCTCGCGGATCACCGGCACCAGCCACTTGGGGATGCGATCCGAGCTCTCGGCACAGAGCCTGGCCAGGGTGTCTCGTACCTCGGGGTTGGCGAAGCGCTCGATCAGGGTCCGGCGGTACTCCTCGAGGTCGATGCCCGGCACCGAGGCCAGGGTCGGCGAGGCCTCGTGGCGCATGTAGCCGAGCAGGAAGTCGACGAACAGCGGGTCCTGGCACACCTCATGGGCATGGCGGTAGCCGGCGAGATAGCCGAAGTAGGCCAGCGCCTGGTGGCTGGCGTTGAGCAGGCGCAGCTTCATCATCTCGTAGGGCACCACGTCGTCCACCAGCTGCACGCCAACCCGCTCCAGCGGCGGGCGCCCGGCGACGAAGCGGTCCTCCAGCACCCACTGGGTGAAGGGCTCGCAGACCACCGGCCAGGCGTCCTCGATGCCGAAACGCTCGCGAAGCTCGGCGATATCGGCCGCGCTGGTGACCGGAGTGATGCGGTCCACCATGGCGTTGGGGAAGGCCACTTCAGCCTCGATCCACGCGGCCAGCGCCGGGTCCCGGGCACGGGCGTAGGCGGTGAAGGTCTCCTTCGCCACATCGCCGTTGCCCTGGATGTTGTCACAGGACATCAGCGTGAAGGGGGCGATGCCGCGCTCGCGGCGCCTCGCCAGGCCCTCGACCACCAGCCCGAAGGTGGTGCGCGGCGCCTCGGGGTGCGCCAGGTCGTGGCGGATGTCGGGGGCCTCCAGGTCGAACGCCCCGCTCACCGGGTGGAAGTTGTAACCCCCCTCGGTGACGGTCAGTGAGACGATGCGGATCGCCGGGTCGGCGAGGCGCTCCACCACCGCTGACGGGGCGTCGGGGGCGAAGAGGTAGTCGACCATGCTGGCGATGACCCGCGGCTCGCGGCGGCCGTCGGGATGCTTGACCACCAGGGTGTAGAGGTGGTCCTGGGCGGCCAGGGCGTCGCGCATGCGACGATCGCACGGCATCACGCCGACGCCGACGATGCCCCAGTCCAGGGCCTCGCCACGATTCATCAGCGCATCGAGGTACATGGCCTGATGGGCGCGATGGAAGCCACCGACGCCGAAGTGGACGATGCCGGCGGTGATGGCCTTGCGGTCCAGGCATGGCGCGGGGACCTCGGCGGGGAGCCTGGCGAGATTGTCGTTGTTGAGTCGGATCATGCGGGGTCTCCTGCCGAGTCATGCTCGGCGCGACCGACCACGGCACGGCGTCAGCGCCACACCAGGTCGGGCGGGATGGATGTGGTCTTGATCAGTCGGGCGTTGGGCATGTCCTTGTCCAGGGCCTTGCGACGGGCGGCATCGGCGTCGCGGCCCATGGCCAGCCAGCGCTCGATCAGGCGCTGCTCCAGGGTCGCGTCGTCCACCTCGAGCATCACGCTCAGGTCGAAGAGGCCATGCAGGGCGCGCCAGGGCCCCTGGTCGAGCAGCAGGTAGTTGCCCTCGACGATGACGATGCGGTGCTCGCGGGTGACCAGCCGGCCCCCGGCACGGGCCAGGTCCAGGGGCCGGTCGAACACCGGCACCGCCACCGCGGCATCCGCGCGGCGAATGCGTTCCAGGTCGACCCTCAGGCCTTCGGCGTCGAAGGTATGGGGCGCGCCCTTCACCGGCAGCTGCGCCTCGCCGAGCACCGCGTTGTCGAAGTGGTAGCCATCCATGGGGACCACCACCACCTGCCCCGGCAGGGCGTCGTCGATGGCCTGCAGGAGCTGCTCCGAGCGGTAGGACTTGCCGGCGCCGGGCGGCCCGGCCAGGGCCACCAGCAGGCGTTGGCGCCCCTCCGCCGCAGCAAGGATCCGCCGGGTTACCGGGTTGAGGGAGTCGGCGTGGGGAGTGGGTGTCATGGCATCAAACCTCGTCTGTCGCATCGGTCGCGCGGCTCGGCAGTGAACTCGTCGATGGTTGAGATATCGCACATGGCTCAGCTCATCCAGTTGCCGCCGTCGACGTTGAGGGTCTGGGCGACCACGTAGTCGCTGTCGTCGCTGGCCAGGAAGAGCGCGGCGCCGCCGTAGTCGTCGGGCCGACCCATGCGCCCGGCCGGCACCGCCTCGCCCACCAGGCGCTTCTTCTCGCCGAGGGGGCGCTTCTCGTAGCGTGCAAAGAGCGCATCCACCTCCTCCCACATCGGGGTATCCACCACCCCGGGGGCGATGCCGTTGACGTTGATGCCGTGCTCGATCAGCCCCAGCCCGCAGGACTGTGTCAGGCTGATCACCGCCGCCTTGCTGGCGCAGTAGGTGCTCACCAGTGCTTCGCCACGGCGCCCCGCCTGGGAGGCCATGTTGATGATCTTGCCCCCCTGGCCACGCGCCACCATCGCCCTGGCCACGGCCTGGAGGGTGAAGAACAGTCCCTTGACGTTGACGGCGAACTGGCGGTCGTAGCTCGCCTCGGTCACCTCCAGCACCGGCTCCATGCCGAAGACGGCGGCGTTGTTGACCAGGATGTCGATGCCGCCGAAACGGGCGCTGACGCCTTCCACCATGGCGTCGATGGCCTGGCGGTCGCAGACGTCGAGGCGCACGCCCATCAGCCGCTCGTCGCCGTGCCCCTCACCCTTCAACGTGGCCAGGGCCTCGTCGATGGCGGCCGGGTCGATATCGGCGACCACGACATTGGCGCCTTCGGCCAGGTAGCGCTGGGCGATGGCCAGGCCGATGCCTCGGGCCCCGCCGGTGATGACGCTGGTCTTGTTGTCGAGTTTCATCGTGTCGTCCTGTTGTTCTGTCCGTGGGGTCAGTCTTGTCATCGGGTCATGGCACGCAGGCGGCTCTGCCGCCAGTCGTCGACCAGGGACTCGAGCCCGTGCATGTGCTCGAGAATCCGCCAGGCACCCGCGGCCATCAGTCGGCGCTCCTGCCCCGGTTCGACATGACTGGCCCCGGTGAAGCCGATCACCGTCATGCCGGCGGCATGGGCGGCGGTAACGCCCGAGACGCTGTCCTCCACCACCAGGCAGTCCCCGGGGAGACGTGCCAGCTCACCGGCCGCCAGGTGGTAGAGGTCGGGGGCGGGCTTGGGATGGGCCACCTGGTCCGCCGTGAACACCGGCGACTCGCCCAGCAGCCGGTCCAGCCCGGTGGTCGCCAGGGATGCCAGCACCCGCTGCCGGCGGCTGTTGGAGACCACCGCCTTGGGCAGGTCGATGGCGGCGATCGCCTCGGCCACCCCCGGCATGGCCTGGAGCTGCCGAGCCAGCCGCGCCTCGATGGTCTCGTCCACCCGCGCGGTGGCCGCCGGCGGCAGGCGATGTACACTCAGGCCCTCCAGGTGGCGCAGGATATTGGCGGTCGTCATGCCCAGTGCCTGGCTGAGCACGGTGTCGGCGTCCAGGTCCGGCAGCCACTCGCCCAGCAGCTCCACCAGCGTCGCCTCGGCGATCGCCTCGCTGTCAACCAGCACGCCGTCACAGTCGAAGATCAGGGTGTCCATGAGCGCATCCGTCACAGGCTGTCGGCGTCGGAGGCAACGCGGTTGTCCCGGCGCGTCAGGCCTGCCAGGGGGTGCTGGTGCAGGCTGGGCAGGGCCAGTCCGCTGGCATCGAAGAGATGCGCCCGCCCCGGCTCGAAACCGAAGCGCACCGTCTCGTGGACGCAATGCACCACGTCGCCATCGGCCATGATGGTGACCAGCGTCTCGCCCATCTGGACGTAGAGCGAGGTCTGGCCACCCAGCCGCTCGAGGACCTGGATCTCCCCTTCCAGCGGTCCCTGGTCATCGAGCAGCAGGTGCTCGGGACGGATGCCGAGCTCCAGGCTTGAATCGACCGCCAGCTCGCTGCCATCCGCCGGCACGGTGCAGGTTCCGCCGCCGGGCAACCGGATGCCGACGCCCTCGGCATGCGCCCGCTCGAGCCCGACCTCCAGGAAGTTCATCTTCGGCGACCCGATGAAGCCTGCCACGAAGCGGTTGCGAGGGTGGTGATAGAGCTCCATGGGCGAGCCCACCTGCTCCACCTCGCCGTCATGCAGCACCACGATCTTGTCGGCCATGGTCATGGCCTCGATCTGGTCATGGGTGACGTAGATCATGGTGGCGTCGAGCTCCTCGTGGAGCCGCGCCAGCTCGATGCGCATCTGCACGCGCAGGGCCGCGTCGAGGTTGGAGAGCGGCTCGTCGAAGAGGAAGATGCTGGGATTGCGGACGATGGCCCGGCCGATGGCCACGCGCTGGCGCTGGCCACCGGAGAGTGCCTTGGGCTTGCGGTCCAGCAGGGGCTCGAGCTGCAGGATCCTGGCCGCCTCGAGGACCTTCTGGCGGCGCTGCTCCTTGGGCACCCTGGCCAGCCGCATGCTGAAGCCCATGTTGTCCTCGACGGTCATGTGCGGATAGAGCGCGTAGCTCTGGAACACCATGGCCAGCCCGCGATCGGCGGGCCCCACGTCGTTCATGCGCTGGCCATCGATGACGATGTCGCCCGAGGAGGCGCTCTCCAGGCCGGCGATCATGCGCATCAGGGTCGACTTGCCGCAGCCTGAGGGGCCGACGAAGACCACGAATTCCCGGTCGTTGACCTCCAGGTCCACGCCACGGATGACGTCGGTCTCGCCGAAGCGCTTGGTGATCTGCTTGAGTTGTAATGTTGACATCTGAGTATCCCTTTACTTGACGGCGCCGAAGGTCAGGCCGCGCACCATCTGCTTCTGGGTCATCCAACCGAGGACGAGAATCGGGGCAATGGCCATGGTCGAGGCCGCGGAGAGCTTGGCCCAGAACAGCCCCTCGGGGCTGGAGAAGGAGGCGATATAGGCGGTCAGCGGTGCCGCATTCGACGAGGTGAGGTTGAGGCTCCAGAAGGCCTCGTTCCAGCTCAGGATCACCGACAGCAGACCGGTGGAGGCAATGCCCGGC
Organism: Halomonas rhizosphaerae; assembly: GCF_030012485.1. Classification (NCBI taxonomy): domain Bacteria; kingdom Pseudomonadati; phylum Pseudomonadota; class Gammaproteobacteria; order Oceanospirillales; family Halomonadaceae; genus Halomonas; species Halomonas rhizosphaerae. Next base: position 238,657 of record NZ_JASCQQ010000039.1, read on the forward strand.
AGGGTCAGCGGCATCAGCAGGAAGAGCACTTCCTGCAGGGTGCTCGCCCCGTCCATGCGCCCCGCCTCGAGGATGTCCTTGGGCATGTCCTTGAAGAAGGTGTAGAGCATCCACACCACGATCGGCAGGTTCATCAGGGTGTAGACGATGATCAGGCCGGTGCGGGTATCGAGCAGGCCCACGTCGCGGAAGATCAGGTAGATCGGCACCAGCACCCCGACCGGCGGCAGCATCTTGGTGGAGAGCATCCACAGCAGGGTGCCCTTGGTGCGCCTGGTGGGCAGGAAGGCCATCGAGTAGGCGGAGGGGATGGCGATCAGCAGTGCCAGCAGGGTCGAGCCGAAAGCCACCACCACGCTGTTGATCGCGAATCGGGCATAGCCCGTCCGGTCATGGACCGCCTGGTAGCTCTCCAGGGTCGGCGAGAAGATCAGGCTGGGGTCGGCGATGGCCGCCGCCTCGGTCTTGAAGCCGGTCAGCACCATCCAGAAGATCGGGAAGAAGATCACGCAGGCGACGGTCCAGCCGAGCACGGCCAGGCCGAGCTTCCTGACGCCGGCCGAGGCCAGCAGGGAGGGCCGGGGCGCCAGCGGGATCGCGGCGCTCTGCGTCCCGAGTTGCTTGGTTCTTGCAGTGGTCATGAGGTGCTCCCGTTGCCCTAGTCTTCCAGGTTCCTGGCCACCATGCGGACCAGGAAGATGGCGACGATGTTGGCGAGGACGATGGCTACCACCCCGCCCGCGGAGGCCATGCCGACGTCGAAGTCGAGCAGGGCACGGATGTAGATCAGGTAGGCCAGGTTGGTGGTGGCGAGCCCCGGGCCTCCCGAGGTGGTGACGAAGATCTCGGCGAAGATGGTTAGCAGAAAGATCATCTCGATCATGATCACCACGCTGATCGCCCGCTTGAGGTGCGGCAGGGTGATGAAGAAGAAGATGGCGACCGGACCGGCACCATCCATGCGCGCCGCTTCCACCTGATCCTCGTCCAGCGACTGCATGGCGGTGAGCAGGATCAGCAGGGCGAAGGGCAGCCACTGCCAGGCCACGATGATGATGATCGAGGTCAGCGGCAGCGAGGAGAACCAGTCGACGGCCGTCAGGCCGAAGGACTCGGCAACCCAGGAGAGGACCCCGTTGGAGGGGTGCATCATCATGTTCTTCCACACCAGGGCGCTGACCGTGGGCATGACGAAGAACGGCGAGATGGCCAGCACCCGGGCGATGCCGCGTCCGGCGAACTCCTGCTGGAAGAGCACCGCCAGCAGGGTGCCGCCCACCACGGTGATCGCCAGCACCCAGCCGACCAGCAGCAGGGTCGTGCCCATGGCCGACCAGAGGGCGGGATCGGTGAACAGGTATTCGTAATTTTCCAGCCCCGCGAAGCCGGTCATGCCCGGCATCAGGAGGTTGTAGCGCTGGAAGGAGAACCAGATCGTCATCCCCAGGGGGACCAGCATCCACATCAAAAGCAGGGTGACGGCCGGCGCCTGCAGCGACAGGGTCCTGAGCCCCCCGACGGTGCGGCCGGAAGCGCGTGTCTTGTTCATGGGAGTACCCGCGAGACCAGGTAGGGAAATGGACCCGGCCGGGAAACCCCGGCCGGGAGCGGCTGGCATCGATCAGTCGAGGTAGCCAGCGCGCTGCATGGTGCGCTCCGTGGCGCGCTGGGCGCTCTGCAGCGCCTGTTCGACCGTCATGTCGCCGGTCAGGGCCGCAGCCACCGTCTGGCCCACCTGGGTGCCGATGGACTGGAACTCGGGAATGCCGACGAACTGCACGCCGGTGTAGGGGCTCGGTTCCAGCGTCGAATCGGTGGGGTCGGCACTCTGCATGGCCTCGAGGGCGAAGTTGGCGAAGGGCGCCGCTTGCTGGTAGTTCTCGTTGGCATAGGTGGACTCACGAGTCCCCGGCGGCACGCTGGTCCAGCCCTCGGTCTCGCCGACCAGTTCGATGTACTCCCGTGAGGTCGCCCAGGTGATGAACGCCCTGGCCGCCTCCTGCTTCTCCGAGGAGGTCGGGATGGCCAGCGCCCAGGACCACAGCCAGTGGGAACCCTTGGGTGTCTTCGCCACCGGCGCCTGGGCGAAGCCCAGACTGTCGGCCACCTGGGATTCCGACGGATTGTAGATGCGCCCCGCTGCCGAGGTCGCATCGACCCAGATGGCACACTTGCCGCTGGAGAACAGCGCCTGGTTCTCGTTGAAGCCGTTGGAACTGGCCCCGGGCGGCCCGTAGTCGTTCAGCAGGTCAACGTAGAAGCCGATCGCCTCCTGCCACTCGGGAGAGTCGAGCTCGGGGTTCCAGTCCATGTCGAACCAGCGCCCGCCGAAGGTATTCACCAGGGTCGAGACGAAGGCCATGTTCTCGCCCCAGCCCGGCTTGCCGCGCAGGCAGATCCCGGCGACTTCGTTGTCGGGGTCGTGGAGCTGGCCGGCCCACTCGCGCACCTGCTCCCAGCTCGGCTGCTCGGGCACCTCGATGCCCGCCTCCTCGAACAGGTCCGTGCGGTAATACATCATCGAACTTTCGCCATAGAACGGCAGCGCATGCAGGGTGCCCTCATGGGAGAGACCATCGCGTACCGTCTGCAGCAGGTCATCGACCTGATAGTCCTCGGGCAGGTCGTCGAGGGGCGTCAGCCAGCCCCGCTCGGCCCAGATGGGCACCTCGTAGGTGCCGATGGTCATGACGTCGAACTGGCCACCCTCGGTGGCGATATCGGTGGTCAGGCGCTGGCGCAGCACGTTCTCCTCGAGCACCACCCAGTCCAGTTCGATGTCGGGATGCGCCTGCTCGAAGGCGTCGGTCAGGCTCTGCATGATCACCATGTCGTTATTGTTGACCGTGGCGACGGTGATCTCGGTCTGCGCCTGGGCCTGGCCGGCGACGGCGATGGCTGCGGTCAAGGTCGTCAGGGGGAGATGGCGGATGACTCTCATAACGGGATCCTCTGGGGACATCTTGGCATTGTTATACTGATCATATTGATCAGACTACGAACAAATGATCGAACACGACGCCAGAAAACGCAAAGATTCGGCCTTAGACTTTGGCCCAATGAATCAGCGGTTACGGATGATGCACGGCGTCACGACGGCTCGATGATGCAGCGAGCGGCCGTCTCGTCGGTGACCAGGCCCTTCAGCCAGCCGCCCCGCAGCGCGGCGAGCAGCGCCGGGGCCTTCTCGCGGCCGCCGGCCAGGGCCACCAGGGGCTGGTCGCGCAGCATCTCCAGCGGCAGGCTGGTGACCCGACGGGTGATGGAGCAGTCGATGACCCGACCCTCGCGGTCCAGTGGCCAGCCCAGCAGCTCGCCGACGGCCTCGAGCCGCAGCAGCTCCTCGAGGTCGCTCTGATCGATGAAATGGTCCTGGAAGAGGGTCGCCTGACGGTCGATGCGCCCCACGCCGATGAAGGCCGCCTCCGCCTGCCTGGCGACCTCCGTGATGGCCTGGAAGAGCCGCTGGCCGAGCATGGCCTGCTTCTCCTCCACCGAGTCGGCCACCACCGGGGTCGGCAGCAGGAAGCGCTCGCCGCCGGTCTTGTCGGCCAGCACCACCACACCGTCATAACGGTTGGCGGAGCCGTCGCGAGCCACATTGCCGACCAGCGAGACGAAGCGGTGCTGCGGGCGGTCATGGCGGCTCATGGCCTCCACGGTGGCGCGCACCGAACGCCCGGTGCCCAGCGACAGGGTCAAGGGTTCGCTGCGTACCACCAGGCGGGAGATGCGCTCCGCACCGGCCGCCGCCAGGTAGTAGGCGGCGCCGTCGGGCGCGTCCGGCTCGGCCGGGACCACATCGCAGTAGTCGAGGCCATAGCGGTCACGGATCGCCGCGGCCAGGGCCATGCAGGCCGAAATCGGATGATCGATACGCACCTTGATCAGCCCCTCCTGGCGCGCCAGGGCAAGCAGGCGCTGGACCCCGGGGCGGGAGACACCCAGCTGCTGGGCGATCTCGTCCTGGGTGATGCCCCCCACATAGGACATCCAGGCGGCGCGTGCGGCCTGGTCCAGCTTGCGTTCGAACTTGTCCATGGCCTTGGTCTCCTGGTTCCGCCCGAGTCCGGCTTCCATGATACCGGGGCCGCCTCCCGGCACAATGCCAGGTGTCAGGTTATGCCCGGGGTGACCGACCACTGGAGACGCCTCGCTGCCCGGCCTATGATGCAGGGTTCGAGACACCATTCTTCGAGGAGGAGTCCCCATGCCCATCGCCATGATCACCGGTGCCACGTCCGGCTTCGGCCGCGCCGCCGCTCGCCGCTTCGCCGCCGCTGGCTGGTCGCTGATCCTCACCGGCCGCCGCAGCGAACGCCTGGCGGCACTCGAGCAAGAGCTCGAGGGAAAGGTCGAGGTGCTGACCCTCACCCTGGACGTGCGGGATGCCGAGGCGGTGGCCCGCGCGGTCGAGGGGCTGCCCGCCGAGTTTCGCGAGGTCACCTGCCTGGTCAATAACGCCGGCCTGGCGCTGGCCCCCCAGCCATCGCAGCAGGTCGACCTCGCCGACTGGCACACCATGATCGACACCAACGTCACCGGCCTGGTCAACGTCACCCATGCCATGCTGCCGCGGCTCATCGCCACCGGCGCCGGGGCGAGCATCATCAACATCGGCTCGGCGGCGGCCAAGTGGCCCTATGCCGGCGGCCACGTCTACGGCGCCACCAAGGCGTTCGTCGAGCAGTTCAGCTACAACCTGCGCTGCGACCTCAAGGGCACTGGCGTGCGGGTCACTGACATCGCCCCGGGCCTGGCCGAGACCGAGTTCACCCTGGTGCGCACCAAGGGCGACCAGGCCGCCTCAGAGGCGCTCTACCAGGACACCACGCCACTGCAGGCCGAGGACATCGCCGAGCAGATCTTCCACGTGGCGACGCTGCCGGACCACATCAATATCAACTTTATGGAGATCATGCCGACCCGGCAAAGTTGGTCGCCGACCCACGTCGAGCGCGACTGAGTCGCTCAGGCGCTGCCCCCGTCAGGCACTGCCAAAGTAGCGCTCGCGATCCTCGGCGGTGATGTCGCTGACATGCAGCGGGAAGGCGGCCTCCCGCCGATCGGCGTAGAAGTGGCGCAGGGTGCGCTCGATGGTGGGAAAGGCGAGCTCGTCCCAGGGGATCTCGTGCTCCTCGAACAGCGCCACCTCGAGACTCTCGGGCCCCGCCTCGAAGCCGCCGGCGAGATCGGCACGGAAGATCATGTAGACCTGGTCGATGTGTGGCAGGTTGATCAGGGTATAGAGCCCATGGATCTCGACCTCGGCACAGGCCTCCTCGCGGGTCTCGCGGGCGGCCGCCTCGACGGTGGTCTCGGCGTTCTCCATGAAGCCCGCCGGCAGGGTCCAGTAGCCCTTGCGCGGGGGAATGGCGCGGCGGCACAGCAGCACCCGGCTGCCGCTCACTGGCAGGGTGCCGGCAACGATGCGCGGGTTCTGGTAGTGGATGGTGCCGCATTCGTCGCAGAAGTAGCGCGGCCGGTCGTCCCCGTCGGGAATCGCGAAGCGCACGGTATGGCCACAGTGACTGCAGAAGTTCATGGCGCTCCCTGGCAGGCTGGCGGGCGGCATGACGGCCACCCGGTCAGGGCTTGACGCCGCTCATGGCGGCCGAGTAGAAGGAATCAAACCCGATGGAAACCCCATGTTAGAGAACCTTCGCGAACGCCTGCAAGCACACCGGCCACGCCGGGTCGGCCTGCGCCTGCCCGAAGCCGCGGTGCTGCTGCCCATCGTCGACCGCCCCGAGCCGACCCTGCTGTTCACCCGCCGCGCCGACCATCTCAATACCCATAGCGGCCAGGTAGCCTTCCCCGGGGGCAAGCGCGAACCACAGGATAGCAACCTGCTGGCCACCGCGCTGCGTGAGTCCTGGGAGGAGATCGCCCTGCCGCCGGAGCGCGTGGAGCTGCTCGGCCGGCTGTCGGACGTGGTCTCGCTGCATGGCCTGCGCGTCACCCCCTGGGTGGGGCTGATCGCGCCCGACCTGCCGCTCGTCCCTGACCCGGGCGAGCTCGACGCCATCTTCGAGGTGCCGCTATCGCACTTTCTCGAGGACCAGCGCACCCACACCGACGTGATCCGGGTGGATGGCCGCGACTACTACGTGCCCAGCTACCGCACCGATGGCCACGTGATCTGGGGGCTCTCCGCGATGATGCTGGTGGAACTGCTCGCCGAGGGCTTCGCCATGCCGATCAATCTCTTCGAGCGCCCGCCGGGCGAGCTGCTCTTCCGCCCCGAGCGCCGGGTCTCAAGCCCATGACGACGACCGTCATCCCCGCCTGCACCGCTCTGCCCCGCGAACGGCTGGCCGAGCTGGTCGACGCCCTGGTGGCGCAAGGCTGGTACGTCGGCGAGGCATTTATCCCCGCCGACCTGTGCGCCGAACTGTACCAGGAGCTCGGCGCCATGGCCGACCGGGAGGCCCTGGACGCCGCCGGCATCGGCCGCGGCCAGGAGCATGCCCTGCGCCGGGACATTCGCGGCGACGCCATCCGCTGGCTGGACCGCGAGAGCCGCGCCCGCCGCCGCTACCTGGAGGCCATGGGCGCGCTGCAGCAGGAGCTCAACCGGGCGCTGTTCCTGGGGCTCTTCGAGTACGAGGCCCACTTCGCCCACTATCCGTCCGGCGCCTTCTACCGGCGGCATCTCGACAGCTTCCGTGGCCGAGCCAACCGGGTGGTCTCCACGGTGGGCTACCTCAACCCCGACTGGCCCGCCGACGGCGGTGGCGAGATGGTGATCTTCGCCGCCGAGGACCCGGAGCGCGAGCTGGTCCGGGTCCGCCCCGAGGCCGGCACCTTCGCCTGTTTCCTCTCCGAGAGCGTGCCCCACGAGGTGCTGCCGACCCGCCTGCCGCGGGCCAGCATCGCCGGCTGGTTCCGGCGCAACGCCTCCCTGGGCGGCCTCGTGGACCCCGCGCGCTGATGACGGATGGGTCCGCGATGGGCGAGGCACAACGACTGCAGGCACGCCTCGCCGAGCTTGAGGCGCACAACGTGGCCCTCGAGGCCGAGAAGGCGCACTACCGCTGGCTCGCCGACAGCACCACCGACCTGATCTCCCGCCACGCCCGGGACGGCACCTTCCTCTACGCCTCCCAGGCGGCCCGGGACCTGCTCGGCTATGAGCCCGAGGCACTGATCGGGGTCTGCGCCTACGACCTCTTCCACCCCGCGGACCTCAGCGACCTGCTCAACAAGTCACCGCGGGTCTACTACCACGACGGCTTCTACCAGCAGACCTACCGCTTCCGCGCCCGGGATGGCCACTACGTCTGGTTCGAGACCACCAGCCGCACGCGCCGCGACCCGGCCACCGGCGAGCTGATCGATATCCTCTGTGTCTCACGGGACGTGAGTCGGCGCATCTGCATCGAGGCCCACCGCGAGCGCCTGGCCCGGGTCGTGGAGTCGACCACCGACTATGTGCTGTTCGTCGACGGCCACGAGCGCATCTTCTATTCCAACGAGGCCGCTCGCCGGCTGCTCTCCCGTCCGTCACGACGCTTCCGGGAAGACAGTGAGGCGCCCCTCGATCAGGCCTACACCCCTGACGCCCTGGCGATATTGCGCGAGATCGTGCTGCCCGCCGTGGCGCGCTACGGATCATGGAGCGGCGAGCTCGAGATGCGCGGCCCACACGGGCCCGTGCCGGTGCTCAGCGTAGTGATGGCCCACTCGGCGCTCGGCGCCGAGCCCGACCACCTCTCGCTGCTCAACCGCGATATCGGCCTGCGCAAGGCCGCCGAGGCCCAGGAGCGCCGCCATCAGGAGCAGATCGCCCATGCCAACCGTCTGGCCACCACCGGCGAGCTCGCCTCCAACATCGCCCACGAGCTGAACCAGCCGCTGGGCGCCATCGCCAACTACGCCAGCGGGGCCCTGATGCATCTCGCCGCCGACCCGCCCCGTTCCGTCGATGAGCTACGCCTGCCCCTCACGCGCATCAACGCGCAGGTCCAGCGCCTGGCCGAGCGGCTGCGCCATATCCGGACCTTCGTGCGCAAGGGGCAGACGCGCCCCCGGCCGGTGATGCTGCACGAGGTCATCGACGCCGCCTGCCGGCTCTGCGAGTGGCAGTACCAGCAGGCCGGCGTGGCGCTGGAGCACGACCTCCAGGACGGCCTGCCCCGGGTGCTGGCCGACCCGGTGGCCCTGGAGCAGGTGCTGGTCAACCTGCTGCTCAACGCCCTGGAGGCGAGCCGCGGCCGGCCCGACGCCGACCGGGTGGTGATCCGCGCCCGGCGCACGGGCCCTCGGGAGGTCGTCCTCACGGTCAGTGACCGCGGCCCCGGTGTACCGGCGTCTGTGCGAGAGCATATCTTCGCCCCCTTCCACACCAGCCGGCCCGAAGGACTGGGGATGGGCCTCGCCATCAGCCACTCGCTGATGGAGGCCATGGGCGGTGACCTGCAGTTGCTGCTCGACGACGGCGCCGACGGTGCCACCTTTGCCGGAACATTGCTCTGCGAACCCGGGACTTCGATACGCTGATGCTTGACGGGGCCATGGCCATGTCCGCGCTGAAGGCCGGTGGGCAAGAGGCGATCATGCGGGGCCATACCGACGAACGTCCCGATATGCGTGCGGTACCGTACAGAAAGCGTGCGTGATGGACGCCAACCTACAGCCTCAGGGCATGCAGATCCGTTGGCCAAGCGGGAGCGGGTCCGCAGCGCCCTTCCCCAAGCCCCGGACACGCGCCCCGCAGTGAGCCCAGAATGGCGTGTCGGGTCCGGTCAGGAGCCTGCACATGGATTCCCAAGCGCCGACTATCGACATCACCGCCGAGCCACGGGCATTGAAGCGCGCCCTGGGCGAGTACCGCACGCCACGCCTGGCGCGCAGCGTCCTGGAACTCACGGTCACGGTGATCCCCTTAGCCGCCCTCTGGCTACTGATGTGGGGCACCCTGAGCGCCGGCTACTGGCTTGGCCTGTTGTTCGCCGTGCCCGCCGCGGGGTTCCTCGTGCGCCTGTTCATGATCCAGCACGACTGCAGCCACGGGTCATTCTTTCGTTCCAGAACTGCCAATGACTGGGTCGGACGAGCCATCGGCGTCTTGACCCTGACGCCCTACGATCTCTGGCGACACAGCCATGCCCTCCATCATGCCAACTCCGGCAATCTCGATCGTCCGCGTGTCGGCGGCATCGACACCCTGACCGTGCGCGAGTTCCGAGGCTTGCCGCGAATGCAGCGGCTCCTCTATCGCTTGTATCGGCACCCGCTGGTGCTGTTCGGTGTCGGCCCGACGTACCTGTTCGTCCTGGACCATCGACTGCCAGTGGGTTTCATGCGCGCGGGCTGGATGCCCTGGCTGAGCACCATGAGCACCAATGCGGCGATCGCCCTGCTCGTCACCACCATGATCTGGCTGGTCGGCATGATCCCCTTCCTGCTCGTGCAACTGCCCATCACGCTGCTCGCCTCATCGATCGGCGTCTGGCTGTTCTATGTCCAGCACCAGTTCGAGGACACCCTGTGGGAGCACGACGACGACTGGACGTTCCACGAGGCGGCACTGCACGGCAGTTCCCACTATGACCTGCCGGCCCCCCTGCGCTGGTTCACGGCCAATATCGGGATCCACCATGTTCATCATCTCTGCAGCCGCATCCCCTCCTACCGGCTGTCCGAAGTGCTGCGCGACCATCCCGCACTCCGCCATATCGGCCGTGTCAGCCTGCGAGAAAGCCTGGCGTCGGTGCGGCTCGTGCTGTGGGACGAGGAGCAGCGTCGCCTGGTCTCCTTCGCCGAGACGCACAGGGCGGCCACCGACCGTTCCCGTTAGACCGTGACCTCGTCGAGGAAGCCGTAGTCACTGTCGACGGGCGGCTCTCGGGATCACGATCGCGGGGTGGAACGGATTTGAGGATGGCGTGTATTCTTCCATTGAGCTTGCCGTCCTGCCTGAGGCAGGATGGAGAACAGGGAAACAGGCCAGTAGGGATGAGCCACGGCATACCTCTGGAGGAGCCACATGCAACCGCTGAGCTACTACTACTACGACGTTCTGGAAGGCCTCGAGAAGCCGAGCGATGTCCCGAGGAGCCACCTGCAGGAGGGTTACGACATCCTGTATCGGCATGGCGGGCGCATCGAGATCGACCTGATGCGCAAGGCCGAGGACGGTAATGCTCAGGGCGAGCCCTTCCACTGGTACGAAGATCTCGATGACGAGCAGCGGGCAAAACTCCACAAGGCCCTGGATGGCAGTGACCCGGCGAAGATCCTCAAGATCATGCAGCGCAACGGCTATGCCGGCGTGCTCTACCACCATGCCTGGGAACACTTCCGGAATGGGGCCGGTGCCGAATAGCGACGCATCGCTCTGCGCCATTCTCCACACCGCCGCATATTGTCCAGGGGCCCGCGAGCCATCGCGGGCCCCGTCTTCCTGTCTGACCGGCAGACGCCTAAGGCTTGGCCATCAGGTCCGCTCGCCAGGCCCGCCAGAAGGTCACGCCCTGCAACACGGCCAGTAGCGCCTCGTAGAACGCCAGCAACCACAACGGCCCAGCCGCGAACAGGAAGAACAGTGCGAAGAGGCCCCGGAACAGGGTCGACAGCAGCGCCACCAGGCGGTTGTGCAGTGGCGCCAGGGCGGCCGGCAGGTAGAGCAGCCCCACCGCCAGCATGGCCAGGCCGGCGTAGCGTGGCCAGGTCAGGGGCGCCGCCAGGTCGGCCCCGATGATCTCGAGGAAACCGGCGGGCCACCACCATAGCCACAGGCCGAGCAGCACGTTAAGCGCAATGCCGGCGCGCATCACCCGTCGAAAGGTCCGGAATGCGTCCTGTGAGGTCTGCATAGCGAGGCTCCCTGGCCGGTCGGCCGCTAGAAGGTGAGCAGATAGTCGAGCAGGGCTGCCCGCTCCTCCGCCGCCAGCCCGGTGCCATAGCCATGGCCCTGATTGCCGTTGCCGGGCAGGCGGGTGTCGAAGCAGAAGCCCTCGTCCAGGGGCTCCCCCGGAGTGCAGTCGGGGGCCACAAAGCCGCCCTTGTCGCCGTCCAGCACGTCCAGGCCACGGACGAAGGCCGTGGGGCGCTCCTCCGGGGGCAGCAGCAGATCGTGCAGGGTCGGCACCGAGCCATTGTGCAGGTAGGGGGCGCGCAGCCAGAGCCCGTCGAGGGGTTGGCTGGCGTAACCGTGGGTCTTGCGGAAGTGGCGGAAGCGATAGCGCTCGTCATCGGCGAACAGGGTGAGCTGGTCGCGACGCAACCTCTCGGTGTAGCTGTCCAGGCGCGCCGGGTCGACATCGAGCGTGGCGTTGGGCACCACCTCGCCAAGCCGCCCACCCTCGAAGACGAAGCGCTCGCCCTCCTGGTAGCCATGGCAATCGGCACACTGGCGCATGAAGAGCGCCTTGCCGGCCGACACACTCTCGGCATCCGGGGCGTGGGGGCTCGGCGGCGGCTCGAGGTCGAGCAGCCAATCGGCCACTCGCTCGATGGCGGCGTGGTCGACGCTCTCCTCGGTGACCCCGGCGCCCAGGGCGGCGCTCAGGTTGCGCTCCTGCAGCGAGGCGTTGTTGCCGTCCCAGTGCAGGTCCATGCCCTGGCGGGGACGCTGCAGGAAGATCGACGGGAAGTCCGCGGTGCCGATCCGCTCGCCCGCCGTCAGGTCGTCGAGGGTCCGATCGAACTGGATCAGCTTGTAGGGGTTGAAGGTGTCGACCCGCCCCGGCCCCCAGGCCGGCTGCGCCGCCAGCAGCGGGGCGAGCCGCGCCCGGGTCGCGAGCAGCCCCTCGCGCACCCGGGGCAGCACCGCATGACGCCACACCAGCCGCTCGATCCACCCCAGATCCTGGCCCTGCTCTTCCATGGCGGCGAGCACGCTATCCGGCGCCAGCCGCGGGTCATCGGCGACCTCCAGCAGGAAGTCGATGAAGCCGTAGAGGTCCAGGTTGTTGGCGGGCATGCCCGAGAGCAGTCGCGGCTGCGCCTCGCGGGACTGGCGCACCGTGCCGGTGTGGCACACCGCACAGTTGAGCCAGCCCAGCTCCACGCCGCGCACCTCGCGGGTGCCCACGCCGATGGGGAGGTCGCCCGCCTCCAGGCTGTCGCCCGGGGCGTAGAGAAAGCCGAAGGCCGCATAGCCCTCCTCGCCCAGCGTCTCGGGGAAGAGCTCGGGCAACACTCGCCACAGGCGCACCGGCAGGCCGCTTTCCGGCTCGCTGCCGATGGAGCCGTGGCGGAAGTGCGCCTCCGGGTCGGCGTAGTGGCGCACCGACTCGCCACTGTAGCGCCACAGGGTGGGCACGCCGATCGCCAGGACCAGCACGCCGGCCACCACCACGCCCAGCACCAGCAGGGTCAACGGCAGGCGTCGCCGGCGACTACGGCTGGCCTCATGCTGCACGGCGGTGACGGGGGGCTCCTGGCGTCTCATGGCGGCCTCACGGGGTGTGGGACGTCGGCACCGGCGGCAACTGCAGCTCGGGGCGAGTCTCGTAGATGGCCATCAGGGACTCGAGCATGCGCTCGTGGTCGCCGCCGAAGCGCTCGAGTTCATAGCAGCCCAGGGGATTCTTGGGCGCATTGAGCAGGCACTTGTTGCAGAAGGTACAGGGGTTCTCCGGCGTGTCGTGGCCGGCCTGCCACTGGCGCGGCAGGTCGGGGTTGGCGATCAGCGCCCGGGCGCTGGAGACCGCGTCGCACGCGCCCGAGGCAATGGCCTCGCGCACCAGCGAGGCGCGCTGGTAGCCGCCGGTGCTGATCACCGGGATGGTCACCGCCGCACGGATGGCGCGCGCCTCGTCCAGGCCGATGCCCTCCACCTCGCGGCCGCGCCGTTGGCGGAACCACAGCCAGCGGAAGATCCAGCGCAGCGCCGGGTAGCGGAACAGCAGGTAGTTGCGGAAGGTGTCGACTCCGGAGGAGAGCATGGCATCGTAGGTGCTGGCGATGGTCTCGAAGGAGAAATCCCCGGGCGGGTTGAGAGGGTGGGGAAAGAGACTGCCCAGCGAGACGTGCAGGGCATCGGCGCCGGCGGTCTCGGCCCACCGGCACACCTGCAGGGTCTCCGCCAGGCTGTTGCCCTTGCCCTCCCAGGGCAGCACGTCGTTGTGGTCGACGGCACTGATCTTCACCTGCAGGTGGAAGTCCGGCCCCACCCGGTCGCGGATCGCCTCGATCACTTCCAGCAGGAAACGCGCCCGGTTCATCAGCGAGCCGCCGTAGCGGTCGCGGCGGTCGTTGATCGCCGAGCTCAGGAACTGGGTAAAGAGATAGCCGTTGGCGGCGTGCAGCTCCACGCCGTCGAGCCCCGCCTCTCGGGCGCGCCAGGCGCCGCGGGCGAAGGCCTCGACGGTGCGTTCGACCTCGTGGCCGGTCATCGCGCGACACAGGAAGCCGTGCAGCGACTCCTTGTGGTCGGTGGCGCTGGGGGCCCGCCGATGCTGGTTGTGCACTCCCGGCAGGTCCATCTGCCGGCCGGAGTGGCTGAGTTGCAGGATGTACTTGCAGTCAAAGCGGTGCACCGCCTCACCGAGACGCTGCCAGAGCGGGATGAAGTCGTCGCGGTGGATGGTGGCGTAGCCGGCGACGATGCGCCCCTCCATCTGCACCGGCACGAAGGAGGAGAGGATGGCCCCCACCCCACCGCGGGCGAAGCGGCACTCCCAGTTGATGCGGGTCTGGGTCAGGCTGCCGTCCTCGTTGTCGAAGCGCCCGGAAACGTTCGAACGCAGCAGGCGGTTCTTGATCTCGATGTTGCGCCACGTCAGCGGCGTGAAGATGACGTCCTCGCTCATGCGCCTCGCCCTCCTTGCCGCACCGCCATGGCCTGCTCCCAGACCGCCGCCAGCAGCGCCAGGATGAAGCCCTGGGCCGGGCAGCGCGCCCAGCTCTGACCCATGAAGGCCAGTTCACGATCACCACTCCCCCGGGCGGCCTGTGCCAGGCGCAGCACCACCAGGTCGCCGGGTTCCAGCCGGCGCGGCGCACAGGGCGTCGACAGCGGCGCCCGTACCCGGCGCAGCAACGTCTCCGGCGCCGCCAGGGTGCGGCCCAGCACCGCCGCCAGGGAGAGACCGTGAGCCTGGGGAGTCGCCGCCAGCTCGCGCATCGCCGTCAGCGACGCCACCAGGTTATGCACGGCGATGCCGGTGGCGTGCAGGGCCAGCGGCTCGCCCCGGGCGCGCGCGGCCAGCAGCCGCCGGGCGCGGCGCAGGCGCCCGGTGAGCCGTTGGCCCAGGGCGCGCAGGACGTTGCCGCGGGGATAGGCATCGAGCAGCCGGGCCGCCGCATAGCTCGCCTCGTCGGCACGATAATCGTCGCGGAACAACCGCCCCAGCAGCCCCTGGGCGGCGGGTCCCAGCGCCTCGGCCTCGGCCTGGCCGGCCACCGCCTCCACCAGGGTCTTGAAGGCTGGGTCCTGGCGCCAGGACGATACCTCGGTGCGCTCCTCAAGGCGCAAGCCCAGCTCGGCATGGCGAGACGCGCGCCCCTCCGCCTCGCGGGCCAGCAGGGCGGGCAGCGGCTCGCCGTCGAACACGAAAGCCTGGCGCAGGCGGGCCAGGCGCAGGCGATTGACCAGCCCGCCGGCGGGTGCCAGGTGGCGGTCGAGGTGCGGCTCGGCATCCAGCCGGCGAATCTCCCGGGCGTCGCTCACCTCCAGCAGGTTGACGAGACCGGGAATGCTCAGTCGCCTGGCCATGACTCCTCCCTATTGGCGAGACCACGGGAAGAAGACGTTGCGCACCCCTTCCATCCGCGGCAGCAGCTCGGGAAAGTGGCGACCGATCACCGTGCGCAGACCGTTGTCGTCGATCCACTGCATGCCCGCCCGGGTGTAGACCTCGGGGGTGTAGTCGTCGGTGAAGAAACGATCGCTCTTGAGGCGCCGGGAGGCCATCAGGATGAAGATGCGAAAGGCGGTGTCGCTGAAGGCGAAGCCGGGTGGCGGGGTCTCAGCGAGGCAGCCGGTGAGCAGGTCGACCTGCTCCACGTCGCCATAGACCGCCTCCAGTTCGCGCTGCCACTCGGGATTGTCGGTGAGCTCGGCGAAGCTCGCCGGCGCCGGCATGTCGATCAGCCTACGGAAGCGGCAGTAGCGCGGCACCCCGCGCTCGCGGTCGCGCAGCACGTCGATGGTAGCCAGGTCGATGGTGCGCTCGTGGGGGGCCTGCTTGTCATGCTGCTGCAGGTGGCGCGGGAAGTTGTGCAGCACCAGCGCCCCGGGATGGCTGGTGCCCAGCGAATAGAGCGCGTCAACCAGCGGCACCTCGTCGTAGAGCGACCGGGTACGCGAGCCGGCCACTTCGGTAAGGCCGCACGCCTTGAGCGGGCCGTCGTCGGCCAGTCGACGGAAATCGAAGTCGTCGGGGACCAGCGGATGCATGCGGTAGACGGCGCTGAACTCCTCGGTAATGGCGTAGGGCGCGGCGTGGTGATCCACCGGGGAACCGACGATGCCGCTGAACAGCTCACGGTCGCTGACCCGGCCCCGGCTGCGGTAGAAGTGCTCGTCGAGGATGCCCCACCAGTTGGCACGCATCCCCAGGCGCAGCTCCGGGGTATCGAGCAGGGCCGGCGTCCACTCCACGGTGTGGATCTTGGCGATAAGCGCGGTGTTGATCAGGCGCGCCTTCTGGAACAGCCATTCGCCGTCGGGGTCCGGGTGGTCGATGCGCAGCCGGTCGACGATGGCGTTGTGCTCGCGGGCGAAGAGGGTATGCATCAGCGACAGCCCCACCCACCAGTTGCCGTTGACCCCCGCCAGCTCGATGCCGTGCTCGTCTTGGGGCAGGTGTCCATCGGGGCGCAGGTAGAGCTTGCCGTCGGGCAGCAACTCGCCACTCTCCGGGTCGCTGCGCACCAGACGCTGGCGCTTGAGGCTACTGCCGTAGATCTGCGAGCCGTCCCACCACTGGGTCTCGGTGTTGAGGAAGGTCTCCGGGTAGCCCTCGTCGGCGGGGCCGCGCGTCGAGTCTCGGCGCGAGCGCAGCACCGTCATGCGCTCCCAGGGCCAGTCGTCGTCCTCGTCGAGAGGGATCTCGTGGGGTGTCGCCTCGGTGTCGTTGCTGCCGTGACTGAACCAGTCGTGGACCATGAACTGCAGCCAGGCGGGCACCAGAACGTTCAGCGTCGTGGCCGGGGTGAAGGTCTCGCGGGTCATCAGCCGGCGGCTTACCACCCGCGGGCTGGGCGTCATCAGCGCCTCGCCGGTCTCGCCGAAGGTCTCGGCGATGGGCACGTTGCGCCCGAAGCGGGTGTAGGCCTTGCCCATGCAGGGGGCCGCCAGATCGTTGTAGCTGCCGTCGGCGGTGCGGCAGTCGCGCACGTCGACGTCGCCCTTGTCGGGGGCCGGCGGTCGCTCGCGCTCGGTATCATGGAGGTTATGCCAGCGCAGGTTGCCACGGAGGGCGACGAGGTTGAGGACGGCAATCGGGAAGGGGAACCGGTACCACTGGCGGCGCCGGTTGATGCGCCGGAAGAGGCGACCGAGCAGACCGCTACCGCGTTGTCCGAACATGGGAATCCTCCCTGGTAGACGCCGTCGCTAAGATCAGGACACGGTCATCACCCCTTGCCGGCCTTTACCTCGTCGAGGCATGAGATACCTCACCCCTACAGGTTGAACGTGACCCTACTGCAAGTGACAACTAACCTTTAGCACATGGTTTCACCCCCCTCAATGTCGCGCCCCGCCTCACGGGGCCCAAGGAGGACGCTTGGCTACGGGTGGCTACGCGACGGCATTCCGTCTCATGGTATCGCTGGGTGTGGTGGCCAACCTGGTCCTGGCGGTACCCGCGGTCTTCGCCCCCAATGCGGTGATCGCCCTGGTGGGCGGGGCGCCGGTGGCCGAGACGGTGTGGCCCGCCTTTGCCGGCTGGCTACTGATCCTGCTCAGCCTGTTCTATCTTCCGGCGGCCGTCGACCCCATCCGCTACAGGATCATCGCCGAGCTGACGGTGCTGGCGCGCTTCGCCGGGGTCGCCTTCTTCACCCTGCTCTATCCACAATTTCTGCTGCTCGCCCTATTCGACCTGTTCTTCGGCGTCACTCAGGGCGCACTGCTGCTGGCGCTCGGCCGACGCTGAGCGGTGTCTTTGGCTCATTCGGGAGGAAGCGATCATGGCCCCCAGGGATCACGCCCACCCCAAGTCCCGCCGCTGGCTCGCCTGGCTGGCCCTGCTGCTGGCCCTGGGCGCCGCGGTGGCGGCGACCGGCTGGTACAAGCTGTTCCGCGAGGAGCCCCAGCACTTCGACAGCGTCGAGGCCTACTACCGCTACGGCTCCATCGGCACCGAGCCGGAGGAGGGCCTGCCCTACTGGGTCTGGCGTGTGCTGCCGGAACTGTTTCCGCAGCACTTTCCGGGCGATGGAGAAGAGACGGGCTATGCCGCACTGGGCGTGGTCTGGGAGGAAGGCGAACCCACGCCGGTGGGGTTCTCGCTGAAGACCATCGGCTTCCCGCGCATCGGCATCAACTGCGCCGCCTGCCATACCGCCACCTACCGCATGGAGCCGGACGGCGAACGCCGCATCGTGCCCGCCGGTCCCCACCAGACCTTCGACCCCCAGGCCTACCTGCGCTTTCTGGGCGACGCCGCCGCGGACCCGGACTTCACCGCCGACAACCTGCTGGCGGCCATCCGGGAAGAGACGGAGCTCTCCTGGCTCGACCGCCTGCTCTACCGCTTCCTGATCATCCCGCGCACTCGCGACGGGCTGCTGGAGCAGGCCGAACGCTTCAGCTGGACCGAGGACCGGCCACGCTGGGGACCGGGGCGCATCGACCCCTTCAACCCGGTGAAGTTCCACCCCGACCTGCTGGCCCTGGACCCCGCCGAGGACGACACCATCGGCAACTCCGACATCATGCCACTGTGGGCCATGGACGAGCAGGAGGGCTACGCCCTGCACTGGGACGGGCTCAACGACTCCCTGACCGAGGTAGTGCTCAGCGGCGCCATCGGCGACGGCGCCCGGCCCGACTCCCTGCCGGTGGAAAGGCTGGGCGAACTGGAAGCCTACCTGCGCGACCTGGCGCCGCCAGCCTACCCCTTCGACGCCCGGGACGACCAGATGGTCTCGCGGGGCGAGGTGCTGTTCGAGGAGACCTGCGCGAACTGCCACGGTCCCGAGGGGGCACGCACCGGCACGGTGATCCCGCAGACGGAGGTGGGCACCGACCGCCACCGCCTGGCAATGTGGACCGCCGAGTCCGTGGAGCGCTACAACGCCTATGCCGAGGACTACCCCTGGGACTTCGACGCCTTCGTCAAGACCGACGGCTACGTGGCCAAGCCGCTCACCGGCATCTGGTTGCGCGCGCCCTACCTGCACAATGGCTCGGTGCCCACCATAGAAGACCTGCTGCGCCCCGCCGAGGAGCGCCCCGAGGTGTTCCATCGTGGCTACGATGTCTATGACCCCGAACGCCTGGGCTTCATCCACGAGGGCGAGGCAGCCGAGCGGTACGGCTTTCGCTACGATACCCGTGACCCCGGAAACGGCAACACCGGCCACGAGTACGGCACCGAGCTGCCGGCAGAGGACCGCGATGCGCTGGTCGAATACCTCAAGACCCTCTAGCCAGGTTCGGCCAGGCCGGGCCGCGTCATCGAACCGGAAGCCGGTGACGGTTCCGACCGCACCACCTTTGCCGCTACACTGCGGGCAGAATCCACTTGGCCACCCCACTTCGGCCATACCCCGAGGCGCCCGTGACCGAGCCCCCCACCTCCTGCATCGCCATCGTCGACGACGACCAGGCCCTGCGCGATTCCCTGACCTGGCTGCTCGATTCCGTGGGCCTGACCACCCGCGCCTATGCCGACGGCGAGACCTTCCTCGCCGCCGACGCGGCGAGTCATGACGCGATCCTGCTCGACGTGCGCATGCCGGGGCTCTCGGGGCTACAGGTGCAGCAGCGCCTGATCGCGCGGGACGACGACACCCCGGTGATCTTCATGACCGGCCATGGTGACGTGCCCATGGCGGTCTCGGCGCTGAAGGCAGGCGCCTTCGACTTCATCGAGAAGCCCTTCAACCCCCAGCAGCTGATCGACACCATCCAGCAGGCCCTCGCCGAGCACCAGCGCCGCCGGGAGGCCAGGCAGCGCCTGGCCGGGTTGCAGGCACGCTACGCAGCCCTGCGCCCCAAGGAGCGGCGGATCCTGGTCCACGTGGCGGAAGGGATGACCAGTCGACAGATCGCCGAACAGCTGGGCATCAGCGCCAAGACGGTGGAGGTCTACCGGCTGCGTGCCATGAAGGCCCTGGGGGCCGCCAACCTCGCCGAACTGGTGCGGCTGTGCGTGGCGCTGGACCTGGTGGAGACGCTGCCCGATGGGCCCTCCCCAACCTGATCGTTGCCCGCCACCGGGCGCCTGGCAGTGACCTCCTGACCCTCTAGACTGCAGATGAGGGATGCGGCCGCGACGGCCGCCGGCCAGCAACCTGTCCAGGGGAGATCACGACATGAACAAGACCGCCGTCCGGACCCTCCAGCAGTTCCTTGCGGACAATGACAGCTACCGTGCCAGGGTCGACGGTATTCGCGGTCCGAAGACCCTCACCGCCGTGAATGCCACCCTCCAGACCCATGCCGGCCGGCTGCCGGATGGCGCCGACCGCTGGAGCGACCGACGGCGCGCCGTCGCCTGCCTGCAGATCGCCTGCCAGCAGCACAAGATCGAGGTCGGCCCCATCGACGGCCTGTGGGGCCCCCAGACCGAGCATGCGGCGGACATCCTGGCCACGTTCCAGGAGACCGGCAGCAAGCCTGCCCCCTGGCGCGATCAGCAACCGCTGGACGCGAACCCCAACGGCTGGTATCGGGAGGCAGAACTCGAACAGGCGCTGGGCTCACCGACCCGCAAGCCGCCGATGGTGGTGGTCCCCTGCCCCTGGAAGCTGGCGCTGGCCTGGGACCTCAACACCTGCCCCAGCGGCATCGGCTGCCATGAGCAGGTCGCCGACAGCCTGGCCCGCGTCCTGGACCGGGTGCATGGCCACTACGGGCCACAACGCCTCAGGGAACTGGGCCTTCACCGGTTCGGCGGCTGCTACAACAAGCGGCGCAAGCGTGGCGGCACCCGCTGGTCGACCCATGCATGGGGCCTGGCCGTCGATTGGGACCCGGCCCACAACAAGCTCAAGTGGGGGCGCGACCGGGCACGGCTGGCCCGGCCGGAATACGACACCTGGTGGCGTCTCTGGGAGGAGGAAGGATGGGTCAGCCTGGGGCGCACGCGAAACTTCGACTGGATGCACGTGCAGGCAGCCAAGCTCTGACGCCAGGCCATTTCAGTCACGCAGGATGGTCATGCGGCGCGTCTCGTCCTCGGGGAAGACGCGCCCGCTGCGCAGGGCGGCGAACAGGTGAAGGAACACCACGCCGGGCTCGCCGAAGATGTCGCCGGAGCGAAAATACGAGTGTCCCTTCGGGTAGTCATAGCGGGTGTTGACGTCGTCGCAGTCCACGGCGAAGACGTTGCGCGCCACTCGGCTCATGTCCTCCGGGCCGGAGTGACCGAGACGCCTCGAGGCGATGCGGTTCTTCAGGTTAGAGGCCTTGCTGGCGCGCAACGCCAGGTCATCCGAGGCGAAGTAGACCGTGACGTTGCGTGAGGCATGGACGATCAGCTCGCCGCTGTGCCCCTCTTCAAGCGACTCGTTGACGATGTCGGCGGCGATCAGGAAGGTATTGCGGAACAGCATCGGCACCCCGCCCGGCAGAGAGTACTTGCGCCACACGCGCAGCGTCTCGCGCAGCACCCGGTTGCCCATGGAGTGGGCCAGCACATTGATGCGCTTGAGGCAGGGTGTGGGGGCCTGCTCGAACTGATCCTTCTCTCGCCACTCCAGGAAGCGCTGCAGCACACGGGCGAAGGAGAAGGCACTGAGATCCGCCGACTCCTGGTCATCCCAGTAGTCCTTTACGATGCCCATGTCGTTGTCACAGGGCCAGACCAGGGGCACCACCAGCACCTCGCCGGGCTGGCCGGCATCGCAGAGCTCCTGGAACTCCCGCGCCGCCGAGAAGACGTCCGTCGGCAGGTTGGAGAAACCATGGATGTAGATCACCACCTGGTGAACATTGGACTCCTTCAGACGCCTCAGGAAGGCCGCGCTGCCGAGTTCCTGGTACTGCCCCGCCGCCACCTCCTCGCAGTAGAAGACCGAGTTGCTGGCGGCGTTGTTCTTGAGGTCGAAGTCGAAGGCTCGGTTCGCCCGGGTGCGGATGCTCTGGGTGGGGAACCGGTTGGTGATGAACAGCATGATGGGCCACCTCGAGGAGCGGACGGCAGGACACTGCCATTCCTCCTGAAGCTAGCACAGCCTCTACGGGCAGCCAGCACACGGCCGCACAGGCACCAGTGTGCAGGTCACCAGGCTCATTACCGCAGCCTCTCCAGGTACTGCCGGAGAACCACGGCATTGTTATGGCGTGGGTCCCTGGAGGCGAAGACCAGGGTGACAGTGTCGCTGCTGGCGCGCTCGGCCAGCGGGCGCAGCGTCTCGCGATGCGTCTTCAGCTCGGCCAGGTAACGGCGGCGAAACTCCCCCCAGCCGAGTTCTCCGTCATGGAACGCCTTGCGCAGGGCGTCGCTGGGGGCGACCTCCTTCGGCCACTCGTCGATGCGCGCATCGGCCTTCGCCACCCCGCGTGGCCAGAGGCGATCGACCAGCACGCGGTGGCCATCCCCGCGCTTCGGCGCCTCGAAGGCACGCTTCAGCTCGATGCTCATGGCAGACCTCCTGGCGGCGGATACGCCCCCAGTGTAGCCAAGCGCCGGCTCAGGCCTCGAGCACGTGGCGCAGGATCTCCACGACCTGATCGGTAGTCGTGCACCAGGCCTGGGCCTCGGCGTCGACCTCCTTGAGCGGGTGGACGATCTCCTCGCTGTGCAGGGTCACGTAGGGCGTGCCCAGGGCGGCACAGTAGCCAGCGTCGAAGGCGGCGTTCCACTGCTTGTACTTGTCGCCAAAGCGCACCACCACCAGATCGCTCTGCTCGATCAGGGTGCGGGTGCGGATGGCATTGATCTTCGAGGACTGGTGGTCGCGCCAGAACGGGCTGGGCGTCTCGCCCAGGTGGTCGCCGGCCGCGTCGCTGGCGGCGTGGTCGGTGACCGGCGCGGTGAAGACCACGTCGAGGCCGGCGGCCTCGGCGCCGCGCCGGATCTCGTCGCGCCAGTCGGTGTGGATCTCGCCGGAGAGGTAGACGGTAAAGCTCATGGAGGGCTCCAGGACAGGGAATCGAGCCACATGATAGCCTAGAAGGCCATTTATTGGAAATATATTCCATTTTGCATAGGCACCCTCTCGTGCCCCCGCGAGGACGGCCAGAGGCCTGTAAGGCCGGTGGCCGTTGCCCGACAGAGCCCTGTGACCGCAGAGTCGAATGGAGGCAGATCATGAAACGCGCGCATGGGTGGAGGGCTGCCGTCCTGGTGGCCGGTCTGGCCTGGTCGCTGGGGGCGGCGGCCGACGGGCGCATCTTCACGCGCGACGGCCTGGCCATCGGCGGCACGGACCCGGTGGCCTACTTCACCGAGGGCCGGCCGGTGACGGGCACGCCCGACTATCAACTGGAGTGGCACGAGGCCACCTGGCAGTTCGCCTCGGCCGAGCATCGCGACCGCTTCGAGGCCGACCCCGAGGCCTACGCCCCGCAGTACGGCGGCTGGTGCGCCTGGGCGGCGGCCCGCGGTGAGGCCGCCTCGACCGTGCCCGAGGCGTGGAAGATCGTCGACGACAAGCTCTACCTGAACTACAGCCGCTTCATCCAATGGCGCTGGGAGCGCGACATTCCCGGCTACATCAAGGCCGCCGATGCCCACTGGCCGAATATCTTCGAGTGACGACTCCGTCTGACGGAGCGCCATCATGCGGACGGCACTGAATAGGACGCTCACGCCAACCCAACGAAAAGGGCCCGCGAGAGATAGCGGGCCATGTTGTGTGTTGGAGGGTTCCTCGACTCGATGAGGTGGCGGGTAGCCCCATGATCGTCGGGCAACGTTCCAACATGTCGTTATCGAAGGAACGCAGATGTCGTCGTGGGGGGAGGACAGCAACCGCCCGGAAGGCGCGCAAGGGACTGCCATCCTGGCCGTTGCGGAATATCCGCGTCGCGATCCCTGCGAACATCGAATCACTTCACAGTAGCAAAGCATCCTTCGGGTTGTATCACCGGAGTCTGATGAAAAGGTCGTAGGATTCTGTTGCCAATGGATGGCCGGCCTAAGCCGCTGGCGGGGTCTCGATGCGAAGCCACAGAGGGCATGGGGAGATGGCCTGCTTCACGGCAGGCCCTTTGCGTCTATCGGCATCGGGGCCCGGGAAGGGTTCGGTCGAGGCCGTGGTGCGCCCGGAAGGCCTCGACGACGGTGCGCAGCTCGGGGGCTAGCCTGGCCAGGGCCTCCTCGGCGATCGGGGCCGGTACGCCGCCGTGGAAGGCTTCCGCCATGCCGCCCGCCATGCAAGCCAGGGTGTCGGCATCGCCGCCCAGGGAAACGGCATTGCGGATGGCCTCCTCGACGCCGTCCGCCTCCAGAAAGGCGATGATGGCCTGGGGCACCGAGCCCCGGCAGGTCACGTCGAAGCGATAGCCGGGACGGATATCGTCGAGGCGCGGCGCGAGGTCGTAATCGAAGCGCTCCTCGATCTCGGTGAGGATCTCGAGCCGCGAGGCGCCGTGTCGGGCCAGGAAGATGACGGCCGCCACGGCCTGGGCGCCGCGGATGCCCTCGGGGTGGTCGTGAGTAACCTCGGCGCTGCGTCGGGCCAGCGTCAGCGCCTCGTCCAGGGAGCCGGCCGCGAACCCCACCGGGCTGACCCGCATGGCCGAGCCATTGCCGAGGCTGTGATAGGGGCGACGGTCGCCGCTCATCGCCCACTGGCGGAAATGCGCACCGAAGCCAGCCTCCGGGTAGCGGTGGTAGTAGTCGTGGAAGGCCTCGGCGAAGTCGCCTCCCTCGAGCAACACCTCGGCCACCGCCACGCTCAGCACGGTATCGTCGGTGAAGGTGCTCCCGGGCGTGAACAGCGGGAAGTCGCGGGTCTTGGTCCCCGCTTGCTCGTGGACCGAGCCGATGATGTCGCCGGCGATGGCTCCCAGCATGCCTCACCTCCGTCGTCCAGTGCCTCCAATCCCCGGCGGGGGCGCGTCGTCCCGACGCGAGCCCTCAGCCGCGACGGCCGCTGACCAGGTGGACCGACACCTCGAACACCGCCCGGCCGCGCGGGTCGATGACGTCGGCCAGTTCCACCTGGGCCCGGGCGAGCACGTCCTGGATGGTGGCCTCGTCGAGGTTCACCCCCATGACCGGCAGCCAGCCGCGCAGGTCCGCCTCGAGCAGGTTGCCGATGCCGGGAAAGTCGGCCGTCCCCGTCAGCGTAGTCACCTCGACCGCCTCCATGCCTGCCTCACGGGTCATGCGCGCCAGCGCTTCCGCATCGCCGAGGACGAAGGGGGCCCTGAGCGCCTCCGCCGCGGCCTCGCCGGCGATTCGCGCCAGCAGGGCCACCTCGCGGGCGTAGGTGGGGTTGCGTTCCAGACCGTCGAACACCGCCACCGCCAGTCGCCCCGAAGGCACCAGCACGCGATGCATCTCGCGCAGCGCTCCCGGCTTGTCCGGGAAGAACATCAGGCCGAACTGGCTCACCACCACATCGAACGCCTGCGAATCGAAGGGCAAGTGCTGGGCGTCGCCCTGGCGCCAGACCACCGCCGGCGCGAGTTCCCGGGCCACCTCGAGCATGCCCGCCATCGCGTCCAGGCCGACCACCTGGCCGGCGGGCTGAACCCGGGGCAGCGCCTCGCGGGCGAGCACCCCCGTGCCGCAGGCCACGTCGAGCACTCGGTCCCCGGTCGCGACTTTCGCCTCGTCGAGCAACTGCGGCGCCCACTGCCGGAACAGCGATGGCACGAAGAGCGCCTCGTAGGCGCGGGCCGCCTCGACCTCCTGGACCATCCGATCGTCGTTCATCACACACCTCCCCTGCCGTCGACCCACCTCAGGCGACCCATGCGGTACGGCGACGACAATAGCGGCGGGGCATGGGGTGAGAGGGTTCACCCGAGGAGAGCAGGATGAGGCGGGCCATGGCGCTGAGGGGAGCGTGCGGGAGAGCGTGTCGACAGGTCAGCGCCCCCGTTTCCCGCCCTCTCCCGCAGTATAGTCCGGCACGGAGCCGGGGGCAGCATGCGGGGCGTGGCCGGAGCCGGAGAATCAGAGGATCAGCGCGGTCTCGGCGCCAGGGCCTCGCCGACGGCGATCGTCCGGCCCTCGCCCGCCAGCAGGATGGCGTTCTGGCCGAAGTAGCCGCCCGGCGCCAGGCGGGTGTTCATCTCCACCAGGGTGCGCAGTGGCTCGCCGGGGACGGCGATCTCGCCCGAGGCCTGGTCCACGGTGGTGATCTTGCAGCGCTGGCAGGGCTTGCGCAGCCCCAGCCGGATCGCGCCCCCGTGGAGGGAAAGCTCGCCCCAGCCGTTCTCGGCGAAGGGCTCAGCGGCGTCCACCACGATGCTGGGCCGGAAGCGCGCCATCGGCACCGGGGCGAGCCCCTTGGTCTCGAGCACCCGGTTGACCTCGGCCAGCGACGCCTCGGAGACCACCAGGAAAGGATAGCCATCGGCGAAGGCCGTGTGGGCCTGCTCGCCGGGCGCCAGGAAGTGGGGCTCGACGTTACGACGCTGGTCCGGTGCGAAGCGCACCAGCCGCAGGCCACTGCCCTTGAAGTCGCCCAGCGCGGCGCCGAGCCAGACGGCGGCGTCGGCCCCCTCGTCCAGTGCCTGGCACTGGTCGTCCCAGACATACACCGGCAGCCTGGGCTGGTCGTCACGTTCAAGCGGAATGCGCAGGGGGGCCGACTCTGGGTGCGCCAGCACCAGGGCCTCGTCGTCGAGGCGCACGGCGATCTGCGCCATGTGCGGCAGCTGGCGCTGGGTGATGAAGCGGCCGATGTCGTCGACCACCATCCATTGGCGGTCATGGGCCAGGCCGCGAACGCCCAGTTCGACCTGGTCGAGCGCGATGCCGCCCAGCGACTTCACCGGGTAGATGTTGAGCTGGGTGATCTTCAAGGGACTCTCCTGTCGTCGGCGCGGGTGGCCTCAGCCGCACCCCTGCCCCTGCTGGACCGGCGGGCAGGGCACGCTCCCGTACGAGCAGAACACGCAGCAGTCGCCGGGCCTGGGCTTGAGCAGGCGATGGCACGCCTCGCACTCGTGGAAGTACTGGCAGGCATCGGTGGGCATCGTCTCGGTCGTCATGTGCCCGCACTCGGGGCAGGTGAGGATCGATTCCCGGATGATCTCGGCCATCGTCTCTCTCCTCTCACTGGCCGCGGACCGACGGCCGGGGCGCGGACATGGGCAGTCTTACAGCCGGCGGGTCTCGACCACGTAGCCGATGATCGGATACCCCGCCTTGCGAGCGGCCTTCTCGGCTTCCAGCTGGGCCTCGACCTTGGAGATGCTGGAGGAGACGTGCTCGAAGACGCTATCCAACTCCAGCGGCTTGGTGCGCACCGCCAGCTTCACCAGGTGGCCGGTCTTCGGCGCGCCGGACGGCTTGCTGCGCTCGGCCTTGGGGGCAGGGGCCTCGTTGGCGGGCCATTCGGGAGGCGAAGTCGCCGCCTTGCGCCGGGTCTCCTGCTCATTATCCATGAAGGCGCTGATCTCGCGACGCATCTGCTGCTCGAATTCGCTCAGTTCCGTTTCCATCGTGTCTCCGTCAGCCAATGGGTCGAGCCGAGTGTACCAGAACTCTCACCGAGGCCATGCCTCCGCAAACACCCGCCCCATGGAGCATGCGGGGCTGGCAGCCCCTCGCCGGCAGGGCAGCAGTTCGCGCAGCAGGCGCAGTCGGCCTGCCTCCTCGTCATCGCGACTGGCGTTCAGGGCATGGGGCAGCAGCCGCCCACGGCGGCCAGCATCTACTCGCGGTCGGTGACCCTCACGAGACCTCGAGGGCGATCTTGAGCACGCCATCGCGCTGGTGAGAGAAGAGGTCGTAGGCATCGACGATCTTCTCCAGCGGGTAGCGGTGGGTGACCATGGGGCCGAGGTCCAGGCGGCCGCTGTCGATGATCTGCATCAGCCGGCGCATGCGCTCCTTGCCGCCGGGGCACAGCGAGGTGACGATGCGGTGGTCGCCCAGGCCCGCGCTGAAGGCGTCGAGCGGGATGGTGAGATTCTCGGAATAGACGCCGAGGCTCGACAGGGTACCGCCGGGCTTGATGACGCGCAGCGCCTGTTCGAAGGTCTGCTGCAGCCCCAACGCCTCGATGGAGGCATCCACGCCGCGCCCGCCGGTGAGCTTGAGGATCTCGGAGACCACGTCCACCTGACGGAAGTTGAGGGTCACGTCGGCGCCCATCTTGCGGGCCATCTCGAGGCGCTCGTCGACGCCGTCCACGGCGATGATCAGCCCGGCGCCGCGCAGCCGGGCGCCGGCGGTGGCGCACAGGCCGATGGGCCCCTGGGCGAATACCGCCACGCTGTCGCCGATCTTGATGTTGGCCGACTCGGCGCCGGCGAAGCCGGTGGACATGATATCCGGGCACATCAGCACCTGGTCGTCGGTGAGGCCGTCGGGCACCGGCGAGAGGTTGGCCTGGGCGTCCGGCACGCACAGGTACTCGGCCTGGGCGCCGTCGATGGTGTTGCCGAAGCGCCAGCCGCCCATGGGCTTGTAGCCGTGGGCATGGTGGCCACCATCCTGGGAGCTGCAGCCATCCTGGCAGGCGTAGGAGGTGAAGCTCGGGCAGATCGCCCCGGCGATCACCCGCTGCCCTTCACGATAGCCTTGCACGTTGGCGCCGAGCTTCTCGATCACCCCCACCGGCTCGTGGCCCACGATCAGCCCCTTCTCCACCGGGTACTCGCCCTTGAGGATATGCACGTCGGTGCCGCAGATGGTGGTGGTGGTCACCCGGAGCAGGGCATCGTTGGGGCCGATGTCGGGAATCGGGCGGTCGTCGATCTCGATGCGGCCGGGTTCGACGAAGACGGCGGCTTTCATCATGGCGGGCATGGCAGGCTCCTGGCGCGTGAAGGAAAAGTGCCCTTCAGCTATAGCAGGCATTGAGCGCTCCTGCCCTTGATGCACATCAATGTCTTGCTGCAGTGCCGCGAAAACTGACCCACCGCCACGCCACTTCCCAGCGCATCGCGACCGCCGTAACCTGGCGGCTCATTCACCATCGACTCGCCATCCAAAGGAACGGGAATGTCACCCGCCGATACTCTGCGCCTGCTGCTCCTCTCCTCGCTGTGGGGCCTGTCGTTCATCTTCATGCGGGTGGCCTCCCCCGAGTTCGGGCCGGTGCCGCTGGTCCTGGTGCGAATGGGCGTGGGCGCGCTCTTGCTGGTACCGCTGCTGCTCAGCGTTCGCTACCTCAGACTGGTGCGCGAGAATGCGGGCAGGCTCTTCGTGCTGGGGTTGATCAACCATGTGCTGCCCTTCTCGCTGTTGGCACTCGCCACCACCCGCCTGGAGGCGGGCTTCACCTCGCTGATCAACGCCACCACGCCGATCTTCACGGCATTGCTGGGGGCGCTGTTCTTCGCCACTCCTATCCAGCGCCAGCAGTACCTGGGACTGGCCCTGGCCCTGTTCGGGGTCTATGTGCTCTCGGCCGACCGGCTGGACTTCGCCCTGGGCGGCGATGGCTGGTTCATCCTCGCCGTGCTGGGGGCGACCTTCTGCTACGGGGTGGCGGGCAACTACTCGAAAACCTATCTCGCTCACCTGCCGGTTCGGGTGCTGGCCGCCGGCAGCACCGCCATGTCGGCGCTGATCCTGCTCGTCCCCGGGCTGATGCTCTGGCCCGCGGAGCCGATCAGTGGCCTGGCCTGGGCCAACGGCCTGGCGCTCGCGGTGCTCAGTACCACGGTGGCCTTCCTGCTCTACTTCGGGCTGATCGCCAGCGCCGGGGCCACGGCCACCTCCACGGTGACCTTCCTGGTGCCGGTCAGCGCCCTGCTGTGGGGCTACCTGCTGCTGGGCGAGCGCCTCAGCCTGCAGATACTGGCCGGGATGGCGATCACCCTGGCCGGCACCGCCATCGCCACCCGCATGATCCGGCTACGTCATGGCCGGGTAGCCTAGACTGATGCCGGCCATGCCCTCGAGGGGAAA
This sequence comes from Halomonas rhizosphaerae, assembly GCF_030012485.1. Lineage (NCBI taxonomy): Bacteria > Pseudomonadati > Pseudomonadota > Gammaproteobacteria > Oceanospirillales > Halomonadaceae > Halomonas > Halomonas rhizosphaerae. Next base: position 267,777 of record NZ_JASCQQ010000039.1, read on the forward strand.
CGCCATGCCCCATGCCGACTTCCGATTCCATGACCGGCTGCACGACTTCCTGCCGCCGGCGTCCTGCGCCGGGAGCTTCTCGTGTGACGTGTCGCGCCGGGCCGCCATCAAGGACATGATCGAGTCGCTGGGGGTACCCCATACAGAGGTGGACGTCATCCTGGTCGACGGCGTCTCGGTGGGGTTCGGGCACATTCTTGCCGGCGGTGAGCAGGTGGAGATCTACCCCTGGACGACTGCCCCGAAGGTGGCCCGCCACCTGCGCCCTCGCCCGCCGTCCTGCCCGCGCTTCCTGCTGGATGCCCAACTGGGCCGGCTGGCCCGCTACCTGCGCCTGCTCGGCTTCGATTGCCACTACCGCAACGACATCGGCGATGCCGAGCTGGCTGCAAGGGCCGAGGAGACGCAACGCGTGGTACTGACCCGCGATCGCCTGCTGCTCAAGCGCAAGCGCATCCATCTCGCCCACTACGTGCGCGCCGACGAGCCGTGGAAGCAGGTCGAGGAGGTGTGCCGGGAATTCGACCTCGCCAAGGCCTTCGCGCCCTTCACCCGCTGCACGCACTGCAACGGCCGCCTGGCCGTCGTCGACAAGGCGTCGGTGATCGACCGGCTCGAGCCCCTGACGCGACAGTACGTGGACGACTTCCTGCAGTGCGAGGCCTGCGGCCAGCTCTACTGGCACGGCAGCCATGTCGCGCGAATGAAGGAACGGGTGGAGCGCCTTCGACAGACGCTGGTGCAGCCTCCGGGATAAGGCCGTCCCGCCCGGCCATTCGGGCATAGGGGTTGAACTCCGGCGGACTCGACCAAACGGTACTGGTTAGTGGAACGCATGCCGAGGGCCCTTCCCGCTGGTGATCCAGCGGACCGCCACGGCACTGTGCACCCCGTTTCCCCTTGGGACATTCGGGATTCGCGTTACCGGAATCACGAGGAGGTTTCCCCATGGTAGATCATCTCGACCCCTATCCCACTCGCCTGACCGAATACCGTGCGCCCCTGCAACGCAGGGATCCAGTGGTGCATGCCCGCAACCAGCGTCGCTGGGAGGGCCCGCTGGACGAGGTGGCCCTCTCGCGCTACGAGCGGGACGGCTTCCTGTGGTTCGACGGCTTCTTCTCCCGGGACCGCATCGAGCCGTTCTTCGAGGAGCTCAAGGAGATGGCCAACGACGAGTCGCTGATGCGCTCCGAGCAGGTCATCCAGGACCCCAACAGCGGCGCCATCCGTTCCGTGTTCGGCATGCACCAGCTCTCGGAGCACTTCGACCGCCTGACCCGCGACCCGCGCATCCTGGGCATGGTGCGGCAGCTGCTGGGCAGCGAGGTCTATATTCATCAGTCGCGCATCAACGACAAGTACGGCTTTCAGGGCAGCGGCTTCGACTGGCATTCCGACTTCGAGACCTGGCATGCCGAGGACGGCATGCCACGCATGCGGGCGGTGAGCGCCTCGCTGATGCTGACCGACAACAGCGAGTTCAATGGTCCGCTGATGCTGATCCCCGGCTCCCACCGCCAGTTCGTCCCCTGCATGGGCGAGACGCCCGAGGCGAACTGGCTGGAGTCGCTCAAGGCCCAGAAAGTAGGCGTGCCCGACCAACAGGCACTGGCCAGCCTGGCCGAGCACGGCGGCATCCAGGCGCCCAAGGGACCGGCGGGCTCGCTGCTGCTGTTCGAGTGCAACACGCTGCACGCCTCGAACGAGAACATGTCGCCCTGGCCGCGCTCCAACCTGTTCTTCGTCTACAACAGCGTGGACAACGCCCTGGAGGAGCCCTATGCGGCCCCATCGCGGCGTCCCGAGTTCCTGGCCACGCGCGGCGACATCGAGCCGCTGACGATGCATGACGACTTCCCGGAGCTCTCCGGCCAGGGTGTCGACCCGCTGCGCTGACTCGCGCCGGGCGTCATGCCCTTTCTCAAGCGCGCACGACAACGGCCGTGGCGTCACCGCCACGGCCGTTGTCACGGGTCTCCCGCCAGGATCAGAAGTCGGGCTTGCGCTTCTCGACGAAGGCGCTCATGCCCTCCGTCTGCTCGTCGCCGGCGAAACAGAACGCGAACAGGGCGTTCTCCAGCGCCAGGGCGCTGTCCAGCTCCTGGTCCATGCCATCGTGGATCGCCTGCTTGGCGGCACGCACCGACTGGGGGCCGTTGCCGCCGAGCTGCTTGGCCAGCTCCTCGACGTAGCCCTCGAGCTCGGCCTGGGGCATCACCCGGTTGACCAGGCCGATGCGCAGCGCCTCGCTGGCGTCGATCTTGCGCCCGGTGGTGCACAGGTCCAGGGCCATCGCCGGGCCGACCCGGCGCGGCAGGCGCTGGGTGCCACCGAAGCCGGGAATCACGCCGAGCAGTACCTCGGGCTGGCCGAAGATGGCGTTGTCGCTGGCCACCGCCCAGTCGCAGGCCAGCGCCAGCTCACAGCCGCCACCCAGACAGAAGCCGTTGACCAGCGCCACGGTGGGCACCGGCAGGGTCTCCAGGCGCTTGAAGGTCGCCAGCGCCTGTCTGGCGAAGTCGCGCGCCTCCTCCGGGGTCTTGTCGCGCATCTCGGCGATATCGGCGCCGGCCACGAAGGACTTCTCGCCGGCGCCGGTGATCAGCACCGCGCGCAGGTCGGCGCGGCCTTCCAGGCCGGCCAGCACGCGCTCCAGCTCCGCGAGTACGTCGCTGTTCAGGGCGTTCAGCGCCTTGGGACGGCTGATGGTCAGACGCACGATACCGGCGTTCTCGACCACCTCGATCAGGGTCTCGCTCATAGGGGGCTCCTGGTGTTGTTCTCGAAGGGCAGACCGCCCAACCCTAGCGAACGCTTGGTTGGGCGGCAATCCCCTCTTTTGTCGGGATCAGTTGTAGACGTGGAAACCGCGGCCACTCTTCCGTCCCAGGTAGCCGGCATCGACCATGCGCTTGAGCAGTGGGCAGGGGCGGTACTTGGGATCGCCGAAGCCCTCCTGCAGCACCTCCATGATCGCCAGGCAGACATCCAGGCCGATCAGGTCGGCCAGCGCCAGCGGGCCCATGGGATGAGCGGCGCCCAGCTTCATGGCCTCGTCTACCGCCTCGGGGGTGGCGGCGCCCTCCTGCACCAGGAAGGCCGCCTCGTTGATCATCGGCACCAGCAGGCGGTTGACCGCGAAGCCGGGCGAGTCGCCCACCGGCACGGCCGTCTTGCCGAGGTCGGCGGCCAGCTGCTCGATGCGCGCCACGGTGGCGTCACTGGTCTGCTCGGCACGGATCACTTCGACCAGCTTGAGCACCGGCACCGGGTTGAAGAAGTGCATGCCCACCACCCGCTCGGGGCGCTCGCAAACGGCGGCGAGCCGGGTCAGCGACAGCGAGGAGGTGTTGGAGGCCAGGATCGCCTCATGGGTCAGACGGCTCAGGTCGCGGAACAGCTTCTCCTTGAGCGCCGGCTGCTCGGGGGCGGCCTCGATGATCACCTCGCAGTCGCGCAGGGCGTCCAGCGCGGTGGTGGTATCCAGGCGCACCAGGGCCGCCTCCAGGTCGGCATCACTGAGCTTCTCCTTGGCCACCAGCTTGCCCAGGCCCTTGTCGATGGCCGCCCGGGCACGCCCGAGCTGTTCGTCGGCCACGTCATAGAGCTTGACGGCGAAGCCGCTGGTGGCCAGGACCTGGGCGATGCCCTGGCCCATGGTGCCGGCACCCACCACGCCGATCGGTTGCTCACTCATTGCACTCTCCTGATGATTTGTCTTGATCTGCCATGGACTGTCGCTCGAAGCTTTTTCCGACGACAAGTCTGCGGGGAGGCGCTGTGACCCCCTCCCTGGGCGCTACCGACGCCATCCCTGGCGTAGGACCTCCCCTTCGACTTGCCCCCGGACGCATCTCGCTTGAGTCACAGACGATTGGCTTTTGTGATCTGCTACTACTACTGCTTGCGCGCTTCTTCGCGCAGCACGAACTTCTGGATCTTGCCGGTGGAGGTCTTGGGCAGCTCGCTGAAGATCACCGTCTTCGGCGCCTTGAAGTGCGCCAGGTGCGCCCGGCAGTGGTCGATGATCTCCTGCTCGGTGACCTCGCCGTAGCCGACCTTGAGCTTGACGAAGGCGCAGGGGGTCTCGCCCCACTTCTCGTCGGGCTTGGCCACCACCGCGGCCTCCTCCACCGCCGGATGCGAATAGATGGCGTCTTCCACCTCGATGGTGGAGATGTTCTCGCCGCCGGAGATGATTATGTCCTTGGAGCGGTCCTTGATCTCGATGTAGCCGTCCGGATGCCACACGGCGAGGTCGCCGGTATGGTACCAGCCGCCCTCCAGGGCCTGCTCGGTGGCCGCCTCGTTCTTGAGGTAGCCCTTCATCACGTTGTTGCCGCGCATCAGGATCTCGCCGATGGTCTGGCCGTCCTTGGGTACCGGCTCCAGGGTGTTGGGGTCGGCCACACAGAGCGCCTCCAGCATGGGGTAGCGCACGCCCTGGCGGGACTTGATCCTGGCCCGCTCCTCGATGGGCAGCTCGTTCCACGCCTCGCGCCAGGCGCAGGAGGTCACCGGGCCATAGACCTCGGTGAGGCCGTAGACGTGGGTCACGTCGATACCGAGCTTCTCCACGCCGGCGATCACCGAAGCGGGCGGTGCCGCCCCCGCGGTGGTGACCTTCACCGGGTGGTCGAAGGCGCGCTTGTCCTCGGCGGGTAGGTTGACCAGGCCGTTGAGCACGATGGGCGCGCCGCTGAAGTGGCTCACCTGCTCGTCGGCGATCAGGTCCATCACCTTCTTTGGCTCCACCTTGCGCAGGCAGACGTTGGTGCCGGCCGCGGCGGCGATGGTCCAGGGGAAGCACCAGCCGTTGCAGTGGAACATCGGCAGGGTCCAGAGGTAGACCGGATGATGGGGCATCGCCCATACGAGGATGTTGCTGGTGGCGTTCAGGTAGGCGCCGCGGTGGTGATAGACCACCCCCTTGGGCTTGCCGGTGGTGCCGGAGGTGTAGTTGAGCGAGATCGCCTGCCACTCGTCCTCGGGCAGCCGGTAGGGATGGGCCGGATCACCCTCGGCCAGCAGCGCCTCGTACTCCACCTCGCCAATGGCGCGGCCCTCGGCCATGAACTGCGCGTCCGCCACGTCGATGATCAGCGGCTTGTTCGCGAGCCTGCTCACCGCCTCTTCGATGACATCACTGAATTCCGGGTCGACCAGGATCGCCCTGGCCTCGCCGTGTTCCAGCATGTAGGCGATGGCCTCGGCGTCCAGGCGGATGTTCAGGGTGTTGAGCACGCAGCCGGCCAGCGGCACGCCGAAGTGGGCCTCGAACATCGCCGGCACGTTGGGCAGCATGGCCGCCACCGTCTCGCCGGGCCGGACGCCGCGTTTCTCCAGCGCCGAGGCGAGCCGACGACAGCGCTCCCAGGTGGTGCCCCAGTCGCGGCGGATCCCGCCGTAGACTACCGCCGGATAGTCCGGGTAGACCGAGGCGGTGCGCTCGATGAAGGTCAGCGGCGAGAGCGCCACAAAGTTGGCGGGGGTCTTGGGCAGGCCCTGTTCGAAGATGCTCTGGCTCATGATGGGCTCCATGGAGTGACTGGGACTGTTGTTCGCAAAAGGCGCCGCCGGCACGGGGCCGGCGGCGAATCGATCAGTGGGCCGAGGCGTCGAAGGCGGCGAGGCTCGCCATGCCGGCCTCGATCACCGCGCGCTGGGCACGGCCCACCGGCAGCCACTGACGGATAGCGTAGTCGGCGCTCTGCTGCTTGGCCCGATAGAAGGGGTCGTCGCTGCCGGCGGCCATGGCCGCGCTGGCCTTGAGGGCCGCCTCGCCCATCTGCCAGGCGCACAGCACGTGGCCGGCCAGGCTGAGGAAGGGGGTGGCGTAGGCCTGGACCGCATCGGCACCCTGCTCGGAGTCGGCGCCCGCCTTCAGCACCGCGACCATGGCGGCGCGCAGGTCGGCCGCCCCACCGGCCAGGCTCTTGCCCAGGTCGGCCAGCTCGCCCTGAGCCTCGAGCGCCTGGGCAGTGGCCTCCACCTCACCGATCAGGCCCTCGAGGGCCGCTCCGCCGTCGCGCTGCAGTTTGCGCCCGGCCAGGTCCAGGGCCTGGATGCCGTTGGTGCCCTCGTAGATGGGGGCGATACGCGCATCGCGCAGCAGCTGGGCGGCGCCGGTCTCCTCGATGAAGCCCATGCCGCCGTGCACCTGGATGCCCAGCGAGGCGATCTCCACGGCCTGGTCGGTGGAGAAGCTCTTGACCACCGGGATCAGCACGTCGACCCGCGCCTGGGCGGCGGCGCGCTCACCCTCGTCGGCGGCGTGGCGGGCCTGGTCGAGCTGGGCGGCACAGAAGAGGGCCAGCGCGCGCAGGGCGTCGGTGCGGGCGCGCATGGAGAGCAGCATGCGACGCACGTCCAGGTGGTCGCTGATGGTGCAGTCGCTGCGGCCGGAGCGCGGGCTGCGGCCCTGGACGCGGTCCAGGGCGTAGGCGAAGGCGTGCTGGCAGGCCCGCTCGGCCACGCCGATGCCCTGGATTCCCACCTTGTGGCGGGCCTCGTTCATCATGGTGAACATGTGGTTGAGGCCGCGCCCCTCCTCGCCCACCCGATAGCCGATGGCGCCCGCCCCTTCGCCGAAGCTCAGGGTGCAGGTGGGCGAGCCGTGGATGCCCAGCTTGTGCTCGATGGAGGCGCAGGTGACGTCGTTGCGCTCGCCCAGCGAGCCGTCGGCGTTGACCAGGAACTTGGGCACCAGGAACAGCGAGATGCCCTTGTTGCCCTCCGGGGCGTCCGGCTTGCGCGCTAGCACCAGGTGGATGATGTTCTCGGCGGCGTCGTGCTCGCCCCAGGTGATGTAGATCTTCTGGCCGAACAGGCGGTAATGGTCGCCCTCTTCATCGGGGCAGGGCACGGCGCGGGTGCGCACCTTGGAAAGATCCGAGCCCGCCTGGGGCTCGGTGAGGTTCATGGTGCCGGTCCAGGTGCCCTCCACCAGCTTCGGCAGGTAGATGGCCTGCTGCGCCTCGCTGCCATGGTGGGCCAGCGCCTCGATGGCACCGGCGGTGAGCATCGGACACAGGCCCAGCGCCATGTTGGCGCCGTGGAGCATTTCCTGCACGGCACTGGCCACCACCTCGGGCAGCCCCTGGCCGCCCAGCGATTCGGAGACGCCGATGCCGTTCCAGCCGCCCTCGGCGTAGGCGCGATAGGCCTCGATAAAGCCGTCCGGCACCCTGACCTGGCCATCATGCAGCCGGCAGCCCTGGCGGTCGCCGCTGGCGTTGAGCGGCGCCCACACCTCGCCGGCCAGCCTGGCGGCCTCCTCCAGCACGGCCTCCACCAGGTCGGGACTGGCCTCCTCGAAGCCAGGAAGGGCGAGCGAGCCGTGCTCGAGCATCTCCTCCAGCACGAAGCGGACGTCGCGGACGGGAGCGGCATAGGGAGTCATGGGTCACCTCGGGGAAAAATGATGGCAACGATAGTAGATTCACTACTTTTCGTTAACCATTAGCCCTAAGTCGACCCCGAGGGCCCGCGGCAGGGCCGCAGGCGCGCATGGCCTCGACGACGGGCGTCAGAGACGCGAGATGTTGCCCAAGGCGGCCTCCTCGGGCGTCTGCTCGTCGTCGTAGTAGGCGATGTGCGCCTCGTCGGGCGCTGGCGGGCCGACGAGGGGCTCGGCCACCGCCACCTCGGGCACGGCCCCGGAGAGGTCCTCGACGTGCTCGTGCTCCAGGGCCCCCTGCACCAGCTCCTGAGTCACGGCGAGCTCGGCCCCCGCCGCCGACATGGGCGTGCTGGGCGAGAAGGGAGCCACCGGCACCGGCGCGGGACGCACGCTGCGTCGCCAGCCGAAGAAGGCCACCAGGAAGAGGCCCAGGAAACCGAAGGCCCAGAACAGGCCGGCATCGCCCATCAGGCTCATCACCGGCGAGACCAGCGGCGGGCTGAGCGCCGAGCCGATGGCGTTGATCAGCAGCAGGCCCTGGCTCATGCGTACCAGGGCACCGGCCGGGGCGCGGTCGGCGGCGTGGCCCACCGCCACCGGGTAGAGCGAGAAGACGCCACCGCCCAGCAGGAACAGCAGCCCGGCCAGGATCCATGACGTCATCGGCAGCCAGAGCACCGCCGCGGAGATCAGGGTACAGAAGGCCCCGATCAGGATCAGCACCAGCTGCCGATCATGACGGTCCGACCAGCGCCCCACCGGGTACTGCAGCAGCATGGCACCGAGCACCACCACCGCCATCATCTGGCCGATCCGGTCGACCGGGAGGCCGGTGCGCTGCAGGTAGAGCGGCAGCAGGGAGTAGACCGCCGCCACGGCCAGCCCCGAGCCGAAGCTGCCCATCACCCCGGTGGGGGTCAGGGTGATCAGTCGCAGCGGCGAGAGCGGCTCGGCCTTCTCGATCAGCGGCGAGACCCGCGGGATCATCGCCATGGGCAGCACCGAGAGCGAGGCCAGCATGCCGATCACCATGAATGACGCCGCCCCGCCCATGGCCTCGGTGACGCCCAGCAGCAGCTGGCCAAGCACGCCGGCGGCGTAGAGCGAGATCATGTAGAGCGCCAGCAGGCGGCCACGCACCCTGGCATCGCCGGAAGCCAGCAGCCAGCTCTCGATCACCAGGTAGACGCCCACCGTGGCCCAGCCGCCGATCAGGCGCAGGGCGAACCAGGCCCAGGGCTCGGCCACCAGCCCCTGCAGCAGCACGGTCACCGCCACCAGCGAAGCGAAGCTGCCGTAGGCGCGGATATGGCCGATGCGCAGCAGCAGGCGGTCGTTGAGCATGGCGCCCAGCGCCAGGCCGATGAAGTAGGCCGAGGAGACCCAGCCGATCACCACCGGCGACTCGCCGGCGGCATCCAGGCGCAGGGTGATCACCGTGGCCAGAAAGCCGTTGCCGATCCCGAGGATGAAGAGCCCCAGCAGGGGGGCCAGGGCCATGGCCAGCAGTTGCCGCGACATGAAGGGCCTCACAGCAGCAGGTGAAAACGAGAAGGGTGGCAGAAAGTGCCGGAGAGCGCCTGTGCGGCGCGTCGGGGAGCGATTCCGGGCGCGCGAATCATACTCCCGGCCGGCAGCGAGTCAAACGTTTTGTTGCCCCGGGACTCACGTGCCGACACGATCGGTCACCAGCCCCCAGGATCCCGGGCGCTCTTCCTGGAAATGCCCTCTCAGCGCTTCTGCAGCAGCGCCACGTCCGTCGCGGGAAACTCGACCCGCATGCCCAGGTGGCCGGCCAGCCACACGAAGCTCGCCTCGCTGAAGAAGACCACGTGGGTGGGATCGAGGATGTAGTGCCAGCGCGTGAAGGCCGCCTGATCGGTGACGCGCTTGGTCATCAGCCCGAGCCAGCCACCGGAGGGGAGCATGTCGGCCAGCTTCGCCAGCTCCCGGCCAGGGGCGAACAGGTGCTCCGCGACCTCGCTGGCGGTGATGAAGTCGTAGGACTGTTCGAGCACAGACGCGTCAGGCGCATAGAAGGGGTCGTAGATCGCCATGGGGTGGCCCGCCTCCTCGAACATCACCGACAGGGTCGGTCCGGGGCCGGCGCCGAAGTCGAGCCCTCGCGCGCCGGGCGGGAGCCGCTCGCGCAAGGGGTCGAAGAGCCGCGACAGGAAGCGGCGATAGCCGGGGTCGTCCAGGGCGTTCTGGTGCTGGTCGTAGACCGCCTTCTCCTCTACCGGCCCGAGCCGCTGGTCGGGAGGCACGAACACCAGCGCGCAGCGCCGGCAGCGGTGGTAGTCACGCCGGCCATCCCGGTGAAAATGCCCGTTGTCGGTGGACGCACATAGCGGACAGGTCAGCATCATCGTATCCTCTGTGCCGGAACAAGTTCCCCCTGGATTCCCCTGCTCTCTCCAGAACCCCGCAAGGAGACCCGAATGCTGTCAGGTCTGGACCACCTGGTCATCACCGTGACCGACATTTCCCGTGCCGTGGACTTCTACTCACGGGTGTTGGGACTGGAAGTGCGCTATCGCGACCGCGAGCGCGTCGACCTGATGCTGGGCGACATCGCCCTGCGCCTGCACTGGACCGCCACCGACGTCACCCCCCGGGCCGCCACGCCGACACCCGGCAGCCTCGACCTCTGCCTGCGCAGCCTGCTGCCGCTCGACGAGGTCCAGCGCCACCTGGAGGCGCTGGGGGTCGAGGTGGAACTCGGTCCGGTGACCCGACAGGGCGCCACCGGCGAGATCACCTCCCTCTACCTGCGCGACCCGGACGGCAACCTGCTGGAGCTCAGCCGTCCCGTGAAACGGGCCGACTGAGGCCCGGTGGCATTGTCGTCTTCGACCGGTATGATTGGCCCCAACCACTCGATCTTCAGGGACGCGCAATGAACGACCAGCTGCCACAGGATGACGACCGAGCCATCGCCGAACGGGGCACCGCGCCCGACACGACCCTTCCCATCGTGGTGTACGTGCTGCACCTGGCCGGCATGGTCACCGGCGGCCTCACCTCGCTGGTCGGCGTGGTGATCGCCTATGTCTACCGCGGCAACGGGCCGGCGTGGCTCGATGAGCACTATCGCTACCAGATCCGGACCTTCTGGATCGCCCTGCTCTACTTCGGCATTTCCGGCCTGCTGACACTGGTCCTGATCGGCTTTCTCACCTGGCTGGCCGCGGTAGTGTGGCTGGTGATCCGCTGCGTGAAGGGGCTCAAGGCGCTGAACGAGCACCGCGCACCGGACAACGTGGACACCTGGTGGGTCTGATCCATGGCTAGACCCGAAGCCCGCTCGAGCGCCTTTCAGGCCCGCGCCATCGCCACCCTGTGGCGCAGCCTCGCCGGCCGCCGCCTCGCCACCCTGTGGAGGCTGGCTCGCCTGATCGGTCCGATGGTGGAACGGCTGAGCCGCCGGGAGCGCCGGGTCACCCGGGCCAACCTGGCCGAGGTCTATCCTTCCCGCAGTCCGGCCGAGCGCCAGCATCTGGCCAGGCAGAGCCTGACCCACTCCACTGCCACCATGCTCGAACTGGGCCTCGCCTGGATGGGTGACCCCGAGCGGGTCGAGGCCTCGATCCTCGAGGTCCACGGCCGCGAGCTGCTCGACGAGGCCCGGGCCGAGGGGCGCGGCGTCATCGTGCTGGCCCCCCACTTCGGCAACTGGGAAGTACTCAACTTCTGGCTCTCCGGCCACTTCCCCTTCACCGCCATGTACGAGCCGCCCAAGCTCGCCCCGCTCGACCCGGTAATCCGCCAGGGCCGCGAACGCCGGGGGGCGCGCCTGGTGCCCACCAACCCCCGGGGCGTCGCCGCCCTGCTCAAGGCCCTCAAGCGCACCGAGGCCGTGGGCATCCTGCCCGACCAGGTCCCCAGCTGGGGCAGCGGAGTCTTCGCCCCCTTCTTCGGCCGCCCCGCCTACACCGCCACCCTGCTGCCCAAGCTGGTGGCGCGCACCGAGGCAAGAGTCGTCACCGGGGTGGCGCTGCGCCTGCCCGGCAAGGGCTTCGCCCTGCATTTCCTGGCCGCCGACGAGCGAGTCTACGACCCTGACGAGGTCACCTCGGCGACCGGCGTCAATGCCAGCGTGGAGGCCGCCATCGCCCTGGACCCGGCCCAGTACCAGTGGGAATACAAGCGCTACCGCAAGACGCCCGAGGAGGCCGAGGGCCGCCCGGACTTCAAGCGTTTCCGGCTCTACTGAATCCTCAGTAAGTACTACCCATCGCCGGCCCCCATTTGCTCCTGGCTCTCAAGGCAGCAGCTTCCTCTCGAACAGGCCAGCGGATTCTTGCTCGAGTTCCCTCAGGGAGGTGTCCAGCAGTTCCAGGAAGGACTTAGTGAGGCCGGACTGCCCCCTCTGCTTGGGGAAGATCATGCTGTATCGGTAGGGCACCCTCGGCTCGAAGCGCTTCACGATCAGGCCGAGTCGACGGTAGTGCCAAGCCGTGATGGGATCGACCAGTGAGACACCGCTGCCGGCGAGCACGAAGGCGCAAGCGGCATAGTGCAGTTGTGTCTCGATCATCAACTGCCGGCTAACGCCCTCGCGCTCGAAGACGCTGTCGATCTTGTGGCGAATGCTCTGCTCCGAGCCCAGTGACACGAAGATCTCCCCCTCCAGGTCTCGCGGTCGAATGACGTCGCAGTCGGCCAGCCGATGATCAGGCGGCAGGACGCAGACCAGACGACTGTCGGCGAGGGTCCTTGCCTCGATACCTGGATCGCTGAGTTCTATGCCCGAGATCACCCCCAGATCGAAGTGCTGACTGGCCACCAGGTCGGCTACCTGCTGCGTGCTGCGCACCTGAAGGGTGACTGACACACCGGGATGCGCTTGACAGAACTGATCGGTCAAGGCCGGGAGAAACTCTACCGACACGGCAGGCATGGAGGCGATGCGCAACGACCCCAGGTGAAACTCCCTGAGCTCCTCCGCAGCACGAGAGAGCTTCTCTAGCGAGACGAAGGCTCGCTCCACTTCTTCATAGAAGAAACGAGCCTCCGGTGTGGGAATCAGCCGGCGCCGTCGGCGCTCGAACATTTTTACGCCAACCGTCTCCTCGAAGTCAGCCAGCAAGCGGCTGACGGCCGGCTGGGAGACATAGAGCATCTCAGCCGCGCCACTGGTGGTCCCACTGATCATGACGGCCCGGAAGGCTTCGATCTGCCGGTAAGTCAGCTTGGCCATGCGAGCTCTCCAGAGAACTTGAAAACACTATGTTATCAACAGATGCAAACAAACGATTTGATGTTATACATGGCGACTCCCAAGATGTCGATGAAGCTACTTCACGGCCCTGGCAGACAAACACAACACGCGAGAAGGCCTTATGGAACGATTCTTTCGCTATACCTTGACCTTGCTGATCATCCTGGTGGCGGGTAGTCAGTTCATCCAGGTCATCACCCGCTATCTCCTCGAGATGCCCGTCATGGGGCTCGAGGAAGCCACGCTGATCCCCACCCTCTGGCTCTACATGTTGGGGAGTGTCAACGCCTCCCGCGAGGACACTCAGATCAGAGCCAATGTCCTTGACATCTTCCTAAAGACAGAAAGGGCAAGAGCCTTTCTGCAGGCATTGGCCGACACCATCAGCGTGGTGGTTTCGATCTGGCTAGCCACCTGGGCATGGGACTATTTCAGCTATGCCTCAAGAGTCGGCAAGAGCACCCCCACCCTCTACATTCCGACCATCATCTATGAGTCCGCCCTGATGGTCGGTCTGTCCCTGATGATCATCTTTACCCTGTGGCACTTGCTGCGCAATCTCGCCTACCTGTTCGGCATGCGTCAGGCTCCAGACCATCCCGGCGCCGATCCCGATTACCCCGAAACCGCCGAGGTTCAGGAGTTCAAGGTGCTCACTGACAACAAGAAGGACAGGAAAAATGATTGAGATAGCGCTGCTGGCGTTCGCCGTACTGATCCTGATGCTGACGCTTGGCGTTCCCCTCCCCTACTGTTTTGGTGCAGCACTCATGGTCATGACCATGATGGGCGAGTCCTCCATGCGAGGCATGATGATGTGGGGGTTCAGTCAGCTTACCAACCCGATCCTGCTGGCGATCCCTCTCTTCGTCTTTGCCGGGACGCTGATGAGTGTCAGCGGCATCGCCTCGAGCCTCCTCAAGTTCGTCAATGTCTTCGTGGGACGGGTTCGCGGCGGTCTCGGCGTGATGGCATCGATCAGCTGCGCCATCATAGGCGCCATTTCCGGCAGTGGCCTGACCGGTATTGCCGCCATCGGCCCCATCCTCATTCCCGAGATGGAACGCAAGGGATATCCCCGCGCCTATTCCACTGCCTTGATCGCAAACTCCTCGATCCTCGGCCTGCTGATTCCCCCCAGCGTCACGATGATCGTCTATGGCTGGGTGACGGACACCTCTATCCTGGCGAGTTTCCTGGCCACCCTAGGCCCGGGGCTGCTGATCATGCTCAATTTCTGCATCGTCAACATGGTCATGTCGCGCAAGTTTGACCTGATACTGGACGAGCCCATGGCGTTCGATGAGCGAGTCCGCGATGCCGGACGACGCACCTTCCGTGCACTCCCTGCCCTGCTTATGCCGGTAATCATTCTGGGGGGGATCTACGGTGGCATCATGACGCCTACCGAAGCAGCGGCAGTTGCCGTCATCTACGCGCTACCCGTTGGCTTCATGATCTACCGAGGCCTGACCTGGAACACCCTTCTCGAATCGGGCAAGGAGTCCGCGACCTCCATCGGCGCGATCCTGATCATGATCCTGTTCAGCCTGATCCTGAGCCAGCTGTTCGTGCGCGAAGGCATTCCTCAGGCCCTGGTCGAGATGATCTTTCAGATTACCGACAACAAGTTTCTCCTGCTGCTGATGATCAACCTCATGCTGTTCGGTATCGGCATGGTGGTTAACGATATCACCGCCATCATCCTGACCGGTCCCTTGCTGCTTCCCTTGATGGAGGCGCTCGGAGTCAGCCCGGTACAGTTCGCCGCCATCATGGGCGTCAATACCGCCATGGGCGGCGTGACACCGCCCTACGCAAGCATCCTCTACCTCGGCGCCCGGATCGGCAAGGTCAAGTTCACCGAGGTGGTCAAGCCGGCCATGACCCTGATCCTGTTCGGCTACATTCCGGTCGTGATTCTGGTTTCAGCCTGGCCCGACCTGTCCGAATTCCTTCCCGGACTGTTCGGCTACTGATCGATCGCATCCTGCGATCACAAAACCCGCAACGCAAGAGTGGAGACAACAATGAAAATGCCTGCAATGAAGATCCTGACGGCCGCAGTTGCCGTGTCAGCCTCCATCGCCACCGTGGCCGAGGCCACCACCTTTCAGTTGTCGCATGTGCGTCCCGAGGGGACCGCGATCGACCAGGACGCCCGCGCGTTCGCCGAGGAGGTTTCAAGTGCTACTGACGGCGAGGTAAACGTACGGCTCTACCCGGCCAGTGCCCTGGGTGACTACACCACGGTTCAGGAGGGGCTCAGCATCGGCTCGGTGGACATGGCGGTTCAGCCGCCCTCATCAGAAGTCGACCGGCGTTTCCAGCTGGCCTACCTCCCCTACCTCGTCCAGAGCTGGGAAGATGCCGAACGCGCATTCACGGACGGGGCTCCCCTGCGTGAGGCAGTCGAGGAGCTCTACGCGGAACAGGACATTCATGTCCTGGGGGCCTGGCCAGTCTATTTCGGCGGCGTGGCGCTGAACGCCGAGGTGGAAAATGCCGCCGATCCGACTGCGGACAAGGGTGCCCGGCTTCGCGTTCCGCCGATGAAATCTTTCCAGCTGATGGCAGACAACATCGGATATATCGGCTCCCCTCTGCCGTTCTCTGATGCCTTTACCGCCATCCAGACCGGCGTGGTCGATGGCATCATGGGGTCGGGTGCCGAAGGGTATTATGCCTCCTTCCGGGACGTGACGGAGTATTACCTTCCCCTCAATACCCATTTCGAAATGTGGTACCTGCTGATCAATCAACCCAGCTACGAGAGCTTGACTGACGCGCAGAAGGCGGCCTTGTCGGAAGCCGCAACACGCTTCGAGGAAAGCCGCTGGGAGAGTGCCGAGGCCGATCAGGCGCGCAACGAGAAGCTTCTCGAGGAGTCGGGGGCCACCATCATTTCGGTCTCCGATGAACAGATCGCCGAGCACACGGAAATCGTCCGCGAGACAGTATGGCCCGTCATTCTCGACGATATCGGCGCCGACTGGGCCAACGATGTGCTGGACCGCGCCCTTCGCTGATCCGCTCCATTGTCCGGCCAAACGGCCGGGCCATTGCTCCCACCGGAACAACGCAAGGACTCACCATGATGCAACCCGCAACGCAAGGGGCGCATACCTCGGACGTCTGCCTGATAGGCGGCGGCCTGGTCGGACTGGCGGTGGCACTGGGGCTTCAACGCAATGGGCTTCGCGTCGCCGTGCTCGATGAAGGCGATGTGGCGTTGCGCGCCTCCAGGGGCAATTTTGGCCTGGTATGGGTACAGGGGAAAGGAGACACCCTGCCCGAATATGCCGATACCACACGGCTCTCTGCACGGTTGTGGCC
Organism: Halomonas rhizosphaerae; assembly: GCF_030012485.1. Taxonomy (NCBI): domain Bacteria; kingdom Pseudomonadati; phylum Pseudomonadota; class Gammaproteobacteria; order Oceanospirillales; family Halomonadaceae; genus Halomonas; species Halomonas rhizosphaerae. The sequence continues at coordinate 283,742 of NZ_JASCQQ010000039.1, forward strand.
TACCTTCGCTGCCCAGCTTCAGGACGCCACGGGTATCGATGTGCAACTGCAACAACGTGGCGGCCTGTACCTCTGCCTGACCGCGCAGGAACTCGAGGCCCGCGACCGCATGCTGGCCGGCATGCGCGAGGCGGCAGGGGGAGATTATCCCTACGAGACGCTCGACCTGAAGCAGGTGAGGGAGAAGATTCCCGAGGTAGGAGACACCGTGGCCGGTGCCACCTGGTGTCCCGAAGATGGTCACGTGAATCCGCTATTGTTGCTGCGTGCCTTGACGGAACGCTTCAAGGCGCTCGGCGGGACCATCGAAAATGCCGGCAGGGTCAAGAGCATCGAGCCCCTGTCGGAGGGATTCCGGTTGCACGCACCTAATGGCGACTGGACCTGCGCAAAGGTCGTGCTTGCCGCCGGCCTCGGCAACCGTGAACTGGCCCCACAGGTTGGCCTGACGGCACCGTTGTCCCCTAACCGGGGGCAGGTGCTCGTAGGGGAAAGGGTTCGCCCCTTCCTGGAATATCCCACCGGGCATGTGCGTCAGACCGGCGAGGGCACCGTCCAAGTCGGCGACTCCAAGGAGGACGTAGGCTTCGACAGTGGGACTACCACCGAGGTCATGGCCAAGATCGCCCAACGGGCTATCAGGCTTTTCCCCTTGCTGCGCGATGTGAAGCTGGTCCGCGCCTGGGGGGCATTGCGTGTCATGACACCGGATGGCTACCCGATCTACCAAGCATCGACCAAGTGTCCCGGTGCATACCTGGTCACCTGCCATAGCGGGGTGACCCTGGCGGCCTTCCATGAAGGTCCGCTGGCCGACTGGATTGCCGGCGATCGACACGACCCTTCAATGGAGGTTTTTCATGCCGAACGCTTCACGCTTTGAACGCTTGCCCACCCGGTCATTTGACCCAGTAACGGTTTTCGTGGAGGGGCATGCCATCGAGGTCGACAGCCACGATACTGCAGCCGCAGCCGTGCTGGCAGCCGGCCTGATGCCGTCCCGCACTACGCCGGCCAGCGGAAGCAAGCGGGCACCCTACTGCCTGATGGGCGCATGCTTCGAATGCCTCCTGGTCATCGACGGCGTGGCCAACCAGCAGGGCTGCCTGGTGAAGGTCCAGGACAGGATGCAGATTCACCGCCAGGTTGGCGCCCGCGATATCCATGAGCCTCCCCGGGAGGCAACGACATGAGCGACCAAGACAAGACAAAACACCGTTATGACCTCGCCATTATCGGGGCAGGTCCCGCCGGCATGGCCGCCGCCGCCGAGGCGGAGAGACTCGGACTGAACACTGCGCTTCTTGATGAGCAGGAAGAGGCGGGTGGGCAGATCTATCGAGCCATCGGACGAGCGCCGTTAGCCGACGAGGGTGTGCTGGGTGACGACTACTACCAGGGTCGCCTGCTCCTCGATGCCATGCAGGCCGCACGCATCGACTACCTGCCTGGCACCACGGTGTGGGGTGTCGATGACGACCTGACGCTCAACGTCTCACATCGTGGTCGCAGCCGGCAGGTCCATGCTCGCAGACTGCTGGTGGCGACCGGAGCCCAGGAAAGGCCCGTGCCCTTTCCGGGCTGGACACTGCCCGGCGTCTTGACCTGCGGCGCCGCCCAGGTGCTGCTCAAGACGAGCGCCCTCGTGCCGCCGGCACCGCTGGTGCTGGCCGGTAGCGGCCCGCTTCTGCTGCTGGTCGCCAGCCAGCTGACTCATGCTGGCGTGCCCATCGAAGCCGTGCTGGATACCACGCCTCGGGCCAACTATCGTCGTGCGGCACGTCACAGCATCGGTGCTCTGCGCAATCCCAAGCTGCTATTCAAGGGCCTTGGCCTGCTACGGGCCCTCAAGCGGTCGGGGGTTCCGCACATCACCGGTGTGGAGGAGTTGCGTGCCGAGTCAGGCCCCGATGGCCAGCTCGGCAAGGTGCGCTATCGCCGGAAAGGGATGGATCACGCGCTCGACTGTCGCACCCTTCTGGTCCACCAGGGCGTCGTGCCCAATGTGCAGCTCACCCGAGCGCTGGAGATCGAACATTACTGGCATGAGCACCAGCAGTGCTGGGCACCCTGTGTCGATGCCTGGGGCGAAACCTCCAAAGCAGGCATCTTCGTGGCAGGAGACTCCAGCGGCATTGCCGGCGCCCAGGCAGCCGAGGAAGCCGGGCGACTGTCGGTGTTGCAGATCGCCAAGCAGTTCGATCGGCTTGAAGAGGCCGCAAGCGAAACAAGATCCGCAACGATTCGCCGGCGCCTAGGCCCCCAACACGCCATTCGACCCTTCCTGGATGTGCTGTATCAGCCTGCCCGGCCATTCCTGGTCCCCGAGGATGACACCATCGTGTGCCGATGTGAGGAGGTCACGGCGGGAGAGCTTCGCCACATCGCCGATGCTGGGTGCCGGGGGCCCAACCAGGCGAAGGCCTTCTGCAGGGCCGGCATGGGCCCATGTCAGGGGCGCCTTTGCGGTCTGACTGTTTCTCAAGTGCTGGCCGAACATAACAACCAGCCCGTCAGTGCTGTCGGTTACTACCACATCCGCCCACCGATCAAGCCGCTCACCCTGGGCGAACTCGCGGATATCGCTAACTGACCCAACATTTATCATCTGAGACTTGCGATGCATATTGAACGCCACGACGTTGGGACTCGCATGAGCCGAGCCGTCATCCACAATGACACCATCTACCTTTGCGGCCAGGTCGCAGAAGACAGGAAGGCCGACATCACAGGCCAGACCGAAACCATGCTGGCCAAGGTCGATGCACTGCTTGAATCCCTGGGCAGCAATCGCCAGCACCTGCTCTCAGCCACCCTCTACCTGAAGCACATGTCGCTTTTCGAGGAAATGAACCGTGTATGGGATGCCTGGGTACCCGAAGGATGTTCGCCTGCGCGTGCCTGTGTGGAGGCACGGATGGCCAGCCCGGCGCTGTTGGTGGAAATCTCCGTGATGGCAGCTCTTCCCGCCATTCCCCAAGTGACGTGAGCCCTTACGTCCGCCCATAGCAATCATCCAGGCGCACGATGTCGTCTTCGCCCAGGTAGGTGCCGGACTGCACCTCGATCAGTTCCAGCGGAATCAGGCCGGGGTTCTCCAGGCAGTGTACCCGCCCCACCGGAATGAAGGTCGAGGCATTTTCACCCACCAGAAAGGCCTCATCGTCCAGGGTGACCCGGGCCGTGCCGCTGACCACCACCCAGTGCTCGGCCCGGTGGTGGTGGAGCTGCAGGGAGAGCCGTGCACCGGGGCGCACGGTGATGCGCTTGACCTGGTGACGCGGTCCCGCATCGACGGCCAGGTAATGGCCCCAGGGGCGATGCACGGTGGTCGTGAAGCGGGTTTCTCTGCGTCCCTGGGCCTCCAGACGCTCGACCAGGCCCCGCAGTTGCTGGCTGCGGGCACGCTCCGCCACCAGTACGGCATCATCGGTCTCGACGATCACCAGGTCCTGAACCCCCAGAGTGGCGACCAGCCGCGAATCGGCATGCACCAGCAGCCCACGGCTCTCCTCGCAGACCACGTCACCGCGCAGGGCGTTGTCGTCGGCATCACGGGGCAGTGCTTCCCAGAGGGCCTGCCACGAGCCGATATCGCTCCAGCCGGCGGCGAGCGGCACCATGGCCGCTCGGTCGGTACGCTCCATCACCGCCACATCAATGGAATCGGCGGGACTCTCCAGGAAGGCCCGCGCATCCGGCCGCAGGAAATCGAGATCGGTCACCGCCCCGTCCATGGCGCCCCGACAGGCGGCCAGGATGGCAGGTGCGAAGGCCTCCAGGGCGTCCAGGTAGTCATCGGGACGCAGCACGAACATACCGCTGTTCCAGAAATGGTCTTCGGCCGCCAGGAAGCGCTCGGCGGTGGCGAGGTCGGGCTTCTCCACGAAACGCGCCACCGCATGGCCCCCTTCGCCCAGCGCCTCACCGGCCTGGAGATAGCCATAGCCGGTCTCGGCGCGGGTCGGCACCACCCCGAAGGTCACCAGGTGGCCCGCCTCGGCCAGCCGTGCCGCCGCTCCCAGGGCTACGCGGAAGGCCGCATCATCCGCCAGGTGGTGGTCTGACGGCAGCACCAGTAGCGGCTCCCTGCGCTCCTGGCTGCGAGCCAACAGGGCAGCCAGTGCGATGGCCGGGGCCGTGCCACGCCCCTCGGGCTCGAGCAGCAGGCTGGCATCCTCGACACCCGCCTGGCGGAGCTGCTCGGCGGCGAGGAAGCGATGCTCCTCGTGACAGATGACGATGGGCGCGCCCATGCCGAGCCCCTCGAGACGGGAGAGGGTGTTGGCCAGCAGGCTGCCCTCGCCTTCCAGCGAGAGGAACTGCTTGGGCCGCTGCCGGCGCGACAGCGGCCAGAGCCGCACGCCATTTCCGCCAGCCAGGATCACGGGGGTGAACAAGGGGACGTCTCCTTCAGGGATCAGGAACGCGATGGCGCCAGCAGTTCGAGGGTGAAGTCGACATGGACCTCATGCTTCACCGTGCCCTCGGAGCGCCAGGCACCGCGCCCCATATCGAAATCGGTTCGGTCCAGCGTCAGGCGGCCGTCCACGCTGACCCGCTCGCCCTGCCGCGTCCAGCTCACCGGGACCGTCAACATATGGGTATCGCCCCGCAGCTCGAGTTCACCCTCGATGCGCAGTTCTCCCTCGGCCGGTGCCTGGATGTCGGTGCTGCGAAAGACGATCTCGGGATAGGCCTCGACGTCGAACCAGTTATGCCCGTGCAACATGCCGTCAACGATGTCGTTGCCGCCCGTGATGCTGTCCGACTGGAGGGTCAGCACCAGCGTCCCCCCGGCTGGCTGGTCCAGGTCTCCTTCAAGGTCGACCTCGAACTCCTCGACACGGGTCACCGCCTCGCGGCCGTCGGCGGTGCCGATCAGCTCGATACGGCTCGCCTCCCGATCCAGTTCCCAGGCGCCGGCCGTGGAAACGGCCATCAGCCCGACAACACCCGACAGCAGGACTGCCGTTACGGTTCGTGCAGTTCTCAGGGTAGGTCGTGGCATCTTGCCTCCCGGGCCATCCGGCCCTGCGGTCAGGGGGTCGTGACAGAGGCGTCCGTCGCGTCCTCGGCGCCGAAGGCCTCATGAAGCCAGCCGCGCAGCGCCTCCTGGCCAGGAACCTCGCCATCGGGGTAGCCGTCGGGCCGTGGGGGCCGGGTGCCGGACACGAAGCCCCGCGCAATGAAGGGATCGAGCAGGCTGGCATCGCCGCTGATCACATGGACCGGGACACCGCCGCTGGCGTTATCGCCGGTGATCAGGGGAGCCGCCTGGTGATCCCCCAGCAGAATCACCAGGGTCTGTTCGTCCACGAACTCCTCGGCCCAGCGGGTGCTGGCCCCCAGAGCATAGTCCAGTGACCTGGCATAGTGGTCGCGTACCCGTTCCAGGTCCTGCCAGAGTTCGTCGGGCGACTCGCCGGCCTCTTCCCAGCGCGCGAAGACGCTGCCATCGCCGACGCTATCCCAGTCATCGAGCACCGGGAGGATCGGTGTCCAGGGCGCGTGGCTGCTGATCAGCGCGATCTGCGCGAAGAGCGGCGACGCCTCGGTATCCCGACGAGATGCCGCCTCCTTTCGAATCCGCGTCTGGAAATGGTGCAGGGTATACTGGTCCGGCATGGTGACCCAGTGCAGGGGCGGGCCGGCATAACCGAGGTCCGCGGCGGCGTGGATCTCGTCGAACCCGTAGGCGCGACCCTCCGGCCAGGCCATGGTGATGGCCGGCATCACGGTGAGGGTGCGATGGCCCGTGGCGCGGAAGTCATCCACCAGGGTGGTGCGCTCGCTGCCCAGCATCAACCGGTACCAGAGCGAATTGTCGAGCCGCAGGCCACTCAGCACCGTGGCATGGGCCAGCCATGACTGGCCGCCACGGATCGGCGAGTCGAGGAGCCCGGACGCCACCGACAGGCCGGCGGCGTCGAACCGCTCGGCCATGTCATCGAGGCGCGGGCCGAGCACCTCGGCATAGCGGTCATCGAACAGCGCCGATATGCCGTAGGACTCCACGAAGACCAGCAACACATCGCGTCCGGCAAGCCCCGGCAAGGCGGTGACCGGATCGGGCGCCGCCGCCATCCGCTCGGCAAAGTCACGGTGGGCGAGGCGCGTCTCGACCAGTTGCCGCCCCTGGAAATGCAGGGTGCCCAGCAAGGGCGTGCGGGCCACCGGTAGCGGTCGGAGCTGCTGGAACTCGGCGGCGATCAGCACACCGCTCGCCACCAGCATCCCCAGGGCGCCAGTCACCGCCAGGCTGCCGCGTGCCTTGCCCTGCAGGCTCGCGACCATCTTCGCCAGCAGCCAGGCCGCGAATGCCAGCAGGACCATGGCCAGCAGGATAACCAGGCCGGCCATCGGAAATCCCAGATTACCCTCGAGCAGGTGGAAGACGGAGCGCAGCAGGGGAAGGTCCAGGTAGAGGTTCAGGGAACGCCCGAACGCCATATGGGTGGCCACATCCCCCAGGCCGACCAGCAGAAACGCCAGGATCAGTGCCACCAGCAGCCAACGCAGCCCGGCAAGCAGGCCAGCCGACGGCAACAGCGCCAGCAACCCCGCCAGCAGGGTGGCCTCCAGGGCGATCAATCTGTGTGCCAGATCCCCGTGCAACAGCCATACTGGTGTCAGCAATACGCTGTTGAGCAGCACGAGGCTCAAGGACCAGCGGACTCGAGATGGTAACGGCATGGGCAATCACCGGGCAGATGAACAACGACACCCTCAGTGTATAATTTTTGTATAGATGAATCCCGGCAACTTGCCGCCAAACCCGTTGCCAGCCCGTCGGGAGAAAGTGTTCAAGGAGGATCAACCCATGCACCCAATTCGGTGGCTGGCCGCCAGCCTGCTCATTGCGGGAATCACGCCGGCCATCTGGGCCGCCCCCGATCCGGACCTGCCCGGCGTCTTCGAGCAGGTCACCGAGCGCGCTCGCCAGCTCGCGTCCTCCCCCTTCGAGGCGCCGGATGGCGACCTGCCCGAAGCGTTGCGCGATATCGACTACGATGTCTACCGCTCGATCCGCTTTCGCCCGGAAGCCGCCCTATGGCGAGACGAGGCGCTGTTCTCGGTACAACTCTTCCATTCCGGCTTCCTGTTCGAGCGACCGATCCGCCTGCACCTGGTCGAGAAGGGCGAGCAGCACCACCTGCCCTTCCAGTCGTCCTTCTTTCGCTACGACGACGCAGCCGCCCCGCTGAAGGAAGAGGACCTGAGTGGCGCCGGTTACGCCGGCTTTCGCCTGCATTACCCCCTCAATCGAGAGGACTACCACGACGAGTTCCTGGTCTTCCAGGGGGCAAGCTACTTGCGCCTGTTGGGTCGCGACCAGGGCTATGGCCTATCGGCTCGCGGCCTGGCCATCGATACGGCCTCCCCCGACGGGGAAGAGTTTCCGGCCTTCAGGGCGTTCTGGCTGTTCCAGCCCGGCCCGGCGGCGACCCGCATCGACATCCTCGCGCTGCTCGACAGTCCCTCGCTCGCCGGGGCCTACCATTTCCGGGTGCATACCGGCGAGCAGGTCGACGTGGAAATTGAAGCCCGGCTGTTCGCCCGCCACGATGTGGAGAAGCTGGGCATCGCCCCGCTGACCAGCATGTACCTGCATGGTGACGTCAGCCCCTACCCTGCCGACGACTTCCGGCCACAGGTGCATGATTCCCAGGGGCTGCTGATGCAGACCCATGCCGGTGAGTGGATCTGGCGTCCCCTGAACAACCCGCGAGAGCTGCGCATCACCCGCCTGCAGGACGAAAGCCCGGCAGGCTTCGGCCTGGCCCAGCGCGACCGGGACTTCGACAGCTACCTGGACATGGAGTCGCGCTACGAGCGGCGCCCCAGCCACTGGGTCACCCCGCTCGACGACTGGGGGCCGGGCAACGTGGAACTGGTCGAGATACCCAGCGACTCGGAGACCAACGACAACATCGTCGTCTACTGGGTCCCCGAACAACCGCTCCAGGCCGATGAGTCGCGCACCTATCGCTATCGGCTTTCCACCTTCGAGGCTCACCGTCCCGAGCAGACCCTGGCCAGCGTGGTGCGCACCCGACAGGGATGGGGGGCCGTCCCGGGCCAAAGCGACCCACCGCCGCGCAGCCTTCGCCAGTTCGTGATCGATTTCCGGGGGGGTGAGCTCTCGAGCCTGGATGTCAGTCACCCGGTCGAGGCCGAGCTCGAGGTCTCGAGCGGGGAGACCCGGGAGTTACGGGTACAACGCCTTCCCGACGGTGACACCTGGCGCGCGTCCTTCAGGGCGCAACCCGAGGGGGCGAACCCCATGGACATGCGTCTCCATCTCATGCTGCGCGACACCCCCATGAGTGAAACCTGGAACTATGTCTGGAACCCCGATGAACTGCGCTGATCGCTCGGCCCGGGTGCCATGGCTGGCCGCACGACAGACGGGAGTCGCCCTGCTGGTATTCGCCACGACCGCCCTGGGTGGCTGGGCCATGTTCGAGATCCTGCGCGTCAACGGCATCACGGCGCTGCAGGGCATCGTGCTGGGCCTGTTCGTGATCACCTTCGGCTGGATCACCATCGCCTTCTGGACGGCCATCATCGGCTTCCTGCTGCAGTTGACTCGCCGCGATCCCCTGACCCTGTCCCGCCTCGATCGCCAGCCACCAACGACCGATCCGGGCGAGCATCATACGGCTCTGGTGATGCCCATCTACAACGAGGACCCCGAACGCGTCGCGGCGGGCCTGGAAAGCACCTGCCATTCGCTTCTCGAACAACCCCATGCCCGGGGATTCGAGGTGTTCGTGCTGAGCGATACCCAGGACAAGGAGATCGCCCGCCGGGAGGAAACCGCCATCGCCGGGTTGCAACAGCGGCTGGCCCCCCGGCTCGTGGTTCACTACCGTCGCCGCGAGGACAACCAGGGTCGCAAGGCCGGCAATCTGGCGGAGTTCTGTCGCCGCTGGGGCAATCGCTACGACTACCTGGTCGTGCTGGACGCGGACAGCCTCATGGGAGGGGGGACCCTGGTGTCGCTGGTGGCCTCCATGCAGGCCAACCCCAGGATCGGCCTGATCCAGACGGTACCGATCCCGGTTCGCTCGGCAAGCGTGTTCGGGCGCTTCACCCAGTTCGCCGCCGCGCTGCACAGCCCCCTGCTCGCCACCGGGCAATGTTTCTGGCAAGGGCATGCCGTGAACTTCTGGGGACACAACGCCATCCTGCGCACCCGGGCCTACATGGCCAATTGCGGCTTGCCGGACCTTCCCGGCAAGCCGCCGCTGGGCGGCGAGATCCTTAGCCACGACTTCGTCGAGGCGGCGCTGATGCGCCGGGCCGGCTGGGAGGTCCATCTGGACGTCCGTCTGGGCGAAAGCTATGAGGAAGTGCCCAGCAATATCATCGAGTTCGCCAAGCGCGACAGGCGCTGGATACAGGGCAACCTGCAGCACCTGCGGCTGCTCGCCGCCGCCGGCCTGCACCCCATGAATCGCCTCCACTTCCTGTTCGGGGCGCTGGCCTACCTGACCTCACTGCTGTGGGGGCTGATGCTGGTGGTCAGTACCGTGGACGCCATCGGCCGGGCCCAGGGGCGCCATGACTTCTTCAGTGCCGGCTACCAGCTCTTCCCCGACTGGCCCATTGCCACGCCCGAGCTGATCATGCCCCTGCTCCTCAGCACGGCGGTGGTACTGCTGCTGCCGAAGGTGCTGGGGTTCCTGCTGGCCTTCATTCAGCGACCCGCCGCCTTCGGGGGCAGGGCACCACTGCTGGCGAGCACCCTGCTGGAGGTCGCCATCGCCATCCTGATCGCCCCCCTCATGATGCTGCTCCACAGCTGGTTCATCCTGAGCGTGCTCAGTGGCCAGAAGGTGAGCTGGGACGCCCAGGTCCGCGAAGGGCGATCGGTGCCCTGGATGGATGCCTTCCATCACACCTGGCTCGCGACCCTGATCGGCGTGGTCTGGGCCGGGGCGACCTACCTGTTTGCCCCGGTCTTCTTCTGGTGGCTCTCACCGGTCTGGTTGGGCCTGCTGATGGCGGCGCCCCTGGTCAAGATGACCAGCAGCCTCACCCATGGCCGCAGGCTCCACCGCGCCGGCCTGCTGAGAGTGCCGGCGGAGGTGATGCCCACCACGGTTCTGCAAGCGCTGGCAACGGGCTCATCGAGCCCGCCTGCGACCCGCCTGGCCCCCCCACCCCCGGAATATCCCGGCGACATGCCGGTACAGTCGTTCTCCACCTGGCCACCGGTGGCAGCGGCGGCACTGGATGACGGCGAGTCACCACGGCGAACGGCCTCCTCGAGGCCTGCCGAGTCGCCGCAGGCCCAGGCGGGCCCCGACCCCGGGGCGAAACACGAATGAGGCCCTCCGGCACCCCCGTCATGCCGACCCGGCTCGTCGCCGCGACCCGCCGATTGGCCCGTGGCCTGGGGCTGGTTCGCTCGCTGGTGATCTACTGGCGGCCGGGCCGCCAGCGGGGTCTTAAGCGGCTCTATGCCGACTTCGTAGGGCCCGGCGACCTGGCGTTCGATATCGGCGCCCATCTGGGTGATCGCACTGCGGCCTTCCAGGGACTGGGCGCCCGAGTGGTCGCGCTGGAACCCCAGCCGACCCTCTTTCTCTGGCTGAAGCGCCTGGTGGGTCGTTGCCAGGATGTCACCCTGCTGCCCTGCGCCGCGGGGGCGGAGCCCGGCGAGGCCGAGCTGGCGGTGAGCGAGGCGACGCCGACGGTCTCCACCCTGGCCCATGAATGGCGCCGGGGCATCGGCGAACGCAACCCCGGCTTTCGTAAGGTACGCTGGGAAGGGCGCCTGCGAGTCCCTGTGACCACCCTGGATACGCTGATCGCCGACCATGGGCTGCCGCGCTTCTGCAAGATCGACGTGGAGGGCTTCGAGGCCGAGGTACTGGCCGGACTGACCCGGCCCATCGCCGGGGTCTCGGTGGAATTCGTCGCCGGCGCCCTGGACGTGGCCGACCGCTGCGTGGCGCGATTGGCCGAGCTGGGCGATTATCGCTTCAACGCCATCGCCGGCGAGGGTCGGCGATTCGAGTGGGCGACGTGGCGCTCACCTTCGGCCACGCGAGACTGGCTGGCCGGAGGTGCCGACGGCCTGTCCTCGGGCGACCTCTATGCACGGCATCTCGATGATCGACAAGACACGGAGCGCACCCGCCCATGAGTGACCATTTCCCCTGCCCCCGTTGGCTGGATCTGACCAGTCGCGAGATCTCGTTCCTGCAGAGCAGTGCCGTGGCGGTGATGGTGGTGGGCGCCATCGAGCAGCACGGTGCCCACCTGCCGCTCTCCACCGACCTCGACATCGGTGAAGGGCTACTGGAGGAGGCACTGACCCACCTGCCCGTGCGCTTCCCGCTGGTGATCCTGCCGCCCATGGCGGTGGGGGCCAGCGACGAGCACCTGAGCTTTCCCGGGACCCTCAGCCTGCCACCGGAGCTGGCCATCGCCACCCTGGAGGCCCATGGCGACGCCGTGGCCCGGGCCGGCCTGCACCGGCTGGTGCTGATCAACAGCCACGGCGGCAACAAGGCAGTGATGGACCTGGCCGCCCTGCGACTGCGCCGCCGGCACGGCATGATGGTGGTCAAGGTCAACTACACCCGAATGCCGCCGCCGGGCACCCTGCCCGCCGGCGGCCTGCCCGCCGAGGAATTGCGCCACGGGCTCCATGGGGGGGCGCTGGAAACCGCCATGATGCGCCACCTCGCCCCGGACAAGGTGCGCCTCGACCAGCTGGATCACCCGCACTCGCGGGGAGAGGCCATGGCAGAGAAAGGGCTGCTGCTGAGCCCGGAGGGAGAGGCCGCCTTCGCCTGGCTGGCCGAGGATCTGCATCCCGCGGGGGTGGTGGGCAATGCCCGCCTCGGCACGGCCGAGCTCGGCGAGCGCCTGGTGGCCCACTACGGCAAGCGCATCGCCCGCATCCTGCGCGAGACCCAGAGCATGGACACCGGCCACACCCGCCGTCGATAGCGCTCACCCATCACGGCCGAGCGGCCGGGTCCTGACCGCCGTTGAACACGGCATCGAGCAGATGGCCGGCGCGTTCCGACTTGGCGCTGAGGTAGCGCCGGTTATGGTCATTGAGGCTGCCGTAGAGCGCCTGGCGTTCGACCACCTCGATACCGCCCTCGGCGAGGGCCGCGACCTTGTCCGGGTTGTTGGTCAGCAGCTGCACGCGACGAATGCCCAGGGCATCCAGGATGTCCACCGCCACCCCATAGCGGCGCTCGTCCTCACCGAAACCCAGGACCTGGTCGGCATCCAGGGTGTCCAGGCCGGTGTCCTGGAAGGTATAGGCCCGCAGCTTGTTGGCCAGCCCGATGCCGCGGCCCTCCTGGGCCAGGTAGAGCAGCACGCCGCCGCCCAGCGCCTGGATGTCGGCCACGGCATTGCGCAGTTGCTCGCCGCAGTCGCAGCGCAGGCTGCCGAAGAGGTCGCCGGTCAGGCAGGCCGAATGCAGGCGCAGCGGCACCGCGTCTTCCCCGTTGCCGGGCTCGCCGATCACCACCGCCACGTGCTCGCGCAGGCCGTCGGGTTCGCGAAACAGGATGAAGCGACAGTCGAAGGCATCCGCCAGGGGGATCTGCGCCTCGCTGACGCGCTTGAGCATGCCGACATCCCCCTCCAGGCAATGCTCGGCCTGCTCCGCCCGGACCGCGAGCCAGGTGCCTTCCTCCAGCCGGGCTTCCACGGCGGGCCGCTGCGCCTCGCTGACCCGGGCCACCAGCGCCGCCGGGATCAACAGCGCCCGGCGCATCAGCGCCAGGGCCGCCCGGTCGGCTGCCTCTGCGGGCGCCAGTGACCGACGCCAGTCGGCCAGCTCGTCGCGTCCCACCGCCAGCTCCGGCCTGATGCCGAAGGCCAGGTCGACCAGCCGCTGGCGACCGGTTCCCTCCGTCAATGGGAGACGGGCCAACCGTCGGGCATCCGGCTCGCCCAGCACCGCCAGGCGGTGGCGGCTCAGGACCAGCGAGGGCGTGTCGCCCGCGTGACCGGCCAGTCGTGACACCGTGTCCTCGCCCGCCCCCTCGATGGCCTGGACCAGCACGCGAGTGTCACCGGCGACGACGACCACCGGCAGCCCACGTCGCAGATCGAAGATGGCCCGTTCAACCTGATGCATGGTGCCCTCCTTGCACGCCTTGTTCCGCCGAGGCGGACTGCGCATGATGAATGCTTTCCCCTGGCCCGGAGCCCCCATGAGCCCGACCCTGCCCGACACCCTGGACCGAGAGACGGCCTGGCAGGCCCTCTGCCGAGCGCGTGAGGGCCTGACCAGCACCGCGGCGTCGGTGCAAAGCGACGGCCCCTTGCGCCTGACGGCCAGCGGATGGACGTCGGACATTCCGCCCAGCGCGGCTGCCCGGGAACTGCTCGATAACCTGGCCCCGCTGGCGATGCATCCCGGCCGGCTGGCCCTGGCCCAGCTCGGCCAGAGCCTGGATGGCCGCATTGCCACCGAGAGCGGTCATTCCCATTACATCAACGGCCTCGAGAGCCGGATGCACCTGCACCGGCTGAGGGCGCTGGTAGATGCCGTGGTGATCGGTGCCGGCACCGCCTGCGAGGACGACCCCCTGCTCACGGTGCGCCATGTCAGCGGGCGCCAACCGGTGCGGGTGATCCTCGACCCTCGGGGCCGAGTGCCAACGACGCTCCGCCTGCTGCGCGAGGCCCCGGCACCGACCCTCCACCTGGTCGGCGAGCAGGTCAATATCGCCCCGCCGGCGGCCGATCACGTCACCCGCCTGCGGCTGCCGCTGGGCACCGACGGCTTCGACCCCGCGGCGGTGCTCGAGGCGCTTGCCGCACGGGGGCTCAAGCGCGTGCTGGTCGAGGGCGGCGGCATCACGGTGTCGAGGTTCCTGGAGGCCGGTGTACTCGATCGCCTGCACCTGCTGGTGGCACCGCTGCTGATCGGTTCCGGCCGGCCGGGCCTCGCCATGACGCCGATTGCCACCCTGGACCAGGCGCGTCGCCCCGTCGCCCGGACCTTCCGCTGCGGTGACGACACCCTCTTCGACCTGGACCTCACCCTGACCCGGCCCTGACCCCTCGGGGCCCGCGTCCGATGGTGCAGCAGTCACGCCCGGCAGAAACAGCGCGCCAGGCAGGCTCGCCAGCAACACCAGCAGACCATAGGCCATCGACACCGCCACCCCCTCGGCCGGCGGCAAGCCGGCCAGCCCCCAGACCAGCGCCGCCGCACCCTCGCGCAGACCCCAGCCCGCCAGTGAAAGCGGGATCAGCATCGCCATCAGAACCGGGGGCACCAACGCCAGCAGGGTACCCAGGGAGAGCGTGACCCCGATCGCCCGGGCCGCGCAGAAGAACACCAGAGCATAGCTCAAGACCACCAGCAGGGATCCGGCGAGCTGTCGTGGCCAGACCGAGGAGGCCAGCAGGCTGCGACGCAGGTCTCCCCCCAGCCCGGCCAGAGCCACCGGCGGCTGACGCAGCAGACGGCGCGCCATCGGCACACCCATCGCGACCAGCAGCGCAGCGACGACAGGCCAGCCCGGCGAGGATAGCTTCGCCAGCGCCTCGCCGAGCAGCCCCTGCCACATCGGCGACATGGCCACGACCAGCAGTGTCAGCAGCAGCAGGGCCAACTGGCCGGAGGCGCGTTCGATGATCACCGCCCGCCAGGCGCTGCCCCCCCGACCGCTGGCCCGGGCGTGTCGCCAGGCCCGGGCGGCATCCCCCGCCACCCCGCCGGGCAGCACCTGGTTGAGGAACATCGCCAGGTAGTATTCCCGCAGCGCACGCCGCCAGCCCAGCGACAGACCGAGACGACACGCGGTCAGCCGCCAGCGCCAGGCGGAGAGCAGCATCTGCGGCAGGGTCAGGGCCAAGGCCAGCAGGATCCAGCCCGGCGCCAGGGGACCGACCGCATCGAGCACTGCCCCCGGCTCGAGCCAGACCCAGAGCCCGCCCAGCAGCAGCAGGCTGGCCAGTGGCCGCCACAGGCGCGAGGCTCGGACCAGGCGCAGGGTCACGTTCGCTCCACCGACGGCGTCGGCCAGGCGAAGAGATCACGATGCCCCACCGTCACCCCCAGTTCCCCGGCGAGGATGGCCGCCAGGCGGCGATCTCGCCAGGCGCCGAGGCGAGTCGCCTGGGACGGGGTCTGCTCGATGGCCGCATCGTGCCAGCCGCTGACCAGCGCCTCGGCTAGAGATCGCTGCGTGGCGTCCCCCGCCACCAGGTGCCAGGGCGTGGCGGCGCTCTCCACCCGGAAACCGGCGCCGGCCAGGGTGCTGGCCAGCACCGCGGGCGCCTCGCCGCCCAGCGCGGGCCCCAGGCCCTTGTCGCGATACTGATGGGCCTGGAAGAGGGTCCGCACGGCGATGTCCTCGCCGTCTTCGACGCGCGCTCCCTGGCGGTCCAGGAAGGCCCAGTCGCCGTCCACGCTGAGGGTGAGCAGCAGCGCCTGGCCATGGGCCGCACAGGCGGCCACCAGCGACGCCACCCAGGACCGGGGCATCAGGTCGAACAGGGCCGAGGCGACCACCAGGTCAGCACCGGCGAGCAGCTCCCGATCGACCGGGGACAGGCCGCGGCAAGAGGTCTCCAGGGCGACCGGGGTACCCGCACTGTCGCGCAGCCGGGCTCCAAGCCGGAGGGCATGGGTCAGCAGCTGGGCATCATGATCGACCAGTCGCCAGCGCTGGGGACCAGGCAGGCGTGAGGCCAGGAAGCGCAGGTTGCTGCCGCTGCCGCTACCCAGATCAACGATGCCATGGGGGCCGGCACGCGCGTTCAGCCATTCCATGGCCAGCCCGGTCAGACGATGGCTGCGCGATCGGGCATCCAGCCCCTCACGCAGCGCGAGCCACTCCGCCGAGAACACATCATGGGAGGTGGAAACACTCATGACGGCAGCCCTCGCCCGGGGCGACCCACGGCGCCTATCGGCGCCTCGGGGATGGCGTCCAGGGCGGCCATGAAGCGTTGCCCCGCCTGTTGCCAGTCAGCCAGCCCCTTCCTGGCCTGACAGGCACCGCGACGCAGGCGACGCCTGACCTCGGCATCGTCCATCCAGCGCGACAGCGCCGCACGCAGGGCGCTGATATCGCCGGGTGGCACGGCGATGCCCGCCTCGGGCGGCAGGGTATCGGCCAGGGCGCCGCCGGTGGTGGTGATCACCGGCAGCCCCCGGGCCAGCGCCTCGGTCACGACCATGCCGTAGCCCTCGTAGAAGGAGGGCAACACGAAGAGATCGGCCTGGCGGTAGGCCGCGGCCAGGCCATGGGCATCCCGCTCGCCGGCGAAGCACAGCCGTTCGGCAAGGCCAAGGCGTTGCGCCTCGGCCAACAGGGAGGCGGCGTGCTCGGGGTCACGCCGGTGACTGCCGACGATCTCGCAGACCCAGGGGCGGTCGGTGAGGCCGGCCAGCGCCTCGACCAGCAGGCCGAGCCCCTTGCGGGGCGTCAGGGTCGCCACGCAGAGCAGCCGCCGGGGACGCATCGCATCCTCATGGTCCAGGGCTCCGCTGGCCAGGGAGGCCTTGTCGACGCCGGGTTCGGCCACCCGGAGTCGGCCGTCGGGGACGCCGTAATCCCGCAGGGCACGTGCGGTGTGGTGGCTGGTGACAACCACCCGGCGGGCCGCGGCCAGCGCCCGTGCCTCGCTGTCGCGAAACGCCCTCTGCTGGGCGGGGTCGAGTCCAGTCTCGTCGGCCAGGGGGTGATGGACGAGGGCGATGATCCGCAGACGCTCGGCATGCCGCTCGACCTCTTCGGGCAGTCCGCCCATGGCCAGGCCATCGATGACCACGCGGGCATTGTCGGGCAGCCTCGCCAGGACCTGTACCAGGCTGTGGCGTGCCCGCCGATCGGCCAGCGGGAAACGCCCCTCGAGCCCCACCACCTCGACCCGCCACGCCTGGCTGCGCAGTTCCGCCACCATGCGGGCATCGTAGATATAGCCTCCGGTCCACTGGTCGGGATCACCGGCGACGATCAGGGTCAGCTCGGGCATCGCGTCCCGAGACATCAAAGCTCGCCCTCATAGCTGGCCCAGGCGACATGCGATTCATGCAGGGTTACGCAGAGGGACTCGAGCCCCATGGCGGCCTCGCCGAGGTGACCGAGCTGTATGGCCGTGGCGAGTCGCTCGAAGACCACCCGTGCCATGAACTCGGTGGTGGTGTTACGGCCCTGAAACTCCTCCACCTCGTCGAGGTTCTGAAAATTGAACTCGGCGAGCACCCTCTTGAGGGCCTCGCCGGCCAGGCCGATGTCGACGACCAGGCCGTCGTCATCGAGTTCGCGGCGCTGGAAGGTCACGTCGACCACATAGGTGGCACCGTGCGTGCGCTGGGCGGGGCCGAAGACGTCGCCGCGGAAGCTGTGGGCGATCATGAAATGGTCACGAACGTTCAAGCGGTACATGAGGCAAGATCCTCGTATCCAGGAAAGGGGCTAGTAGCGGATTCGGTGGCAGAGCACCTCGCCCGAGGCGGCGGCGAGCCGAGGCATCAGGAGGGGCAACTCGTGGAAATCGCTCTCGCCGCTGATCAAGACGTCGAGGCAGGGAGCGCGCAGGAGGTCCAGGGCCAGCGCGAGGCGGCGGCGATGGTCCCAACGCGGAGTGCGTTCGACGGGCAGGCGGCCGACCTGGCTCGCGACCAGGCGCAGTCGCCGGGAGTGGAAGGCCTCGCCCAGGGGCAGGCTCGCTTCGCGGTCACCGTACCAGCTCATCTCGACCACCCGGGCCTCGTCGCCGGCCAGGGTCAAGCCAAGACGCAGCCCATCGGGATTGCCGCTGGCGTTGACCACCAGGTCATTGTCGGCGGGCGCCTGATCGGCCAGGCAGAAATCGACGCCCAGGGCGTCGGCGAGTTCGGCCCGCCGCGGCGACACGTCCACCAGGCACACCCGGGTACCGGGAATCGCCGCGCAGAGCCAGGCCACCAGGGCCCCGATCACACCGGCGCCGACCACGGTGATACGGTCTCCCACGCCGGGAGCGGCGTCCCAGACCCCGTTGATGGCCGTCTCCATGTTGGCCGCCAGCACGGCCCGCGCTGCCGGCAGGCCTTCCGGTAACGGCGCCACGGCGTCCATCGGCACCACATAGCGGTCCTGGTGCGGGTACAGGCAGAACACCTCTCGTCCGAGCAGCAAGGGCTCACCGGCCTCGACGACGCCGACGCTGACATAGCCATACTTGACCGGCCCGGGGAAGTCACCCTGTTGGAAGGGGGCACGCATGCGTTGCCACTCGCTTTCCGGCACCCTGCCCTCGAAGACCAGCGATTCGGTACCGCGACTGATGCCGCTGAAGAGGGCTCGAACGGCCACCTCGCCGGGGCCAGGCATGGACACCTGTTCCTGTCGCAGGGCTCCCTGGCCCGGTGCCAGGGTCCAGAAGGCGGTAGCGCTAGCATGTCGCATGGCAACATCCGTAGTGGGGACGTCAGGGGTATGAACAGACGCTAACGAAGCCGTGAGCGACATCGATGCAACCGGCCCAGTCGTACAACACTGTTGGCTGCACGCCTATTCTTCTACAATAATGATACGCCAATATTGGAATGCACAATGCAATACTGTCAATCGACCCGCGACCATGCCAGGGGGCCGGCCATCCCGATCGTCCGTGACCTTGGCGTCGGCGCCCTGATCCTGCTGGCCGCGACGACACTGCTGTGGTCGTGGGTCGGGGCGAGCTTCCGGGTACCCCTCCTGGCGATGATCACCTACCTGATCATGGCCGGACTCGTCGTGGCCTCGGCGCCCTCCCACTGGCGAAGACTGGGCTGGGCCAATCGCATCACCCTGTGGCGGGGGGCCCTGATTGCTCTGCTGGCCGGCACCCTGGCCGACCCCGACCTGCTGGCCCGAGACGCTGTCCCCCTTGCCGCCCTGGCCCTGCTGGTCCTGCTGCTGGATGGTGTGGATGGCTGGGTCGCGCGCCGCACATCCACGCAGAGCGACTTCGGGGCGCGCTTCGACATGGAACTCGATGCCTTCCTGATCCTGCTGCTGTGCCTGGCATTGCTGTTGCTCGACAAGGCAGGCCCCTGGGTGTTGGCCATCGGCGCCATGCGCTACGCTTTCGTTATCGCCGGACGCAAGCTCTCCTGGCTGACCGCGACCCTGCCGCAGAGTCGTCGCCGCAAGATCGTCTGCGTGTGGCAGGTTGCTGCCTTGATGATCGCCCTGCTGCCCGTCGCCGGCGCCACGACCACGAATTGGCTGGCCGGAAGCGCTCTGGCCGGCCTGATCTGGTCCTTCGGCGTCGATATCCGCTGGCTGTATCGCCATGCCCCGGCAAGGCGGGTGGAGGACTGTCGCGCCAGCAGTCACTCGTGAATCGAAAGGAAACCCTCATGCCTTTGCCCCTCAGTCATATCTCCCCTCCCGCATTGCCCATCGCCACAGGGCTCGTCCTGGCGCTGGGCGCATTCTCGATGCAGCCGGCCAGTGCCGAGCCACGCACCTACGAGATAGATCCAGAGCACTTCTCCATCGGCTTCCTGACCGAACACGTCGGCTACGCGGACACGCTCGGCATGTTCCTGGAAGGCCAGGGCGAATTCGTCTATGACGAGCAGACTCGAGAACTGCACTCCGGGAGAGTCGAGATCGCCACCGACAGCGTCTTCACCAACCACGAGGAGCGTGACAACCACCTGCGCAGCGACGATTTCCTCGACGCTCGCCGCTACTCGACGATCGTCTTCGAGGTGACCGACTTCGAGGCACGCAGTGACAGCGAAGGCACACTGGAAGGCGAACTGACCCTGCTCGGCGAGACCCGCCCCCTGACCCTGGACGTCACGCTCAACAAGGCCGACGTGTACCCCTTCGGCCACGGACAGCACACCCTGGGACTGTCGGCACGCACCACCATCGCCCGCAGCGACTGGGGGATGACCTACGGGGTCGACAACGGCATGGTCGGCGACGAAGTGGAACTGATCCTCGAACTGGAGGCGATCAGGCAATAGCCGATCCCGACAGATAGACGGGCTGGCAAGTCATGACCAGCCTGCTAGACTAACTCACTCGCTTGACGGGGTGCCGGTGAATCCGGCTGAGATAGCGCAGGGGTCTCTCCAGGAATGGACAGCACCCGAGCGCTGGTCCCGTGGAACCTGATCCGGCTCGTACCGGCGTAGGAATCAAGCGGTGAGCCAGTGCCTCTCCGGCAGCCCCATGGCCACCCTCCCCTCGCCCGACTCCGGATCGACACCGCTACCGGAGGCAAGATGGGCTCCCGCTTCAGTGACCTCACCGCCGCCTGCCAGGCCGACTGGCGCGCCTATATCGAACACCCATTCGTGCGCGGCCTGGGCGACGCCACCCTCGACGAGGGCGCCTTTCGCCACTACCTGCAGCAGGACTACCTCTTCCTGATCCACTTCGCCCGGGCCTATGCGCTGGCCGCCTACAAGAGTCGAACCCTGGCCGACCTGCGCCAGGCCCATGAGGGGCTCAAGGCGATCCTCGACGTGGAACTCGGCCTGCACGTGGACTACTGCCGCGACTGGGGCATCGCCGAGGAGGACCTCGCCGCCCTGCCCGAGGCCCGCGCGACACTCGCCTACACCCGCTACGTGCTCGACACCGGCCACCGCGGCGACCTGCTCGACCTGCACGTGGCATTGGCACCTTGCCTGGTGGGCTATGGCGAGATTGCCCGGTGGCTCACAACCCGGCCCTCCACCGTGCGCGGCCAGGCCAATCCCTATGACGCCTGGATCGGCATGTACGAAAGCGACGAGTTCCAGGATGCCATGCACGCCGAGCTTGAGTGGCTCGATGCGCGCCTGGCCGAGGTCACCCCGGGGCGCTTCCAGGAGCTGTCGGAGGTGTTTCGCGACGCCACGCGACTCGAGATCGACTTCTGGCAGATGGGGCTGGACCGCACCGACTGATGGCCTGGTGCCATCGCTGGCCCTATGGAAAGACCCGCGCTGGCTCTGGTCAGGCCAAACGCGGCGGGCAAGATACGTCTTGCCCGGGTAGTTGACCACCACGCTTGACGGGGTGCCGTTGAAGACGGCTGAGATCATGCAGCACCCGAGCATGGATCCCGTTGAACCTGAACTGGCTAGGACCAGCGTAGGGATCAAGCGACACGCCGCCACGGCGCTCCATGCCTGGCGGCCCCTGTCCTCCCCAGCTTGTCCTCCCTGACAACCCCATGAAACCCAAGGGAGAACACCGCATGAGCAAGACCGCCCACTTTCTCGCCGAGACCGCCCGCGTCGACGAGGCCGCTATCCGGCCGTTGCCCGGCTCGCGCAAGCGCTACGTCGAGGGCTCGCGCCCGGACATCCGCGTGCCCTTCCGCGAGATCTCGCTGTCGCCCACCCGCACCTCGGGGGCCGACGAGGAGAACCCTCCGCTGCTGGTCTACGACACCTCCGGCCCCTACACCGACCCGGACGCCGAGATCGACCTGCGCCGCGGCTTGCCCGAGCTGCGTCGCGCCTGGATCGAGCAGCGCGACGATACGGAACGGCTCGACGGCCCCACCTCCGAGTACGGCCGTCGCCGTGCCAACGATCCCACGCTCGCCCCGCTGCGCTTCGACCTGACCCGTACCCCGCGGCGGGCCAAGGAAGGCAGGAACGTCACCCAGCTGCACTATGCGCGCCAGGGCATCATCACCCCGGAGATGGAATTCATCGCCATTCGCGAGAACCAGCGGCGCCAAGCCCTGGGAACCGAGGAAGTCGAGCGCATCCTCGGCCAGCAGCATCCGGGCCAGGGCTTCGGTGCGCGGCTGCCGGAGGAGATCACCTCGGAGTTCGTGCGCCAGGAAGTGGCGGTGGGCCGCGCCATCATCCCCAACAACATCAACCACCCCGAGTCCGAGCCGATGATCATCGGCCGCAACTTCCTGGTGAAGATCAACGGAAACCTAGGCAACTCGGCGGTGACCTCCTCCATCGAGGCGGAGGTCGACAAGATGACCTGGGGCATCCGCTGGGGCGCCGACACCATCATGGACCTCTCCACCGGGCAGAACATCCACGAGACCCGCGAGTGGATCATCCGCAACGCCCCGGTGCCCATCGGCACCGTGCCCATCTACCAGGCGCTGGAGAAGGTCAATGGGGTGGCCGAAGACCTCACCTGGGAGGTATTCCGCGACACCCTGATCGAGCAGGCCGAGCAGGGCGTGGACTACTTCACCATCCACGCCGGGGTGCTGCTGCGCTATGTGCCGCTGACCGCCAAGCGCGTGACCGGTATCGTCTCGCGGGGCGGCTCGATCATGGCCAAGTGGTGCCTGTTCCATCACCGGGAGAGCTTCCTCTACACCCACTTCGAGGAGATCTGCGAGATCTGCAAGCAGTACGATGTCGCCTTCTCGCTGGGTGATGGCCTGCGCCCCGGCTCGGTGGCCGACGCCAACGACGAGGCCCAGATGGCCGAGCTCGAGACCCTCGGCGAGCTGACCCACATCGCCTGGAAGCACGACGTGCAGGTGATGATCGAGGGCCCCGGCCATGTGCCCATGCACCTGGTCAAGGAGAACATGGACAAGCAGCTCGAGGTCTGCGACGAGGCGCCCTTCTACACCCTGGGCCCGCTGGTCACCGACATCGCGCCGGGCTACGACCACATCACCTCGGGCATCGGCGCGGCGATGATCGGCTGGTTCGGCTGCGCCATGCTCTGCTACGTGACCCCCAAGGAGCACCTCGGCCTGCCCAACAAGGACGACGTCAAGACCGGCATCATCACCTACAAGATCGCCGCCCACGCCGCCGACCTCGCCAAGGGCCACCCGGCCGCCCAACGTCGCGACAACGCCCTGTCCAAGGCGCGCTTCGAGTTCCGCTGGGAGGACCAGTTCAACCTCGGCCTCGACCCGGACACGGCCCGCGAGTACCACGACGAGACCCTGCCCAAGGACTCGGCCAAGGTCGCCCACTTCTGCTCCATGTGCGGGCCCAAGTTCTGCTCCATGAAGATCAGCCAGGAGGTGCGTGACTATGCCAGGGATAACGGCCTCGACGGCGACCAGGAAGCCGTCATGAAGGGCATGGAGGAGCAGGCGGAGAAGTTCCGCCGCAAGGGAGGTGAGCTCTACTCGGAGGTCTGACCGCCGACGGCCCCGCCAAGCAGAGCGCCCTCGCCGGTTTCCCGGCGAGGGCGCCTTTCATTTCATGGCATGGCGGTGTGGGGCCGCCGGGAGATCAGAAGCGGAACGTCACCCCGACACTGGCGGCATCGAAGGTGTAGTTCGACTCGTCCAGGTAGCGCATGTAGTCGGCCCCCACGGCGAGGTTGTGCGTCACGTCGAACTCGGCGCCAGCACCGTAGGAGAAGCCACTCTCGTCATCCACGTCAGCATCCACCTCGGTGAAGCCCGCCAGGCCGTAGAGGCGGAATTCCGGAGCGATCGGCAGGATACCCTTGGCATAGGCGCCGGCCAGGTAATCCAGCTCAACGTTGCCATCCGAGCCGCCGGTGCCGAGGTGGCCTTCCAGGGCGAAGTAGTCGTTGAACGCCACACCAGCCCGCAGGCGCAGGCCGGTGCTGTCGAAGTTGCCACGCCCTTCCGGGTCGAGCTCCCAGAACAGGACATCGCCACCGATGTAGGGGGTCGGCTGATAGTTCATCGGGCTGCCCTGGGCATGGGCGGTGGCTCCGGCCAGCAGCAGGGCAGCGGAGACGGTGGAAATCGTGATGGTCTTCATGGTGAGCCTCCCAGTTAGGAAACAGCGTTTCCTTTCGCAGATTTCATTCTGGTACAGCCTCGACCAAAGTGCAACATGTTCCGCAGCGCCCTGCGATGGGAGAGGGAGACGGCAGGACGCGCGCCGTCAGGTCACTGCATCCCGCACTGCAACATGATAGATTCGCCCTGCCCGGGAGCCGTTTGCCAGGCACACCCTGGCCGCATCATCCGCGCCCCCGACATCCCTGAACAGGACGCGCCATGAACGACCCGGTACTGGTAATCAACTGCGGCTCTTCGTCCATCAAGTATGCCCTCGTTCCCGCCTCTCCAGACCATCCTCGCCTGGCCGGCCTGGCCGAGCGCCTGGGCGGCGAGGATGCGCGCCTCACGGGCGTCGACGGCGCCGGACGGGAATTCTCATGCCCCCTGCACGGCGCCGACCACGCCGAGGCCATGACGGCCATCCATGAGCGCCTGGAGGGGCTGCATCCCGTGGCGGTAGGACATCGCATCGTCCACGGCGGCGAGCGCTTCACCCGCGCGACCCGCATCGATGCCGGCGTGAGGCGGGCCATCGAGGCCACCGAGGCCCTAGCGCCGCTGCACAACCCGGCCAACCTGACGGGGGTCAAGACGACGCTTGAGCTGTTCCCCGACCTGCCCCAGGTGGCGGTGTTCGATACGGCCTTCCACCAGACCCTGCCGCCTCGTGCCTACCGCTATGCGCTGCCGGAAGGGCTCTATCGCAACCACGGCATCCGCCGCTACGGCTTCCATGGCAGCAGCCACGCCTATGTGAGTGCCCGGCTCGATGCCCTCGGCGGTCGCCCCCATGGCGGCTGGCTGATCGCCCACCTGGGCAACGGCTGCTCCACCTGCGCGGTCTGGCAGGGACGCAGCGTCGACACCAGCATGGGGCTCACCCCGCTGGAGGGGCTGGTGATGGGCACCCGCAGCGGCGACGTGGACCCGGGCCTGCATGCCCACCTGGCCCGTCAGCTGGGCTGGTCGATCGCGCGTATCGACACCCTGCTCAACAAGGAGAGCGGCCTGCTGGGACTCTCCGGCCTCTCCAACGACATGCGCCGCCTCGAGCAGGCCGCCGCCGAGCATCACGCGGGCGCCGAGCTGGCCATCGAGGTATTCTGCTACCGCATTGCCAAGTCGCTGGCGGCCCTCTCCTGCGGCCTGCCCCGCCTGGATGGCATCGCCTTCACCGGGGGGATCGGCGAGAATGCCAGCGCCGTGCGCGCCCGGGTGATCGAACAGCTGCCCCACTTCGGCCTGCGGCTGGATGCCGTGGCCAACGCCGTCACCTTCGGTGGCCACGAGGGTCGCATCGATCTCGACGCGGGTGGTCCCGAGCTGTGGGTCATCCCCACCGACGAGGAGGGGCGCATTGCCGAAGAAACCCGCCAGCTGCTGCAAGAGAGCCACCATGACGCCACTTGATCACCGTCCCGAACCCCGCAACCTGCTGCTGGTGCCAACCGACAGCGGCGTGGGCCTGACCTCGGCCTGCCTCGGCCTGATCCGCGCCCTGGATACCCTCGGGCTCAAGGCCGGCTTTCTCAAGCCGTTTCGACAGGACGAACTCAACGGCAACGGGCCGGACCGCTCCTGTGCCCTGGCGGCCAGCACCCTGGGCCTGGCGCCTCCGGCACCGCTCCCCCAGGCACGGCTGGAGCGCCTGCTGCGCGAGGACCGCAGCGACGAGCTGATGGAGGAGGCCGTGGAGCGCCATGCCCGGGTCGCCACTCCGGACGCGGGCGAGGCCCCCGAGCTGGTGGTGATCGAGGGACTGGCACCCAGCCAGCACAGCAGCTATGCGACCCGGCTCAACGCCCAGCTGGCCCATGCCCTCAATGCGCGCACCATCCTGGTGGCCGATGGTGACCTGAGCGCCCCCCAGGACCTGGCGGAACGGCTCGACATGCATGCCCAGGCCTTCGATGGCGTCGACTCGCCGCGCACCCTGGGCTGTATCCTGATGCGGCTGCGCCCGCTGCCGGACGGCGATGCTCCCACGCCCCTGGCGGCCCCCGAACTCACCGCCCAGCGTGACGAGCAACTGGTCGACCGCCTGCGCCGCTACCTGCCGGCCCTGGGCGGCGAGCGCTTCCAGCTGATCGGCGCCGTGCCCTGGCATGCGGCCCTCTCGGCACCCCGGGTGCTGGACGTCGCCCGTGCCCTGGAGGCGCGCTTCCTCCACGAGGGCGAGGCCGCCAGCCGCCGCGTGCTGGGCACCAGCCTGTGTGCACGCAGCGCCTCCCACGCCCTGCACGTGTTCCGCCCCGGCCGCCTGCTGGTCACTCCCGGCGACCGCGACGACATCCTGCTCGCCGCGGCACTCTCGACCATGAACGGCGTGCCTCTGGCAGGCATCCTGCTGACCCACGACGAGCTGCCGGATGAAGCCATGATCGAGTTCTGCCGACCGGCACTGCGCAGCGGGCTGCCGGTGATGGCGGTGGACTCCGACAGCTTCGCCACGGCTCAGCGCCTCGATCGCATGACCAACGATATCCCCATCGACGACCCGGAGCGGGCCGAACAAGTGACCCGCTTCGTTGCCGGCCACCTCGACCTGGCGTGGCTGAAGGAGAACCTCAGCCGCGGCTATCCGAGCCGGCTCTCCCCCGCCGCCTTTCGCCACCAGCTGGTCAAGCTGGCCCAGCAGGCCAGCAAGCGCATCGTGCTGCCCGAGGGCAGCGAGCCGCGCACCGTGGAAGCCGCGGTGATCTGTCAGCAGCGCGGCATCGCCCGCTGCGTGCTGCTGGCCAGGCGCGAGGAAGTCGAGGAGGTGGCCCGCCAGCGCGGCATCGAACTGCCCGAGGAGCTCGAGATCCTCGACCCCGCCGGCATCCGAAGGGACTACGTGGGGCCGATGGTCGAACGACGCCCCGACAAGCTCAACGCGCTGACGGCCGCAGACCAGCTCCAGGACAACGTGGTGCTCGGCACCATGATGCTGGCCGTGGACGAGGTGGATGGCCTCGTCTCCGGGGCGATCCACACCACCGCCAACACCGTGCGCCCGGCCTTCCAGCTGATCCGGACGGCGGCCGGCTATCGGCAGGTGTCGTCGATCTTCTTCATGCTGCTGCCCGAGCAGGTGGTGGTCTATGGCGACTGCGCCGTGAACCCCGACCCGGACGCCGAGGCCCTGGCCGAGATCGCCATCCAGAGCGCCCGCTCAGCCGCGGCCTTCGGCATCGAGCCCCGGGTGGCCATGATCAGCTACTCCACCGGCGAGTCCGGCAGCGGCGCCGACGTGGAGAAGGTGCGCCAGGCCACCCGCATTGCCCGGGAACGCGAGCCCTCCCTGTGCATCGACGGCCCGCTGCAGTATGACGCCGCCGCCATCGAGAGCGTCGGCCGCCAGAAGGCGCCCGACTCCCCGGTGGCGGGTCGCGCCACCGTCTTCGTCTTCCCCGACCTCAACACCGGCAACACCACCTACAAGGCGGTCCAGCGCAGCGCCGGGGTGGTCAGCGTCGGCCCCATGCTGCAGGGCCTCAACAAGCCGGTGAACGACCTCTCCCGTGGCGCCCTGGTCGACGATATCGTCTATACCATCGCCCTGACCGCCATCCAGGCCGCCCAGGGGACACCCGTGACAGAACACCTAGAACAACAACCGGCACCCCGCTAGAGGCTTCTTGATGCGGGGCTCACCATATCAGAGGGTCACAAGGCCGAACTGAATGAAGGCCAGCACCAGCAGCAGCAGGAAGAGGGTCTCCGCCACCATCAGGATCACCGGTTTCCAGCCGACCACGGCCAGTTTCTGAAAGGAGGTCTTGATGCCTAAGGCAGCGATGGCCGTGACCAAGCACCAGCGCGACAAGTCGGTGAAGCCCTCGGTGATCACCGGGGGGATCCAGCCGATGCTGTTGACGATAACCAGGGCGACGAAGGCGACCAGGAAGGTCGGCAGCATCGGCACCTTGCCGCTCCCTTCCTCTTTGCGATTGCGCCGGAAAAGGATCATGAAGACCATCACCGCCGGCACCAGCATCGCCACCCGCAGCAGTTTGACGAAGGTCGACACATCGCCAGTATTCTCGGAAATCATGTAGCCGGCACCGACCACTTGGGCCACGTCATGAATGGTACCACCGAGGAAGATACCCGCCTCGGTATCGCTCAGCCCCAGCACCCCCACGATCAGCGGGTAGGTCACCATCGCCATGGTGGACAGCGTCGTGACCCCCACGACGGTCATGATAGTGTTGCGCTCATGGGTAGCATTGCGCGGCATCACCGCCGACAAGGCCAGCGCCGCCGAGGCGCCACAGATCGCCACCGACCCGCCCGTTAGCAACCCCATGTCCCGGTCGAGGCGAAGCAGCCGCGCCATCAAGGCCCCGAAGGCGATGGTGAAGGCGACACCACAGACCACGGTAAGTACCGGTCCGATGCCTAGCTCAGCGACCTGCTCGATGGTAATGCGCACCCCAAGCAGGGCGACACCGAGTCTCAGCACCCGCTTAGCAGCAAACTCCACGCCGGCTAGGCAACGGCCCTCCTCTGAGAGGAAGTGCAGGGTCATGCCGAACAGCAGCGCATAGAGCAGCGTCGGTCCCCCGTAGTGGTCGGCGATAAAGGTCGTCGCCAGGGCGATGGTGATGCATATCATCAAACCCGGCATGATGCGTTGGAGGGGCTCCAGGCTACGGGGTAAGTCCCGTTTATGGTCCTGGAGAGTCGACATCTCGGTGCCGCCATCGGCGTCTCGACGAGTCATATCGCCACCTTGTCAGCAAGGGGGTCGATCATCGCGTCCTGAGACGCAGGGTCGACCCTTCGTTGTTTGGAATAGGGATCCCGGTAAGGGAACGCCGTGGACGCTTCCCCTGGACAACGGGGCCGGGCGAGGAAGCGCCCATTACCGGCGCCGCGGGCATCACAATGGTGCATGGGAACTGGAACGTCAGTTAGGACCAGTTACTGGCCGCCCTTGAGGCCAATTTGCTCGCCGCCGTCAAGAGGCCCGCGCATCCTGAGCATGCGCCATCTTGATCATGTCGGCCGCCTTCTCGGCGATCATGATCGTCGGTGCATTGGTATTTCCGGAGACGATCAATGGCATGATCGAGGCGTCCACCACGCGCACTCCCTCCAGGCCATGCACGCGTAGCTGGTCATCCACCACCGACAGCGGATCATGTCCCATCTTGCAGGTTCCGGCCGGGTGATAGATCGTCTGGCTGAACTGGCGCGCGGCCTCGAGGAGTTCCTCGTCGCTCTGATACTGCGCTCCGGGCACGTACTCCTCGGTGATCACCGAGGCCAGAGGTGCCTGCTCGGCAATGCGCCGCGCCACCTTGATGGCATCCACCGCAACCCGGCAATCCTCGTCAGTGCTCAGGTAGTTCGGCTGGATCGAGGGATAGACGGCGGGGTCAGGACTGGTGATACGAATGGAGCCACGGCTGGTGGGGCGCAACTGACAGACCGAGGAGGTGAAGGCGGAGAAGGGGTGAACGCCCTCGGCCGGCTTGTCGGCAGAAAGCGGCTGCATATGAAACTGGATATCAGGGCGCGTCAGGCCGGCTCGCGACTGGGTGAACACACACACCTGGCTGGCAGCGAGGGTCAGGGGCCCGGTACGAGTCAACAGATACTGGGTACCAACGGCGAGTTTCCTCAGTGGATGTCGCACCTCGTCGTTAAGTGTTCGACAGCGGGTCTTGAAGACCAAGCGGATCTGCAGGTGATCCTGAAGGTTCTCACCTACCCCCGGAAGCTCGTGGAGGCACTCGACACCCACCTCCTTAAGGTGCTCGGGGTGCCCGATGCCCGAACACTGCAGGATCTGCGGCGATCCAATGGCACCGCTGGCGAGCAGGACCTCGAGGTTGGCCCGTACTTGCTCCAGACGCTCACCGTGACGATACTCGACTCCCACCACACGCTTGCCCTCGAGCAGCAACCGCTGGCAGTGCGCTCGCTTTACGACGGTCAGGTTGCCTCGCTTCAGGACTGGCCTCAGAAACGCCTTGGCCGTCGAGCAACGAAAGCCTTTGTAGGAGGTCTGCTGGAAGTAGCCCACCCCTTCTTGAGTCGCTCCGTTGACATCGCGATTCTCGGGAATCCCGGCGGCCTTCGCGGCCTCGATGAACCGCTCGGCGATCTCACGTCGCAGCCGAAGGTCAGACACCTTCAACGGCCCCTCCGTGCCGTGATACGGGTCGGCACCGCGCTCCTGACACTCGGACTTCTTGAAGTACGGCAGTACGGAGTCGTAGTCCCAGCCCGCGTTTCCCTCCGCGGCCCAGTCATCGTAGTCCTCGCGCTGACCTCGGATATACAGCAGTCCATTGAGAGAACTTGACCCTCCAAGCACCTTGCCGCGAGGCCACTGCAGGCGACGTCCGTTGATTCCGGAATCCGGATCGGTGACGTAACACCAGTCCGTCGCAGGATTGTGCATGGTCTTGAAATAGCCCACTGGGACATGGATCCAAGGGTTCCAGTCGGCTCCACCCGCTTCGAGCAACAAGACCTTCGCAGTGGGGTCCTCACTGAGCCGATTGGCAAGCACACAGCCTGCCGAGCCGGCCCCGACGATGATGTAGTCAAAGGCTTCTTGCTTGGATGTTGTTGAATTCATTGCAATGATACCTTATTGAGACTTTTTGTATCATTTATAATGACCTCTAAGGAAAGAGGTGTCAATAATGAGATTTTTTGTACCGAAAACTCTTGCAAGATCGTGAAGCTTCGCCTAGTTTGAGATCGTGCTCCTCATCTTGACTGCATAGAGAGGCGAGGAGTCTGGCACACGCCACACAACATCCCTTGAAAAATCCAATCACAAAATGCGGGAGCCCTACTCATGAAATCACCAATAGCTAATGTATCTCGCCGGGATTTTCTGAACATCTCGGGTCGCTTCGGCCTGACATCCACCCTGATTGCGGCCTCCGGGTTAGGCGCCAGCCTCACCGCCAGCAGCCTCGCCCGCGCTGCGGATGAGGAACAGCAGCGTCGTTATCAGACCGAACCGAAATTCAAGCTCCGCTTCGGTGCTTCGGGCTTCAACGAGCGCAATCTCGACATTCAGAAGTCGGGCCAGCTGTTCTTTGCACGCGACCTTGAGGAACGCACCAATGGTGCAATCCGTGTGGAGTTCATGGGAAGCAATGAGGTCTGCAACCAGCTCGACTGCGTCAGCAAGACACAGCAGGGGATCGTCGACATATTCTCGGCTTCAACCCAGAACTCCGCGGGAGGCGCGCCCTACCTCAACGTCCTAGACTTCGCCTACATGTTCCCAAGCGTCGCCTCGATGTTTCACTTCTTCTACGACAAGCGGAGTGAGACGCTACTACGCGAGCCGCTTCGACAGCGACACAACCTGCAGTTCCTGTTCACGCACTGTGACCTGCGGGGCATCATGCTTGGCCTGAAGTGGGAAGACGAGCCTCTGGTGACCAGCCTTGAACAGCTTCAGGGCACCAAGAACCGTGTTACAGGGACACAGCTCGGACGCATCGCCATGGAGCAGTTGGGGCTCAACCCAGTGCCCGTGGCCTGGGAGGAGACGCTAGACGGGCTCCGCCAGGGCTTGCTCGATGGCGCCGAGACCTGGATGAGCGCCGTGGCCTATGCGGGCATGGCCCCCGTGGTATCCCAGGCAGTCGACCTCAGGTTCTTTGCGGGTACCGAGCATACGGCCATGAGTCTTCCCAAGTTCGACAGCCTGGGCAGCGAGCTTCAGGAACAGGTCATGGAATCGGCCTACTGTGCGCAGATCTTCACACAGGGCATGAACGAGGCTGGTCGATACCAGATCGTGGGCGCCACCGAGCATCCTGCGGAGAATACCGTCTTCGCTCAGAACAACGTCCGGGTCGCGCCCCTTTCGGATGCCGAGCGCGAAAAGGCCGAGCAGCTGTGCTCACCGGAATTCAACCCGGAGCCCTGGGAGCAATGGCGTGAACGCCTCAATGGCTGGGCCGGTGGAGTGGATATCTACAAAGAAATTCACGGCATTGCCCGTGAGATACCGAGAGACACTGCCGCGGTCAATGTCAAGCCTCAGCGCTGGTGGAAAGGCTGAACCGGGAGTTCACTATGGCAAACCACAACTACCAAAACACTCAACCAGCCACAAGGTGGCTGGTTCCCCTTCGGTGGCTAGATGATAACCTGGAGAAGTGCATTATTCTCCTATCGTATGCCGGCATGTCGGGCATCATATTCGTGGAGGTCATTCGCCGATTCTTTTTCAACCTGCAGGCGCCTTGGAGCACCAGCATTCCCATACTGCTGTTTCTCTGGCTGACCTGGTTCGGCGCCTCGCTCAATGTAAAGAACCGTACGCACCTGTCACTCAATGAGATCCGCATGCGGCTGCCCTACACCGGCCAGTTCCTGTGTCTCATACTGGATGCCGTACTGTGGATCGGTTTCGGGATCATGGTGATCAACTTCACCATCGACCAGGTACAGTTAGCCTACAACAACTTCGCCATCGTGCCGGGCACCGACAACATCATGCAATGGTGGTTCTATCTGGCCACACCGGCTGCCTGGGTGCTGATCATCTACCGCGTACTCCAGAACCTCTTCGCTGACTGGCAACGCTTCCGGTTGCGTGAACCTTTCAACCTCCAACCCTCGATAATGGATTAGGAGGACAGATCATGACAGACGGACTTCTTATCGGCCTGATCACCACAGGCGTGACACTCTTCTTCCTGCTCGGCGTGCCCATCTTCCTGGTCATCGGTCTATGGGTAGTTGGCACCAGCCTGGTCATCGATTTCACCTTGGCCAATATCGGCGTAACGCTTTTCCAAGGTCTGAGCTTCTTCGGTCTTCTTGCGCTTCCCCTCTTCATCCTGACGGGCGACCTGATCAACGCGGCGGGGATCGCCAAAAGGCTATCCGACTTTGCCTACTCGGTGCTCGGCTGGCTGCGAGGCGGCATGGGAATGTCAACGCTTGGAGCCTGCGGCCTGTTCGCGGCGATTTCGGGCTCCAATGCCGGCACCACGGCAACCATCGGCTCGATCATGCACCCCGAGATGAAGAATAACGGCTATGATGAACGCTTCTCGGCAGCCACCGCGGCATGCGGGGGCACCGTAGGCATCATCATTCCGCCGAGTATCATCTTCATAGTCTATGGCTTCATGATGAATCTCTCGATCAGCGACCTGTTCATCGCCGGCATGATTCCTGGGGCCATGATGGTACTGGGAATGATGATGGCCTGCCACCTGGTCGCACGGCGCCATGGCTGGGGGACCCTGATCCCCTTCAAGGTCAAGGAAAGTGCCGGCTTCGCACGTAAGGCCTACCTGGGCTTTGCCACCATCGGGGTCGTGCTGTATGGAATCTACTCCGGCAAGTTTTCCCCGA
Source organism: Halomonas rhizosphaerae (assembly GCF_030012485.1). NCBI lineage: Bacteria > Pseudomonadati > Pseudomonadota > Gammaproteobacteria > Oceanospirillales > Halomonadaceae > Halomonas > Halomonas rhizosphaerae. The sequence continues at coordinate 316,778 of NZ_JASCQQ010000039.1, forward strand.
CGGAAGCCGCCGCCATCACGGTAGGCTTTACCTTGATTGCTGGGCTGCTGATCACCCGGGAGATCAGCATCTTTCGACTGCCTGCCATCATGCTACGTTCTGGGCAGATCGCCGGCATGCTGGCCCCTTTGATCGCCATCTCGGTGGTGATGCAGCAGCTGCTGTCCGTACTAGGTGCCGGTCAGATCCTGCAAGGGATCTTGAATGATCTTGGCAACTACTACGCCATTCTTGGCGCCTGCATGGTGATGATCCTGCTCGCTGGCATGATCCTGGAGAGTCTTCCTGTCACCATCATCCTGGCACCCATCCTGGCACCGATCGCCCAGAGTGCCGGCGTTGACCCCATCCACTTCTCGGTGATCTTCCTGGTGGGAGCGGCCATCGGCTTCGTCACGCCGCCTTTCGGCCTCAACCTCTATGTTGCGAGCAGCATTACCGGCATTCCCTACCTCAGGCTAGTACGCTATGTGATACCCTACTTCATTGCGCTCATAACCGCCTGGATCGCGATCGCCCTGTGGCCACCATTGTCCATGTTCCTAGTCAACCTATGACACTGCAGCAAGGTAGCAGGCCCATACGGGCCTGCTGCGCTATGATCATGGCAGGCGCCACCAGGCAGCTTACCGAAAGGAAAGCCCATGTCCAAAGACACCGCCACCAATACCACACTTCTGCGAGCAATCAGCCTGCTCGAAGAGGTCGCCACGGCCGAGTACAGCATCAGTGCCGCAGATCTCGACAAGCGTCTGGACATTCCCAAGCCGACGATCCACCGTCTGCTCAAGCAGCTCGAGGAACAACAGCTGATCACACGGGACCTAGATGGCCGGCACCTGCTACCGGGCCAACGCCTGCATCGCATGGCAATGGGCACGCTGGCTAATGAGAGCGTGAAGGCTCCCCGCCGGCTATTACTGGAGCGTCTGGCCAAGGAGACAGGCGAGACCTGCAACCTTACATTGCTCGATGGCCATGAGCTTCTCTACTACGATCGGGTGGAAACCAACTGGCCGGTTCGCATCCAGCTGGCTCCTGGGTCTCGGCTGCCACTGCACTGCACGTCCAGCGGCAAACTGTTTCTCGCCCTGATGCCTCCCCACCGGCGTCGCGCTCTGCTGTCAAGCCTGACGCTGGAGGCCCATACACCCTATACCCTTACTTCGTCCTCGGCCCTTGAAGAGCACCTCGTTCAGATCGCCCGTGACAGGCTGAGCACTGATAACGAGGAATTCATCCAGGGCATGGTAGCCATTGCAGTGCCTATCTACGATCAGGTGGGCCATATGCAAGCCACCTTGGCGATCCATGCCCCCCGACTGCGGCATTCGATCGAGTCGCTGCTGGAGTGGGCACCGCTGATGCGTCAAATCGCCTCGGAGTTGGAGGAAACGCTCTAGCAACGGGTTGGTACCACCACCACCACCGGCACCCTGGCCCGCTTGATCACACCCTTGGTAATCTTGCCCGCGTAGGTGGCCGTGAAGCTGCGCTTGTTGGCCGCCATCACGATCATGTCGCTGCCGGAGCGAGTGGCGAAGTGAGTGATCACCGCCGCCGGGTAGCCCTCGAGCACGCTGTGCGTCAATTCCCTGTCACCATAGGCGTCATATAGCTCGGGATGACGTCGCCAGAAGGTGTCGATTCGTTGGTTAAGTTCCTCACGGGCCTGATCGAGGCGTTGCGCCATCAGGGCCTCGAGCATCTTCCGATCGCGGATATTCACCTTGAGGGTGTTGACCACATCGTCTGACAGGGACTTGACCGCGTGCAGGACGTGGAGCTTGGCACTGGTGGCCAGCGCCAGGCCCACTGCCTGGGTCAGCACCAGATCGCAGTCGCCTCTCAGCCCCACGCAACACAGAATACGACGGAGACCTTGACTCATGATTCCTCCTACATTGGCGCGGAAGCGGGTAGCGCCGCGCCGGTGTCACCAACGAATCTCGACTACTAGTAGCCCATCACGCTAGGCAACCAGAGCGAGATTTGTGGAAAGTAGGCGATGATGAACAGCGCTACGATGGAGCCACCCGCAAAGGGCAGCGCCTTCAAGGATATCTCCTCGATCGACGAGCCCCCAATCCCCGAGGCCACGAACAGGTTTTCCCCGAGCGGTGGCGTCTGGAAGCCGATGGCCAGGGCGCAGACCACCACGATGCCCACATGCACCGGATCCATGCCCAGCATGTACATGATCGGTAGCAGCACCGGCGTGAGGATCATGATCGCCGCCAAGGTCTCCATGAACATGCCCACGAACAGCAGGAAGAAGATGATCATCGCCCAGATCGCATAGGTGTTGTCGGTGACCCCCAGCATCACCTCGGCAATGTAGGCAGGAACGCGCTGCTCCACCAGCAGGCGTCCGAACACGGTGGCCGTGAACAGGATCAATAGCACCCGCCCGGTGATCCAGGTGGTGGTTTCCAGCGTTTTCAGGGTCGGCTTCCAGGCCAGCTCCCTGTGCAGGAAGATCCCCACGATCAGCGTGTAGAAGATCGCCACGATGGCCGATTCGGTGGGCGTGAACAGCCCGCTGTAGATCCCGCCGAGGATGATGATCGGCGCCAGCATCGACCAGATGCCCTTGCGCAGGGAGCCGCGGATCTGCGGGAAGGACCAGTGATCGGTCAGGCCACGGTAGCCGCGCTTGCGCGAGATGATGTAGTTGATGGTCAGCAGGCATCCGGCGATGACGACTCCCGGCATGATGCCGGCGATGAACAGCTTGGGAATCGACAGAGTCTGGAAGGCCCCGTGCTCGACGACGGCTTCCGGCGGCGGTTGCAACCCCATGCCGGAGATACCGAAGATGACCATCGGAATCGAGGGTGGAATCACTACCCCAAGCCCGCCCGAAGAGGCGGTGATGGCAGAACCATAGGCGCGATCATAGCCACGGTTGGCCATGGCCGGGATCATCAGCATGCCCACCGCTGCCGTGGTCGCAGGACCGGAGCCAGAGATCGCCCCGAAGAACATGCAGGCAAACACCGTCGCCGCAGCGAGGCCACCAGTGGCGGGACCAGCAAAGGCCTCGGCGATATCGACCAAGCGCTTGGAGATACCGGCGGCCTCCATCAGCGCCCCGGCGAGGATGAACGCCGGCAATGCCATCAAGGGGAAAGATCCTACCGAGGTAAAGGCGATCTGCACGAACGCCATGGGATTCTCGCCCAGGCTAAGGTAAGTGGCCAGCGCCGCCACCCCCAGCGAAACGGTAATCGGCGCCCCGAGGATTAGCAGCAGAAAGAAGGCACCAAATAGGATATAGACAATCGTGGGATCCATACTCATTTCTCCCGCTGGTCCGGGCCACTACCCATTGCGTCGTCGTGGTACTTAAGTTTCTCTACCTCCTGTGACTCGGGGTCGGCGAGATCCACCTTCTTGACGAACTTGAGGTAGTTATTCTGGAGGATACGCAGCGTCATGGCGACGAAAGCGATCGGCAGAATCAGGTAAACATACTTCATCGGAAGTCCCAGGGTCTGGGACTTCCAGAAGAGGTTCATCTTGTTGAAGACGAAGTCATAGCTCAGGTAGATGAAGACGGCATTGAATCCAATCCAGATCAAGTCGGTAAGCACGGTGCATAACGTCTCGACCCTACGGGGAAAGAACTTGAACTGGAAGGTTACCCGGTTGTGGGCAGACATCTTGGTGGCATAGACGGCCCCCAAGTAGGCGAACCACACGAAGGCATAGATCGCTAACTCGTCGCCCCAAGGAAGCGAGTAGCTGAACAGGTTCCTGAGCACAATCTGGGCAAACAACAGGACAACGAATGATACAAGGAGGAGCTGACAGATGATGCCCTCCAAGTTATCGATGATCTTTATGAGTAGCGTTTTCATGAGACTGGCCCTTGACGATCAGGCTCCCGAGAGGTACATCCCCACATCGGCCCCAGGGCCGATATGGGGGTGAGTGTATGCCGTGCTGGCTGGGTTCACTCTGCTGGCGCGGGATCGCGGCCCAGGGAGGCAAGTACCTCGTCGAGCTTCTCCTTGCCACCGATGCTGTCGTAGAACTCGGGCCAGATACCGGTCGCCAGTTCGATCCACTCCTGCTCGTCATTGGCGGGCTGGGTGATCTCCATACCGTGCTCCTCTACCAGGCGTTCCTTGATGGAGGCCTCGGTCTCGAGCAGGTACTCATAGCTGTGGTCGGTGGCTTCCTGTCCGGCTTCCAGCACCAGCTCCTGCATCTCGGGGCTCAGACTCTGGAACTTTCCCTCGCTGATGATCAGCGGTTCCATCGAGAATACGTAACAGCTATCGGTGACGTAATCCTGAACCTCGTAGAACTTCATCGCATCGATAGTGATATAGGGGTTGTCCTGACCATCGACCACTCCCTGCTGCAACGCCGTGAAGGTCTCGGACCAGGCCAGCGGATTGGGATTGATGCCCCATGCCTGATAGGCGGCGATCATGATCTCGTTCTTGGGCACCCGGATCACCAGGCCCTCCAGGTCGGCGGGTGTGGCCACTGGCTTGGCGGAGTTCGTGAGGCGACGACAGCCGGAATAGGCCCAGCCCAGGATGCGTACGCCGGCATCACGGATGGTGTTCTGAGTGAGCTCCGCACCGATGCCCCCCTGGGTAAGGGTGCGTGCATCCTCGGGCCCTTGGATTACATAGGGCAGGGTCATCACGCCCACGGTTGGAGAGAAAGGAGTGATGTTGTTGATGGCCAGGACCGACAGGTCCAGCAAGCCCATGCTGGCATTGTTGATAGTGTCCTGCTCGCTGCCTAGCTGGCCGTTCGGAAACAGGTCGATTGTGACCTCCCCCTCGGTTTTCTCCTCGACGAGATTGGCAAAGGTCGTGCCCAGCTCGTACTGGGTGCCCCCGGCAGCATCGCCCAGGGCCATCTTCCAGGTCTCGGCCATGACGTTGCCGCTCAGGGCCAGGCTTGCGGCGGATACTGCCATGGGGATGATCAGTTTCTGGATACGCATTATGATCTCCAAACCTTGTTATTGTCGGAAAGACAGGATGTAAGCGTGATGCGACGACTTCCTCAATGACCGGCGGGCCAAGAGGCCAGTCGATGGCGACTCGCGGTGACGATCCGGGATGATTTATTGTGAGTATCACCTCCTCCGCGCCGAATCGCGACTTCGCCCTTCTCCAATCATCGGATACGTGCTATTCGCCATATCCTGACTGTCACGTTCTACGCACTCGTGCGTAGTGCCACTAGAACCAGTGGGACACCGTCGATTGGTCCAGCTCTAAAAAGGGGGGTGGGGTCACAGACAGCCGGCAAGCCTCCATGTGGTGCAACGCTCCAGGCCTCTGCCCGTCGAGGTATGTCATACTCGAGGATTGCCTATTCATCAGCAGTGGTGAGACACAATTTCAATGAGCCAGTTTCTCTTCCATCTCGATCCCGATCTGCCGGAGAGCCTCCAACGCCAGCTACGCGAGCAGATCGCCCGGGCCATTCTGGACGGCCACCTGCCCCTGGACGAGGCGCTTCCCTCCAGTCGCAAGCTGGCCAAGGAACTGCACGTGGCCCGCAACACAGTGATGCTGGCGTACGAACAACTGCTCGATGATGGCTACCTGATTGCCAAGAAGCGCAGTGGCTACTTCGTCAACCCCGAGATCCTCGAGGGTCGTGCCGAGAAGCCCGTGCGCCTGAACGACATCGATGCCGAGCGCCTGCCTTGGGAAGACCTGCTGACAATGCATCCCTCTCGACAGTCCACCATCAACAAACCCAGTGACTGGCAACGCTACGACTTTCCGTTCATCTACGGACAGATCGATCCCGAACTGTTCCCCACTCAGCATTGGCGGGAATGCAGCCGCGATTCCATGAGCGTGCCGGCGATTCGCAGCTGGGCGGTCGACCACCTCAATGACGACGACCCCCTACTGATCAAGCAGATCCACCAGCGGCTGTTGCCGAGGCGGGGGGTGTGGGCGAATCCCGAAGAGATCCTGGTGACAGTCGGCGCGCAGCAGGCCCTGTGGATGACCTGCATGCTGCTGCTCAAGGCCGGGCGCCGGTTCGGCATGGAAAACCCCGGCTACGTGGACATGTACAACATCGCAAGCACCTTTACCGATGACATCCGTCTGCTGCCGGTCGACGACCGAGGCATGCGCCTGGAAGCCGACATCAACGGCTGCCAGTTGCTCTACGTCACGCCCAGCCATCAGGCGCCTACCACGGTCACCATGCCCCTGGAGCGCCGTCGCGAGCTGCTGGATATGGCGGAGAACGACAACTTCCTGATCATCGAGGACGACTACGAGAGCGAGACCAACTACCTGGACAACCCCACCCCGGCCCTGAAGAGCCTGGACCGCCACAACCGTGTGATCTATGTGGGCAGCCTCTCCAAGACCCTGGCGCCGGGTCTGCGCCTGGGCTACATGGTTGGCCCCCCGGCGCTGATCCGCGAGGCCCGCGCGCTACGTCGCCTGATGCTGCGCCACCCTCCCACCAATAACCAGCGCGCCGTGGCGCTGTTTCTCGACCGCGGTTACCACGATGCCCTGCTGCGTCAGATCCACCTGGTATTTCATAGCCGTTGGCAGCAGTTGGGCGAGGCCCTGGCTCGCCACATGCCCCATGCTTCGGTGCCTTCCACCTATGGAGGATCCAGTTTCTGGGTGAAGGGTCCCGACGGCCTCGACTGCCATAAACTGCAGCGCCTGGCAGCCGAGCAGAGCATCCTGATTGAATGCGGCGACATCCACTTCTTCGATACCCCTCGCCTCGAGTACTTCCGGCTGGGGTTCTCGGCGATTCCCGAGTCGCGCATCGAGGCCGGCATCGAACGACTGGCGACGCTGATTCCTCAGGCGATCCCCCCTTCCTGAATACCCCCCTTCGCGCGCTATAAGAAAACCGCTTACTTGAAAGTCGTCTCGAAAAGATCGCTCTCACAAGAAAGCCGCCTCTGAGGCGGCTTCACGCGTGGGCCAGGTGCTATCAGAGCACCTCGTCCTTCAGGTGGTACCAGCGATAGAGGAAGCGCTGGCCGAAGCGCCGGAAGGGCGCGAAGGCCTGGGACTCGACCATCTCCCGAATGTTCGGGTACGGCAGCTTGGAGGTGAAGATCGGCAGGTCCAGCTCCTTGCCGTGACCGGCGATCCACTGCGCGAGGCGCCGGCCGGCCTGGGCCGAATACATCACGCCGTTGCCGCCGTAGCCAAGGGCGTAATAGACCGTCTCCTTGGCATCGGGCTGATGGATGCGCGGCATCATGTCGTGGCTGACATCCACCCAGCCCCACCAGGAGTAGTCGATATCGATGCCCTGGAGCGCCGGAAACTTGCGGTGCATGTCGCCGATCAGCATCGACTCGTACTTCTTCTGGGGCGCATCACGGCCGGTGATCGCGCTGCGGCTGCCGATCTGCACGCGGTTGTCCGGCAGCAGGCGATAGTAGTGGCGCAGGATCCGGGTGTCGGTGATCACCTGGCGCGTGCGCAGGCTGCAGGCCTCGATCTCGTCATCGGTCAGCCGACGCGTGACGATGGAATTCGAGAGGATCGGCAGCAGCCTGTTCTTGAGCTCGCGATGCAGGCTCTGGGAGGTGTAGCCGCCGGTGGCGATGCCAACCGCACGCGCCTTGACCACCCCGCCCGGGGTCTGCAGGTAGTGCACCCCGCCGCGGGTCTCGAAGCCCTGCACCGGGCTTGCCGGATGGATCTTCACCCCCAGCGCCCGCGCCTTGCGGTGATAGCCGAAGGCCAGCTTGCCGGCATGGATGCCAATGCCCTCAGGCTCGTGCATGGCGCCAGCCGCCTCCTGGTCGCCGAGCCACTCGCGCTTCACCGTGTCGGCGTCGAGGATCCGGGCGTCGTAGTCGAAGGTCTCGCGCAGCAGCTTCGCCTCTTTTTCGAGGGTCGGCATCACCTTGTCGCGGTGGGCCACGTAGAGATGACCGCCCGGCTGTGGCTCACAGTCGATGTCCTTGATCAGCTCCTTGAAGGTCGCCATGCCGTCAAGGCATTCGCGATGCAGCTTCATGGCGGTATCAAGGCCGTAGCGCTGGATCCACTGAGAGCGCTTGAGGCGACCGGAGGCGCACTGAGCCTGGCCGCCGTTGCGGGTCGAGCAGCCCCAACTGGTGCGATTGGCCTCGAGCACCGTGGCCTTGATGCCGTACTCCTGGGCCAGGAAGATAGCGGCGGTCAGTCCCGTGAAGCCGGAGCCGATGATGACCACATCGGCATCCGTATCCTGGGTGATCGGCCCATCATCGGCCGGCGGCTCGCCTGCGGTGCCGATCCAGTAGGTCGGCGCATAGTCACGACCCGCCCCCGGGGTGGCGCTCTTCAGGGGGTCATAGGCCGGATCATATGGCTGGGAGGGTGAGGTCTTGGTCACCTCGGTCTCCACCCCGCTTCTTGGCGTTGTTGTCTCCATGATCGGACTCCTTGCACTCGGTTGCCGTGACTCGGCTCAGCCATTGACCGGCGGACGGTTCTTGCGAAAGGCGTTCTTAACCGCGATCTTGCCGTCGCGGAAAGTGAAGGCGTCAATCATGCGAGCCTCGGAGCGTACGCCGTCGGTGGTGGTGCCCTGATAGGTGGACTCGGTGAAGCCCTTGTCGCCGATCACGTGATGCTCGGCGTCGGTCCAGCTGGCATCGGGGGCGGCCTTCCAGGCGTTCTCGAGGCCCTGGCGCACCTCGGCCTGGCCGACGAAACTCTTGCCCTGCAGCTCCGGGCCCGCGATGGCGTGGAAGACGCAGTCGTCGGTCATCATGCTCATGAGGGCATCGATGTCGTGACGGTTCAGGGCATCGCTAAAGGCTTCGAGAAGTTTGGTGGTCGGTTGGCTCATGACGGGCTCCTGACGGTTGTCGTTGTTAGGACGGTCGCTAGAGGACTGTCGTTACTGAACGGGTGACACATCGAGGCGGCACATCGGCCGCGAACGAATCCAGACTACTGACAAAGCCGAGGGAGCATTAGCGCCAGATATGCACCGGCGGTTGGACCAGGGGAATCGGCGGGGTCGGGGAGGCGCGTCGCGCCACTTGCACTCGGATCAGAACGCAAGAAACCCCGGCCCAGCGGCGACAGTCGTCGTCGGGACAGGGCTTTCGTTGAGCACATCTCGGTCGGCCGTCAGACAAAAAAGCCCCCGGCAGCGCCGGGGGAACCACGTTGCAGCACCTTCGATCAGACGTAGTCCTGGTACTTCTCGAGCAGGCGCACCGGCTTCTTCAACGCGTCGCGGCGGAAGGGGTCGCCCAGCTCACGGGTGCACATGATCTCGATGATGCAGGTCTTGCCCTCGTTCATCTGCATGTCCACCGCCTTCTTCAGCGCCGGGCCCACGTCCTCGAGGCGATCCACGGTGATGCCCTCGGCGCCCATCGCCCTGCCGATCTCGGCGAAGCTCTGGTTGTCCAGCTCGCCGGCCACGAAGCGGCGGTTGTAGAACTCGACCTGGTTCTTCTTCTCGGCGCCCCACTGGCGGTTGTGGAACACCACCGCGGTCACCGGGATGTCGTGACGCACCGCGGTCATGGTCTCCATCAGGCTCATGCCCCAGGCGCCGTCGCCGGCGTAGGCGATCCCCGGACGCTCCGGCGCGGCCACCTTGGCCCCGATCATGGTGGGAAAGGCGTAGCCGCAGTTGCCGAAGCTCATCGGCGCGAAGAAGCTGCGCGGCTTCTCGAAGCGCAGGTAGCTGTGCGCTACGGCGTTGATATTGCCGATGTCGGTGGAGACCATCGCGTCCTCGGGCATGGCCTTCTCGAGCTCGCGCAACACCTGGCGCGGGTGCAGGTACTCGCCGCCGGAGAACGGCGTCTCGCCCTGGGCCTCATCGATGGCGTCGAGGCTGAAGGGGTCCTTCTCGTGGGTCCACTCGTCCAGTTCGCGCTCCCAGGCGGCCTTCTCGCTGGCGATCAGCTCGGCGCGCTTGGCCTGGGTAGCGTCGCAGGCCAGGTCGCGGCCCGCCAGGCGCTCGGTGATCGCCTCGGCGGCTTCCTTGGCATCGCCGCAGATGCCCACGGCGATCTTCTTCACCAGGCCGAGCATCTTGTGGTCGGCGTCGATCTGGATGATCTTGGCGTCCTTCGGCCAGTAGTCCAGGCCGTGCTGCGGCAGGGTGCCGAACGGCCCCAGGCGGGTGCCCAGCGCCACCACCACGTCAGCCTGGGCGATCAGCTTCATGCCAGCCTTGGAGCCCTGGTAGCCCAGCGGGCCGCACCACAGCGGGTGACTGGCCGGGAAGGAGTCGTTGTGCTGGTAGCTGTTGACCACCGGCGCGCCCAGCCGCTCGGCCAGCGCCTGGCAGGCCTCCACGCCGTCGGCCATGACCACACCGCCGCCGGAGACGATCACCGGGAACTCGGCCTTGGCCAGCAGCTCGGCCGCCTCACTGAGGGTGCGGGTGCCACCCGGCCCGCGGTCGAGGCGCGCCGGCTCGGGGATCTCGCATTCAATCTCGCCGTAGAAGTAGTCCCGCGGGATGTTCAGCTGGGTCGGCCCCATCTCGGACATCGCCCGGTCGAAGCAGCGAGCGGTGTACTCGGCCATCCGCGCGGGGTGGGTCACGTGCCCCTGGTACTTGGTGAACTCCTGGAACATCGGCAGCTGCTTGCACTCCTGGAAGCCGCCCAGGCCGATGCCGGTGGTGCCCGCTTCGGGGGTGACGATGACCACCGGGCTGTGCGCCCAGTAGGCCGCAGCGATGCCGGTCACGGCGTTGGAAATGCCCGGGCCGTTCTGGCCGATCACCGTGCCGTGGCGGCCGGAGACGCGAGCATAGCCGTCGGCCATGTGCGCCGCGCCCTGCTCGTGGACCACCGGGATCAGGCGGATGCCGGCCGGCGCGAAGATGTCCATGGCGTCCATGAAGGCCGAACCCATGATGCCGAACATGTCGGTCACCCCGTTGGCGACCAGGGTCTC